>NZ_CP028811.1:1385682-2078524 GCF_003055625.1 Flavobacterium magnum | reverse complement strand
ATAAGCTCCCGTCGTCAGCAAGCTGTCTGACGCTAAGGCAGTACCTCCTGATGAAGCCGTGTACCACTTAATATTAGATCCGGTAGCCACGAGGCTGGCAACGGATACCTGGCTGCAGAACACCTGATCTGAAGCAGCCGGCGCAGGAATCGGATCAACAACAACGGCATACGCAGGTAAACTATATTTTGAACCGCTCGCATTCTTAATTGTAAATTCCAAACGTCCCAGATTGACCTGGTTCGCAAAATAACTGCTTACGGGATTTAATGTTACGGAATACGTTCCATTAGGGTTGGCGGTCAGGGCGCTCGCCGGCAGCGGCGCATTAAACGTGCCGTTATTTGGCGAAGGCTGCATATTGGCCTGGGCCTCGTTATATGACTGGGCCCAAAGGTATAAATTACCGGCACCGGTCCAGTAACCCGGAGTGACCAGACTAAAGGTGAACGTGACCGAATCAGATTGATTAAACGACGTGGTGCTTCCTGTCGTATTATTCACAAAACTACCGATGATCTCGCGGCCCTGGTCAGTTGTGAAAGGTGAAGCTGCGACCCAGTCGCTATAAGCGAAAGTATCGCAATAGGAGCGCACCCACAGGTAATAGGTCGTTGAAGGTGACAGCCCCTGCAACGTTCCCGGATTTGAAAACGCATAGCCCATACTGGCAGTCGACGCTGTTGGTGCAACCCCTGTGGTATTGTAATAATATTGTAAAGAGTTATATCCGGTAGTATTGAATTCAGCAGTGGTCGAATACACATTGCCAATGCTCACGCTCGTCGGGGGCACACATGCCAGTGTTGTGGCTGATCCGGCCGAAATCCACGGACCTCTGGAGATACTGCCGCAATTTGATCGCATCCAGACATAGTAAGTTGTAGAGGACATCAGGTTGAAAACGTAACCTTCATCGACTGTACTGACGTAAAAAGCACCTGTTTCCTGCGTCGTCGCCGTGGGCTCTGTAGCGGAAGTACTGACATAGTAATCGTACCCTGTTGGCGCTTCTGCCGGCCGGTCAAACTCGACTACCAGGAATCCTTCGTACACTGACCTGATTGATACATTTGTAACGGACTCACAGCTAAAGGTCACCGCGCTTCCCACCAATACCCAATTGCTGTACGCGGATAAGCCGCATCGCGAGCGCATCCAGACAAAATAGGTGCTGGATGGCAGCAGGTTGATCGATACCGATGAAACGCTCGGACTGACGCTGCCCGACGGTGCATCAGAAGCGGACGGCGCCGTGTTGGACATGCTGTAATAATATTGATAACCGAACGCCGGTAATGATGATGGCGGTGTCCATGACAGCGTAGCTGAACCTGCTGTTATATTGGAAATGGTGATATTCGAAGGCAATTCGCAAGCCGGTGTGGTGAATGCGCCGCCGCTTGTCCAATCACTTGTATTATTGCCGCTGCACCTTGAGCGCAACCAGAAGTAATACGTGGTAGAAGGTGTGAGGTCACTCAAAGACAAGCTCGTGGTGATGCTACCCGTACCCGCCGTAGCAGCGGTTGCCGGCGTTGGTGCTGTTGCTACGGTAGACAGATAATATTGGTAGTCGGCTCCCGGGGCCACTGCCGGCGCGGTCCATGACACGGATGCCGACGTGGCACTTACATTGCTTACAGTAACGTTAGAAGGCTGCCCGCAGGCGTCTTCGCAGGTGATGTATCTGGTGCGGCTGGTTTGTTGTGTCCCACATCCCGAACTCAGGTGGAAATAATATTTGATTGTGCCCGATACGGCGTTAGACGACCAGGTCACCGGGGTGACTCCCGTTGCATAAACCGTCAGCCCGTCTGAGCTGACCACAGAAATGTAATCTGTGCCAACAGAACTCCTGAAAGTGTATTTTTTATTTGGCACGACATTCACCACGGTATACTCGCCTGCCCACGCATTCGTTACGATGGTTTCCTGGCTTCCGGTGCAAGCGGGTGTAAAGTTGGTGCTTGGATATTGTGTCCCGTTGAGGCAGGGCGCGTTATCCTGAGCAACAAAACTGCCTCCTGCAACCCAGTTCCCTGAGATGGTTGCGGAACATTTGGAGCGAACCCAGTAATAGTAGCGCACGCCAGCCGTTAATCCCGTTAGGGATTTTGACAAAACGCCTGCGGACACACTGCCGGATGCTGTCGTAGTAGGCGCAGTATTGATATCGGAATAATAATATTCATATCCTGACGCGGGTGCCGGCGATGCGGCAGTCCAGGAAATCGTGGCCGACGTTCCCGTGATGCTGCCTGCCGTGAGTCCGCCCGGCGTATTGCAGCTCAGGTCGGCACAGGTGACATACCTTACCCTGCTGGTCTGCTGTGATCCACAGGATGCATTGGTATTCAGGAAATAACGGATGACCTCCGCATTGTTTGAAACCCAGGAAACAGGTGTGGTGCCGCTTACATAAATCACGGTGGCCGCGGCATTGGTGATGGTAATAAAATCAGTGCTTACAGAACTCCGGAATGTGTATGACCTATTGGCCAGTACGTTGACGTTGCTATACTCCCCTGCCCAGGCGTCGACGGTAATGGTTTCCTGGCTTCCGCTGCAGGCCGGCGTAAATGTAGTCGTTGGGTATAAACCCTCGACAGCGGTCGTACAGCCGGAGTAACAATTGATGGCCGTGGGAACGTGGTATTCTGTTGTGTTGCCTAAACCAAGCTGGTAAATCTGATTGGCACCCCAACCTGACATGGAGCCATCGGTCTTGATGCCGAATGTATACGAAAGGCCGGTACCTACCGAGGCCCAGTCATTGGCAGTTCCGATTTGCACCGGAGATGACTTGTTCACCACGGTATTGTCACCAAGCTGCCCTTTTGCATTGTCACCCCACGCCCATAATGTGCCGTCTGTCTTGATTCCGAAACTGGAACCCCAGGCTGCGTAGGCGGATTTCCATGTGGATGAGCCCACTTGGACGGGAGTGTAGCTTACCGGCGCCGCACTGCCTATGCCCAATTCGCCGAAGTTATTGTCTCCCCAGGCCCATAATGTCCCGTCAGTCTTTATAGCCAGTATACTTCCCATGGTGCGCGAAATACTCTGCCAGTCTGTTGCGGCACTTATCTGGATAGGCACGTTGGAATTTACTGTGGTTCCGTTTCCGTAATAACCCGCATTGTCCCCACATGCCCAGAGCGTCCCGTCGGTCTTCAGTGCAAATGTATTGCTGCCTCCTGACGTGGCCATCTTCCAGTTCGTATCAGTTCCTACCTGAACCGGACTCAGGCGGTTTGTGGTCGTACCGTCGCCAAGCTGGCCATAAGTATTCCTACCCCAGGCCCACATTGTTCCGTCTGTCTTGATCGCGATGGTGTGATTGAGACCCGCATAGACGTATTTCCAGTTTGTGGCCGTACCTACCTGGACCGGGCTGTTCTGTTGGACCGTATTTCCGATACCCAGCTCGCCATTGCCGTTTCCTCCCCAGCCCCAAAGGGTTCCGTTGGTCTGGATGGCCATGGTGTAGGCCGAATTCGTGCTTTCAGAACCCACGCTTACCACCTTCCAGGTGGCAGTCCCCACTTTCGCCGGCGTGGTTACATTGGTGGTATTTCCAAGGCCCAGTTGCCCGAAAGCGTTCCAGCCCCACGTCCACAGTGTGCCATCAGTCTTTATGGCTGCACTGCTCTCATAGCCGGCCGCGACACTTTGCCAGCACTGGCTGTATCCATTTGAGAAAAGAAGTAATGCAATAAAGGTAAGTAACGTAATTTTTGTCCTCATAAATAAGAAATTTATAGTCTTGTTTTGGCGCATTTTTGTATGCAAAAGCTTCCAAAAATAGCTTTATTTTTTAATAATCAACGGATTGTGTTTAAGAAAATATTAACACAGGCAGCGCAAGGTCAGTTAGGCGGATTTTTTGGTTTTTTATCGAAGGGCCTCGATCGTTTCGGATTTTACAATCAATTGCATCTCGTTTCGTAAGCAGGCGCCTCGGAATTGTATCGCCATCCGCTTGACAGTACTTTTCTTATCTGAAATGCAACTGCGGATTTGAACGAATCTGTTCATTTACAAATCAACTTCGTATATTTGGACAACATTAATATCCAGGTACCATGAAAAAACTATTTTTACTTTTGGTTATATGCATCGCCAACGCAGGATTGGCGCAGACCGCTTTCGACCGATGGCCGGCCATGAATGAATTCCATGACATCCTTTCGCAAACGTATCATCCCGCAGAGAAAGGCAATCTCGAACCCATTAAGTCCCGTTCGCTCGAACTTGCACAGAAAGCTGAAGCGCTGAACACAGGCGAAAAGCCGGACGCGTTCAAGACAAGGGAAATTGTTATCGCTACTGAATTGCTGCAGATTAAAAGCCGCGAATTGCATAAAAAAATCAAACAGGGCATTTCAGATGCCGAGATTACGACTTTGCTTAACAGCATTCATGATACTTTCCATGAAATTGTCGGACTTTGCGCTAAAGAAAAATAAACTTAAAACCTGCCTGCCAGGTTTTTTTTATGCCTGTGAAATATGCTTAAACTCAACCGCATCCACCACATCGCCATCATATGCTCAGACTATGAGGTGTCGAAATACTTTTACACCAAAGTGCTCGGGCTTGCAATGACCAGGGAGACTTACCGTGCCGAACGCGATTCGTATAAACTCGACCTGTCTATGAACGGTTATTATTGTATCGAACTTTTCTCGTTTCCCTCCCCGCCTCTGCGGATTACGCGGCCCGAAGCTACAGGACTGCGTCATCTGGCGTTCGAGGTTGACAGCGTGCTGGAGACGATAAAATATTTTTCCTCAATCGGAATGGCATCAGAACCCATTCGTATCGATGACCTTACGGGTAAGAAATTTAGTTTCATTTCCGATCCGGACAACCTTCCGATTGAATTCTACGAGAAATAAATTTTACAACATTATAAAAAATTCACATAAACAATTTTTGTTGTACTTTTGACAACTTTGGGACGTAATTCAAAAAAACAGTACAATGAAAAAGCACATTTATTTCGCCGCGGCCTCGATTTTTTCGGTGATGTTGCTGGCTTCCTGTAAAAATGAACCAAAAGACATCGATGATGCCAAAGAGGATGTTATCGAAGCCAGGCAGGACCAACAGGCCGCAACTGAAAAGGCTGATGCCGCCCAGACGGATTCAGTTTCCGATTATGCGCGCTTAAAGGCAGAAACCAATAAGCTGATCGCTGACAATAAAACGCGTATTGCCGAGTTTAAGGTGAAGCTGAAGACGGAATCTGCCACAAACCAGGCTAAGTTCCAGAAGCAGATTGACAAACTCGAAGCCAGGAACGAGGAACTGCAGCAGGATCTTGACAGTTGGGCCGATAAGGGCAAGGAACGTTGGGATGCTTTCAAATCGCGCGTAGCCAAGAGCGTCGAAGACATCAACAAGGACATCGACGATTACAAAAAAGAACACAATTATTAAATTAGCACTTTAATATCACCTGAATCATTGATTCTATCAAAGGGCGTCCTCACGGATGCCTTTTTTTATTAAGGTTAAAGTGCATCAACAGTCGGTGTGTTAGGGCGGGAACATGTACTTTTGCAATATACCGTCAACTGATGAAGCACCAATCCAAATCCCTGTTTATCCTGTCGTTGCTCGCGGCCGCTGCGGCGATCGGTTTGCTGTCTACGATTTTGGCGCTGACACTTAAGGAAATGACTGCAGCCTATGAAACCTTACTTTTCGGAAAAGTCAAAACCTGGCCGATAGTGTTTTTCATATTCCCTTTCGCCGGACTTTCAGCAATCCACTGGCTTCGGAAAAAGGTTTTCAAAAATAAGCCAAACAAAGGCATTGCCGAGGTGTTTGAAACGGTCAGCCACAAGCGCGAATGGCTTCCCGCGTACAAAATTCCGTCGCACGCAATCAACGGCTTCCTGACCGTGGTTTCCGGGGGATCGACAGGCATTGAAGTCTCCACCGTCGTAGCAGCTGCAACCATTGGTTCTACTGCCCGCAAAAAATTCAGCCGGTTCCGCAAATACAAAAGTACCCTGATCAACTGCGGGGTGGCAGCCGGGATTACCGCCTTATTCGGCAACCCCATTGCGGGATTCTTTTTTTGTTACGAAGTGATTTCCCGAAAATGGAACTGGCTCAGATTGTCGGCAGTTTTGGTAGCGCTTGCCGTATCCACAGCGCTCATCAACCTGGCAGATTTTGCGCCGCTTTTCACCATCCGGCTGCACGGGTGGCACTACCATGCGTTGCCGTGGTTCGTACTCCTGGGCGTCATTGCGGGTTGCCATTCGGTATACCTCACGCGCTGCGTGCTGTTTTTCAAAGAAAGGTATTCCCGACTGTCATCTGATCGTCACAGAATCGTCCTCACTTCCTTTACGTTGGGCGTTTTAATGCTCCTTCTGCCGCAATTGTATGGTGAGGGGTACCATGCCGTCGCTGAAAGTATGCAGCAGGCGCAGACCCTTATCCTCACGCCGGGCCTGTTTCTTACCTGCGTCGCTATTGTATTGCTTAAACCGATCGCGACTTCGGCCACGCTGGCCTCCGGCGGCGATGGCGGCGTTTTTGCACCGGGTATGTTTATCGGGGCATTCCTCGGATTATTAGTTGCGCTGCTCCACAATACCTTTTTCAGTGCACAGGTGATTCCGTTGAATTTTATGATCCTCGGTATGGGGGCCATGCTCAGCGCGAGCATACACGCTCCATTTACTGCGGTTTTCCTGACCTGTGGCCTGACGGGCGACTACACACTGCTGGTACCGGCGCTGCTGGTCTGTTTTGTTTCAAAACTAACCGCCAAATCGTTGTATCCTTTTACGGTGTACACGTACCAAAAAGTATAATGCTTATATTGCGGCTTTAAACCGGACAACATGATACGTAAAACCTTTGCGGCTATCGCACTATGCGCCGTGATTTCGTCGTGTAAAAACGAACGCCGCTACGACAGGATTGAAAATGCCAAATGGCTTATAGGACGATGGGAAAATGACTCCCGCGCAGGCAAACTCGTGGAAGAATGGTCGACGTTCAACGACAGCATGATTATAGGAAGCGGCATGTTCGTGACCGGAACAGACACTGTTTTTTCCGAAGACCTGTGGCTGGAGCAACATGGCGACTCGCTTTCGTATTTTGCAAAGGTGTACGGACAGAACAACAGCCGGAAAGTCGAGTTTAAAATGACTTCGTCCACAAAAGACCAAATGGTGTTCGAAAACCCAACACATGATTTCCCGAATAAAATAGTCTACAGGCACGTACAGGACAGCCTGATTGCAGACGTTTCAGGCGTTTCGAAAGGACAACCGAAGACCGAACATTTTGCCATGAAGAAAAAATAACGCAAAAAAATCCCCACCAGCCGGCAGGGATTTTTTGTATATGGTTGTTAGATTACTATCGATTCAACTCAATTCTTATGTGGGATATTTCCGAGGATTTCCAATACGAATTTCCAATATTTCTGAGCAGATTTTATGCTTGCCCTTTCATCCGGGGAATGTGCACCGTGAATGGTTGGCCCAAAAGAAATCATATCCATTCCCGGGTAATTTGTACCGAGGATACCACATTCGAGTCCGGCGTGGCAGGCGACTACTTTTGGCTTTTCGCCGTTTTGCTTCTCGTAGATATTGACCAAAACTTCCAGTATTTCTGAATTCACATTTGGTGTCCAGCCCGGATAAGAGCCGCCGAAGGTTACTTCGCAACCACACAGTTCGAATGCAGAGCGCAATGCATTGGCTAAATCAAATTTTGAACTTTCCACCGAAGAACGCGTTAAACACTGAATTGAAAGCTCACCGTTTTTGACCGTAATCTTCGCAATATTATTTGAGGTTTCCACCAGGTCTTCCATATCGGCGCTCATGCGGTACACGCCATTGTGCGCAGCATAAACGGCACGCAGAAATCCTTCCTGAGCGGGCACCTGCATCACTTTTGCAGGCAAATCCGATTTTTCTATAAGGATTTCCAACTTCGGCTCGGTGGTCTTAAACTCTTTTTTAATATCACCGATAACTTCCTGCATGTCGAACACAAAGGCTTCGTCATACATTCCGGCAATGATTATTTTAGCCACGCTTTCACGCGGAATCGCGTTTCGGAGGCTGCCCCCGTTCAATTCGGAAAGCTGCAAACCAAAGTTTTCGAAACCGCCGAAAAGCAAACGGTTCATGATCTTGTTGGCGTTGCCCAGGCCTTTGTGGATATCCATCCCCGAGTGGCCGCCATTGAGGCCCTTCACTGTAATCGTATACCCCATGGAACCTTCAGGGGTTTCTTCCTCATCATACACTGCAGTTGCAGTAACATCCACGCCACCGGCACATCCGATATCGATCTCGTCATCTTCTTCGGTATCGAGGTTTAGCAATATTTCCCCTTTTAATATGCCGCCTTTAAGATTCAGGGCGCCTGTCATTCCGGTTTCTTCATCAATTGTAAATAAAGCCTCAATTGCGGGATGTGCGATGTCAGTGCTCTCGAGGATTGCCATAATTGTTGCTACACCCAGTCCGTTATCTGCACCGAGCGTCGTGCCACGCGCGCGAACCCAATCACCATCAACATACATGTCGATGCCCTGGGTGTCGAAATCAAAAACGGTGTCATTGTTCTTTTGGTGCACCATATCGAGGTGTCCCTGCATCACAATCATCTTGCGGTCCTCCATGCCTTTGGTAGCAGGCTTTCGAATGATTACATTGCGGATTTCATCTTCAAAAGTTTCAAGGCCAAGACTGTTGCCGAAGTCTTTCATGAATTGGATCACGCGTTCTTCTTTTTTTGAAGGACGGGGTACTGCATTTAAGTCGGCGAATTTATTCCAAAGGGCTTTTGGTTCAAGGTTTCTTATTTCGTTGCTCATATTTTTGATTATAAAAATGGGTCACTATGGTAACATGCCTCAAAGTTAAATGTTTTGCGGGAGGATACAAGTTGGAAGCAAAATTTAGGTAGACCATAACCGAAATTATTTCCATAAATTCGTCTTATGAGCTCAAAAGCACTTTAATTATGGAAAATCAGAGAGTGTATAAAATGTCGTTCGCCGGCGTTTACCCGCATTATATTACCAAAGCAGAGAAAAAAGGGCGAACCAAAGAGGAGGTAGATACTGTCATCTGTTGGTTAACAGGCTACAGCCCGGAGGCATTGCAACAGCAGATTGACGATCGGGTGAATTTCGAGGAGTTTTTTGCACAGGCGCCCCAGCTCCATCCGAATGTTTCGAAAATTACAGGCGTGATTTGCGGTTACCGTATTGAAGAGATTGAAGATCCGTTGATGAAGCAGGTGCGATATCTGGACAAACTGGTCGACGAGTTGGCAAAAGGGCGGCCAATGGAGAAGATATTGAGGAGTTAATGATGTGATGAAAAACAACCTCCGCATGTACAGCCTATTATTATTCGTGACTTTTTTTCTATGTTACCTCGAATGGGCAGATAAGAGTGCGTTCCTATTCCAGGCGCAATATGACCTGTTATTTAAGAACGACAAAGCTTCACTGGTACATCCGCTGATACTTGGCCCGGCGATTGGGCAATTGCTGTTGTTGTTTTCGCTTTGGAAGCCCGATCGACGGACTGTGCTTTGTGGGATGCTGCTGTTGGGGCTGCTGGCACTGATGGTGTTGATTACGGGAATTTTTAGCGGTAACTGGAAAATCATTTTGTCGGTGATGCCTTTCGGGATGGTTTCCGGGGTATTTGTTCTGAAATATAAGAGACTTAAAACGCAAAAATTTTGAACGCTTGAAAAAGAAATACCTACTCCCTGCGCTGTTAATCGTACAAATCATCCTAATTAATTTTTTAGGTTATATTCCTGACACTGTGGAACGCCTTTACAGCAACGGTTTGTACCTGCCGATTTCGAAAGGAATGCGGATTTTGTTCGGGTGGATCCCTTTTTCCTTTGGCGACGTTTTGTATTCGGTGGTATTCGTTTTCATATTCCGGTGGATTTTTCTGAAAAGAAAAACCTGGAAAATTCATTGGAAAGCGAATTTACTTCATATCGCAAGTTTTATTTCTGTGGCATATTTCGCTTTCCACTTGCTTTGGGCATTCAATTATTACAGGGTCCCGTTAAACGAGACTTTAGGCATCCGCAAAGATTATACGCAAACCGAACTGCGTGAATTTACATTAAAACTAATCGAGAAAACCAATGCCGTCCAACTTAAAATCACCAAAAACCAAAACGCAAAAGTCGTTTTCCCACAGTCGCGCGAAACCATTTACGGCAAGGCATTAAATGGATATGGCCATCTTTCGGCACAATATCCGCAATTCAATTACACACATTCCAGTATCAAAGGATCCATTTACAGCCTGCCACTCACCTATATGGGCTTCTCAGGGTATTTAAATCCGTTTACGGGTGAGGCACAGGTGAACGACAAGATGCCGTTGTATTCGTTTCCTGTCACTGTCTGCCACGAAATGGCGCACCAGCTGGGTTATGCTTCGGAAAGTGAGGCCAATTTCATCGGATTTCTTTCCGCCAAAAGCAATGCCGATTTATATTTTCAATATGCCGCTTATTCATTTGCGCTGCGCTATTGCCTGAATACTTTTGAACGCACAAAGGAAGGCAATAGTAAGCAATTTATGCCTTTGATCAACAAGGGCATCCTTGAAAATTACAAGGAAAGCCGGGCATTCTGGGAACAATATGAAACCTTCATCGAAACCGGATTTAAAATCTTCTATGACCGTTTCCTCAAAATGAACCAGCAAAAAGACGGCATGGAAGGCTATAGCCGGTTTGTGGAACTGATGGTAAATTACTACAAAAACCGCACGCTTTAGTTCGGAAAACCAAATCACATTTGTATTTTTACGCCAATCCGGTTCACTATGTGTAACAAAACCGTGATTACACTACTAACGCCGATATGACTGAAAGTTTAGAGAAATCTTTTGTGCAGCAACTGCAGACCAACCAGAATATCATCCACAAGATTTGTAGGCTGTATACTTCGGGCGAAGACGCGCACAAGGACTTGTTTCAGGAAATTACGATCCAGCTTTGGAAAGCCTATCCGAAATTTCGCGGCGAAAGCAAGTTCTCGACTTGGGCCTACCGCGTGGCATTAAACACCGCCATCACCTTATACCGCAAAAGCACGCGTTCGCTGTCGACCGTGGAATACGACAATACAAAGCATTTTATCAAACAGGAAGAATACAATTATGAGGAGGAAGAGCAGCTCAAACTGTTGTATCAGGCCGTGTACCAACTGAACGATATCGAGAAAGCGCTTATTTTTATGTATCTTGAAGATAAGGATTATCAGGAAATATCTGAGACGCTGGGAATCAGCGAAGTAAACGCACGTGTAAAAATGAACAGGATCAAAGGGAAACTGAAAAAAATACTAAATCCGTAAGGTAATTATATGAAAGAGTTGGATCTATTAAAAAAGGACTGGCAAAAGGAAGGCCAGCCGTTCAAGCAGATTTCGGAGGAGCAGATCAATACGATGATCCACCGGAAATCATCTTCGATAGTGAAGCGGATTTTGATCATCAGCGTGTTGGAATTCCTGTTCTGGATTGCCATCTCGATGCTGCTGACCGACGACAAATACAATGCCAAAGTCGAAAACTACGGCCTGGAAACGTTTATGTTCATTTCCAACATCGTCAATTATGGCGTGCTGCTGTTCTTTATTTACTTTTTCTACAAGAATTACAAAACCATTTCCACCACCGACTCGACACACCAGTTGATGAAAAACATCCTGGCGACACGGAAAACGGTGAAATATTACATCTGGTATAACCTCGGCATCGTGGCACTCGACATCGTGCTGACACTGATTATGGAATATTACCACGATGAAAAACTCCAGACTTTACGGCAAAGTACGGAGGGTAAAGGCGTCTCGGCAGCGCTGCTGTTGGTCGGCCTGGGCATCGTGATCCTGGCCATCGGCATTGTCGCCGTCTGGCTGTTTTACCGATTGCTTTACGGCATACTGCTCAAAAAACTGTATAAGAATTATAACGAATTAAAGAAAACCGAACAATGATGCGACATATATTCAAACTGATCTGCCTGCTGGCATTCGTCCCAACCCAGGCGCAGGCCCCTACCGAAAAATCGCTGCTGTGGGAAATCAGCGGCAAAGGCCTTAAAACTTCTTACCTGTTTGGTACAATGCACGCGACCTGCGATGCCACCTTAAGCCCAAGGGTCACCGAGGGATTGGACAACACCCAGCAGCTTTACCTCGAACTCGATATGGACGATCCTTCCATGCAGGTGAAAATGATGAAGGGACTGAACATGGCCGGCGGAAAAAAAATGTCGGACCTTGTTACGCCAGAGGATTACGCCGTTGTTGATGCCTTCATGAAGAAAAACATGGGCATGTCGCTGAAAGCTGTAAACACATTCAAGCCTTTTTTTGTGAGTTCGCTGATGATTACCAAACTGCTGGATTGCCCAATGCAATCGATTGAACAGGAACTGATAAAAGTCGCCACCGCCAGTAACAAAGAAATTCTCGGACTCGAGACAGTGGAAGAACAGCTGTCGGTTTTCGACGCGATTCCGTACGAAGCACAAATGAACGAACTCGTCAAAACGGCCAAAGATGACATGGTCAATGACAAGAAGGAATTCGCAGCCTTATACGAACTCTATCAAAAACAGGACCTGAACGGCATGCTCGACTTCTCCAAAACCTCAAAAAACGAAATGACGGCTAAGTTTGATACTGAACTCCTTACAAACAGAAACGCCAACTGGATTCCGCGCATCATCAGGATCGCCGCTGAAAAACCGACTTTCTTCGGTGTAGGCGCGGCGCATCTCGGCGGTGAGAATGGTGTGATTTCGCTTTTGCGCAAGAACGGATATACGGTTAAGCCTGTGCTGTAGCAAGCCAGCTATCAGGAACACGGATCCTCCTGACTTTAGAACTTACGCTGCTTGTTTAATTCCTCCTGGAACTCCAGCTCTTCCTGCGGGATCACTTTGAGGAATGACGGATGCTGCTCGATGGCAAACTCCACTTTTTCCACGATTTGCTCGATGCTGTCATTTTCATAATCGATGCTAAGCGGTTCCTTGATCTGGAACGTCTGCAGAATGCCTTTTTTCTTCATGCGCAGTCCCTTTTTGTCAAAAGAGCGCCGAAAGCCATCAATCACAATCGGAACGACAATCGGTTTGTGATCCCTGATGATATGCGCCGTACCTTTCCTGACGGGTTTAAATGACTTTGTCGTGCCCTGCGGAAAAGTAATTACCCAACCGTCGTTGAGCGCAATCCGGATGTTTTCGGTATCGTTCGGGTTGACCTCGCGTTGTACGTCCTTACCTTTGGCGCGCCAGGTCCGCTCGACTGTAATGGCTCCTGCATAAGCGAGGATTTTCGGAAGTAAGCCTGACGTCATCGTTTCTTTTGCCGCAACATAATATAAGTTCAGCTTTGGATTCCATAGGTATCCGATGTTCTTGATATTGTCCTCCCTACCGCTCAGGCTGGCGTTAAACACATGGAACATGGCCACGACGTCGGCAAAATAGGTTTGATGGTTTGAGATAAAAAGCACATTGGTGTCCGGCAAAGTCTTCAGGATTTCAGAACCGTCGATCTGCAGTTCATTGAAACCCCGATAACGCCGGTGCGTCAGTGCGCCCAGGATGCGTATGAGCCATTTCTTCAGGAAAAGAATATGCCCAAAAGGATTTCGTTTAAACAACCCCATAGAATACTTGCAAAAAATGAAGTGCAAACATACAAAAACTTAACCGTTGACCGCGTTGTTTAGCACTTCTTTAAGTTCGCCGAGCATCATGGCAGTGGCGCCCCAGACGATTTGTCCGTCAAAATCGAATACGGGAACGTCTACGTTGTTGGCGTACGAGGTGTGTATGGATTTTACTTTAACGTTACCATCGTCAAATAAAGCTTCCAGCGGCAATTCGATGATACCGGCCAC
The DNA here is from genome assembly GCF_003055625.1 of Flavobacterium magnum. Classification (NCBI taxonomy): domain Bacteria; kingdom Pseudomonadati; phylum Bacteroidota; class Flavobacteriia; order Flavobacteriales; family Flavobacteriaceae; genus Flavobacterium; species Flavobacterium magnum. The sequence goes on along the minus strand of NZ_CP028811.1, from coordinate 2,064,551 downwards.
CTCGCGCGGATCAGGCACAAAGGAGGGTGTGGTGCGGCTGACCGCCAAAAAGGGCGCGACAAGGAAGTTACTGGGCGGGATATAGACTTCAGACAGGGGACGCACGATTTCTAAAAAGTCAGGCCCTACACCGACTTCTTCGCTGGTCTCACGCAAAGCCGTGGCTTGCTTCGAACAGTCATAAGATTCGACTTTGCCTCCGGGGAAAGCAATCTGCGAGGAATGCACCCCTTTGTAAGAGTTGCGCAAAATCAGCACAAGATGCGTCCTGGAGCCTTTAGGGTAAAACAGTACCAATACGGCAGCCTGCCTCGGATTTATAGTGTTCCAGTCAAGCGTTTCCATGGCCGCCCTGCGCTCAGGCGGCGACATTTTAGCATGCGCAGGTTCGCCCGGTAGCATAACTTTTCCTATTTTTGGAAGCAGTTCAAGAAAATAATCGAATTCCATACAATGATTTCAGGTTTGTAAATATACGAACCATGCGATGAAATCAGGAAACATAACCCGAATCCTTACATGTACAGCAAAGAAGAAACACAACGGCTCAAACGCGAATTCTGGATTGCATTTGCCGAAAGATACCCGCGTAAATGGTTGCTTTACGACACAAAAATCAAGGATCTGTCGTTTAAGTTTTATGCCGATAATAAAAAAGCCCAGGTTTTGCTGGAGATCGAACCCCGAAGCGAGCACAAACGCATACAATATTTCGAAAAACTGGAATCACTGAAAAATATACTCGAAGAGGAATTCATCCCCGAATTGGTATACGAAAAAAATTTCACGCAGGATACTGGCAAAACCGTAAGCCGCGTATGGATTGAAAAACAAGGACTCAGCATGAGCAACCGCACCCATTGGGATGCCATCTTTGATTTCTTTTATCAATACATGGACGCCTTCGAGCGGTTTTTTTACGAGTATGAAGATTACCTCCGCGATATTGAAGCGGAACCGTGATGTGAAAGTCATAAACAGCTTACCATAATGGCTGCAAATTACCCTTGAACAGGCTGGCATCCAGCATGATGATCATTTCTTAAAGATTTGTTAATAATCGCCGATAACCTTGCAGGAACAGCATGTTTGGCTAAATTTACATCATAACAAATCCCCCCCTAAAAAATGTTCAGATTATTTCCGGATGAAGAATTCAGGGAAGTCACGATTCCCTTTAATCTGAAATTCCGTTACGCAGTGTCAAACCATGGCCGGCTTGTCAGTTTTACCGACAATCCAAAAAATGGAACCCTGCTTAAAGGCGGAAGATCAGATGGTTACAAAACGATACAATGCAAGGTGCGTATCGATGGCAAAGTTGTCAATAAGAATATCCTGCTGTACAGGCTGGTCGCAGAATTGTTTCTCACACCGCCGTCCCCCGAGCACAAATTCATCCTGCACAAAGACCATGACCGTGCAAATGACCACTACAAAAACCTGCTCTGGGCCACTTACGAAGAAAAGCTGGCGCACCACAAGGCCAGTCCACACGTAATCAAGGCCAAAAAGAAACTCATCGAGTACAACATCAAGGCAGACGGCAAGAAACTCAGCGTAACCAAAGTGATCTACATTAAAAAACTGTTGCAGGATCCGAATCGGAAAACGCGACTGAAAATGATTGCAAAGCAGTTTGGCGTCAGCGAAATGCAGATCCGCAGGATCCAAAGCGGTGAAAACTGGAGTTCTGTAAAGGTTTAAATTAAATCCTCAAATGAATGCAGCGCGGTAATCCCGCGCTTTTGTTGTTTGCATTTAGCAGCGCATTATTTATATTCGTAAAAAAAAATCAGTGCTATGATTCATTATGTAAAAACCGATTCTGAAAATCCGGATTTTATTGCATTGGTGCGTTTGCTGGATGCCGACCTCGCCATACGTGACGGTGAAGACCATGCGTTTTACGACCAATTCAACAAAATTGCAACGTTGAAAAACGTGGTTGTCGCTTATGACAATGACGTTGCCGTCGGGTGCGGTGCCTTTAAGGAATATACGCCGGAGTTGGCCGAAGTGAAACGGATGTTTGTGCCTGAGAACCGTCGCGGCGAAGGGATTGCCTCCGGGATTCTCGCGGTGCTCGAAGCCTGGATCCTGCAAAGCGGGTATCGGGGCTGCATTCTGGAAACCGGCATCAAGCAGCCCGAGGCTATTGCATTGTACCGAAAAAACGGTTATCGGGTGATCCCGAATTTCGGGCAGTATGAAGGCATTGAAAACAGTGTCTGTTTTGAGAAAGTATTTTAGTGAATTATGGAAAGCAATTCGGACGCAGTCAGCCAGTTTATTGATGGATTTCCCGAAGCCACACGCAACAGGCTTCAAGCCGTGCGCGAAACCATTCTTCGTGCGGCACCTGAAGCGCAGGAATACATCGGCTACATGATGCCCGCTTATAAATTACATGGTCCGTTGGTATACTTTTCCGGATATAAAAACCACATCGGGTTTTATCCCGGAGCATCGGGAGTGGCACATTTTAAAGAGGAACTGTCAGACTACAAGACGGCCAAAGGTTCGATACAATTCCCTCTTGATCAACCCGTTCCCATAGAGCTGATCCGGAAGATCGTGACTTTTCGTGTTAAGGAAAATCTGGAAAGAGCCGCCGCAAAAGCCCTAAAAAAGAACTAGCATCATCCGGTTGCCCATACATTGCGATCAAGTTCATACCAATTACAGGTTTCACCATCGCATGCAAAAGTGTTCGTAAAACACAAACCGGCTTTCTGTAACACTTTGGCAGAACTTAGATTACCCTGTGCGGTGTACCCGCAAATTTTTTCCAGCTGCAGTTCCCGGAAACCAAATGCAACAAACGCCTCTGCACTTTCCGTGGCGTATCCCTTTCCCCAGTATTCAGGAATAAGGCGGTAACCGAGGTCATAAAACCGATCGTACCCATTTTTATCGCTTTCAAGCTTCAGTCCGGACCATCCTAAAAACGCACCCGTTTCTTTTAATGTCACGGCCCAGCGTCCGATGCCGTTTTGCGCGTATTGTTCGTGAATCATCCCAATAACATCTTCAACCTGCTGCATTGTCGTCACCGGATTGTTGCCAAGAAAACGATGCACTTCAGGGTCTGAGTCGAGCCTGAACATCCCCGGCGCATCGGAGAATGTGAGTTCACGCAGGATCAACCGTGGCGTTTCGATAACCTTACTCATGGCCGAGGCTGTTGTTGAATTCATCAATGCTGTCCGCTACAAAACCGTAGTCTGATTCGTGGATGTACAATTCCACGGCCAGGTCCGATGTGCCATAACCGCCCCATATTGCTGATTGGATGTCGTCTTTGATCACAACACGGACGCCCTCGGATTCTAACATTTCCTTAAGCCGCAACGCCAGGATCGCGCCACCTGAAAATATCCTGATTAACGCCATTATTCGTCTTCCTCGGATTCAAACCACAGTGGCTCCACCATGATTTTGTCGGCCAGCACTTCGACTTTCTCGGTAATCTGAGTCGTAAAAAAAAGGCGCTGCGTTTTTTCTATACTCATCGACAGGCGCTGCACCACGGCATCCATTCGGTTCTTGAATAGTTTATCCGCATCATCGACGGCAAAAATTTTGATTGTATTGAGGTTGAACCCAGCAGTTGAAAACAGGTGGTTGATTTTTTCGGGAGTGCCGATCAGCACATCCAGGCCAAGTGAAATCTGGTTTTTATCAAAATCGGTATCGCCCTTTTCGTGTACGCCAAACACGCGTAAGTCGGTGTAGTTTGCGAACGTCCGGAACAATGCCACCATTTCAATGACTTTTTCCTTATCCTGCACCAAAACGAGCGCGCGCGTGCTTTCACCCTGGGCTTTTTCGAGTTTCTGAATGACGTTGATCACCAAAGTCGTTGTTTTTCCGGTCGCTTCCGCAGATTGTACCACGACATCCGCGCCGCTCTTGATTGCCGAGAACGTTTCGGACTGCAATTCATTGGCTTCTGACAAACCGTTTTCTATGAGTGCCTGCCTGAGACTGGGGTTGATTTTCTTGAGTTCCATTAATATTTAAGCCATTTGAATAATTCCTTGTAAGTCGGTTTTTTGCCATACATCAAAATACCCACGCGGTAGATCTTGGCCGCAAACCAGACGACCAGCAGAAATGTTGCAAACAATAAAGACAACGAAATGGCCAGTTGCCACCACGGTACACCAAACGGGATCCGCATGAGCATAACGATCGGTGACGTCAATGGTATCATGGAAAATACGACAGCCACAGTGCCGTGCGGGTCATTCAATACGCTAAAAAAGCCAACGTAAACCCCGAGCATCAACGGCAAAATAATCGGCAGAAGGAACTGCTGCGAATCGGTTTCACTGTCAACGGCAGCGCCAATAGAGGCATAAATGGAGCTGTACAGGAAATAGCCCCCGATGAAATACAGCAGAAAAAAGACAACCAGCGACACCAGCGGCAAGTCGAGGACCACATCGAGATAGGAGAAAATCCCGCTGATAAATCCTGGCTGTGCGACACTCATTGCGCCGGTATCGATCCCGAAGACATTGGAAACCGTAAAAATCAGCACACCGCCGACCACGGCCCAAATCAGGAATTGCAGCACACCGGCAAGCGACGTCCCGATAATTTTTCCCATCATCAGCGTAAATGGTTTTACCGAAGAGATGATGATTTCGATGATCCGGTTGGTTTTTTCCTCGATTACGCTACGCATCACCATGTTGCCGTAGATGATGATGAACATCATGATCAGGTATCCAAACGCGGCACCGACCCCGATTTTAAGTTCATTCAGCCCTTTAATCGTGGCCTCGCCAGAAGATTTCACGAGGTTGATGTTGACTTTGGCTTCAGCGCTTTTGATTTTTGTAACGTCGAGTCCGAGTTTTTCATAATTGGATTTCGTAAGGCTTGCTGCAATGACATCCTGGATGTCGCCTATAAAACCCATGCTGGGGCTGTCGTTCGAAATGTATTGGATGCTGTTTTGAAGCGCGGAGTTGTCCGGAACTTTTGGGATGAAAATAATGCCTTCGTACCTTTCAGCGACCAGGCTGTCCTTAAGTACTTTCATGTCGACGCTTGAAAAATCTCCGAATGTATAGTCATCGGAACTTTTAAAGTCCTTCACGAACATGCCCGACTCATCATGTACGGCTATCGACTTCGCATCCGATTTCATCGTTGCCAGGAAAGCCACGAACGAAATCAAACCGACAACCAAGAGCGGACTCAAAAAGGTCATTACAATAAATGACTTGTTGCGCACTTTGGCGATAAATTCCCTTTTTATTATTAAAGATAAAGTACTCATGTTTGGTTATTTTTGGCTGACAGTTTGGATGAAGATATCGTTTACACTTGGGATTTTTTCCATAAAGTGAGTCACCTGCCCGCGTTGCATCAGGATGTGCAGCAATTCGTTGGCAGGCGCATCGCCAATCCGGATTTCAAGTTTAAGGTCGTCGTTGAGTGATTTGAAGTCAGCCTGCCCGACGGTAAATTTTTGTGTCAGGTCGTACATCAGTCCTTCCACATTTGATGTCATGATGCCCACCTCAAAACTGTTGGTGCGGAATTGCTTCTTGACATCGCTGAGTTTTCCTTCGATCAACTTATTGGATTGGTGGATCAGCGCTATGTGATCGCAAAGTTCCTCGACGCTTTCCATGCGGTGTGTAGAGAAAATGATTGTAGAACCCTGTTTCTGCAATTCGAGGATTTCGTCCTTAATGATATTTGCGTTTACGGGATCAAATCCGGAAAACGGCTCGTCAAAAATCAGCAATTTGGGCTTGTGCAGCACGCAAACGACGAATTGGATTTTTTGCGCCATCCCTTTCGACAATTCCTGGATTTTCTTATCCCACCAGCCCTGGATTTCGAGGCGATCGAACCAGTAATCAAGTTGTGCTTTGGCCTCTGCCTTTGAAAGGCCTTTCATTTGGGCAAGATACAGGCACTGCTCCCCCACCTTCATCGTTTTATATAACCCACGCTCTTCAGGAAGATAGCCGATGTGCTGTACATGTTTGGGTTGCAGCGGTTCCCCGTCAAGGAGCACGGTGCCGCTGTCCGGCATCGTAATTTGGTTGATGATCCGGATCAGGGAAGTCTTCCCGGCGCCGTTGGGGCCTAACAGTCCGTAAATACTGCCTTTGGGAACCGTTATGGACACTTCATTCAAAGCAGTGTAATTGCCGTATTGCTTTACGACCTTCGTCACTTCAAGTATATTACTCATACAGAAATTGGTTTGTGTAAAAGTAGGCAATTCAGAACGAAAAGGGAATCGGCCGCAAAAAAAAACCCACCCTTATTTGCACAAGGATGGGAAAAATTGCTATGAAAAAGAAATTACTAGTTACCTAGTAAAGTCCAAATATAATATTTTTTTAAATATCATGAAAACATATCCTTAACTTTTTCAAAAAAAGATTTTTCTGATTTTTCCGGGTTCGGAATGAAGTTCGGATCTGTCAGTGATTTCTCAAAAAACTGGCGTTGTTCCTTACTGAGGTTCTTCGGTGTCCATACGTTGATGTGCACCAGAAGGTCTCCCGTTCCATAACCGTTGATGCTCGGGATTCCCTTATTTTTCAGCCTCAGGATTTTACCCGATTGGATCCCTTCCTCGAGCTTGATCCTGACTTTACCGTTAACCGCTTCAATATCTTTTGAAATTCCGAGCGCGGCCTCGGCAATGCTGATGTACAAATCAAGGTGCAGGTTCTCCCCTTCCCTTTTCAGCGTTTCGTGCTCGAGCTCTTCAATGGCGACAATCAGGTCACCAGGAATGCCGTTGCCTGGCGCGTCGTTCCCTTTATTGGCCACCTTCAGTTGCATCCCGTCAGTGACACCCGCCGGGATCTTGATCGATACGGTTTCTTCCTGCGAAATCATGCCGTGCGCATCGGCGTTGTTTGGACGGGTCTCGATAATCTGCCCCGATCCGCCACATGCGCTGCAGGTTGACGCGGACTGCATTCGTCCCAAAATCGTGTTGGTGACGCGCATGACCTGTCCTGAACCATTACACGTAGGGCATGTTTTATATTTTACGCCGGGTGCCTGCACGCTGCGTTTCACTTTTATTTTCTTTTCGACCCCATTCGCCACTTCTTCAAGCGTGAGCTTGACTTTGATGCGCAGGTTACTGCCTTTCACCCTACGCTGGCCACCGCCGCCGCCGCCAAATCCACCGAAACCACCGCCAAAACTTCCGAAGATATCGCCGAACTGGCTGAAAATGTCATCCATATTCATGCCGCCACCGTTAAATCCGCCGCTGCCGTCGAAAGCCTGGTGTCCAAACTGGTCGTACTTAGCTTTTTTCTGCGGATCGCTCAGCACCTCATAGGCTTCGGCTGCAGCCTTGAAGTTTTCCTCGGCCTGCTTGTCTCCCGGATTTTTGTCAGGATGGTACTCAATGGCCTTTTTGCGATACGCTTTTTTGATTTCAGCAGCATCAGCTCCTTTGGAAATGCCCAATATTTCGTAAAAATCTTTTTTCATTTTGTCTTGTGTTAACGGGAATATTACTGACCGGTCACTACTTTCGGGAATCTGATAATGCGGTCTCCGAGTTTGTAGCCCTTTTCAATCACATCGACGATCTTACCTTTCAGGTTAGGCGAAGGCGCCGGAATTTGCGTAATGGCTTCAGCAATATCCGCGTCGAAAATATCGCCAGCCTTGATGGTTACCTCTTCCAAGCCTTTGGAAACCAAAGTGTTCTTTAATTTTTCGTGAATCAGTTCGACACCGCGCAGCAATACATCATCCTCAGACTTCCTGATCTCCGTAATGGCGCGGTCAAAGTCGTCCAGGACCGGCAGCATTGCCTGCAATACGTCCTGATTGGCAGTTTTATACAGGTCCAAACGTTCTTTAGAAGTCCTCTTTTTGTAATTTTCAAACTCGGCAAAAAGGCGCAGGAATTTGTCTTTTTCATTCGCAAGATCTTTTGCCATTTGCTCTTCAGCGGTCAATTCTTCTACGATAAGCTGTTCGCCATTGGCATTGTTTTCAATAGTGGCTGCGTCCAGCTCCTGCTCATTTTCTGTGCTTTCGGTATTCATTTTTGCTTTATTTTTAAAAATATCCCTGAATGTATTTTTCATCGGTTTGCCTGTCAGCAAAAGTGTTGCCAAACAGCCAAAAATGTCAAATTGTCACCAAAACGGACAACCGGATTTTCGGCAAAAGTAAATAAAGCCAACCAAAGGGCATAAAAAAATCCGTTTTTAAACGGATCAGGATTTGGTAAGCAACTGCCGGAGTGCCTGCTCCAGGTAGTCATACTGAAACTGGTAACCCCAATCGCGCACTTTTGTAGCGCTGGCGTTCTGGCTCGCATACAACACGGTATGCATTTCGCCCAACACCATCTGCATCAGGAATTCCGGTATGTTGGGCATGAAGAAAGGTTTCTTAAGCGTACGGGCAATGGTTTTCATCATTTCCCTGTTGGTCACCGGATGCGGCGCAACCGCATTGAACGCCCCCGCCCATTGCTGGTCAGCAGCCATGCGGTAAATACCAACAAGGTCATCTATATGGATCCAGGATTGGTACTGTTTGCCACTCCCGAATGCGGCACCCAATCCCAAGGTGACAGGTCGTACCATTTCAGGAAGTGCGCCGCCCTGATCGGACAAGACGATACCGGTCCGGATTTTTGCCACCTTTATATTAAGGAGCTTGAATTTATCGGCGACCTGCTCCCACTTTTCGACGACATGTCCGAGAAAACCTTGATCGACTTCTTTGGTATCTTCTGTATATACGTTTTTAAGGCTGTCTGGATAAATGCCTGTAGCTGATGCCGAAATGAGGTGCTTCACCTGATGCGGGTTATTCTTAAGTGTGCTGAAAAGTAAATTTCCCGATAGCACCCGGCTTTCGATAATTTCCTGCTTGTATTTGTTGGTCCAACGTTTGCTGATGTTTGCGCCGGCAAGGTGAATAATAGTCTCCACGCCGTCGATGGCGCGGCCGTCGATCTCACTTTTTTCGGGATTCCAGTAAAATCCCCTGAAGTGTGATTCAGTCGCCAGGGATCCTTTTGACGTTGTCAGGTAATGAATGTCGTGCCCGTGGCGCAGGAGCGTTGAGACGAGTGCTTTCCCTATCAGGCCTGTCGCACCGGTGATCAGTATTTTCATTTTGGAAGGTTTTTCCCAAATTTACGTTTGATATCGCAAAACAGAAAGTTAATTGGCGTGGCTTTAACGAAGTTTTAAGCTTTTAACCTCACCGTCCATTGAAATCGCATTTCTGAAACCACGACATTGTCCTCGTTCGTTCCAACCGACAGCAGCCAAACCGTTTGCGCCGCGCCGCTCTGCACTGCGTTCGCAATGGTTTCTTTCACAAGGATTCCGTCACGGCACACAAAGGTGATTTTTCCGGTCGCTTTTTTAGAGAAACTGCTTTGGGACTCGGCCACGAGCATGGAAATGTCTGCCCCTGACTCTTTGATGTATTTCATCACTAAGGCACCCGCAGACAATTCAGCCGCCATGGCCTGCACCGCAAAGTACATCGACCGGAAAGGATTCTGGTTGATCCACCGATGCCGAACAGAAACACGGCAAATTTCCTGATTGATTTCAGTAGTACGCACACCGCACAAGTAGGCAGACGGCAGTTTAAATAAAACGGAAAGGTTGATTTTTCGGGGTGTCAACTCCATATATTATTGATATTTTGGTAAATATAGTCAATTTTGAAAAACGATCTAAATGTTAATATTATGTTAATATACACTACTTTGTATTGCATAATACCTTTTTTTAGACTTATCTTTGTATAAGAAATTAATAGCCTATCAATAGTATTGTATGGCCTGCGAGTTTCAATCATCATCAAAAACCGAAATCATGCAAACCACCAATTACAATTCGACTGCCAGCATCATGCACATGAGCACGTTTTCACAGTATCTGTTTCCATTCGGGAATTTCATTTTCCCGGTTATCATCTGGAGTTCAGTGAAAGACCGTTCCGCCTATGTTGACCAGCAGGGCAAAGAGGTCATCAACTTCCAGCTCAGTATTTTTATTTATCAGGTCGTGCTTGTCCTGACCGCCATCCCGATTTTTTTAATGACCATACTGCAACATGTGGAGTTTAATTCCGTCATTCACGATAACGAGATATTTATCCGGTCAATCAGGACTTCGGGATTCCCTACACTGGCTATTGTAGGCATTGTAGCAGTATTCCTGGCAGCCTGCCTGCAATTGTTTGAATTTTTTATGACGGTTTACGCCGCCGTAAAAACATCAAACGGACAGGACTTCAAATATCCGTTAGCAATCAAATTTTTAAAATAACCGAGTTTCAATCATCATCAAATCAATCAAAATCAATCATTAATCACCCGGGGCGCAGCCGAATGCCGGAGCGCACCGGAAAAAAATCAATCATCATGTTAAAAATCACAACAACCATCGTTTTATTCTTAATCGGAATGTTAACCCAGGCACAGGTATCGGAAAACAGGGCCATCCCGGACTTTTCCAGAATCGAAGTAAAAAACGGAATCACCATCAGTTATTCCGTCGATCCCGTCCCGTCTGCAAAAATGCAAAGCGGCAGCAACGAAAACCTCAGCAACATCATGCTGGACGTGAAAAACGGCACACTGAAAGTTTATACCGCTGATGGAAACCCTGTAAACGGCGTTACGGTGTACCTTCAAAGCGCGGGCCTAAGTGCGTTGTCGGCCTCGTCAAAGGCACAGGTTGTCCTTCCGCAGATATTGGAAACACGCTCGATAGACATCGCACTGTCATCGGGCGCAAAATTTACCGGCATGATCCGGTCACGCGCCAATACGACAGTAAAAGTATCGGACAACGCCAGTTTCAACGGACGCGTCGATACCGGAAGACTGTCCGGTGAATTCACCGACAGTGCGACAGTGGTGCTTTCAGGAAACGCTTATGATGCATTCCTGTATACGGACAAAAATGTGAAAGTGAGCGCGCTGAATCTGGACACGGAAAACGCCGTTGTTTTTGCCTCAGGTCAATCGGCGGTGCGACTGCACGCTGGGACAAACCTTTCGCTGAATATCGCCGACGGCGCCAGGGTCACCTATTCCGGCAGTCCGAAGAACGTACAATACAGCGAAGGCGCATTGGCCACAATTAAAGATAAAAGCACAAACGGATTGTCGGCCAATTAAGATGGCTTACACCCGAAACGAATTAAAAACAGCGAAGAAATTATGAATATCGAAAACACGAAAGCCCAAATGCGTAAAGGTGTTCTTGAGTTCTGCATCTTATCGGTCCTTCGGGAAAAAGATGCTTACACCTCGGAAATTTTAGATACCTTGAAAAACGCAAAATTGCTGGTGGTCGAAGGCACGGTATATCCGCTGCTGACCAGGCTTAAAAACGACGGACTCCTCAACTACCGTTGGGAAGAATCGACTTCAGGGCCGCCAAGGAAATATTACGGCCTGACCGAATTAGGACAAACATTTTTGAAAGAACTCAACGGCACCTGGACAGAATTATCCGATGCGGTGTCCATAATCACTAACCAAAATAATAAATAGTCATGAACAAAACGGTAAATATAAATCTGGGAGGAATGTTCTTCTATATTGATGAGGATGCCTACCAAAAACTGTCCCGCTATTTTGACGCCATAAAACGTTCCCTGTCAAACTCTAACGGGCAGGACGAGATCATCCGCGATATCGAGATGCGCATCGCCGAACTGATTTCGGAAAAACACACCAATCCCAAACAGGTCATCAGCCTGAAGGAACTCGACGAAGTGATCGCCGTCATGGGCCAGCCCGAAGACTACCGACTGGACAATGAGATGAACGACGGGCCTTCAAAAGCCGGTAATGCCTTCGACAGCAACCCCAACGGACCCGTGAAAAAGAAACTGTACCGAGACCGCGAAAACGGTATGATAGGCGGTGTGCTTGCCGGATTGGGGCATTATTTCGGGGTGGATAAAGTATGGCTGCGCATCGCACTGCTTGTGCTGGTATTCTTCTACGGAACCGGACTGCTGGCTTATATCATCCTTTGGATTGTGATGCCGGAAGCGGTGACCACGACCGAGAAACTCGAAATGCACGGCGAACCCATTACGATCTCCAATATCGAGAAGAAAGTGCGTGAGGAATTTGATAACGTGGCAGAGCGTATCAAAAATGCCGACTATGACAAAATGGGCAAGCAGGCCCGGCATACCGCGGGGCAATTCAGCACCTCTATAGGCGATGTGATCGTGAATATCTTCAAGGTATTTGCAAAAGTGTTCGGCGTAATCCTCATCATCATGTCGATTCCGGTCGTGATTTGTTTACTGATCGGCGTGTTTACACTGGGTTCGATCCATTTCATGCGTTACCCCTGGTCCGATTATATAGAAGCGGGCAATTTCTCTGAATATCCGATATGGGTTTTCGGCCTGCTGATGTTTTTCGCCATCGGGATTCCCTTTTTCTTCCTCGCTATTCTGGGCTTTAAATTGTTGATCACCAATATGAAATCAATCGGAAGCGCTGCAAAATACACTTTACTGGGATTGTGGATCTTATCTGTAGGGATACTGATCACCTTAGGTATAAACGAAGCGGTTGAAAGATCAGAAGAAGGCCGTGCCACGCAAAAACAAAGCTTCGTACTCAATCCGCAGGACACACTGCAGATTTCTTTCAGGCACAATGACTTTTATGCCCGCAACGTGTACGACCGCGAAGACATGAAAATCACCCAGGATTCTACCGATGCGGCGATTTTATACTCAAACAACGTCCGGTTGTACATTGAAAAAACCGACGAGGCTTCGCCCTATCTTTCCATTGAAAAGCAGGCGCGCGGAAATTCGGTTTCCAATGCCAGGAAAATTGCTGAAAAAATCCGGTACAGCTATAAAATAGAAGGAAATAAATTAATTTTGAATAATTATTGGCTGACCGATGCATCGAATAAATTCCGCGACCAGTATGTGGAGTTGCACCTCTACCTGCCTGAAGGAACGAAATTTAAGGCCGATGCCAGCGTACGGGATTACGACGCATCTTACGACGATTTCTTCAACCTGCATTACAGCTCTGACCAGTACATCTACCGGATGGGCCATGACCAGGTAAAGTGCCTCGACTGCCCTGTGGAAGAAAACGACCATAACGACGTTAGTACAGAGGACAATGAGCGTGTTACCGATTCAACGGTGACGACGACCACGACCATCCGCGATGACAATGGCAAGGTGATCATCGAAACCAGGACGCCCACGCCGCCAGCAAAAGCCGGCACAGGCGGAAAAGGACTGACCACCGATAAAGACGGAACCATCATTAAAAAATAACACCATGATCAAAGCAATCATTTTCCTAACAAAAATCGTCATCGCAGCAGCTATCGGCCTGCTATTCGTTTCCTGCAGGTACAATGTCAACTTTGGCGACGGGATTGACGGAAGCGGAAACGTAATCAGGCAAAACCGCAGCATCTCCGGCAATTTCACCGGAGTTAGTGCCGACGGCGGCATCGAGGTCATTGTCGAGCAGGGCGCCGGCACTGAAGTAACAGTCGAAGCGGATGACAACATTATGTCGTTGATCAAGACAGAGGTCATAAATGGCATCCTGACCGTCCGCACCGACGGCAGCTATTCAACGGCTAACGGTCCTGTGGTCACCGTAAGGCTACCCGAGATCAAAGAACTCCAAGCGGATGGTGGCGCCACGTTGCGCGGTAATGGGAAACTGATCTGCGAAAGACTGGAATTGCATTCGAGCGGCGGAGCGCAGCTTGACGTTCACGTCGAGGCAGACACTATGTCAATGGATGCCAGTGGAGGCGCCGGCATAGATGTCAGCGGAAAAGCACTGGACGTAGAAATCTCGGCCAGCGGCGGAAGCCCGGTCGATGCAGAACAACTACAGGCCAACAATATCAAAGCCGATGCGAGCGGTGGCGCGAGCATTTCAGTGTATCCGATATTGAAACTCGATGCCGAGGCAAGCGGAGGCGGTTCTGTGGGCTACCATAAAATCCCGAAAACCCTCTCCAAGTCGGAATCAGGCGGTGGATCGGTCTCAGAGGAATAGTCCATTTTGAAGTTAGTAAAGCATCCGCTCCTTTTGGGGCGGATTTTTTTTGTACCGGAATGCATCGCCCTCACTACCCGCTTGTTCAGAGTGAAGCGCGACCCAACATTAAATCATTGTTAAATGCATTTCTCTTGTCGATCAAATTCTTGAACTTTATAACACACAACTTATTATCAAACTGTTATGGAAAATGAAATCATCAAACTGGAGAAAAACTATTGGCAGGGCATGGAAGACCATGATTACGAAACCGTAAAACAGCTCACCCGCTTTCCGTGTACTGTGGCAGGTAAAAACGGTGTGATGCGCGTTGATGAAAATGAATTCAAGCACATGTTCGATTCGGGTTCAGGTGCGGACATCAGGGTTACCGACATTAGCATGGCTGCAGTCGAGGTCTTTGGCAACAGTGCCATTATTGGCTACACGATTACCATAGGATCGAAAAGCGACGCGCAGAAGCAGCCGATGCAGTGCGCCTGTACTTCCACATGGATCAAAGAACAGGATTCGTGGCGTTGTGCGATGCACACTGAATCCGAGTTGGTTCAGGAATAAACGCAAATATCCCGGTGCCGCCTCCGAACGAATTGACGCTATTTTATGTAGCGTTTTTTTTTGTAATCCGCGCAAGCAATCGATTTTCCGACCTAAGCAACTTTTCATATATTTGGCAAACCCAATCATATGAAACATGAAAAAAACTGCATTCACCCTGATGCTGCTTTTGCTGAGCGGAATGGCATTTGCGCAGGGAAAAGAAAAACTCAGAGGCTCTAAAATTGTCGTGATCGAACAAAAAGAGGTCGAATCGTTTGACGGACTTGAAGTACGTGACAACCTCGAAGTATCACTGATTAAAGGCGATAAAAATGGTGTTGAGCTGGAAGCCGACGACAACCTGCAACCGGCACTGGGCATTGCAATGAATGGCAGTGTGATGATCCTTTTTATGGCCAAAGAAATTACCGGTGAGAAAAAATTCAGCGTCCGGGTCACTTACACCGACAGTTTCAAGACTGTCGTCACAAAAAATGAATCACGGGTCAATGCCCTGGAAGAGGTGAAACTCGATGAGATTTCGTTTCAGTCGTTCGACGGTTCAAGACTGTACCTGAACCTCGGATGCAAATCGTTCTCAATAACCGCAAACGATAAATCCAGAACAGAATTGAACGCTAAGTCGGAAAGTGGAACTCTTGTCCTGAGCAAGAACGCCGACATCAAGGCACTTATATCGGCGACGGCATTAAAATGCGACTTATACCAGAAAGCATCGGCCAAGATTGAGGGCGATGTGCTCGACATGACCCTGCGTATGGACAACAACGCGGCATTTACGGGAAAAGGCCTCACCGTAAAGAATATGGCCCTTACCACCGAAGGCTATGTCAATTGCAGCGTATTTGCTGACAGCACGCTGATTCTTG
The DNA here is from genome assembly GCF_003055625.1 of Flavobacterium magnum. Taxonomy (NCBI): domain Bacteria; kingdom Pseudomonadati; phylum Bacteroidota; class Flavobacteriia; order Flavobacteriales; family Flavobacteriaceae; genus Flavobacterium; species Flavobacterium magnum. The sequence goes on along the minus strand of NZ_CP028811.1, from coordinate 2,049,038 downwards.
ACGCCTCAGGCAGCTCAGAGGTTACCATATACGGCGAGCCAAAAATCGACCTTAAGAAACTCGCGGACAATGCCACATTGTTCAAGAAGACGTTGAAATAGCCGGCGGTCTTTATGATGGCCGACAGCATAAAAAATTCATTGTCACCAATAAAAAAGCCCCTCATATCTGGGGCTTTTCTATATTAATCAAATGCTGTAAAGCGCCGTTATTCCATAGCGGCAAGATAACGCTCTGCGTCCAAAGCTGCCATACAACCCGTACCCGCAGCAGTAATAGCCTGACGGTACACATGGTCTGCCGCGTCACCGGCTACGAAGACGCCGGAAACGTTTGTTTTTGACGTTCCTGGCACATTGATGATATACCCGGTTTCGTCAAGCGTAATGTATTCTTTGAAAATATCCGTGTTGGGCTTGTGTCCGATGGCAACGAAAAAACCGGTCGCCGGAATGATTTTCTCTTCTTTGGCATTCTTGTCAATGACTTTTATCTGATTTACCACCTGGCCGTCACCGCAAACTTCCAGAGTTTCGGTATTGAACATGATTTCAATATTTTCTGTTTTCATCACGCGTTCGGCCATAATTTTCGAAGCGCGGAAATTTTCGCTCCTTACCAGCATCGTAACCTTTTTACAAAGCTTGGAAAGATAATGCGCCTCTTCACAAGCTGAATCACCTGCACCTACGATAACCACTTCCTGATTCCGGTAGAAAAATCCGTCGCAAACCGCACAAGCCGACACGCCGCCGCCTGTATTGAGGTAGTGCTGCTCAGACGGCAGACCGAGGTACTTCGCCGACGCACCGGTAGAAATGATCACCGTATCGGCATGCAGCTCAATGACATCGTTTACCCAAACCTTATGCACCGGGCCTGAGAAATCAACCTTGGTCACCCAACCATCGCGCACATCGGTTCCGAAGCGCTTGGCCTGTTCCTGCAATTCGACCATCATTTCAGGTCCTGTGATGCCTTTCGGGTAGCCGGGAAAGTTCTCGACTTCGTTAGTAGTTGTCAATTGCCCGCCGGGTTGCATACCCTGGTAAAGCACAGGAAACATATTTGCTCTTGCGGCGTAAATGGCCGCCGTATAACCTGCCGGGCCGGAGCCGACGATCAGGCATTTTATTCTTTCAATAGTATCTGACATGGTATTTTGTTGTTCATTTTAACGTGCGCTAAATTAACGCATAATTGCCGATTTTGCGCCAGCGAGTTATCAAGATTTATTATGAAGTTATAAAGAAGCCGGACCGAAGATTAACGGGATAGAGAGACAGGCAAAATGTGTACTTCGCGACGTCGGAAGCGATGCCGGCAGCTTCCGAACTTTCGGTTTGCCGATATTCTAACTTTCCTGTTTTTTATTTTGCATAACGAAATTTAATCCTATATTTGCACCGTCTTCGGGGTGTAGCGTAGCCCGGTTATCGCGCCTGCTTTGGGAGCAGGAGGCCGCAGGTTCGAATCCTGCCACCCCGACCAACAGAAAGCTGAACGCAACGGTTCAGCTTTTTTTATTCCCGGCTGTGAACGCAGAGTTTGAATTTCAAAACAACGGTACGGCGAAAAAAAAGTGTATCATCTTCAGGTTTGGCTAATGGGTATTCGGTAAGATTTTCCAATTATCCACATTGGCCTTATCACTTTGCCTGCCTATCTCCCACTCAGACAACTGCAGCCAGATTGTGTTACATTTGACCTTGAATTATGCCCATACCAAAGAAGATATTATCCCGCAAAGATGAGATTACCGCCGACTTCCTTCAGCTCTATGAAGCGCATTTGGCCGAACTTTTCGCCGGAAAAGCAAACTACCGCATGTCTTCCTCCAAATTTGCAGAAAAGCTGTTCATCCACCCCGGGCACCTCACCAATACGCTGAAGCTCACCACCGGCAAGTCACCCTGCGATTTCATGGAAGAAGCCATTCTGCGGGAAGCACAAAGGCTTTTGCGCGACACCGATGCGTCGGTCGCAGACATTGCCTTGATATTTGCCTATGATGAGCCTACGAATTTTATCAAATTTTTTAAAGGGATGTGCGGGATCACGCCGCTGCAATATCGGAAGGCTGCAGGCTAAGAACGGTACGGCAATTTCATAAAAGTCCGGCCGGGTCGTATTTGCCTCTGTTAAAATACTGAAGTCTTCATCATTTTTCGCGCCTACTCCGCCCTTACATTTGTGCCTTAATCTTTAACTATTAAAAATATGGCACTTCATAAGATTGCACTGGTAACCGGCGGGAGCCGCGGGCTCGGAAAAAGTATGGCGCTGGCGTTGGCAAAAAAAGGAAATGACATCATCCTTACCTACCTCACCAAGGAGGCGGAAGCGCTTGACACCGTAAAAGAAATAGAACTTCTGGGACAGCGGGCGGCCGCATTACCTTTAAACGTCGCGGATTCGAAATCCTTTACTTCTTTTTTTAATTCGGTATCCAAATTACTGCAGGATCATTTTGGCGCGCAGACTTTTGATTTTCTCATTAATAATGCCGGGATCGGACTTCATACGCCATTTGCCGAAACAACGGAGGAGCAATTTGACACCATGGTGAATGTCCACCTGAAAGCCACCTTTTTCATGACGCAGCACGCGTTTCGCTTAATGAATGATGGCGGCGGAATTGTGAACGTCTCTACCGGACTCGCGCGCTTTACCCTGCCCGGCTATGCTGCCTATGCGACAATGAAAGGTGGCATTGAAACGCTCACCAAATACCTCGCGAAAGAACTTGGAACCAGACAGATCAGGGTAAATGTCATTGCGCCGGGCGCCATTGAGACCGATTTCGGGGGTGGACAGGTGCGCGATAACGCGGAACTGAATGCGTTCGTGGCGGCACAAACCGCTTTGGGACGCGTCGGATTGCCGGAGGATATCGGAGGTGTGGTGGCTTTCCTTTGCTCTGAAGAAGGCCGTTGGGTCAATGCCCAGAGGATTGAGGCATCGGGAGGCTTTTCCTTATAGCAGCGGTTACTTTTCTGAAATGCATTCGCTCCGGAACGCTTCGGCCATAACGTTGTCGTGTGTAAGTCATAAACCCCGACAGCTCAAAAAACCGAAGATTCTCCGACTTTTATAAAATCTGTAGTATAAACCAGCCGCGGATGTCCTAATGACGTTCGCGGCTTTCTCCGCTGTTTCCTGAAAGAAAATTGGTTGGGAATCGGTAACTCGGTTTGAGACGTCCCCCCCGGCAACTAATTAAATACTTCGGTACGCTCTCCGTCAAAACTGGCGAAAACCATACTCGGGTGCGAATCCTGGTGGCATATATTGCCAAGTCGGTCAATCCCGATGGCACCTGCAAAACCATCATATGCTTTAAGCTCAGTGAAGGTTTTTGCAAAAGCGTCGCGTAAAGAAAAGCCATCAGTGACACGGGTAACGATTTTAGCGGCAGTGGCGTTGCTGACGATGTCTTCGCCCACACCGGTAAGGCTGATGCCGCAATATGCATTGGCGTAATTCCCCGCTACTGTAGCCGAATCTGAAATCCTGCCGGGCATTTCAAAACCCTTGCCACCGGTTGAAGTGGCGGCTGCCAGGTTTCCGTTTTCGTCTAAAGCCACACAACCGACGGTGCCTTTTCCGCTTGCCTTCAATTTGGCTTCGTACTCCGCGCGGCGCTGAGGGATTTCAGTAGAAAAAGCTTCAAAACCCTGTTTTCGCGCGAATAATGTCGCACCGCTTCCGCCTAAAATCCTGTCATCGTAATCCTGCAGCCGCTGCGCTACCAGTATGGGATTCTTCGTGTCCTCTATATTGATCACGCCGCTCATTTTTTGTGTAGTCCCATCCATCAACGCGGCACTCATGCGGATTTTCCCGTCGCTCTGGATCTGTGAGCCGATACCTGCATTGAACAGTGCATCATCTTCGAGCAGGGAAACCGCAAACACGGCCGATTCTACGGCCGAATGGGTCTTAAGATAATCGTAGGATTGTTTCGCAATACGGATTAATGCCTGTTGCTTCGCCACTTTGGTTTCGTGGCTGGTCGAGGATTCGGAAAAAAATCCGCCGTGAATGATGATTTTCATAAGTTAATCGTCTGAAAGGAATTGCAGTTTTTCAGCGTATTGCGAGGACTGGATGTGCATTTTATGGGTCTTGAGGTCAAAGGTGTCGTACTTGCTCATGACGTGCGTGACGAGGTGGCTGATGGAAATGGGTTGACCGAGCTCAACCTGTGTGAGATTGGTATCCTTGATTTCCCGGCCATCGACGAGAATGACCAGTCCGGAGCCGATCGCTTCCATTTCCGTGTTGTTTTTAATCAACAGTCCGGTATCTTCTCCAAGCCCAATGCCCAAAACCTTTGGATTCCCGACAACCGCCTGAAACAGACGTCCGATTCTGCCGCGCTGCACGAAATGCGTGTCAATGATCACGCCGTCGATCAGCCCGAGGCCGCTGGTGATTTTGACCTCACCTTTCAGCAGGGCTTCGGAACTGCTTCCCTGATAAATCATATTGTTGGAAGCCGCAGCAGCACCCGCTGACGTTCCTGCGTAAATAAAATCTTCGTTATAATATTTCTCAAGCAACAGATCGTGAAAAGGTGTACCCCCTAAAATCGAAGTGAGCCGCAGTTGGTCTCCACCGGTAAACATCACGACATCGGCATTGCGCAGGCGCTCGAGGTATTCAGGCTGCATCGCCATTTCGCGCTTATCGAGGTCAAGCACATCGACGTTCTTGGCACCCAGATAATGCAGTGCCTTTACGTATTCCGGTCCGATTTCCTTCGGGATTTTTGAAGCCGTAGTGATGACTTCAATCCGCGAATCGGATTTGTGTTTTGATTCATTAAGTATCCTTTTGAGGATACCCGTTTCAAAAAAATTCAGGTTGTTGGCCGCATTCCGGTCCAGGTCTGTTTCCGTAAAACTGCCTTTATCCACCGCACCACCTATAATAATTAATTTTCCTCGTATCTTCATTTTGTAAAAATAGCCAAAAAGTTAAAGTATGCAATTTTGGCGAAAAAAAATTTTCCCTTTTTAACCAGCCGGAAATAATTCCATATTTTGATGATTAAATTTTGATTAGTTCGGCAAAAAAATTATTTTAGTTGCCATTATATCGTGAATTTTTTAACGAAAACCCCAAACTTCCCAAATTGATTTCATACTGCTTTGATTAACACCTCAAAACAAAAACAAACCAACCAAGTTTATGAAAATACTAAAAGTGCAGGCGCTCCGCGGGCCGAATATATGGAGTGTCCAAAGAAAAAAACTCATCCAGATGCGACTCGACCTGGAAGAGATGGAACAATTCCCAACCAATAAGATTGACGGTTTCCGTGAGCGGATAGAGCGTTTGCTACCGTCCCTGATAGAACACCGTTGTTCAGAAGGCGTGCCCGGCGGCTTTTTCTCCCGCATAGAAAGGGGTACGTGGATGGGCCATGTGATTGAGCACATTGCTTTGGAAATCCAGACGCTTGCGGGTATGGAAACCGGCTTCGGGCGCACGCGCGAAACCAAAACGCCCGGAATTTATAATGTTGTTTTTAGTTATACTGAGGAAAATGTCGGACTTTTCGCTGCGGAATCGGCGGTACATATTTCCGAAGCCCTGATCGCCGGCACCGAGTACGACCTTGAAGCCGATATCCAGAAAATGCGTGAAATCCGCGAACGCGTACGCCTCGGTCCAAGTACCGGCAGCATCGTGGAAGAAGCCGTTGCCCGTGACATCCCCTGGATCAGGCTGGGAACCAATTCACTGGTCCAGCTCGGATATGGGGTAAATCAAATGCGATTTCAGGCCACCATTACACAGAAAACCAGCAATATAGCTGTGGACATCGCCTGCAATAAGGAAGAGACCAAACGCATGCTCGAACTCGCCTCAATCCCTGTCGCCAGTGGCAGCATCTGCGTGGACGAAGCCGATCTGGAAAATACCATCAATAAAATAGGGTACCCGATTGTCATCAAGCCCCTGGACGGCAATCATGGCAAAGGAGCTTCGATCAACGTCAATACACTTGAAGACGCGAAAGCCGGCCTGATTTACGCCCAAAAATACAGTCGTCGCGTAATCGTGGAGAAGTTCATTACCGGCTTCGATTTCCGTGTCCTGGTCATCGACAATAAACTTGTGGCCGCGGCAAAAAGGGTGCCTGCGCATGTGATCGGCAACGGACAGGACACCATTCAGCAACTCATTGATGAGACCAATCGGGATCCGAGGCGCGGTTATGGCCATGAAAATGTCCTTACACAGATTGATGTGGACCGTGACACGCTGGACTTACTCGAGAAATTAAAGTATTCCCTGGACAGCGTCCCAAAAAACGGCGAGATCGTATACCTGAAGTCAACGGCTAACCTGAGTACAGGAGGGACTTCAGTAGACGTCACCGATATGATGCACCCTGAAAATATTTTCCTTGCCGAAAGGATTTCACGCGTTATCGGGCTCGACATTTGCGGCGTCGATATCATGGCAGAAAACCTCACGCAACCATTAAAGGAGAACGGCGGCTGTATTCTGGAGGTGAACGCAGCACCTGGATTCCGTATGCACCTCGCGCCTTCAGAAGGATTGCCCAGAAACGTAGCTGCCCCTGTAATTGACATGCTGTACCCACCCGGAAAACCAAGCCGCATCCCAATCATCGCGATAACGGGTACGAATGGTAAAACGACGACCACACGTTTGTTGGCCCATATGGTAAAAAATAATGGTTATAAGGTCGGTTTTACCACATCGGACGGCATTTATATCCAAAACCACATGATGGAAAAAGGCGATACGACCGGACCCATCAGCGCTGAGTACATCCTGAAAGACCCAACAGTCGAATTTGCCGTGCTTGAAACTGCCCGTGGTGGTATCCTGAGGTCTGGGCTTGGCTTCAGCCGCTGCGATATCGCCATCATCACGAACATACAGGAAGACCACCTCGGACTGAGCGACATCCACACGCTGGACGACCTCGCCCGCGTGAAAAGCACGGTTGTTAAGAGCGTCAAGAAAGACGGTTGGGCAATCCTGAATGCGGAGGATGCGCAATGCGTTAAAATCGCATCGGAACTCCACTGTAATGTGGCCTGGTTCAGTATGGACGAGGAAAATGAGCTGATAAAAAAATGCAGCAAGGAAGGAAAAACCGTAGCTGTGTATGAAAATGGATTCATTACCATTAAGAAAGGGGAATGGAAAATCCGTGTCGAGCGCGCCACACACGTCCCCCTGACCTTGGGCGGAAAGGCTAAATTCATGATTGCCAATGCCCTGGCAGCGACCCTGGCAGGATACCTTTACGGATTTAAGACCGAGGACATCAGCATTTCCCTGCAAACCTTTATTCCGAGTGTCGCGCAAACGCCCGGCCGTATGAACATATTTGAATTCAAGCGTTTCAAAGTACTGATCGATTTTGCCCACAATGCGTCGGGTTACAAGGGCGTTGAGGATTACCTGTCGAGCGTCGAAGCGAATAAAAAAATCGGAATTATCGCCGGCGTGGGTGACAGGCGCGACGAGGACATCCGTGAATGCGCCAAGATTGCCGCACGCATGTTCGATCACATCATCATCCGTCAGGAAAAACACCTGCGCGGTCGCAGCGAGGAAGAAATCATCAACCTGATTATGGAGGGAATCGCGGAATCCGGCAGGAACATCACTTACGAAATCATCAACAAGGAAACCGATGCGATCAAGCATGCGATGAATATTGCCGAAGAAGGCACTTTTATTACCGCGCTGAGCGACGTCATCACCAATGCGATCGAAATCGTGCAGGAACACCTGGACAAGGAGAACGAGGAAGCCTGACCTGAAGCGAAAATTATCAGATAGGTCACCAGGAATAAGCAGCGCGAATTTTCGGATGCTAAAAAATGGTTGCGGTCGTCGCCAGCAGGGCTCAGACGGTTTTTACTATGGAAAACCTGATGGGAGCCCCAAACTGTCCCGCTCGCTGTTGTGTGCTTCGAATCCGTTTGTGATGCTGAAAAAGCAGGAACCGTTACACTGACGCATCGTTGACGCCGTCTTTCTGAAGCAGGCGAAATTTTGGTTTGAAATGGCTTTGCCAAGGGTAAAATCCACGTACTGAGCCGCTGCCGATACGCGTGCTCTTCCGACAGCAGCACCAATCCGTTTTAGCGTGTAACAAACTCCTGTTTTGTAATACAAAGTAAAAGTCATAAAAACGAAATCCATGAGGTACAAAAAATTATTGTCGCTGTTCGTAGTCTTGCTGCCACTCACAGCCATTTCTCAAAAAACCATTTCACTTGAAGACGCTGTGATGCAACAAAACCGGCAGTTCCGCGCCGATAAATTATTGGGATTCCAATGGATTCCCGACACTGACAAATACGTGTATTTCGAAGACAGCGCCCGCAAGCTGATGACAGCCAGCGGCAAAAACACTCAGGCCTCAGAATTCCTCTCACTGTCTGACCTCAATAAATCTTTGGGTACCAGCCTGAAGAATTTCGCAGGCGTTTCATTCAGGAATGCCAATACGATGCTCATCACGGACGGAAACAAATATTATCAGTACGATGTGGTTTCCAAAACCGGCAAAAAGACCTCTGAGTTGCCCGAAGAGGCAGAAAATATGACGTTCGATGGTAAGAAATCGGCTATTGCATTTACCGAAAAAAACAATCTTTTCATTTTAGACGCCGGCGGAAAAAAAATCGCGATAACCAATGAGACTGACGAAGACATCGTTTCGGGGCAGTTTTTTGCGCGGAATGAATTTGGGATTGAAGGCGGCATTTTCTGGTCGCCGAAATCAAACCTGTTGGCTTTTTATCAAAAAGACCAGAACGACGTAGCCGATTACCCTTTGCTTGACATCAATGAAACGCCGGGTAAACTCGTCAATATCAAATACCCGATGATTGGACAGCAAAGTGAGAAGCCTCGCGTCGGCATTTACAACCTTATCAGCGGGAAGACTGTATTTATTACACCAAAAGGCAAACCCGACGATTACCTGACCAACCTGTCCTGGACACCGGACGAAAAATACGTCGTCATTGCGGAGCTCAACCGTGGCCAGAACGACATGCACCTGAACCTCTACGACGCCCAAACCGGAAATTTCGTGCGCACGCTGCTGCATGAACAGAATGACAGTTGGGTCGAGCCGGAACACCCTGCGTTTTTCCCTGATCCGAAATCATCAAACTTCATCTGGATCAGTGAAAAGGACGGGTTCAACAACCTCAATTATTACAGCATTGACGGAAAACTGATCCGACAGCTTACGCAGAACAAGTTTGTGACCAAAGACATCATCGGTGCGAACCGCGCCGGCAACGAAGTGTATTTTTACGCCACTGGTCCAAATCCGACCAACATGCTTGTATACAAAGTGGATCTGAAAGGGAAGCAGACGTTGCTTACAAAGGATGACGGCGTTCACACCTTCGCGGCGAACAGTGACGACAGCTGGTTTTTCGACGAATACTCCAACCACACCACCCCTTCCAGATCATTGTTGTATGACAAATCAGGCAAAGCCAAAACGCTGTTGGCAAGCAGCAATAAATATGAAGGATACACTATCGGTTCGGCTGAAATCAGGACGATCAAGTCGGCTGACGGCACTACCGATTTATACACCAGGCTGATTAAGCCCAGCCATTTTGACCCGAATAAAAAATATCCCGTTATGGTTTATGTTTACGGTGGCCCACACGCGCAGATGATAACCAATTCGTATCTCGACGGCGCGAATCTCTGGATGTATTGGATGGCTGAACAGGGTTACCTTGTGTTTACGGTCGACAATCGCGGCTCTGAAAACAGGGGCGTCGCATTCGAAAAAGTGATTCACGGAAAACTCGGTGTAAACGAAATGGAAGACCAGCTTAAAGGGGTGGAATACCTCAAATCACTGCCGTATGTCGATGGCAGCCGGCTCGCGGTACACGGCTGGAGCTATGGCGGATTCATGACGACCTCGTTGATGCTCAGGAAAGCGGGCACATTCAACGTTGGTGTGGCGGGAGGCCCGGTCACTGACTGGAAATATTACGAAGTAATGTACGGCGAACGCTACATGGACACACCCGCCGAAAATCAGGGCGGTTTTGATGAGGCGAGCACGCTGAACCACGTCGAAAAACTCAAAGGCAAACTCCTGCTGATTCACGGTACTAGCGATGATGTGGTTGTAATGCAGCAGAATTTCGCGTTGCTTAAAAAATTCATCGAGGCCGGCAAGCAGGTCGATTTCTTCGCGTACCCGATGCACAAACACAACGTGTTGGGCAAAGACCGTGTACACCTGATGACCAAAGTGCTTAATTACATCATCGACAACAATAAATAAAACCTTCACGAGCTGGGTTAAATGAAAATTCCGTAACCATATGGCGGAATGTCATAAACAATTGATAATGTGAATCTTGAAATTTGTGTTACGGAAAGCCCGTAAAACAAACTTCAAAATCACACGCTATGAAAAGACTGATTGTAACGACGATGGCATTTTTCGCTTTCGGATACGCATCGGCTCAGACCGACACCACGGCAACCCGGAAAATGCCGGACACAAAGAAAAGCGAGCAGCCGCGCACCAATGCCGATATGAAAGGCGGTACCAAAAAAGAAGACTCGGTTGTCGATGAACGCAAGCGGCGTATGCGCCAGGACAAGGGAATGGCCAAAGACAGCGTCGCTGTTCCGCCAAGGAAAAGAAACAAGTAATTAAGCAAAAGCCCGCTACATGCGGGCTTTTATTTTTTTGCAATGATAATCATATCTGTAGTTACCCCGTCAGGATTTGGAAAATCAACCCGCTGCACGTGAAGAATCGTGAGGCCCGCGGATTCCAACATACCCGTAATGTCGTCTGCACGGTAGAAATGCTGGAAAATTCCGTCCTCCCCATCAGACGACAGTTGCCACTTCGAGGCCGAATAATCGTTCTCCATCGTGCTGATGTACAGGATTCCATCAACATGAAGCATTGACGCCGCATCGGTAACAAATTGAGAGGCCTGTTCCATCGAAAGGTACGGGAATATAAACCCACAAATGATCCCGTCGAATTTTGCGTTCAGTTCCAGGATGTCGAGACAATCCATCACGCGGAAGGCCGCATCCGGAATATTGCCTTTTGCGAGCGCAATCATATTCGGAGCCAAGTCGATACCCAGAACATTAAAATCAGGGCGTTTCCGCAGTATATACCTGCTGATATTGCCGGGTCCGCAGGCCACATCAAGGATTGCGGGGTTCTGTTTTTCCACGCTTCCGCAGAACAGGTCCAGCGTACCGTCATAAAGGTCCATATCCATGTACTTCTCCTGGTACCTTTGCGCATGCTTGTTGAATACGGCGGCGGCCTTGTTAGAATCGTTCATATCAGTCGGATTGGTTTTTATCGAACGTAAATTTACGCAATTGCGGCGCCCTGAACAAAGTATATCCAACCACGCCCAGCGTGAGGCAGCCTCCAATGACCACCGCGCGCACCGCCCCAAAGAAATGCGCCATAACCCCGCTTTCAAAATCACCGAGCTCGTTCGAGGAACTCACAAACATCGTATTGACGGCAGACACACGTCCACGCATGTCATCAGGCGTAACGAGTTGCAGGATTGTGCCCCGTATCACAACACTGACCGCATCAAACATGCCCGAAAACAACAGCATCGCAAACGAAAGGTAAAAATTTTCTGAGAGTCCGAAAATAATAATGCTTACCGCAAATCCGGCCACGCACAGCAGCAACTTGCGTCCCGGGTTCGTGCGTAACGGCAGCAGGGCCAGCAGTCCAAGGGTCAGGATTGCCCCTACACCCGGCGCCGACCGCAGCAAACCGAACCCCATCTCATTGACATGCAGGATTTCTTTCTGATACACTGGCAACAGCGCGACTGCGCCACCGAATAATACGGAAAACATATCCAACGCCAACGCGGAAAGTAAAACGGGTGTGCGCCACACAAACCGCAATCCCTCGGTCACGCTTTTGATGATCGCTTCTTTTTCCTTTTTGACAATCGGCTTGACGGCAATGGAAAATAATGGGACCAACAGTAAAATTTCCAGTCCCACGACGATTGCGAGACTCGACAATACGCTCAGCGAAGCAATCGCAAACCCTGCCGCCAATGGTCCGAGCACTGCGCCGACCTGCCAGGCCATGCTGCTCCAGCCAGTCGCATTAGGGTAATCGGCACGCGGGACAATCAGCCCGAAAAGGGAAAACATCGATGGACTGTAAAACGACCGCAGTGCACCGCCCAGAAATACGAACGCATAAATCAAATGCAGGATCCAGGAGGATTCCATATGTTGCGCCGCGACGGGCAGTGCCAGCAGCAGCATACCGGCACCGGTGATGATGTAACCAAAAAGACAAATCGTGATCATTCTCCGCTTTTCGTTAATGTCTACAAAATGTCCTGAAATAAACGAGCAGCAAATTGCCGGAATCACTTCCGCGAGACCCACGAAACCAAGCGACAACTTATCGTTAGTCATTTGGTACACCCAATAATAAATTGTCGTCGACTGCATGTTCAGCGCAAAAATGATTCCAAGCCTCAGCGTCAGGTATGATCGGAACTCACGGATTTTCAATGACGGATTCTTGCTGATAAATCCCTTTCGCGGAATGGGTGTAGGCGTTTCGGTTTCCATGACGCTAATTTAGGGCATTCGTCGAAATAGCCAGTTATGGCAAATCGTGAAATTGATTTTAAAATTTCCGCGTGGCAAGACAACGCGCATCCGACGGTTCGTGATTAATACATGTTGAGCAGATTGTGACCAAGACGCCCGGTCCATCCTGATATTTCTATCCATCGACACCATGCAATTCATTACCTTTGCCTCCATGCCGCAATACCTGTTTGAACAACAATTTCACAACATCGACTACGCGAAAGACACCGCTGACCACACTGATTTTGAACGTTGTACTTTCACCGACTGTGATTTCTCAGCCGTAGCGTTTACTGCAGTGACCTTTATTGACTGCGTGTTTTACAGTTGCAATTTTGACGGCGCGAAAATCAATTATGTAGCACTCAGGACGGCACAGTTCTACCGCTGCAGTTTCAGGGAAGTGAATTTTGCAATGTGTGACAAACTGATTTTCGATATCCGATTTGAAGATTGTATTCTCGATTTTGCGAAATTCTACACGCTCAAACTGAAAGGCACCACCTTCTCAGGCTGCAGCCTTATCGCGGCGGATTTTATGAGCGCCGATTTAACTTCGTGCGCGTTTCCCGATTGTGATTTGTACCGTGCGGAATTTGACAAGGCGGTCGCAGACAAATGCGATTTCAGCCTTAGCCGGAACTTTACGATTAATCCGGCGTCAACCCGACTCAAAAAAGCGGTCTTCTCAAAGTCGGGTCTCGGGGGCCTGCTCTCAAGACACGGTATTCTCGTCAGCTGAGGGATTTCTCCATAATGTAGTCTTCCATGAGGTAACCGTTGCCTATTTCGACATCCTCGCTGCCCACATTCTCAAAGCCGAGTCGTTCATAAAATCCGATGGCAGGGTTGTACCGGTTGACATTCAGTGACAGTTTTTCAGATCCGCTTTTGCTGGCCAGGTCTTCGGCAAAACCGATGAATTGCTTCCCCACACCTTTGCCCTGCGCTTCCGGCAGCATGTAAATTTTATGGATCCGTGTCACAGGATTCCCCTTGTATCGGTGCTCAATGCCCAAGAATCCCAGGACGGTCCCGCCTTCTTTGGCGAAGTAAAAACGGTGGCCGCTCTCCAGGTTCCTGTTCAGCGTTTCCAGAGAATAAAAAAGCGCAATCATATAGTCAAGCTGCGCCTTCGAAAGGATTTTGCCATAAGCCACCGGCCAGGTCTTATCGACGATATACTGTATGAGGTTGAATTCGTTTGCCTGCGCTTCGGTGATGTGCATCTGCTGGTGAGTATTTGTTGGCGGTTTATCCGTGTATCGATTCTGATTTTCCGTATTTTGCAATCACTGAAGCTTCAAAATCAAGCCATTCGCGCCAGCGCTTTTCCACATCAATCCCCTCGCCATATTTTCGGGCGTAGGTGATAAAAGTGGTGTAATGCCCGGCTTCGCTCTCCATCAGTTCGCGGTAGAACAGCGAAAGTTCCTCGTCCTGTATGTTTTCGGAAAGCACTTTGAATCTTTCACAGCTCCGCGCTTCGATCATCGCGGAAAACAGCAGGCGTTCGACCAGACCGGACACACGGCTTCCGGTATTGCTTTTTTTCATGTATTGCGCGAGCTCGCCCACATATTCGTCCTTGCGTTCGCGTCCGAGCTTCAGGCCGCGCTTCTTGATGATTTCGTGCACCATATCGAAATGCTCGAGTTCTTCTTTGGCCAAAGCCAGCATATCGGTCACCAGGTCAGGAAACTCAGAATTGATGGTAATCAGCGTAATGGCATTGGAAGCGGCTTTTTGCTCGCACCAGGCGTGGTCGGTCAGGATTTCCGAGATGTTTTTTTCGACGATATTGACCCAGCGTGGGTCGGTGGGCAACTGCAGGCGGAAGGTTGACATGGGTGATTACTTTTTTTTGGTCGATCTGATAATTATGTCTGGCAAAAATAGTGTAATTTTAAAATAAAATATCCCGAACATGACGGCAATCACAGCCAAAAGAATATTAAAAACGCTTTACGTCCTGATTGTGTTGGCCTGCTGCCTGCCGCTCCTCTACCCTTATCTGGACAAGTCAGGTGCATTTTCCCAAGCCGTGAGAAGCATTGGCTATATCGAATCGGTTTTAATCATAGTGTTGCCATTGATTGCCTTACACATGCTCGTATCTTACTGTTTCGATAAGGAAACCTTTTCAGAATACTACAACAGGCAGAAAATATTATATGGCGTTGCGGCACTTTTTGTGATTGCCTGCTGCATTGCCAAAATAATGTAATTTCTTATCCGGCTTTTTTTGGGCCCAAGGGCACAATGCCTCAAGATCTCCTAAGATTCCGCTTATCCCTTTACCCTGCCCTGTTCTTCGGCCGCACCGCTGCGTTCGCTGCCCTTCTGCTGAAACATTTTCCCGAATGAATAACTGAAAGCCAGTGCGACATACCGGCTGTCCGGCTTATTTTTCCACGTCGCGTCGGTAAGCTGCAGGTTGTTGATTACGCCATTGTTGATGCCCATATAGAAAATGTCGTTGGCGATAAGCCGAAGGGTACCCTGGTCTTTGAGCACTTTTTTCTGGATGGCCACATTGATACTGCCACGCGCACCGAGCGTAAATTGTGACGACGTGATTTCGGAATTGTACCTGCCGCTGAGTTCCGCAGCCCAGCTTTTGCTGATTGTGAAGCGATTGTTCGCCGAAAAGAAGAAAAAAGTTCCTTTTGAATCCAAACCTTCGGTATACAGGTCACTTTTATAGCTGCTTCGTGTGGTTTCGGCATACAGGCTGGTCGAAAACCATTTGGCCACCTCAAAATCAGATTGCATATTAAGGCTGTAATAGCGGCTCTTCCCAATGTTGCCGGGACGGCTGTAATAAATTTCATCCCTGATCTCAATGGTTTCGTTGATCTCATCGTCAGACTGTCCGTAGCTTAAGGTTGTACTGAACAAACCCTTGTAGCGGTATGACAGTTCGACATTGTGCGCAAACGACGGATTGAGGTAGGGGTTCCCGGAATAAAACGTGAATTTATCCAATGGACTCAAAAACGGGTTTAAATCCTGGTAATACGGACGGTTGATGCGCTTCCCGTACGAGGTGACCAACTGGTTGTTGCCAATGGAATCCAGTTTGTACATCAGGTAGGCCGTCGGAAACAGGTTTGTATAGGATCGGGTGAAGCGCGACGCCGAGTTGGCCGTGCCATTTCCCAACTGATTCCCTTTAGACACTGTGCTTTCCAGCCTCAGTCCTGCCTGCAGCGAGAACCGCTTAAAGTTTTTGCTGAAATTGGCATACGCGGCATGAATCACCTCATCGTATTTAAAATGGTTGCTGTTCTTTAAATTCGGAACGGGGAAACCATTGATTATATCCGCGTAATCGGCCACATTATCAGTCCTGGAATAGCTCACCTTATAGCCGGTCTCAAAACTCGCTTCTCCTTTAAATGGCTGTGAATAATCGGTTTTGAACGCGTAAATCGAAATTTTCGAAGGCAACCTTCCTGTAGACCGGTCGCTGCTGCTCAGACTGCCGTCGGGCTGGTAAATGTAATTGCGGTACAGTTGCGCAGTCCTATCCGAATAAGCCAGGAAATCGGCGTCGGCGGTGAGTTTCCTGTCGCCGCCCAGATCGCGGCTGTAGTTCAACGTGACGCCACCGTTCTTAAATCTTTTGTCCTCCTTGTTGTCGGCAACAATGGTCGAGTCGAGTACCGAGGCGGCGTTGGTTAGCACGCTGCGGACGTTGGACATATTGTCGCCCGAAGTGGACAACGCGGTGACACTGACACCGAGCGTGGTGTTCTCAGAGGCATAATAATCCATCCCTGCCCTGAGGTTAGCCGAATTGTTCTTACCTGTAAGGATTGAGTTCTGGTCGAAGAGCGTCTTCGTACTCCCATCCGGATTCTTGTAGCGCCTGAAGATGTAAAGATCAGTGAGGTTTTCGCCTGCTGAAAAACCTGCGCTTCCATACAAACGGATTTTCCCGTCGGTGTAATTCAGGTTCAGGCTGTTCTGGGTCCGGCCGCGTTTGCCTTTTGAAACGCGCGAACTGACGCTGCCGTTAAAACCTTTTTGCCGGCTTTTCCTGGTCTTGATGTTGATGACGCCGGCACTGCCCGCAGCATCATATTTGGCCGGAGGATTGGTCATGAGCTCGATCTGATTGAGTGTCGACGCGGGCAGCGATTTGAGATACGCCTCGAGGTCGGCACCGGAAAGGTAACTTGGCTTGTCATCAATAAACACAGCTACGCCACTCTTGCCCTTGAAAGTGATTACGCCGTTCTGATCGATGGAAATCCCGGGTGATTTCTCGAGGACGTCCATGGCATTAGAACCCGCCGCAGACATCATGGCATCGACATTCACTACCGTGCGGTCAATCTTATTTTCCACGAACGATTTTTTCCTGACCACGACTACCTCGTCGAGTTTCCTCGAAGATGTGGTGAGTGTGACCACCGGCAGGGCTACCGTATTTTGGTTCACCGTCAGCGGCGCACTTTGGAACATTTCAAAACCATCACCTTCAATCAAGACAAGATATTGGTTATCCGTAAGATTGCTGAAGCTGAAACTCCCGTCAGGTTCGGGAAAGGTGGTCTTAAGCAGGGCGCTGTCGGTTGCGGAAAGCAGGGAAACCAAAACCCCTTCAATAGTTTGATTGTCTTGGGAATTGATTTTACCGGTGATTTTTCCGGTTTGCGCGGAAAGAAATCCGCAAAGCAGCAAGCATACCAGGAGGTGCATGGCATTTTTCATAACGTTCGTTTTTGATTGTCCCCGGTTTGATTACTGCCCGGGGAGATGATTGATTGATGATTGAAACTCGGTCGGACTACTTTTATATGTCGCCCCTGTACTCGAAATTGTAACAGATGGCGCTGACTTTCGGTTTTACATATTTCCGCTTCAGCTTTGCGTGGACAGTTTCGCATTGTTTCCGGCCGTTCACGATAAGGCTGTTTCCTGATAGCCTGAATGACAAACCTTCTGTGCCTGTAATGATATGGTCGTTGATCAGATCGGAAATGATATTGTTGGTCAGCATGTCAATGTTCATATCGTCGGGGAGATTCTCTCCCGTGATGCCGGTACGTAAGGTTGCATGCCTGTTTTTCGATGGATTTTCAGAATCGTAGGCCATCACTTCGCGGTCCATCGTGTGGGCCGTTTTGGTTTTCGAGTTGACCGTGCGGGTGGTCACAGTCGAGGTGGTGGAACTCTCAGCGGGCATTGGCCCAACGATCGGTTCAGGACTACAAACCGGCGCCGGCGATTCGGCCTGATCATCCGTTTCGTTTGCAGGCGCGGTGTTTTCATTAGTCTGGACCGTTTCCACAGTAGTCACTTCCTGGTGCGTCGTTTGTGTGACAGTTCGGACGGCACCATTTCCGGGCAGTTGCACTGCAGGAATCTTTCCGGAAAGCGCTTTGTTCACGGATGTTCTCAAAGCGTCCCCTGTTTTAGGACTCGTGCAGGCGATGATGGCTATGCCGGTAATGACAACGCACACAGACAGGAACGTTTTTTCTGCCTTACTCAACGACTTGTTGTCGTCGTATACTATCCTTTTCACACGCTGCAGCAGCGGTTTCCTGTCCCCGGCAAAGGCTACAGAAAGCTTTTGGGATTGACAGGCCTCAAATGAAATGAGGGCGTGAACCAGATCGGTTTTGTTGCCGGTAACGCCCAGCGCAATGTCATCGCAACAGTTCTCCCTTTCGTCCCTGACCAGCGACGACACCCACAACAATCCGGGGTTAAAGAAAAATACTGTTTCGGCAAGATGCTGCAACAGGTTGACAAAATAATCCTTCCTTCGGATGTGGGCCAGTTCATGCAGCAGCACCGCCTCGACCTGGTCCTGTGGCAGGTTGGCCAGCATACCAAACGGAAGCAGTATGATGGGTTTCAGGTAACCGGTGACACACGGAATTCCGACGAGTACCGACTCTCGCAGCAGCACGTGCTTTTTGAGGTTGATTGCCAATGCCAATTCAGACATCCTGTCGTTCCAGTACGCAGGGACTTCAAAATTCTTATAGTGCCGCATCCTGTAAATCTTTCCGAAGGCATTGAAAACGCCGATCATCTTTACCCCAAACACCAACAGCCATATCCAGGTAATTGTCGCTGCGTTGTCGTTCAGGAAATGGACTGCCTGACTTAGAAAATCCGTCGTGCCTGCGGTGGAAGTGAATTGTTGCTGTGCTACCGGCAGGTCGAGTTGGACCACGCCCGAAGAAGCTTCCATTGAAAACTCGTGGCTGAAGGTCACCGCTACAGTGGCGATGAAAGCGACAAACAGCAGTGACAATATATTATACCGCAACACCGCCGCAGCTTTTTTGGTGAACAGTATCACAATTCCCGCAAGTACCGCCAGGAACATTCCCTGCCAAATGGAGTGGATTAATGTCCATCCAACTGCCTTGACCATGTCATCGTGTAATAAAGTCATGCTATTTCTTTTTATCGATTTTATCGAGCATCGCCCGGATTTCATCAAGTTCCTGTTGGGTCGTTCTCTTATTCCCAAGCAGCTGCGTCATCAGGCTGGAGCTGGAACCCTGGTAAAGATTGTCTACAAATTTCTCCAAAAGCAGGCCTTTGGTTTTCTTTTCTTCGACTGCCGCGCTGTATATGTGCTTCATGCTGGATTTGTCTGGGTTGAGCATGCCTTTTTCAGCCATAATCTGCATCAGCTTCAGGGTGGAAGTGTATTGTACCGACCGTTTCTGTTCATTTAAGGTGTCGTTTACGAATCGTACCGTCGATGGCCCAAACTGCCACAACACCTGTAAGATTTCCAATTCTGATTTTGTAGGTTCTGACTGCATGATTTCTTTTCTGTTTTCCATTGAACAGGTCAAAGGTAAGAAAAGTTTCGTACGAACAAATTATTACCTCTTTTTTTTCCAGATATTTTCAGCCTAAAAATAAAAAACCCACGACTGGCGTGGGTTTAGAATATAAAAAAGATTTGTTTTAGAAAACGAACATTGCGCGTTCGCTCATCATTTCGTTTACCTGATCGCCCACTTCGGCGATTACATCTTCATTGTTGATGTTGGAAAGCACCTTATCAATCAGTTCCACGACCGTTTCCATATCTGCTTCCAAAAGTCCGCGTGTCGTGATTGCAGGTGTCCCGATCCGGATACCTGAAGTGGTGAACGGCGACTTATCATCAAACGGTACCATGTTCTTGTTTACGGTGATCTCCGCTTTCACCAATGCGTTTTCGGCTTCCTTGCCGGTAATGCCTTTATTGCGCAGGTCGATCAGCATCATGTGGTTGTCAGTCCCTCCCGAGATCAGGTTGTAACCTCGTTTCATAAAAGCTTCGGCCATCGCTTTGGCATTTTTCTGGACCTGCATGGAATAATTGAAAAATTCATCGGTGAGTGCCTCTCCGAAAGCCACTGCTTTCGCAGCGATAATATGCATCAATGGCCCGCCCTGATTTCCGGGAAAAACGGCCATGTCGAGTAAGTTTGACATCATCTTGATTTCCCCTTTGGGCGTGGTCAGTCCCCACGGATTTTCGAAATCCTTACCCATCAGGATCATTCCGCCACGCGGCCCGCGAAGGGTTTTGTGCGTGGTCGTCGTGACGATATGGCAATGCGGTATCGGGTCATTCATCAGGCCTTTGGCTATCAAACCCGCAGGATGTGAAATATCTGCCAGCAATAGCGCGCCCACACTGTCGGCGATGCTTCGGAAACGTTCGAAATCCATGTCACGGCAGTATGCTGAGGCGCCGGCAATGATCATTTTCGGCTGCTCTCTTGTGGCGATTTCTTGGATTTTATCATAATCGAAACGACCGGTTTCCTTCTCCACACCGTAGAATACCGGCTGGTATAACTTACCGGAGAAATTTACCGGAGAACCGTGCGTAAGGTGACCGCCATGCGACAAGTCAAAACCAAGGATCTTGTCACCCGGCTTCAGACAGGCTGCATAAACGGCAGTATTTGCCTGGGAACCGGAATGCGGCTGCACGTTGGCATAAGCTGCACCGAAAAGCGCTTTGGCACGATCTATGGCAATCTGCTCCACAATATCGACGACCTCACACCCACCGTAATAACGCTTTCCGGGATAGCCTTCCGCATACTTATTGGTGAGGCAGGAACCCGCGGCTTCCATGACCTGGTCGCTTACAAAGTTTTCTGAGGCAATGAGTTCAAGTCCGTGTATCTGCCTGTCCTGTTCGTCAAGGATCAGGTCGAAAATTTCCTGGTCGTGCTGCATGGTATATGATTTGTTAAAAACGGGTCAAAATTACGAAAATCGTTTGTTAAATTGACATATAATAATATATTTGATAACTGAATTTTTAACAAACTAACCACCCCTAAATATTTTCTGCCCATGCCAATTACCGCAAATAATCCACACCGTAAATCGTGGCTGGAAGTGCCGCCGGAAAGCGATTTCCCGATTCAGAACATTCCTTTCGGGGTGTTCCTGACCAAGGACGATGTGATCACCATAGGCACCCGGATAGGCGATTACGCCATTGATCTGGGCGCTTTACAGCAACTCAACTATTTTGAAGGCATTGAGCTTACCGATGACATGTTCATGCAGGACACGCTGAACGATTTCATCTCTGACGGCAAGAAAACCTGGCGGCTCGTGCGCAACCGCATCGCCGATATTTTCGACGCCAAAAACAACGAACTTAAAGACAACAAGGACCATCGTGACGCAATCGTGCACCATATCGATGAAGTGGAAATGCAATTGCCTGTGCTAATCGGTGATTATACTGATTTTTATTCCAGTAAGGAGCATGCTACAAACGTCGGCAAAATGTTCCGCGATCCTGAGAATGCCCTGTTGCCGAACTGGCTGCACATCCCTGTGGGGTACCATGGCCGGAGTTCGTCAATTGTGCCGTCGGGCATTCCGGTACACCGTCCGATGGGGCAAACGGTACCGGCGGGTGAATCCACACCGGTTTTCGGGCCTTCAAGATCCATCGATTTTGAACTGGAAACGGCGTTCATCACCACCGACGTCAACATCATGGGTGAAAATATACCGGTGCATGAAGCAGAGGATTACATTTTCGGGATGGTGCTGCTCAATGACTGGAGCGCCCGTGACATACAGCGTTGGGAATATGTGCCGCTCGGGCCGTTCCTGGCCAAAAATTTTGCGTCATCGATTTCTCCCTGGATTGTGACGATGGATGCTTTGGAACCGTTCCGTACAAGGGGCCCCAAACAAGATCCTACACCCCTGCCCTACTTACAACAGAAAGGCAAACACGCATTCGACATCACCCTTGAAGTGGAAATAGAGCCGGAAAACTGCGAGCCTACAGTGGTAAGCCAGTCGAATTTCAAGTACATGTACTGGTCGATGAGCCAGCAGCTCGCGCACCACACCTCGAACGGCTGCCGCGTTAATTCAGGCGATATGATGGGATCGGGGACGATCTCAGGACCCACTCCGGATAGTTTTGGTTCGATGCTTGAACTGACCTGGGGCGGTAAAAACCCGATTGTCATGAAAGACGGTACGGAGCGCAAATTCATCAATGACAACGACTCAGTCCGATTCCGCGGCTGGTGCAGGAATAATGAGGTGCGCATCGGATTCGGGGAAGTTTGCAGCAAACTGTTGCCGCCGTTTGTAAGAAGCTGACACAGCGTAAATTCATAACAAGCCATTCCGGATTGTAACGCGGGCTGCCGGGTTATATTCCGGAATGTGCATTTTTTGAGATTCCCTGATTCGGGAAGGCGCCGGTAGCCCGGATGGCAGCGGCATCCTTTTTCTTTGGCGCAGTGCAGCGGAGCCTAAGAAAAAGATACAGCGGACAGCCGGAAACAGCTCCTGAAAAACTTTATGCCCGGGCTACTTTGTAATTTACCACTTTCGCTATATTTGCCAAAAACCAAAAACAACATGAAGAAAATTATACCCCTCCTTTTACTTTTTATGCTGGTTTCATGTGGGAAGAAAGAAACCGAAAACATGCTCAATTCAGGCGATTACGACAACGCAATCGACAACGCCGTGGGTGCGTTGCGGAATAACAAAAATAAGAAAGGCAAGCAGCCGTACGTGTACATGCTGGAAGAAGCGTTTGCCAAAGCACAGGACCGCGACCTGAGGCAGATTGACCTGCTGGTCAAGGACGCCAACCCGCGCAATCTTGAGGAAGTATTTACGACTTACCACAAACTCAATAACCGTCAGGAAAAAATCAGGCCGTTGTTGCCGCTGCGGTTGATGAAAGAAAACCGCGATGCAAGGTTCGTGTTCCAGGATTATTCTGAACAGATCGTGAACAGCAAGAACGCACTGTCAAAATACCTGTATGATAATGCGAAGGCGTTGCTGGCGTCAAAAGACAAGGCGAATTTCCGCAGGGCTTATGACGATTTGCAATATCTTGACCAGATCAACCCGGATTATAAGGATGTGCGTAAACTCATCAAGGAAGCGCAGTTCAAGGGTACTGACTACGTCAGCGTTTACATGAAAAACGAAACCAATATGGTTATCCCGAACCGCCTCGAGGCCGACCTGCTCGACTTCAGTACTTACGGCCTGAATGACAAATGGACGGCGTACCACAGCAACAAACAGAAAGGCATTGATTACGATTATGCTATCGTGCTGAATTTCCGCCAGATCAACATCTCACCTGAACAAGTGAAGGAAAAAGAATTCGTGAAGGAAAAACTCGTAAAGGTCGGAACCAAAAAATTACTCGACGCACGTGGCAATGTCGTAAAAGACAGCCTGGGCAAAGCCATCATGGTTGATGACATGCGAACCGTGAAAAGCTCGGTTTATGAATTCAGGCAGACGAAAGCCTGCCAGGTCACCGCAAAGGTGGATTATATGAACCTCAACACAAACCAGTTGCTGCAGTCGTTTCCGCTGTCGAGCGAATTTGTATTTGAAAACCAGTACGCGACCTTCCGCGGCGACAAGCGTGCGGTGGAGCAGGAATATTACACCTATTTCGATCAGAAGGCAGTGCCGTTTCCAAGCAACGAGCAAATGGTTTACGATACCGGCGAGGACCTGAAGGCGAAACTGAAGGACATCATCACGCGGAACAGGCTCAAACGCGACTAACCGGATTACAATTTAAGACAACATTACAAGCGCAACGGTTTCCCGGCTGCGCTTTTTTCTTTAATTTTGCGGTCTGAATT
This sequence comes from Flavobacterium magnum, assembly GCF_003055625.1. Taxonomy (NCBI): domain Bacteria; kingdom Pseudomonadati; phylum Bacteroidota; class Flavobacteriia; order Flavobacteriales; family Flavobacteriaceae; genus Flavobacterium; species Flavobacterium magnum. Next base: position 2,025,198 of record NZ_CP028811.1, on the reverse strand, counting down.
TTATTTTACGCAATTATGTCAAATGTAAAAGTGGGTCTGGTGCAAATGTCCTGTGATGCCGACAAGCAGGCCAACCTCGATAAGGCCATAAGGGAAATCCGTGTGGCAGCCGAAAAAGGCGCACAGATTGTCTGCCTGCAGGAACTCTTCACCTCATTGTATTTCTGCGATGTCGAGGACTATGAGAATTTTAAGCTCGCCGAACCGATTCCCGGGCAGTCGACAGCGGCACTTTCAGCAGTGGCTGCAGAACTGCATGTGGTGATTATCGCCTCGCTTTTCGAAAAGCGCGCTGAGGGGCTCTACCACAATACCACCGCGGTCATCGACGCTGATGGTACGTACCTGGGCAAATACCGCAAGATGCATATTCCGGACGATCCGGCATATTACGAAAAATTTTACTTTACACCCGGTGACCTGGGCTACAAGGTCTTCAATACCAAATTCGCCAAAATCGGCATACTGATCTGCTGGGACCAATGGTATCCTGAGGCCAGCCGCATCACCGCCCTCATGGGGGCCGACATCATGTTTTACCCGACGGCCATCGGCTGGGCGACCGACCAGGATGAGCAAACCAACAAGGACCAGTACGAATCCTGGCAAATCATACAGCGTTCGCATGCCGTCGCCAATGGCATTCCGGTTGTGAGTGTCAACCGGGTCGGCTTTGAGCAGCAGGGGGCCATGAAGTTCTGGGGCGGCAGTTTCGTTGCCAACGGACAGGGTAAACTGTTGTACCTGGCATCACACGACGAGGAAGAAACCACCGTGGTCGACGTAAATTTAAACGATGCCGATCACTTCCGGATGCACTGGCCGTTCCTGCGCGACCGTAGGATTGACAGTTATCAGCCCATCACAAAACGGTTTATCGATGAGGACTAAGATACGGGAACGGAAAAACGGGAACATCAGCGCATCATGCTGATCGTCACCCACGCAATTTCCTGACGCGCTGATCCATCCTTTTTATTATCCTTTATTTTCCGACTGAAATGACTCCAAACCAACTCGGCTTCCACTTCCCTGCTGAATTTGAAAAACAAGACGCCCTCTGGCTTTCATGGCCGCATAAAGAAGCTTCGTGGCCTGGGAAAATCCACCTGATTTACGACTCGTACTGCGAATTCATCCTTCGGGTGGCGTCACATCAGCGGGTGTGCATTAACGTGACCGATCAGGAAATGAAAGACACCGCCGTCGAAACCATCCGGCACAGCCGGTACGCGAAGACCGTCGCGGTGGAAAACCTGTTCGCGAACATTTACTTTTACTTCCATCCGACCAATGATGCCTGGTGCCGCGATCACGGTCCTGCATTTTTGGTGAACCGCGAAACCAACAAGAAAGCCATTGTCGATTGGGGTTACAACGCCTGGGGTGGAAAGTATCCGCCGTACGACCTCGATGATAACATCCCGACGCTCATCGGAAAGGAACTAAGCCTTCCCGTTTTTTATCCCGATATTGTCATGGAAGGCGGCAGTGTCGAGTTTAACGGAAAGGGCACTTTGCTCACCACAACCGCCTGCCTGTTGAATAAAAACCGCAACCCGCACCTGACCCAGGGCCAGATTGAACGGTACCTTTCAGACTATTACGGTGTAAACCACATCCTGTGGCTGGGCGACGGTATCGTTGGCGATGACACCGATGGCCATATCGACGACATCACGCGTTTCGTAAACGAAGACACTGTCGTTACGGTGGTCGAGGAAAATAAAAATGATGAAAACCACGGATTGCTGCAGGAGAATTTACAGACGCTCAAAGGAATGCGCCTTGAAAACGGCAAGCAGCTTAACATTATAGAACTCCCTATGCCCAAAGCCGTTATCTACGACGACCAAAGGCTGCCCGCGTCGTATGCCAATTTCTACATCTCGAACGAGAATATCATCTTCCCGACTTTCAAAGACGACCAAAACGACGCCAAAGCGCTTGATATACTGCAGGATTGTTTCAGCGACAGGAAAGTGGTAGGTATCGACTCGGTGGATTTAATTTGGGGACTGGGAAGTTTTCATTGCCTGAGCCAGCAGGAACCTTCGATCTGATTGTGATTTTATGGCGCCTCCCGTTATCGCTCCCTGCGTCCGCAATACCGGGATCGGGCTGTCCGCTGTATCTTTTTTAAACCTTCCAGGTTAAAAAAAGGATGCCGCTGCCATCCCTGGCGCGGTTCCGCGGATAAATTCAGGCGATTTCCAGCATGACGTTTGACCGCCCAAACGCCTTTTCCCTATCACTCTGCAAATTTCCTCAGGTCTTCCGCACTGATATTTTCATGCGACGCATCATAGACGGCCTTTCCTTCGCTAACCACCAGGATCTGCGGAGATTGATGGACTACCCCGAATCGCAGGGCAAGCTCGTTTGAAATGTTTCGGTAAGCAAGCAGGTCAAGAAAATACAACCTCATCCTGTCCGCCGGGATGTCGTAGGCGCGTTCGAACTGCCGCAACGAAAAGCTACTGATATTGCAGCGTGTACTGTGTTTAAATATGGTGACCGGTGCACTAAACGATTCTTCCGCAAGCTGTTCGAGCTGGTCCATCTCTTCAAGAAGTACCCAATCCAGGCCGTTCCCCGCGCTGTGTTTGTTTCCGAACATGTTCCTAATTCCCATAATTGTCGTATTTTAAGACATTTTGTCTTTGTTTTCAAGGGTTTACGCGACATTTTGTCCGATGCCTCCAACTGGAACATCATTTGATTAAACCGTCGCGAAGTTACACAAACCAGATTACAACATCATGCCGTTTAAGGTTTCCTTAAGGCAAAAACATCATAAACATATGAACATCAACAAATTTACAATCAAATCGCAGGAAGCGATCCAGAAGGCACAGCAGCTTGCACAAAGCTATGGGCACCAGCAAATAGAAAATGAACACCTTATGAAAGCCATTTTCGAAGTTGACGAAAACGTTGCGCCGTTTCTCCTGAAAAAGCTCAACGTAAATGTGCCCTTGTTTGAACAGGTAATCGCCAGTTCTTTGCAAAGCTTCGCGAAAGTATCCGGCAGCGAGATCATGCTGTCGCGCGTCACGGGAACGACATTGAACGAGGCAGAAATCATAGCCGGTAAAATGAACGACGAGTTCGTGTCGATTGAACACCTGCTGCTGGCCATTTTCAACTCCAAAAGTAAGGTTGCCCAAATCCTTAAAGACCATGGCGTGACTGAAATAGGCCTCAAAGCCGCTATCGATGAATTGCGTAAAGGCGAACGCGTTACCTCGGCATCCGCTGAGGAAACGTACAACGCGCTGAACAAATATGCCAAGAACCTCAATGAACTCGCAGCAAACGGAAAACTCGATCCCGTGATCGGGCGCGATGAGGAAATACGGCGCGTACTGCAGATCCTGACCCGCCGGACCAAGAACAATCCGATGCTTATTGGTGAACCCGGCGTAGGTAAAACGGCCATCGCTGAGGGACTTGCACACCGCATCGTCGATGGTGACGTGCCCGAAAACCTGAAGGACAAAATCGTGTTTTCGCTCGACATGGGTGCATTGATCGCCGGTGCAAAATACAAAGGCGAATTCGAGGAAAGGCTTAAATCGGTAGTACGGGAAGTGACCGCTGCCGAAGGGGACATCGTGCTTTTTATAGACGAGATCCATACCCTCGTAGGCGCAGGCGGCGGTGAGGGTGCGATGGATGCGGCCAATATCCTCAAGCCGGCATTGGCGAGGGGCGAATTGCGCGCCATCGGGGCGACGACCCTCGACGAATACCAGAAATATTTCGAGAAAGACAAAGCCCTGGAACGCCGTTTCCAGAAGGTGCTGATTGACGAACCGGATACGGAAAGCGCAATTTCCATCCTGCGGGGCATCAAGGAAAAATACGAGACACATCATAAAGTCCAGATCAAGGATGAAGCCATTATTGCAGCCGTGGAATTATCGCAGCGCTACATTACCAACAGGTTCCTGCCCGACAAGGCAATCGACCTGATGGATGAGGCGGCTTCGAAACTGCGCATGGAGATCAACTCCAAACCCGAAGAACTCGATGTGCTGGACCGCAAGATCATGCAGCTCGAAATCGAAATTGAGGCAATCAAAAGGGAAAATGACGAAAGCAAGCTTAAAGGCCTCGGCATGGAATTGGCCAACCTCAAGGAAGACCGTAATGAGATTTTCGCCAAATGGAAATCAGAGAAGGATATCGTTGACAGCATTCAGGCAGTAAAAACAGAAATCGAGGACTTCAGATATGAAGCCGAACGTGCAGAGCGCGACGGCGACTACGGGAAAGTAGCGGAAATTCGTTACGGGAAAATCAAGGACGCACAAACCCGGCTCGAGTCATTGCAAACCCAGCTCGCCGAAAATCAAAGTGGCGGCACTTCCCTGATTAAGGAAGAAGTCACCCGGGAAGACATCGCTGAAGTGGTGGCGAAATGGACCGGTATCCCCGTAATGAAGATGTTGCAGGGGGAGCGCGAAAAGCTGCTGCTGCTCGAAGAAGAATTACACAAGCGGGTCGTGGGTCAGGAAGAAGCCATTGAGGCGGTCAGTGATGCGGTACGCCGCAGCCGCGCCGGGCTTCAGGACGTCAAAAAACCCATCGGGACCTTCCTTTTCCTCGGGACCACGGGCGTGGGTAAGACCGAATTGGCAAAAGCCCTGGCGGCATACCTGTTTGATGACGAAAGCGCCATGACGCGCATCGATATGAGTGAATACCAGGAGCGTCACAGCGTAAGCAGGCTCGTGGGCGCACCTCCCGGATATGTTGGCTATGATGAGGGCGGGCAATTGACCGAGGCCGTCCGGAGAAAACCGTACTCGGTGGTACTGCTGGATGAAATCGAAAAAGCGCATCCCGACACCTTCAACATCCTCCTGCAGGTACTCGATGAAGGCAGGCTTACAGACAATAAAGGGCGCCTCGCCGATTTCCGGAATACGATCATCATCATGACCTCTAATATGGGAAGCGAAATCATCCAGGAAAAATTCTCTAACCTGAAGGGCAGTGTGGAAGCTGCAACGGAATTGGCGAAAAACGAAGTCCTTGGCCTGCTGAAACAAACCGTCCGCCCGGAATTCATCAACAGGATCGACGACATCGTGATGTTCACACCGTTAACGGAACAAAACATCCGCGAAATCGTGGGCATACAGCTGAAAGGCGTTACCAAAATGCTCGCGCAACAGCAAATTACGCTTGATGCCACGCCCGAAGCGATTTCTTATCTCGCCCAGAAAGGCTATGATCCGCATTTCGGGGCCAGGCCGGTGAAACGGGTGGTGCAGAAGGAAGTACTGAACGAGCTTTCCAAAGAGATCCTTTCAGGGAAAGTGAATACCGAAAGCATCATACTACTCGACAGTTTTGATGGAAAACTGGTCTTCAGGCAGGGGTAATAAAAATGCGGAAAACTGAATGAAGTGTGGTAACACGATAATACCCAGACGCCGGACGACTCTTGTTCCGGCGTTTTTTTTTAACGCTACCCGCACCTTGAAATCTTGAAAACTTTTTCGGAAATCCCTGTGTCGGTAATGACTAACTTTAGGTGAATAAACAACATCTTAAATTTTGAAGTTATGAGCAAGAGAATCGCTATTTTGGCAACACACGGATTTGAGGAAAGCGAACTGAAATCACCAAAAGAACATCTGGAAGCACAAGGCTGGACCGCTGAAATTATCAGCCCTGAAGCCGGCACGATTAAGGCCTGGGCCGACAAGAACTGGGGAAAGGAATACGATGTCGATGCGGTGTTGGGCAGCGCCTCCGCAGACGATTATGACGCGCTCGTGCTGCCGGGTGGGGTAATCAACCCTGATCAGCTGCGCACAAACGAGAAAGCGCTAGATTTTGTGAGGGCATTTTTTGAAGCCGGAAAACCCGTAGCGGCCATTTGCCATGGTCCGCAGACACTGATCAGCGCCGGACTCGTAAAAGGCAGGAAGATGACATCGGTCAAAGCCGTCAGCACCGACCTGATCAATGCAGGCGCCGATTGGCATGACCGGGAAGTTGTCACCGACAAGGGACTCGTAACAAGCCGTACACCTGAGGATCTACCCGCATTCAACAAAAAAATGGTAGAGGAAATCATGGAAGGACAACATCAGCCTGCATCATAACTGCGGCGAACAGTCGTACCAAATATTTGGTCTGCCTGTCTTGGAAAGGGAAGTTTGCCCACGCGATACCTGATTCCCGACAGGGTTGTAAAAAAAAACTCCGGGCGAACCCCGGAGTTTTTATTTTTCACGTACTTATTTTTCTTTGTTGAACAGGAAGTCGAATCCGCTCGCCCTGAAATGAAGTTCAGCGCCGTCAGCACTGAATTCGAGTTCGAGTTCGCCCTCAATCGAAAACTTATTGTTACCCTCATTCTTCAACGGAATCGGCCCTTCACCATCGATGGTCGCAACCAATTCGCCGTTTTCCTCAGCAAATTCGATTTTGGTCGGAATGGTTTTGCTGGCATATTTGCCTTCAAAATTCTTCAGTGCTGAGGCAGTTTCTCCTGATGCACTGCCGTCCTTAGCTGGCGCGGACCAGCTGTTATTGCTGCTATTGCTGTCAGGGAAAACATCGTCCGGATCCAGTGTCACCTTTACAATCTCTTCATCGGTGTCAGCCTTGAATGACCACGTGGCGTTGCGCTGCCAGATTTCTACCGGAAGGGTAATCCGCTTTACATTACCGCTGGCCATCTTTACATCCATCACCACGGGCATCGCCATTTTTTCCCTGTTTTCCAAAGTAATGATCGCCCCATTTTTCGGGTCATTCTTTGGGTACCTGACGCCGGTCACGCCCTGATCGAGCTTCCAGTTATTGAGGAACCAGCCACGCCAGAACCAGTTCAGGTCTTCGCCCGCAACATTTTCAATCGTGCGGAAAAAATCATCAGGTGCAGGATGTTTAAATGCCCATCGTTCCACATATGTCCGGAAAGCGCGGTCAAAGCGTTCTTTCCCGAGAATCTGCTCGCGCAGGATAATCAGCCCCGCCGATGGCTTAAAATACGCCAGCGTCCCAAGGTTATTTTCCTTCAATCCGTCAGGTGCCGTCATAATAGGTTCAAGACCCGGCGCAGCCAGCATCTTGCACATAAAATCCATCCCCATTTCAAACGATTTATACTCCCCATTATTGAAATCCTTCGCACTGATCGAATTGATGAACGTGTTGAAACCTTCATCCATCCAGGCATACAGCCGTTCATTAGAACCCACGATCATCGGGAACCAACTGTGCCCAAATTCGTGGTCAGTGACCTCCCAGAGTCCGCCGGCTTTCGATTTATAACCACAAAATACAATTCCAGGGTACTCCATCCCGCCTGTAATTCCCGCGACATTGATTGCTGCCGGATAGGGAAACGGAAACCATCTTTTCGAATAATTCTCGATACAGGCTTTAGTGTATTCGGTAGATCTTGCCCAGGCCTTCTGCCCGTCGCTTTCGATCGGATAGGCTGAAATGGCGAGCGACTTCCTGCCTTCCGGGAGATTGATCCGCGCCGCATCTATGATAAATGCTGCTGACGATGCCCACGCGACATCACGTGAATTCCTGATGGCAAAATGCCAGGTCAGCGTGGATTTCCCCGCAGGCCGCGAAGCGGGATCGGTCACTTCCTGCGCAGCACGGATGGTGACTGTTTTATCACTTTGCGCTGCTGCAGCCCACCTTTTCTGCTGTTCCGCAGTATAGACCTCTTTCACATTGAGCAACTCACCTGAACAGACCACAATATGGTTAGACGGCGCAGTGATCATCACATCGAAATCGCCGTACTCAAGATAAAATTCGCCTGCTCCCTGATACGGCAGCGTATTCCAGCCGCGCAGGTCGTCATACACGCACATCCGCGGGTACCATTGCGCTACCTCAAAAATTTTCCCGTTTTTGGTATCCTGTATACCCATGCGGTCAGAGCCGAACACTGGAGAAATAAACGAAAAATCAATCTTTAGCCGCACGGTGCCGCCGTTTGGGTTTACCGCCGTCGGCAGCTGGACCTGCATGCGGGTGTCGTTGATGCTAAACTGCAGTTCTTTTTCTGATGTAATCCCTTTTACCGTCGTGAGCAACCGCACGGATTTGATTTTATGGCCGCCATCGAAAACCTGACCGTCTGCGCCGTTGCGGCTGCCGTCAAGCGGAATGACTGCGCTACCACGTGAATCGGACTTAAACAAATTCTGGTCGACGTTCAGCCACAGGAATCCAAGTTTGTCAGGGCTGTTGTTGGTGTACGTGAGGATTTCCGAACCCGTGATCTCACTCTTGCTTTCATCCAGGGAGGCCGTCAATTTATAGTCGGCACGGTTTTGCCAGTATTTCGGCCCCGGCTGCCCGCTGGCCGATCGGGTTTCGGTACCATTTGAAGTGTAAAATCCGGGGCCAAATGCGGCATGATAATCATAGACCGATTCGGTTTGTGCCTGCACCTGGCCGGCAGCAAAAAATAAGGCCGCAATACACGTGGCCCTGAGCATGAGTTTTTTCATTTTTTAACCAATTTCGGCAACAAATAAAAGAAAAAATATAATAGGGAATTGCAAACGCTTTGCCAATTAATTTATAATCAGTTTCACCCCAAAGAATGAGGTTGATTTAATTAAATTTGTAAAAAAAAGATTTGACTACTACCATTTCAAACGGCAATGTTTCGGCTGCTATCAATCACCATGGAGCGGAATTGATTTCACTCACTTATCAAGGCCGCGAATACCTCTGGGACGGAAATCCTGAATTTTGGGGTAAACATTCACCGGTCCTTTTCCCGATTGTGGGCACGTTGAAAAACGATAAGTATCTTTTTAATGATCGGCAGTACCATCTTAACCGGCATGGTTTTGCGCGCGACATGGTATTCTCGCTGGAAAGCAAAACCGATGAATCGGCGACTTTCCTTTTAAAGTCGGATTCCGAAACTTTGAAAGTGTACCCGTTTGATTTTGAACTCAGGATCGTGTACAGCGTTTCCGCGGAGGCAGTCACCATCGCCTACCGGGTTTCCAACCTGGGCGACGGACAGCAGTATTTTTCGCTGGGCGCGCATCCGGCTTTCGCGCTTCCTGAACCTTTCGCGAACTATGCGCTTGAAATGGTGTCAGCAAAAACGTTGGTGAGTTCGTTGCTTGACAACGGACTGTTGTCAGGCAGAACCATGACGTTGCCCCTTATCGAAGGCAGGCTTCCCCTCGATTACGCATTATTTGACACGGACGCACTGATTTTCCGGAACGCAGGATTTCACTCGCTAACGTTGCTCGAAAACCAAAAACCGATTCTGAAAGTGGATTTTGAGGATTTCCCGGATTTGGGTTTATGGACCAAAACCGGCGCTGCATTTCTGTGTATTGAGCCCTGGCTGGGCTATGCGGATGCGCTCGACGCAAACCACCAACTGAAAGAAAAACCCGGAATCATTGCACTGGAGCCAGCGCAGGATTTCAATGCACAATTTAAAATCACTTTGCTGTAATGATCACATTCAATTTTTCACCATTCCCGATACTGGAAAGCCATAGGCTGCTGTTGCGCAGGCTGACCGCTGACGATGTAGAACAGGTTTACCGTTTGCGGTCAGACCCTCAGACCATGCAGTACATACCGCGTCCGCTGGTCACCGATCACGATGGCGCGATGGCGCACATCGACCTCATTAAAGAACGCATCGATGCCAATGAAGCAATCAACTGGGCAATAACGCTTAAGGGCGCTCCGGAACTGGTCGGGATCATCGGATTTTACAGGACGCAAAAAGAGCATTTCAGGTCAGAAATCGGATATATGCTCCTGCCGGAACACAGCGGTAAAGGCATCGCCACCGAAGCCGCAAACCTCGCTTTAGATTATGGTTTCGCGGTGCTCGGTTTTCATTCGGTGGAGGCCGTCATTGCACCTGAAAACGAAGCTTCGGAAAGGGTTTTGATCAAAAATAATTTTGTGAAAGAAGCGCATTTCATCGAAAGTGAATATTATGACGGAAAATTCCTCGATAGAGTAATTTACTCCATTCTGAAAAAAAACTTCAAAAAAACTAATCGCACGGGCTAATTTCGTTTTTATCCGACGCAACCATACCATCAAAATATTATCCCTTCAAAAAAAAAACAGATATGAAGACCATAAAAACCCTTTTAAGCGCCAAAACCCTTATCGTAGCATTGTTGTGTGTCTCGCTGACTTCGTGCCTCAGTGACTCTGACCCCGCGGTCAACGAATGCTACAACACACAGAATGTGGGCGTGACGAATGTCACGGGCCCTACTACCGCCGGCATTAACCAGCCGGTGACATTCGACGTGACGTTTAATGTCGCCGACAGCTGCGGCAGTTTCCTCGGATTTTATGAGGAAGCGACCGCTACCAACGAAAAAACCATTACCGTAGTGACCAAATACCTCGGCTGTGATTGTATCGATGGTGTTATTGCGAAAACGACGCCCTATACTTTTAAAGGACTTGCTTCGGGCACCTATGTGCTGAAATTCAAGATCACCGAGACCACATACAAAACCATGACGATCGTTGTGGGATAATCACTGTGGCAATTTAGGCAGTGTACGGATGTAAAGCGCTTCGACTTTCCTGCGAGCCCATTCGGTTTTGCGCAGGAAGGTAAGGCTGGACCTGATCGACGGGTCGATGTTAAAGCATTTTATCGGAACCAATTCGCCCAGGGTATCAAAACCATAGAAAGCTACAAGCGTTTCCAGTATTTTTTGCAGGGTCACACCGTGTAAGGGATCTGAGGATTGCTGATGCTGCATCATTTCAAATTGTTTGCCCGAAGGTAATAAAAAAGACCGCTGCGGGAAAGACAGCGGTCCGGTTAATGGCTTTCACCAATAAACACCTATCTAAAACCAAAAAAATGCGACTTCCGGAAATAATCGCCTTATAGCTCCTTCAGTCTGCATGCCAAAAATACCACAGACTGCTCACCAAAAAAATGACCGAAATCATGTGCCGGGATTTTTTTTAAAGCGATTGCGGGTCCGGCGGAAGGATTAGGCGAAATCTTGCTATCTTTGCAGGCCATGGTAAAAACCGTCAACATACTTAACAAACGCGCGCGTTTCGATTATGAAATTATCGAGACCTACACCGCCGGTATCGTGCTTACCGGAACCGAAATCAAATCCATCCGACTCGGTAAGGCAAACATCACCGAAAGTTTTTGTGAATTTAGCAACAGCGAACTCTTCGCAATCAATACGTACATCGAGGAATACCGTTTCGGGAACCAGTTCAATCACAGTGCGCGCAGCGAACGCAAGCTGCTGCTGAACAGGCGAGAACTCAAAAGTCTCGAGCGCAGCGTACAGGCTAAAGGACTGACCATCGTTCCGCTCAAATTACACACTAACGAAAAAGGCCTGGCCAAGCTCGACATCGGTTTATGCCGCGGTAAAAAGACGTATGACAAGCGCGAATCATTGAAGGAAAGCGATACCCGACGCGATCTGGATCGGATCAAGAAGGCCTTCAACAATTAAGATAAGCCGTTACGCCTAATTCTTATTTTCGAGTAACGGCACAAAACGGAATTCCCCGAATTCATGCTTTTCAAACTGCGTTTCATTTTTACGGATCAGCAGTGTCATGATTTGTTGCTCTTCGCCCAGTGGGATAACGAGCCTGCCACCTACCTTTAATTGTGCCATCAGCGGTTTGGGAATCACCGGCGCACCCGCAGTCACAATAATGCTGTCAAAAGGCGCATGGTTCGGCAGTCCTTTGTAGCCGTCCCCGAACGAAAGATGCTTTGGCCGTATGCCGAGTTTCGGCAATAAAATCGTGGTTTGCTTAAAAAGTTCGTTCTGCCTTTCCACACTGTACACCTTCGCGCTCATTGTACATAGCACTGCAGTCTGGTACCCGGAACCCGTGCCGATTTCGAGCACCTTATGGTCTTTTCTGACCTCGAGAAGCTGACTTTGGAATGCCACCGTGTACGGCTGCGAAATCGTCTGCCCGGCACCAATCGGGAACGCCTTATCCTGATAGGCATAATCTTCAAAACTTGAATTCAGGAATAGGTGTCTCGGGATTTTCCTGATTGCATCGAGCACTTGCTTGTCGGTGATGCCCTTCTGCTCTAGCGCGGCGGCCAGCTGATTGCGCAATCCCTGATGTTTGGCTGTATCTTTCAAAGTGGGGAAAAGTTTTGGTGCGGTAAAAATAACAAAGTAAAAGTACATTGGGCATTTGTCCGGCCAAAAATATCCTGGTATACCGAAACCAATTTCCCAAGGCGCCCGCCTAGATAAGTCACCGAAAAAATTACATCGGCTACAGGTGTAATTTTTTAATCTATTTCAGAATATCGCCCAAATAGTCTTATTTTTGTTCACCGCTGCCCAATGGCGGCTACTGTCAAATAAAAACATCCCCACTATGCTAAAAATAGGCGTTTTAGGCGCAGGGCATCTCGGAAAAATCCACCTGCGTTTACTGCAACAATCTGAAAAATATGAGCTCGTCGGTTTTTACGACGAAAATCACGAGAATGGCGAGAAAATCGCAAAGGAATTCGGTTACAAACAGTTCGATACGATTGCCAAGCTGATCCATGCTGTTGATGTGATAGACATCGTGACCCCTACCCTTTCCCATTACAAATGTGCGAAAGTGGCTATAAAATCAGGCAAACACGTATTTATTGAAAAACCGATTTCCAATAGTGTTGAAGAAGCCGAAGAAATTATCGCGCTCGCGAAGGAATATAATGTCAAAGGACAGGTTGGGCACGTCGAGCGTTTCAACCCCGCTTTTCTGGCCACGCGCGATTTGATTGAAAACCCGATGTTCATCGAAACGCACCGCCTGGCCGAATTCAATCCTCGCGGTACCGATGTGCCGGTCGTACTCGACCTGATGATCCATGACATCGATGTAATCCTGAGCGTCGTGAAATCCAGGGTAAAGCGCGTCGACGCCAGCGGTGTCTCCATCCTAAGCGAAACACCTGATATCGCCAATGCCCGCATCGAGTTTGAGAACGGTTGTGTGGCCAACCTGACCTCGAGCCGTATTTCGCTGAAAAACATGCGCAAGACGCGTTTTTTCCAGAAAGACGCTTACATTTCTGTGGACTTCCTCGAAAAGAAGTGCGAAGTCGTAAAAATGAAAGATGCTCCTGAAAATCCCGGCGATTTCGATATGATCCTCCAAAATGCCGAAGGCGTAAAAAAGCAAATTTATTTTGCCAATCCCGATGTGTCGCAAAACAATGCGATCTTAGATGAACTTGAGACTTTCGCCTATGCCATCAACACCGGTGGAACGCCCGTCGTCACGTTGGAAGACGGAACCGAGGCGCTTCGTGTCGCCTACCAGATCATCGACAGCTCTAAAAAATAACAGGACACTGTCCTATTCGTAATGCTCATTGCTAAAATACAAACTCAAAAAATGAAAAATATAGCCGTAATCGGAGCCGGAACCATGGGTAACGGCATTGCCCATACTTTTGCACAAAGCGGATTCACCGTAAAACTGATTGATGTCTCTGAAAAGTCGCTCGACAAGGGCATGGCGACCATCGCTGCAAACCTTGACCGGATGGTAGCCAAAGGCACCATTTCGGAAGATGACAAACACAATACGATCGGGAATATCATCACGTACACAGAAATCAGTGACGGCGTCATCGGAGCAGACCTTGTCGTTGAAGCCGCTACCGAAAACGTCGAGCTGAAGCTGAATATTTTCCGTCAACTCAACGACGCCTGTTCCCACAATACGATACTGGCGACCAATACCTCATCGATTTCCATTACCCAAATCGGAGCGGTGGTTTCCCATCCTGAGCGCGTGATTGGCATGCACTTCATGAATCCGGTCCCGATTATGAAATTGGTCGAAATCATCCGCGGTTACAACACTTCAGACGAAGTCACAAAAACCATCATGGATTTGTCTGTCACCCTGGGAAAAGTTCCTGTGGAAGTGAATGATTATCCCGGATTTGTTGCCAACCGCATCCTGATGCCGATGATCAACGAGTCTGTGGAAACGTTATACAATGGTGTGGCCGGCGTTTATGAGATCGATACCGTGATGAAACTGGGTATGGCACACCCCATGGGGCCACTGCAACTGGCTGACTTCATCGGGCTTGACGTATGCCTGGCCATCCTGCATGTGATGTACGACGGCTTTAAAAACCCGAAATACGCACCGTGTCCGTTACTGGTCAATATGGTTCGGGCCGGGAAACTTGGTGTAAAATCGGGGGAAGGATTTTACGATTATACCGAAAGCAAAAAAGCCGAAAAAGTCTCGAAGCAATTTTCATAACTATTTATCCATTTGCCGATGGCCAAAATCATCCCGTTTCATGCCGTGCGCCCCGCAGCTGACAAGGTCAGCCTGGTAACGTCGCGTTCGTATGAGGAGTATTCTGCTGCCGAACTGGCATCACAGCTGGATTTCAATCCGTTTTCTTTCCTGCACGTACTGAACCCGGCCTATGTAAACCAGCAAAAGGCCGGATTGGAAAAACGGTTTAAGCTGGTGGCACAGAAATACAGGGATTTTAAAGCCGAAGACATATTGATAAGGGAGGATAAACCGGTGATGTTCCTGTACCACATCCATTCCAAAACACGGGATTTTATCGGAATTATTGCCGCCACATCAATACAGGATTACCGGAATGATGTAATCAAAAAACATGAAGACACGCTGCAGTACCGCGTAGAGTTGTTTAAGGATTACCTGCACCAGACGGGCTTTAACACCGAACCGGTGCTGATTACCTACCCGGACAACGACGCACTGAACCAATGGATTGAAGTCAAAAGGACCGCCGCGCCATTATATGAATTTTCAACGACCCGAAAAGAAAAGCACACGCTTTGGAAAATTGATTCGGACGACGAGTTGGCTTTCCTGAAAAACCAGTTTGACGCTGTCGGGGATGTATATATCGCCGATGGGCACCACCGCTCTGCTTCGGCGGAATTGCTGTACGAGGAAGATAAAAGCACCGGAAACGACCACCTGAATTACTTTATGAGTTTCCTGATTGCCGAAAGCAATGTCAGGATTTACGAATACAACCGCATCATCCGTGACCTCAACGGACTGTCAAAAGCCGACTTCCTCACAGCCTTAAGCCATGATTTCTGGGTAAAAAACAAGGAACAGGCACTATGGAAACCGGAAAAGAAGTTCCAGTTCGGGATGTACCTCCAAGGCGAATTTTATTGCCTGCAGCTCAAGGATGGGAATAGTTTCAGTTCAATCGCTGACCGACTCGACGCGCAAATCCTGTATGATAAAGTCTTGCAGCCGATTTTAGGGATTACAGACCTTCGAAACGACGAACGCATCGATTACATTCCCGGAAACCAATCCATCACTACGATAAAGGAAGTCGTCGACGAAGGCGATTTTGAGGTGGGATTCATGCTTTTTCCAACCGAAATTTCAGAAATAAAGGCATTGGCAGACAACAGCCTGATCATGCCTCCAAAAAGCACTTACATCGAACCCAAATTCCGCAGCGGATTGGTCGTGTACGAAATTTGACATCACTCCTAAAACCATAACAATGCGAATTGCCGACAATCTCAACGCCATAAAAACCGGCTTGCCATCCCATGTCACGCTGGTTGCCGTTTCCAAAACGAAACCTGTATCGGACTTGATGGAGGCCTATGACGCCGGGCAGCGCATTTTCGGAGAGAACAAAATCCAGGAAATGGCCGAAAAGTATGAGGCCATGCCGAAGGATATCGAATGGCACATGATCGGCCATGTGCAGACGAATAAGGTGAAGTTCATGGCACCTTTCGTTGCACTGATCCACGGTGTGGACAGCCTGAAATTGTTGGAAGAAATCAACAAACAGGCAAAAAAAAACAACCGCATTATCGATTGCCTGCTGCAGGTACACATCGCTGAAGAGGAAACGAAATTCGGACTTAACGAAAAGGAACTGGCCGAGTTACTCACGTCAGAAACGCTGAAGTCACTTCGCTCGATACGAATCACCGGCCTGATGGGCATGGCGACTTTTACCGACAACCCGGCGCAGATCCGCAAGGAATTTCTGTTTTTAAAATCATTGTTCGATCATTTCCGACCGCTTGACGCGGAGAACTGCCGGCTGAATATACTGTCCATGGGCATGTCCGGTGATTATCAGACAGCAATCGAATGTGGCAGCACGATGGTTCGGATTGGAAGTAGTATCTTTGGTGGGCGATAACCAGAGCGCGTCGCTTACCTCGCCTCATTTACATTTTAATACAAAATTTGTACGCAATACTCGACATAGAAACCACTGGCGGCCAGTACAACGAAGAAGGCATCACTGAAATTGCCATCTATCGCCACGACGGGCATGAAGTGGTTGATCAATTCATCAGCCTGGTCAATCCCGAAATCCCGATCCAACCCTTCGTGGTGAAGCTCACGGGGATCAACAATGCCATGCTGCGGTCGGCACCGAAGTTTTTCGAAGTCGCCAAACGCATCATTGAAATTACACAGGATTGCATCATTGTCGCCCACAACGCGTCTTTTGATTACCGGATCCTGCGCACGGAATTCCGACGCCTCGGGTATCAATTCGAGGCCCAGACGTTATGTACCGTCGAATTGGCTCAGAAGCTCATCCCGGAGCAGCCGTCCTATAGCCTGGGCAAGCTCGTGCGGGCATTGGGCATTCCAATGGCCGACAGGCATCGTGCGAGTGGCGATGCGATGGCCACCGTGAAACTTTTCAAGATGCTTTTGGACAAAGATCTGGAAAAGACAATTTTAACCACGCTGGTCAAATCTGAAATTGTAAGGGGCATCGCACCGAAGTTGTATGACATTGTCGAGAGCCTGCCTTCCAAAACGGGCATTTATTATATCCATCGGGAAGATGGTACGATTATCTACATCGGGAAAAGCAGGAACATCCGCAAACGCGTGAACCAGCATTTTACAGGAACCACCGCAAAATGCAAAAAGATCCAGGATGAAGCCTTTACAGTCACCTTTGAGCTTACCGGCAGCGAACTCATCGCGTTGCTCAAGGAATCTGAAGAGATTAAAGTGAATAAACCCGTTTACAACCGCGCGAACAAGAAAACGATTTTCCCGTGGGCGTTGTATCCTGAAACGGATGCCTCAGGTTATACCTGCCTGAAATTACAGAAAACCGACCGCCGTAAAAAAGAGATTATTTCCTTCGCCTCGTTGCAGGAAGCACGCAATGCATTCTTTAGAATCAGCGCGCAATATCAAATGTGCCAGAAACTGAACGGCTTGTACCAGACGGATGCTGAGTGTTTTCAGTATAAGATCAGCGAATGCGACGGCGCTTGTATCGGTAAAGTGCCGGTGGAAGCATACAATGCGCGCGTGCAATCTTTTATAGACCATACCCTTTTCGCGGAAAAAAGCATGATGATAATCGATCGCGGGCGCACAGTCAACGAACGCAGTGCAGTCCTGATTGAAGATGGCGTTTATAAAGGATTTGCGTTTTATGACCTCAATTACCAGATCAATAACATCAGCATTCTCAAGAATATACTCGTTTCCATGCCGAATAACCGCGACACGGCACACATCATCCAGAAGCACATCCAGCGCACGCGCCATCTTAAAATCGTCCATTTTTAGGTCATGGCGAAGTCGCTGATCACCATTGTAGGGCCCACGGCAATAGGCAAGACTGCGATGTCAATCGAGGTGGCGAAGCATTTCAGCTGTGAGATCCTTTCCTGCGATTCGCGGCAGTTTTTTAAGGAGATGCGCATCGGGACCGCCGTTCCGAGCGAGGCCGAACTCCAATCGGTGACGCACCATTTTATCCACAACAAATCGATTTTTGACGCATACACGGTGGGTGATTTCGAAAAAGAAGCCATCGCCACACTTGATGAGTTGCTTCGAAAAAGTGATGTGGCGGTGATGACGGGCGGTTCAGGATTGTATGTGGACGCTGTACTGAATGGCTTTGATGATTTTCCGGAGATTGATCCCGAAATCAGGAACGCACTTGCAACAAAATACAATGAACTGGGAATGGCTTTCCTGCAGGAGCAATTGCTGGCGCTCGACCCGGACTATTTTCTGACGGTGGACAAAGGAAATCCACAGCGCATGATGCGCGCATTGGAAGTATGCATCGGGACGGGTACGCCCTACTCCCATTTCTTAAGGCGAAAAAGCACGCAGCGGACTTTCAATAAGATCCTGATCGGACTGGATGCCGACAGGGAAGTGATTTACGACCGCATCAACCGCAGGGTCGACATCATGATGCAGCAGGGCCTGCTGGCTGAAGCGGAGCGGCTGTATCCGCAAAGGAACCTGAACGCATTGCAGACAGTAGGTTATCGGGAATTGTTCGACTTTTTTGAGGGAAAAACCGAACTGGATTTTGCGGTTTCCGAAATCAAGAAAAACACCCGGCGTTTTGCCAAACGCCAATTGACGTGGTTTCGGCGGAGTGCAGACACAAAATGGTTCGACTACAACACTGATCCGGCCGAAATAATTGCGTATATTGAAGGGCAATTGACACTTCATATTTGAATCCGTTTACCAAACCCAAATTTTAAACCGTACCTGCCACATGCCGATAGCTGAAGATTTCTCCTCGATATATGAGCACCGTTGGGATGTCAACTTTTCACAGTGTGCTCCGAACGGCCTTATGAAATACACCGATCTGTGCAATATCCTGCAGCTCACCGCGGCGTACCATGCAGAGAAAGGAGGCATCAGCTTTTCGGAAATGCAGCAGTTTTCACAAGCCTGGGTGTTGAGCCGGATGCGTGTCGAAGTGCTGAGGCTCCCCAAGTGGAAGGAAACCGTAACGGTAAAAACCTGGATTGTATCGCTTGAAAATTCGAGATCGGTGCGTGCCCTGGAAGTTTATGGTGAAACGGGTGAAAAACTGGTGGGCTGCGAGACCTACTGGGCGGTTTTCAACACCCGGATCCGGCGTCCGGAAGCCCTGGCACTGCCGCACGAACATTACCATAAATACACTGATGTTTTTGCGACGACGCAACGGGTTTCGAAAATTATGTTCTTCGAATCGGTGAAGGCGGTCAGAAAGCATAAGGTCGTGGTTTCTGATCTTGATATCGTGAACCACGTAAATAATGTCAAATACCTCGAATGGTGCCTGGACACGCTCGATCCGCATATCCTGCTGGATAGTCAGGTCAATGCTTTTGAAATGAATTTCATGAAAGAACTGATGCTTGGCGAGGAAGTGTGCATTGAGGAAATGAAAACCGACAAGAACCCGATATTTTCGATTTCGCGCGAAGGCAAATCCTGTTTTGCACTGGAACTGGAATTGAAACGGTAACCCCTAGCCCGGATAGCAGTGGAAATCCTTTTACTGTCGCGGCAAGCGACGTGACGCCTGAAAGTGGTAGTAAAAGATTGTAACGGATAGCCGGAAAAAGCTCCTTAAAATAAAAAAGCCCCGGTTTCCCGGAGCTTCCTGTATTATTCTGCCGTAGCGGCGGCCTTTGGCTTATTCTTTACCACGAGCCTGAAACCTTCGCCGTGGATGTTCAGGATCTCCACGTTTTCGTCGGGTTTTAGGTACTTCCTGAGTTTGGCGATGTATACGTCCATACTCCTTGAGGTAAAATAATTGTCATCCCTCCAGATTTTTGTCAGTGCGAGCTCCCTGGGCATCAGGTCGTTTTCATACACGGCAAGCATCTTAAGCAATTCGTTTTCCTTAGGCGATAACTTGACGGGCTCTTCTTTTTTGTAAGTCAGGAACCTCAATTTTGAATTCAGGTGGAAGTCACCGATTTCAAACTCGAACTTTGCGACATCTGTCTTGACCTCGGTTGCCTGTCTTTGCAGGATCGCCTTGATTTTCATCAGCAGCACCTCGGAGTCGAACGGCTTGTTCAGATAGTCATCTGCCCCTACTTTGTACCCTTTGAGAACATCTTCCTTCATCGATTTGGCGGTGAGGAATATAATCGGAATGTCCTTATTTTTCTCGCGGATTTCTTTTGCTAAAGTATAACCGTCTTTATAAGGCATCATCACATCGAGGATACAAAGGTCGAAAGGCTCTTTCTTGAATTTCTCAAAGCCTTCCATCCCGTTTTTAGCCAGTGTGACCTGGAAGTCGTTCAGGATTAAATAGTCTTTCAGTATAGACCCGAAGTTCGGATCGTCTTCTACCAAAAGGATTTTTTTGTTTTCTGTTTCCATATTTCAATTTATTAATGGTAATTTTATGATGAAGGTACTACCTTTTCCTTTTTCACTTTCTACTGCAATCTGTCCGTTGTGATCGTCGACAATACGCTTGACGTAAGCCAGGCCTAATCCGTGGCCTTTCACGTTGTGGATGTCACCGGTATGCTCGCGGTAGAATTTCTCGAAAATCCTTTTTTGGGCCGCTTTACTCATACCCGCGCCATGGTCCTTAATCTTAATGATAACGAAATCCTTGACGTTTTCAGTATATACGTCGATTACCGGCGATTCGGGTGAATACTTGATCGCATTATCCAGGATATTCACGATGACGTTCGTAAAGTGGACGTCGTTGAGCAGTACTGTGGTCCTCTTTGCGTCCAGATGTTGTGTAATCACGCCGCCGCGGTCTTCAATAATGAGGTGTACGTGTTCCGCCGCATCTTCGATAATCTCATGGATGTCGGTCGATTCTTTCGTGATTTCAAGTTCACGCTTCTCCAGTTTTGAGATCCTGAGTACGTTTTCAACCTGCGCATGCATCCTCTTATTCTCGTCGCGTATCATCTGGTGGTAACGATCCATCTTTTCCTGGTCGTCACGCACCTTAGGGTTCCTGATTGCGTCCAGGGCCAGATTAATCGTTGCAATCGGGGTCTTGAACTCATGCGTCATGTTGTTGATGAAATCCGTCTTAATTTCGGAAATCTGCCGCTGCTTGATCAGCTGGTTCAGCGCGCTGCTGTAGGCGATGATGATGACCAGCGTAAAAATAATCGACAGGATCGTGATATTGATCAGTTCCGAGAACAGGAATTTTTTCTTCTCGGGGAACGTCACCAACAGCTCGTATTTGCTTTCCCCCTCGTTGTCAGTGAGTATCTTGGTCTTGAACGTAGCGTCTTTATTGACCTTGAACTTATCCGATTTAATTTTCGTCGCCAACCCGTTGCCGTATACCGCGAATTCAAACGGTGTGATTACGTCTGCCTGCCTGAGTTCCTGCCCGAGCAGTTTCTGAAGCTCCTCGACTGAAATCCGGTCGGTGATCGCCTTGGTCTCTGCAATATCGCGGAAGGAAATGTCAAACTGCACTTTATCGAGCAATTCAATCGTACCTGATTTCTGTATGGTCATATCCGGCGCGACATTGTGCTGCATCGATGATTTGTCAATCGCGTTGCCGGAAAAGATCTCAGTCTTCCGCCGCGAAATAAAATTGTTCGCCTTTACGATCGAATCTTTCTTCTTATCAAAGAACGAAATGCCGTAATCATCAGCAATGATGCTATTGGAATAGATAACGGTTTCATTGGTCATCCTGTTGTTCTGGACCAGGATAAAGTTCAGCAGTTCGCTCTGTTTGGGGTCTTTGCCAATACTGTCCTTGAGCTTGTTGTATTCGTTCAGGAAGGTGTATAATTCCCTCTGTTTCAGCTTTTCGGAGACGCTCCCGATGACCTGCTTGACATGGTATTTGAATTGCTCCTCGTTATTTTTTAATGATGTATTGATCAGGTAAAGCTGGACTAAAATAATGCCAATCAAAGAAAGGCTCATTAAAAAAACAAGTAATCGAAATAATGTCTTATTCATTAATTACAAAATTAACATTTTAACATATGTTCGAATAATACATTAACCAAAGATTAACATCTGCCTGCCTACATTGAATTTATCAAAGATTCGTAGATTGCAACCGCCTGCTTCCGGGTGTTTTCCATATCCACATTGTCAATGACGTAATGGCTTTTTGCTGCGCGCTCCGCATCGCTCCATTGCGCATTGATGCGCGCCAGTATCGATTCACGGTCTGTATTGTCGCGTGCCATGACCCTCAAAATCCGGTCCTCTAATGGCGCGGTAACCGTGATAATCCTGTCGCAGTCGGTATGGCTTCCGCTTTCAAAGAGTATTGCGGATTCCCTTATCACGAACGGGGACTTCCGGTGTTCCTCAAGCCATAAGGCAAAGTCTTCCTTTACCAAAGGATGTATGATGTTGTTGAGTCTGGCGAGCTTATCGGGATTGCTGAATACGATTTGCGCTATCTTCTTCCGGTCCGGCAACCCGTCGGTAAACGCGCTGGCCCCGAATTCCTTCCGCAGCGCACTAACAGCCTCCGGCAGCATCAGTACTTTCCTGCCTGCATCATCGGCGATGTACACCGGGACGCCAAGCGCCATGAACATCCGTCCCACTGTAGTCTTGCCGCTGCCTATACCGCCCGTAAGTCCGATAATCTTTGCCATACTCAGAAAAATAATTCAGGAAACACTTTCTTAGGGTCTTTTTTTAAGCATTGCACCTTGAGGAACGATTGCAGAAACCCGATGCCATAGCCATAAAACTGTACCGATACGGCAACGATTGACAACAGCGCGATTCGAACGCTTTTATTCCGGATTGCAGAGAGCACGAACAGCAGGAAGAAGTAGAGTGTGTAAAACAAAATAAAGAAGTTCCATCCGATCAATGCCATAATTGCTGAGAAGACAAAACCTAACAGGAACAGCGTCGGGAAAAAGAAAGTCAGTTTCGTGTATTCAGGATACCAGCTGTTGAGTATCGGCCGTGCCTTACCGAATTTGTTTACCTGCCTGTAGAATTTTGACCAGTCGATGCGGCGTTTGTGGTATACGAATGCCTTAGGGAACAAACAGGTCTCGAAACCCAGTTTCCAAAGCCTTATGGACAGGTCCGGATCTTCGCCGGGGTGGATGTTCCCGAACCCGCCGGAAGCCTTAAATGCTTGTTTCGACAGGCCCATATTAAAGCTCCTTGGCTGGAATTTTCCTGTGCTTTCCGATCCGCCGCGGATTCCGCCCGTCGTCAGAAACGAAGTCATCCCAAAATTAATCGCTTTCTGGATATCAGAAAATGAATCGAGCGCTTTATCGGGTCCCCCAAAACAATCGACGTAACCATGGTTGAGCGCTGTTGCCACTTCGTCAAGGTATTGCGAAGGAATGATGCAGTCGGAATCAAAAATCAGGAAATAATCGCCCCTCGCCTTACGCATCCCGAAGTTGCGCGAGTCGCCGGGACCGGAGTTCGGCTTAAAATAGTAACTGATGTCGAGCTTACTGCGGTACGAATTTACGACAGCCTCGCACGGTATTGGCGAGCCATCTTCTACGATTACGACTTCGAACTCAAATTGATAGGAAGTTCCAGATAAGCTGTGGAGCAGTTCCTCGACCTCATCGGGGCGGTTGTATACCGGTATGATCAGCGAAAAAAGCATCTTTAAATTTTAACAAAGATACATTTTATAAAAAACAAAAGCCACCGGTAAGGGTGGCTTTTGAGTTATGGAAGCTGGCTTCCTATTGTTTGATGACCTTGATGGTTTTCACCTGGTTATCGGCCATTACTTTCACGATGTAAGTGCCCGCAGCAAGTCCTGACATATCTACCTGAGCGGCAGTAGCATTCAGTGATTTTGCAATCACCTGCTGGCCAACGAGGTTGTATACGGCCACGCCTGACATGTTGGTGTCATAAGACAGGTTCAACACATTGTGTACCGGGTTTGGATATACTGAAAACTTACCGTCGTTCAATGGGTTGGTGCCCAGCATTGAATCATCGTAAGCCGTGATACCGAAACCACCGAAGTTGTTGTTACCATATTCGTATACCCTTAAGTACAGCGGTGCACCCGGAGTTTGTCCTGTTACGGTTACTTTCGAATAAGCACCTGTAGCCGCTCCGTCATCGTCGCAACCTACCTGAACCAGATTAGCACAGTCACCCGAATATACGGTCACAACAGTGTCTACACCTGTAGCGCCAGTACTTGAATTCTGGGTCTCAATGATTACATTTCCTGAAGGCGGCGTAACGATAGTATACCACACGTCACCACCGGAATATCCTCCGCAGGTTGCAGGGGCTGCTTGCGCAGATCCTGTCGCACCTAAGTTGGACGCGTCATACACGATTTCACCTACTACTGAACCTACCACGAAGCTCTCTGCTGCGTCGCATTCGTCGTTTGCCGGTGGACAGGCCGCCTGGGTCCTCGCAGGGCTTGTAAGTGTACAAACGGCGTTTTGGTCGTTCGCCACAGTATAAATTACCGAAGTACCGTTCTGGTAAGGCCCGAAAGTAACCATACCAACGCCTGAAAGGTTTTGTGATGCACTTCCCTGGTCGTCACTCACTGTAATTGATGAGGCAGAACCCATGTCAGTTACATCGACATTTACGAAGAACTGAGGTCCGTTAGCGCAGTCAGAAACTACAGTATATGTTGCTGTAGGGTTTACACAGTCGATATAGTATCCGCAAAGGCTGAATGTACCGATACCGTCGTTGCCATAATCCCAAAGCCTCAGGTAATACGTGTCGCCCGGAATCAGGTCAGAATAGGTTTTAGTTGCGGCGTTACCACAAGTACCTGTTTCAGTAAGGTTACCCGGAGTACCTGAATACAGCGCGCTTGAAACGGTAATGATGCTTCCCGTAATGTCAGAAATATTCAAAGTAACGGTTGGGTTTGGCGCTACGAAATAGAACCACAAATCGCCATTACCCTGTGAAGGGTTGTACTGGTCCATACAAGTTGGATTCACTTCCGGAGACGGTGAAGTCTGGTCGTTAGAGATACCCGTAATCTTATTCGGTCCGCAAGCTGTTCCCAGGTCTAATACCAGTTCGAGGGCACCTGTCGCATCATCGTTAACCGGTGGCGGTGGTGGTGTGCCCACGCAGATGTTGAACGTGGTATCAGAAGCTGTGGTACCGGAGGTAAACACCCTGATATAATACGTATCGCCTACAGTAAGGTTCGCTACGGCACTTGAGTTAGGATCACTGACAGACAGGCTTGTAAACCCGCCGCCGCAGTTTCCTGAAAGCACTTCGTGTACGAGGTCAGTGGCCGACCCTGTGATGCCGGACAATGTAATGGTCTGTACCGGGTTGGTGGCCACGAAGGTATACCAAACGTCGTCATCAGGCGTACCTGCACCGTTGTCTCCTTCACCTGAATCGGTAGCCGATTGCAAAGTTCCTGCAGTGACAGCCGCACAGCTGGTATCAGGATTCACCGTAAGCGCTTCAGCGGCGTTGCAATCGTCGTTTGCAGCCGGAGGTGGTGGTGTACCCACACATATATTGAACGTAGTAGTTGAATTGCTTCCACCCGCAGTGTAGCTGAACACCCTGATGTAATATACCTCACCCGGAGTCAGGTTACCCACTGAATTTGTGTTAGGGTCACTGATCAACAGGCTTGTAAAAGCACCGCAGCTTCCGCTGAGCACTTCAAAAACCATATCGGTTGGCGTTCCGGCCACGTTTGAAAGAGAAATCTTTTGGGAAGTTGCCGTGGCGGTAAAGGTATACCAAACGTCATCATCAGGCGTACCGGCACCGTTATCGGTTTCAGCGGATTCCGTAGCTCCAAGCAAAGTCCCGGCAGTTACCGTGCCGCATGCGAAATCCGGGTTTACCGTAAGATCGATGGCATTGGCGCATTCGTCGTTAGCGGCAGGATCGGGCAAAGTAGTGAAACTTGCCGTGGTCCAGGCGCTGTATACGCCAGGCGCGCATACCGCCCTGACGTGGAAATAATACATTGTCAGTTGTGTCAGGTTATTGATCGACACGCTATTGGTAGCGCTCGCAATACCTGCTCCTGCAGGATCTCCTGCATTCTCATCAATAACGTACTCGTATGGTACGGCTAGATCTCCCCAGGCAACATCTACCGTGTTGGCCGTGGTGTTTGAAAACATGATTGCAGACGGTGTTCCGCAGGCGGCTGAAGTCAGCACCGGCGAATCGAAGCAGAAACCGTAGTTCCAATCTGCCCCGCCGATCTTGTCATCGTAAGAAATACGATACCTGAAGTTTGCAAGCTGGTTGGGTGTAAAATTTCCAATCCCCAACGCACCGCTTGAAATGGTGGTTTTAGGGATGGTACAGAAATTGTCCACAATAGTCAGGTCATTCCCCGGGATATTAGCGCCCCAGTTTACCCATACAGCGGCATCGGCATCCCAATATTGAAATACCAAAACGTCATCAGCAAGGTAACGGTAACCGTATTGTGCAGTTACTGAAATAAACTTTTCATTGCCTGCAAATGCGGCAGTGAGGTCGATAACAGGAGATTCCGCCGCAATGTTGTCTTCGTGCCCGTTCGTGGCATCGTCATCATCAAACGCAAAATTTGGCGTAGCGGTAGGATCTGATTCGAACGCCGCGGGAAGGGTACTGTAATCCCCGGTGATCGTCCAGGCCTGGTTGGGCCAGTTTGCCGATTCGTTGACAATCTGGGCGTTAGCCTGAAAGCAAAAAACCGACAAGAGTAAGAATAAGTAATTCTTTTTCATCATAAGCTTAATAAGGGTTAATAAGTCGACGAAAGTATAAAAAAAATAAAGATACGCAAAGCAGATTGTACGAAAACAGGCAATTTTAACCTATTCCCGGCCTCGGAAATAAATTAAAAAAGGATTTGTGAAGAAAAGTCTGAGAAAAGTTTAAGTTTTGAGCTTTTTCTTGCGGGCCGCAGGGAAAAGCACATTGTTCAGGATCAGCCGATATCCGGGGGAATTCGGGTGCAGGTCCAGCACAGTCGGCGGATCACCCACCTGGTGTTTGTAATCTTCCGGGTCATGCCCACCGTAGAAAGTATACATCCCCTTCCCTTTCTCTCCATGGATGTATCGCGCCTCGCCGTTGAGCTGGCATTCGCCCATGACGAGTACATTCGACTTGACCAGATCAGGCTGGAATGCGGTGCTCTGGCCCATGAAGCCTTTGACGAGCATCGTATGGTTCTGGCACAGCATGCTTGGGATCGGGTCCCATTTTGCAGAAAAATCCATCAGCGTGAAATAGTCCTTTTCCATCGGGACATTCGCACGCTTGTTTGTCATATCGATATCCGAAAACTCGTACATGTTCGGATTGCGCTCAAGCGTGAAGTTCTTGAAGGCAAAGGTGTTGCTGAACTGGAGTTTAGACTGGTAATTCGCTTCGCTGGGGTCTCCGTCAAACATGGGCTCGCAGATGTCAACCCCATCAGCAGCCAGCGCAATATCAAAACTGTCTGCGGCAGAGCACATGGCAAACATAAAGCCGCCGCCTATGACAAAATCGCGGATCTTCTTAGCCACAGCCAGTTTCTCTTCCGATACCTTGGCGTAACCCAGCTTCGTAGCCAGGGCCTCGGCGTCTTTTTTCTGTTCGATGTACCACGGGGCATTTTTATAACTCGCATAAAATTTACCGTATTGCCCCGTAAAATCCTCATGATGCAGGTGCAGCCAATCGTAGAGCAGCAGCTGATCAGAAAGCACTTCCTCGTCGTATACCGGGGTGAAAGGGATTTCGGCATAAGTGAGCACGAGCGTCACGGCATCGTCCCAGGGCTGTTTGCCCTTGGGCGTGTATACTGCTATTTTCGGCGCTTTTTCGAGTATGACCGTTTCCATGTTCTGGGACGGACTTGAGATTTCAGCGAGGATTGCATTGGCTTCGTCATCGGACAGCAGTTCAAAACTGACCCCGCGGATCTGGCATTCCTTGCGGATTTCAGGCGCATCAGGCAACAGGAATGAGCCGCCGCGGTAGTTGAGCAGCCAACTCGCCTTATACTGCCTGTCGAGGCACCAGTACGTGATGCCGTAGGCCTTCAGGTGGTTCTGCTGGGTGGATTCGTCCATCGGCAGCAGGATGAAGCCAGCGCGCGCTGCCACAGATGATAGTAGCAACAGCAGGACGCAGTATGATATTTTCAGGGTTTTCATATTCAATGCAAATGGCCCGAAAGGTATAGCATTCGCTGTAAATGTCAAAGACAAATTTTTGTTAAAGAAAACGGACTGGCTGACGCGATGTGCTTTACCGCTTTCTGCCGCACCAGTACCGCTTTAGTACCGCACTAGTACCGCACTAGTACCGCATTAGTGCCGCACTACTGTCGGACCGGTCACGGACGGTTATCGCATCACAGCCGGGACACCGGTACCAAACGGGTTCGTCGCGGACAGGCGCAAATACAGACACGGTGGCATTTCTTTTTTATATATTTGACTTTGAAGTTTCATTTACATTAAACAGAATTTTGAGATTGTATACCCTGAAAGACACAGTGACCTACAGCATTAAAGTATGGCTTTCCACCGCGCTTGCCGCGCCACTGCTGCTGTTCCTGATCCTGGGCATCGCCATTAACGGAACACAGGCCGACGAAATTGTACAGGCCGCCCCAATGCTCGGTTTTATGGTGGTGTATGGATTGCTATTGTCAATTCCCGCTATGATCGTATTCTGGCTCATCGGACATACGCTATTCAAACGGTCAAGCTACCGAAACACAAAATCGGTATTGAGTGTATACGGTTTGGCTTCGGTGTGGGTCAGCTTCTATTTTTTCGACAAGGGATTGCCCGATCGCGGACCGCAGCAATACCTTTGGGTGCTCATTTATGCTTGTACCATGCTGGGTTGCGTCTGGATCGTGCCCTTGCGTAGCGGAATGCATCCTTCAGCGAGCCCCTGAACAAATCGACACGGCACCCGCTGAAAGTACTGGCTGATGGAATGGCAGGCCATAGCCAAAGGTTTACCGTAATTAAAGCCTATCTTTGGGAAATACCACAGCCGAATGAAAAAAGACATTTCGATTCCCGACGGCCCCACACCGGAAGACGACCCGGGTGACAGCCAAGCCGCGTTGCTCATAGCCAACCAGCAATTGGCGTTACAAAACCGCGAGAGGGCGCACCAGGCTGCCGCATTGGCTATGGCCAACAAAGAGCTGGCCTTCCAGAGCAGGGAAAAGGGCAAACGTGCGGCCGAACTGGCCATTGCCAACAAAGCACTCGCTTTTGAGAACAAGGAAAAAGAACTGCGCGCCGCCGAACTGATCATCCTTAATGCCGAACTCACTTTCCAGAATCAGGAGAAAGAAGCCCGCACGGCAGAACTGATCCAGGCCAACAAGGAGCTGGCATTCCAGGTGAAGGAAAAGCGCAAACGGGCTGCCGAACTCCTCAGCGCGAACAAGAAACTTGCAGTCCGAAATTACGAAAACGAGCAACTTGCCGAGGCATTGACCAAAGCCAACATTGCGCTGGTATCCCAGCACAAGGAAAAGGAATTACGCGCCGCGGAACTTTTGATCATCAACAAGGAACTCGAATCGTTCAATTTCATCACGAGCCACGACTTACAGGAGCCGCTTCGGAAAATACAGGCTTTCTCTACACGCATCCTTACAGAGGAGTATGAGCAATTGTCCACCAAAGGGCGATACTATTTTGAACGCTCCCGGTCTTCGGCGCAGCACATGCAGAACCTGATCAATGACCTTTCTGCCTATGCGCGTACTTCGGTACAGGACCGGAAGTTTGAAAAAACCAACCTCGGTAAGATTGTAAGCGACGTTATGGATTCGCTCAAAGAACGGCTGCAGCAGACCCATGCCGTGATTGAAATGGGCCGGCTGTGTGACGTAAACGTGATTCCGATGCAATTCCGGCAGCTGCTGCGGAACCTCATCTCGAATTCCGTTAAATTTTCAATGCCGGATATACCGCCGCACATTACGATCGACTGTGTTTACGTCCCGGCTGAAAAGCGGGATCCTGCCGATTTCCCTTTGGCTGTCGATCACCACCGCATCAGCGTAGCAGACAATGGAATCGGGTTCCATCCGGATTACAGCAGCAGGATTTTTGATATTTTCCAGCGCCTGCACCCTAAGGACAGCTACGATGGAACCGGTATTGGCCTGACCATCGTAAAGAAAATCGTTGAGAATCATCACGGTGTGGTCACCGCCAAAGGTACGGAAGGTGGCGGCAGTACCTTCATTATCTGTATCCCGGCAAGACAGGAATAAGGCGTGATAAACCCCACCGCACAAGCCTTCGCGGACTGTTTTTCCAGCCGGTCAGGCTCAGTTTTTGCCAAGACCGATAAAAAAATAACCAAATATTTTTTGCTATTTCATACTTTATCGTAATATTGCAATATAAAAATAAATAAGATGGGCGCCACGAAAACCGACCACTTTACGGAACAGCAGAACCGGATGGCCACATTGGCAAAGGCATTGGGGCACCCGGCAAGGATTGCTATCATGGAATACCTTATGGGGGTAGATACCTGTATTTGCGGAGATATCGTCAACGTACTGCCGCTCGCCCAGCCCACCGTCTCACAGCATCTTAAGGAACTCAAAAACGCCGGCCTGATTAAAGGGAGCATTGAAGGGAACGCTGTTTGCTATTGCATAGACGAAACGGTTTTGCAAATACTGGAGGACTATTTTGCCAATGTCTCCAGGCACCTTGAAAGAAAGAAAAATAATTGTTGTTAAAACTTACGCATCATGAAGCTATCTGAAATAAAAAAAATCCTTGAGACGGTACAAACCGTGCGTTTTAAACTTGAAAACGGCGCAACCGTGCCGGACCATTTTCACGTGACTGAAGTGGGCGTGGTTTCCAAACATTTCATTGACTGCGGCGGAACGGTCCGGAAGGAAAACATGGCGAATTTTCAGCTCTGGGATGCAAACGACTATGAGCACCGGCTTAAGCCTGCAAAGCTCAGGAACATCATCGCACTTTCTGAAAAGGTTTTAGACATGCAGGACCTGGACATTGAGGTCGAATATCAGGCAGGTACTATCGGGAAATATGACCTCGGTTTTGATGGCAGCGACTTCGTTTTACTCGACAAGCGGACGGCCTGCCTTGCAAATGACAGTTGCGGGATGCCCAAAAAATCAATACAGTTGCCTGAATCAGAGAAACCCCTTTGCGCA
Source organism: Flavobacterium magnum (assembly GCF_003055625.1). Classification (NCBI taxonomy): domain Bacteria; kingdom Pseudomonadati; phylum Bacteroidota; class Flavobacteriia; order Flavobacteriales; family Flavobacteriaceae; genus Flavobacterium; species Flavobacterium magnum. Next base: position 1,994,189 of record NZ_CP028811.1, on the reverse strand, counting down.
CCTGATGGAAACTGCTGTTAACTTTTTTTCGAAATACAGACGGCCCATTGTCATTACCGTTTCAGTCATAGTGCTCCAGCTGATTTTCGGTTGGGATGCTAAATTCTGTATCATCAACTTTATATGGCTATTAGTTTAATTATGAAAAATATATTAGTACTCTGCACCGGAAACAGTTGCCGCAGCCAGATCGCCGAAGGATTCCTGCGGTATTTCGCGGACGGTAAAGCCAGGGTGTACAGCGCGGGCATTGAAACACATGGGGTCAACCCGCGCGCCATCGCTGTCATGCAGGAGGCAGGCATCGATATTTCAGGCCACACATCCAATCACATCGAAGAGTACCGCGGTGTCGATTTTGATTTCGTCATCACCGTTTGTGACCATGCAAAAGAAAGTTGTCCGTTCTTTCCAACGAACGCGAAAAAATTCCATCATAATTTCCCCGACCCGGCTAAAGCGACCGGAGACGACGCTGCCGTATGGCATGAATTCAGGAAGGTGCGGGACCTGATCCGGAACTATGCTGCCGCGTTTGTTGCAGAACAGCTCTGATACTGTTGTCATCCGACGCCGCATTTTTGCTGCTTCCAACGGATGAGAAGTGAAGAATCCTTATTTTTGGGATGTGGAATGTGCAAAAACCTTTACATCAATCCTATGGAAAAAGTAATCAGGGAGGCGATATGGAACCAATTCGGTGCCGCCATAGACATGCTGATCAATGCGATTTCAACCTGTCCCGACGCCTATTTCGCGGACCGAAAACGTTTTTACTACATTGCGTACCACAGTGCCATCTTTCTGGACTACTACTTGAGTGTTCCACCCGCCGGCTTTTCGCCTTTGCTTCCTTTTACCCAAAAAGAAGCATCGCAGCCTGTGGAAGCTGTTGGCGACCTGATCCCTGACAGGCACTATACTAAAGATGAGCTCATAGCATACGTCGCGCGAAGCCGGGAAAAATGCAAAGAAACCATTGAAAGCCTGAGCGGCGAAAAATTCCATGACCGATTTACGGAGGGCGACGATCCCGGCGACATGGACTATCCGATATTGGAAATCCTGCTTTATAACCTGCGGCACACCCAGCATCATACGGCGCAGTTGCATCTGCTGCTGCGGCAGGATCTGGACCTCCATGCCGAATGGTCGTTCCGGGCGGGTGATATCGCGTGATGAGCCCCCTTGCCGCGCGATGAAAATATTCCACTGGGGCAGTCGGCAATAATTTTTATATTTGCGCATGAGCAAATCAGCCTACGACCACGACCCGCAAAGTGTAACGGAATTCATCCGCAACCTGCACCCCGATTTTGCCGCATTGACCGAAGCGATCCGAACCGCGGTGCTCGAAACCGACACCCTCGTGAGCGAGCACATCAAATGGAATTCGCCTGCCTTTTTTTACAACGGCGATATGAAACCGTTCGATCCGAAAGAGTACAAAAGGGACATCCTTGTCATACATACGCGAAAAAATTATGCGTTGCTGGTTTTTCCTACCGGTAACATCATCGACGACCGCGACGGCGTATTGGAAGGAAACTACGCTGACGGCCGAAGAATGATCCGGCTGGGCTCCATCGCGGATCTTAATAAAAACCGAATCGCATTACAAAACGTAATAAAAGACTGGCTAGCCAAAGTGGAGCAATAATATCTCCCGCCACACAATAACAATTAAAATGAACGAACAGACAGCAGCAATCAAGAACAGCATCGCGCCATTACGGCAGGAAATCATCAACCACAAAGTATATTCTGCCATAGAAAGTGCCGAAGACCTTAAAATATTTATGCAATACCACGTTTTTGCGGTGTGGGACTTCATGTCGCTTTTAAAGTCACTGCAAAACGAGCTCACGTGCACGTCGGTGCCCTGGTTCCCGAAAGGATCGGCGGATACGCGTTACCTGATCAATGAAATCGTGGCGGGTGAAGAGTCAGATGTGGATCTGAACGGAAACCGCAAGAGCCATTTCGAGCTCTACCTCGATGCGATGCATCAGTGTGGTGCCGATACCGCTCCCATTGAAAATTTCATTTCTGGCCTGAAAAACGGCAGGAGTTTAGAGGATGCCCTTCAGGCTGCAGACATTCCGAAGGAAGCCAGGGATTTTGTCGGGTTCACTTTCAAAATTATCGAGAGCCGCAAAGACTACCTCCAATCAGCGATCTTCACTTTTGGAAGAGAGGATCTGATTCCCGGTATGTTCCTTTCGATGGTCAGCGATCTCGACAGCCGTTTCCCGGAAAGCATTTCGGTTTTTAAATATTACCTCGAAAGGCATATTGAGGTTGACGGTGACCACCACAGCCATCTCGCGTTGCAGATGACGTCCCATTTATGCGGCGCAGACGCAACCCGCTGGGAAGAAGCCACTCAGGCCACCAAAGCATCACTCGCCGCGCGCATGGCGCTCTGGGACGGGGCATACCGACAAATTATGAACAACAAAAAAACGGCGCCGGCAACGGTTTCATAACAGGATAATGGCCTGATCGCCCCTTCGTTTTACAATAATAAACAACTTTACACCTTATGGGAATATTTTCAGCATTACTAGGCAACGCCGGAGCCGTCAATCCGGACGAACTGACCCAAAAATACAGCCAGCTTTTAATCGACGGTGAACATATCGAACTCGGCTTCAAGCTGATCCGTGATACTTTCATCTTTACCAGCAAACGACTGATATTTGTGAATGTCCAGGGACTGACAGGCAGCAAGGTCGAGTACAAATCAATCAACTACAAGAGCATTTCGAGATTCAGCATCGAGTCGGCCGGAACGTTCGACCTCGACGCCGAACTCAGGATATGGGTTTCGAGTGAGGCCGAACCCAGCATCAAGGCACAATTCAGCAAATCGGTGAATGTGTATGAAGTGCAGAAGGTTTTGGCGCACCACGTGTTGTAATGTTGCAAAGGTCCGTCAGCGGAAGCTTACTATTATTTCATAACATTGTACTCAGCCGTGTAGACCAGCGTGTCCTTGTCCCTGAAAAGCAGCCTGCGGTTGTCTTTTCCCTGTAATTCGAAGGCCCCGTTTACGGTAAATTTGATGTCTGTAAAAGCATACCCGGTTGTCATGACCGCCTTAGCGGTGTAGCAGCCGGTAGCCGCGTCATACTGCATCGGGTAATCGTAATCCCAGCTGAATGGCTTGTCGTTTCCGCGGATGCCAACAGATGTGATTTTTTCACTGCTTTTGACTTTGAGTGTAATGAGCAGCGTCCGTTTGTATGAGGGCTGAACGCAGCCGATAAGCGCCAGAGATAAGGCGACGACGAATATCTTAAAGTTTTTCATCAGAAGATTTTTTAGCGGTTAATAAATAGTCGAGTCCGAAGCGGCCCGAACCAAGCACCATATTGAACAGGGCGACGAACAGGAAAGCCATTGCTGGCAGCATATTCCAAAGGGTCTCGCCTCCGTGTTGTATGAACGCGGCTACGATCATCGTGCACGCAATCAGGAAAGAGGCGATGCGTGTCTGCAGGCCCAAAACCAGCAAAAGCCCCCCTACCCCTTCGCTGAAGGCGCCCATCCAGGCAAAAAGTGCAGGACAAAGGGCAAAGACTCCGCCGTAAGCGGCGACATCATTGGGAAACCAGAAGGCTACCTCAAAAAAACCGAGATTGTTTTCCGGCGGCGACCACGGCAATCCGAATTTGGCTGCACCGAAATTAGAAGTTAGCCAGTAGCCACAGACTACACGTGGCGCCATCAGCAGGACATCCTGCCACCAGTAAGGCATGGTCAGTGGTCTTGTTAAGCGGGCGAAGAGCACCCGGACCAGCGTCATTTTTGTTTTTTTTGTCATGATATTGCGTTTTGATTCAGGGCAAAGTTGCAGCTTATGCCTTTGCCGGTCGCTTCATATCATGATTTGAGACCTTTTCAATCGCTTTTTTTCGGAATCAGGGCCAGAAAAGCCGTCGGTGTTTGCCCGGTGTGTTTCTTAAAGGCACGATTAAACGTAGCTTTTGAATTGAAACCACTGTCCAATGCGATCCCGAGCAGCGTCTGTTGCTGGTGTTCGTTGTTTGCAATTCCTGTGCAAACCGCATCAATTCGGAAAGAGTTGACCAGGTCGTTGAAACTCATGCCGAAACCCTGGTTCACGGCCTTGGAAACGAATGTGGGATTTTTTCCGAGTTGAGTTGACACGTCCAACAGCGTGAGTTCCGGATTGCGGTAAAGCGACTCATCTCGGATGAGCCGTTCTATACGTTGCTTCCAATGCTCCAGGTCGGGCAGTTTCTTTGTTTCCTCCTGGTCCCGGAGCTCAAGGGTAGGCGGGGCATCATCGGGTGTGCCCAATGCGACCCGTTGTTGATTGCCTTCCGAGTAGACCCGGAATGCCATTTTCTGAACCACCGGATTGGAATACGCAGTAAGTGCCAGGTAATACATCACCACCGAATAGGCAAGGAAGTACCACCATGACCCGGCATATGATGTCGCCTGGGGATAAAACAACGCGACCAGGTCGAAGATGACGGGCAGGGACATCAAGATCAGGAAGGCTACCAAATAGGTCTTTATCCAGCGAAACAGGATCCCGTCGGCAAAACTGGTGACCTGCACCACAATTTCATTATATGTATCGTAAAAGCGGATGCTTCGGATAAGGTAAAAACCCATCGAGGCCAATCCGGCGTATTGGTACCAAGGTTCAAAATCCTTGTCGCTGCCTGAGGCGTAGAAATAATACCCTTCATAAATGAAATCGTCATAAATCCACATCAAAAGACAGTATACGAGGTATACCGCCGGCAAAACGAAATGCAGCCGCACGTTTTTCGTGACGCTGAACTGCGGATTGAGGAGGCTTTGGGTGTAGCAGTAAATCAGCGGTCCCACCAGAAAAAGCTGCTGAAACGGAATGTAAAACAAAATGTCCCGGTACGGCTGCGCGTCATACCAGCCTGCAAACCCGAGCATCCAGGGCGCAAAATAAAGCGAACAGCAGAAAATGAAGGCGGAGAGCCACACATTTGACGGGTTGTCTGCTGCGATGCCCTTGCGGAGCAGCAGCAGTGCAAATATGATTCCCTGGCTGAAGATGACCAGCAGCAGCGAACTGTAGAAACTGAACTCGAAAAGCATGAAGTACTTGGTTGGGGATGGACACAAAACTACTAAAACTTCTGCTTTGTCTTACAAAGGCATTGACGCTATGTTAACTTAACGGTTACGGCCTGACCAATGCTCCGGAATCCCGTTTGAAATGCCGCGGAAATGCGATTGATACGCGGAAACGCGATGGGCTCAGTCGGTTACAAAATGTAATAAATTGATTTTTTTCTACAAAATGCGTCTGAACGATGTTACTTATCAACAATTTATGCACTCATCCTTAACAAATTATTAATAAGAAAGCCATGGTTTGTTGTTAAAAACACTTAATTTTGCTCCCTGTCAATTAAATAAAAAATGATGAAAACAATTCTACTTAACAGTTACCGTCTCTTACTGGTAGCCCTTCTTCTTTGCGGTGTTAAAAGCGCCGCGCAGACTACGGACGATTTTACAGATGGTAATTTTACTGCATCACCGATTTGGTCTGGGGACACCGGAAGTTTTGGTGTAATTACAACAACTCCCCTTCCCGGTGGAACTGCGACAACAGATGGTTCTTACCTGGCGGGCACTTTGACCTCAGGTACTGCAAATGTCACATTGACCACTCCGAGTACCGAAGTCAGCGAATGGGCATTTTCATTGGGTTCTGGCAGTTTTAGTCCGGCCAGCGGAAATTATTTTGGGGTTATACTTATGTCGAATACCGCGATTACCGGCTCAATGGTGGGCGCTACGTGGACTGGGTATTTCCTAAGGATTGGAGTTGACGGTACTACTGACCCAATTGAATTGTGGAAAAAGTCAGGAGCGGGAGCCCCTACCAAAGTAGGTAATTTCCCTTCAAGCGCAAATTACAACGCCAGCGCGCTAGCTGCTGGTTTAAATATCAGGGTTACCAGAAGTGCTGCAGGTGTGTTTGAATTGTTTTATTCTACGGGCTTTACTTACGGAGCTACGCCTACAACCAGCGCCGGAACTTTAAGTGACAATACAATTACTAGCTCATCATTTTTTGGTGTATACTCCATGTTTACGAATCCTTCTGCAGCCAGAAGGGTTTATCTTGACAATGTAGTTATAGGTGTTGCCAGTACAGCTACCATCACCGGTGCGGCAACCGCAACTGCTTTTACAACGACTTACGGTACCGCATCGGCTGCGCAGACATTCCCTGTCTCAGGAAGCGGCCTTACGGCAGATATTACTGCTACGGCACCAACGGGTTTCGAAGTAGCCAGCGACGGCGTCACTTATGGCAATACGGCTACTATCGCACAAAGCGGCGGTACGGCCAGCGGTACTTTAAGCGTCCGTCTCAAAAACAATGCCGCGGTTAGCGGAAGTTATAACGCTCAGAATATCGTCTTATCCACGACAGGAGCGACGAATGTCAACATCACCACCGCGGCCAGCGGAAATACAGTAAGCCCCAGAGGCGTAACCCTTAGCGGCGTTCTGGTAAACGATAAAGTTTATAATGGCAATACAACAGGATCTTTTAACCTGACCGGCGCCAGCGTTTCAGGCGTGTTATTTTCAGATGTAGTCACGATTAACAGTGCTGCCGCTACGGCTACCTTTGCTTCTGCCAATGCAGGAACGGGCATCAGCGTTACCACTGTTGGATTCGCACTAAGCGGTGCGCAAGCCGGAAATTACAGCTTAACTGCGCAGCCGACAGGGCTGACAGCTAATATTACGCAAGCCGGCCAGACAATTACTTTCGGACCCTTGTCGGACAAACAAAGTACCGATCCGCCGTTCAGCCTGACCGCTACAGCAAGTTCAGGCCTGACGGTAACTTACAGCAGTTCGGATACCAACGTGGCAACCGTTTCAGGAAATACTGTAACGATTGTGGGCGCGGGTGATACCACCATTACGGCGTCACAGGCAGGTGATACAAATTATTCCGCTGCTGCAAACGTGCCACAGAACTTACATGTAATCGCCTCCGTAAAACTGGGACAAACCATTACTTTCGGCGCATTAAGCCCGGTAACTTATGGTGACGCTCCATTCGCGCTGACCGCTACGTCGGATTCGGGGCTTACCGTAACCTACTTAAGCAGCGATCCTACCGTGGCTACTGTTTCCGGCAATACCGTAACCATCCTGAAACCCGGAACGACCAACATCACCGCGCAGCAAGCCGGTGACATCAACTATAATGCGGCCGTAGATGTGGTACAATCACTTACCGTCAATACAAAAACCTTAACCGTGACAGGTGCTACCGCCCAATCAAAAGTTTACGACGGCACTACAACGGCAACAATTACAGGCGCTACTCTCGTAGGTACTGTGGGTGCTGACAATGTTACGGTCAGCGGTGGCGGAACTTTCAGCGATGCGAATGTAGGGACAGCAAAACCTGTAACCCCTGCTTTGACGCTTGGAGGCACTGAAGCTTCAAGATATACCCTGACGCAGCCAACAGGACTTACTGCCGATATTACTGCATTAGTGGTAAACCATATGGTCATCAGCCAGATTTATGGCGGCGGCGGTAACACGAGTGCTACGTACCAGCATGATTTTGTGGAGTTGTTTAATCCAAGCAGTTCGCCAATTAACCTGAACAATTACGCCGTTCAATATTTATCAGCAACGGGTACGGGTGCATGGTCTGCCACAGCGAATCTCGGAAACGTTACCGTTCAACCGGGGAAGTATTTCCTGGTGAGGCTTGCGAACGGTGGCGCAAATGGTACTGCCATCTCTTCATTTGATTTCTCAAACACTGCAATCAACATGTCCGCTACGGCAGGGAAAGTTGCATTAACTAATAGCACTACTGCCCTATCTGGTGGTAATCCTGCAAGTGCCACGATCGTTGACCTTGTTGGTTATGGCGCAACGGCAAGCGCATTTGAGACTGCCCCAGCGGCTGCATTATCAGGCAATGTGAACTCATACAAGCGAAATAATTCCGGTTGTTTGGACACCAATAATAACAGTACTGACTTCAGTAACGGTACTGCGGCCAGTTTCCGTTACAGCGCTACCGCTGCCAACTACTGTAACCCGACGATTGTTGGTGCAGCAACGGCAACAGCATTTACAACCACATACGGTACCGCCTCTACTGCGCAAACATTTGCAGTATCGGGTGGTGGATTGACTGCCAACATTACTGCTACAGCACCAACAGGTTTTGAAGTAGCAAACGATGGCGTTACTTATGGCCCTACGGCCACTTTCACTCAAACCGCAGGAAATGCAAGCGGTACATTAAGCGTCCGCCTTGCTGCCAATGCAGCTGTGACAGGAACTTATAATTCGCAAAACATCGTATTGAGCAGTACAGGTGCTACTTCAGTAAACATCACTACTGCTGCCAGCGGCAACACGGTCAATGCCGCGGCTTTAACAATCACAGGCCTTACCGGTTCAAATAAAGTTTACGACAGGCTTACGACGGCAAGTTTCACGGGAACCGCTGCGTATTCAGGCCTTCAAAATGGGGAAAGTTTCTCTGTAAGCGGAACGCCGGTTGCCAACTTTACGACGGCTACTGTAGGAAACGGCAAAACAATCAACATTACCGGTTATACGGCGCCTTCAACAAACTACAGCCTGACACAGCCAAACCTTACGGCAAATATCACTCCGGTCGATGTGACCATCGCAGGTGTTACGGCGAACAACAAGGTTTATGATGGCAACACTACCGCTACATTAAATACAGGCAGTGCGTCTGTCACAAACGTAATTTCTCCGGACGTTGTTACAGTTAACAGTGCTTCCGCCTCTGCCACTTTTGCTACCGCTAACGCCGGAAACGGAATCGCAGTAACGACAATCGGGTTTACCTTAAATGGTGCAGATGCCGGAAATTACAACCTGGTTTCACAACCATCGTTGACTGCAAACATTACCAAAGCAGGTCAAAGCATTACATTTGGCCCATTGGCAAGCAGACCTGACAATGACCCACCGTTTGCATTGACAGCGACGGCGAGCTCAGGACTGACCGTTACTTATATGAGTTCAGATACCAACGTAGCTACTGTAGCGGGTAACATCGTTACTATCGTTGGTGCAGGTACCACTACAATTACCGCCTCACAGGCAGGAGATTCAAATTATGATGCCGCTGCAGATGTACCGCAATTACAATTGATTACAACGACAACGAAATCAGATCAGATCATTACTTTCAATGCCCTTTCAAATGTAACTTATGGTGATGCAGACTTTGCACTTACCGCTACTGCCGATTCGGGATTAACTGTTACTTACTTAAGCTCTAATCCGAGCGTGGCTACCGTGAGTGGAAACTTGGTGACTATTGTTGCACCGGGTACTACTACAATTACGGCGCAACAAGCCGGAAACAGTGCTTATAATGCTGCTCCCGATGTAAGTCAATCGCTGACAGTAAATACCAAAACACTTACTGTAACCGGAGCCACTGCTTCTAATAAGGAGTATGACGGACTGACGTTTGCTTCCATTTCAGGCGCTACTTTGGTCGGTATTGTCGGATCAGACGATGTGACCGTTAGCGGAAATGGTAATTTTAACAATGCCAATGCAGGAAATGCAAAGCCGGTGACCACTTCGTTGTCGCTTGGCGGCGCAGACAGTGCCAAATATACGCTTACACAGCCTTCTGGCATCACTGCTGATATCACGGCTAAAACAGTGACGGTTTCGGGACTGGCAGCCAACAACAAGCAATATGACGGCACAACCACTGCTACTTTATCGGGGACAGCCGGTTTATCCGGTGTACTTCCCGCAGATGTTGCCAATGTTGCTTTTAACGGTGCCTCAGGTACTTCCACTTTTGCAACCGCTGCTGTAGGAAACGGTATCGCCGTAACTGCAACAGGATATACCTTAACGGGAAGCGCAGCAGGAAATTACAGCCTGACACAGCCAACGGGTCTGTTTGCTGACATTACCGTTAAGACGCTGACGCTTACTGGATTTGCTTTCAACACCAAGACTTATGACGGAAATGATACTGTTTCTATTACGGGCACACCTGCTTTAAGTGGTGTTATCGGCAGCGAAGATGTATCACTGACAGGTGCTTTGACAGCCGTGTTCCCTTCAGTAAACGTAGGCAGCAACTACGCAATTAACATTACAGGATTATCACTTGCAGGTACTGATAGCGGTAACTACATTCTTGATACTACAGGCCATACGGCTTCAATCAACCCAGCAGTCCTGACATATACTGCAGATCCGGCAACAAGGGTTTACAACACTGCGAACCCTGCATTTACCGGAAATGTGACCGGATTCGTTAACGGCGAAACCATCGCTACAGCGACTACAGGAACAGCCGTATTCACTACTATTGCGACGATTGCGAGCCCGGTAGCGTCTTATTCCTTAAACGGATCAGGATTGTCTGCAACCAACTACAGCTTTGTACAGGCCGCAGGTAATGCTACAGCCTTTACAATTACACAGGCAACACAATCGATTACTTTTGGTACACTTGCAACGAAGACTACGGCTGATGCCCCATTTGCATTGACCGGAACAGCGTCTTCGGGACTGACTGTTGCTTACAGCAGCTCTAACCCTGCGGTGGCTACGGTTTCAGGAAATACGGTAACGATTACAGGTGCCGGTACAACGACCATCACTGCGTCACAGGCAGGTAATGTAAACTACAGTGCTGCTACGTCAGTGCCACAGACACTTACGGTAAATGCGGCTCCGGTTTCGATTATTGCCTGGAACGTAAGCACTGAGCCGGGAGGAACGAACTTCTTTGGAAACAGCCCATTGGCTCCAACCACAAGTGCAGCACATGTGGTTAACGGCTCTTTGATAAGAGGATCAGGTGTAGCCACCTCGAACAGTCCTACCGCAGCAACAGGAGCTGCAAGGGGCTGGGGTGGTATCGGATGGGCATCTAGCGCTGCTGCTGCGGTTTCCGCAAATAAATTCATCACATTCAGTACACAGGCAGCAACGGATTATACGCTTTCGCTGACTTCGGTAAATCCTTTCAGTTACAGAAGATCCTCAACAGGTGCTTCATCTGCTGAATTACAGTATTCAATTAATGGCGGCGCATTTACGACCATCACCACGTATACTTTATCAAACACAGCCTCGTCGGGCGCCACACTTACGACCGATCTTACAGGTATTGCCGCACTGCAGAATGTTCCTGCCACAAGTGTAATTACATTCAGGATTGTTCCTTACGGTGCAAGCAGTACCACAGGTACATTCTACATCTTTGACGTTGCAAACTCAACTGCGAGTGACCTTTCTGTTAATGGTATTACGACTTACTCTCCGACCAACCAGGCACCTACCGCTACAGCAGTTTCTGTAACAGGAACTCCTACAATCGGGCAGACTTTGACTGGTAATTACACTTATAATGACACCGAAGGCGACCTTGAAGGTACCAGCACCTACAGATGGTTCCTTTCAGATGATCTTTCGGGATCTAACGAAAATGCCATTCCGGGCGCCAATTCGATTTCGTACCAACTGACGTCGACTGACCTTAACAGGTACATCCGTTTTGGTGTAACCCCAAAAGCCGCGACCGGTACGCCGACAGGTGTTGAGACCTACAGCAGCCCAAGGATGCTGGTAAGCCCTGCGGGTGATGCAGTTTCAACCATCACGGCAGATCCTGCATTTACAGAAACACAAAACGTGAATTATGCCGCATTTACGGGAACTGATGTTACCGGAAGCAGCATTGAGATCGGGCGTTTCCTTGTCAACGACATTGTCGGCACACCGGGTGACGCGCTTACTACAAAGCTGACAAGCCTTACCCTGAGCCTGTCTAACAGCGCCAACTTCGAAAAAGTAGCGCTGTATGACGATGCGAATAATGAAATCAACGAAATTACCGCAGCTGCATCACTGCAGTTCACAGGACTTGCAATCGAAGCCGCTTCAGGTGCTTCCAAATCATTTTCTGTAAGGGCTACATACAAGACGACGGTTACTGACAACCAGCAATCACAATTGGCGGTTACGGCTGCTGTTGCGGAGAGCACAGGGTCTATTTTCGCCGTTGCCAACGCGGGTGGTGCTTCGACTTCAATCACTGCCGATGCAAACCGTATCGAGGTATCCGCTACGGCGCTGGCTTATGGCCAAAACGCTTCAAATACATTCATCAATGTTCCGATGGTCCCTGCGGTGACCGTGAAAGCGATCGATGGCAATAACAACACCGATCTTGATTTCACCGCTCAAATCAATGTGGTATCAACAGGTACCATGGCGCCGGCGAACGCAAATGCGGTGGCAGGGATTGCTACTTTCGCTTCGTTGACGCACACTGCTTACGGTTCAGGATTCCATTTAACAGCTTCCTCAACCGGTTTAACATCTGCTGACAGCGCGACATTTGACGTATTCAATCCGATTTTCTACAACCTGATCGTTGATACGAATCCAAGTTTATCAAACCCGTATACCAACGGACAGTTTGTTGCGGCGAACCTTAGCGCCTCAGGTATTGGCAGAGGAGCCGGAATTTCAGGCAATGCCGGTGCAGACCGTTATAACGCTACCGGATGGGGTGTCGCATTCGACGCTACGGATTATTTTGAATTTACATTGTCACCACAAGGCGGCAACGAAATTGATTTCACAAACCTGATTTTCAGCATGCTTCGTTCAGGCACAGGACCTACAAACCTTGCAGTAAGGTCCAGTCTTGACACTTACACCGCTAACATCAGCTCATTGACTTTGCCAACAACCGCGGCAAGCTTCTTAGTGGATCTGTCGGGGGCGTCTTTCCAAAACGTCGCCGCTCCGATTACGTTCCGTATTTATGCATGGGGCGGAACAGGTACACTGGGTGTCACAGATTTTAACTTCGACGGTGTCATTACCCCAAGTTCGGCGATTAACCTTAACGTTTCGGCTGCATCGCTTAATAAACTTGATTATATCGTGGGCAACGGTCCGTCGGCTTCAAAATCGTTTACGGTGACCGGTGCAAACTTAACCCCTGCTGCAGGCGACATCACGGTAACCAGCGATTCCGCCAGTTTCCAATTGTCAACGGATAATGTCACGTTTGGGGCAGGTCCTTTGACCTTGCCATACACCGGCAGTACATTGGCTGCTACAACAGTGTATGTACGACTGGCTTCCGGACTTACCGAAGCCGCTTACAACGGCACGCTGACGGTGGCCGGCGGTGGTTCAACCGACAAAACCGTTACGGTACAGGGCGCGGTAAGGCTGCCTTTGGCACTGTCTTACGTGAACACATTCCGCACGCAGACACAACATGACGAAGCCGTGAACTTAGGCTTCGGATTCAATGGTGTTACCTTCACTGCAAGCCCGCCGTCAAGCGGATATGAGCAGATGATCGGCAACAATGCTTATGTAGAAACCCCGATTATTGATTTTAATGCGTATGCCGATGTGCAGTTGTCGTTTACGGCTGCTACGTTCAATGGCAGCTCGGGACAAACCCTGCAGGCTGAAATCTCAACAGACGGTGGTAACACTTACGCGCCGCTTTCAGGTGCATTGGCCAGCCCGGTTTCAACAACTTACGTAACCGTGAGCCAGACCATTGACCTGTCTTCATACAACACCTCAAACGGTCGACTGAGATTCAGGATGGCGGTTGGTTCCAATCCGTCCCAAGGTATCCGTTTCAGGGATTTCGCCTTGAGGAAATACACGACCTGGGATGGTAATGCCTGGTCAAACGGTGTTCCTGACGGAGATGCCTTTGCCATCATTGACGGTGACTTCACCTCAGCCACGAATGGAAACAACGGCCTGGCTGCTAAAACCCTGACTATTGATTCAGGAATTGTAACAATCTCTTCGGGAGACTCGCTCACACTTACTGACGATCTGACAATCAACGGCGGGAATCTGGTTTTCGAAAACAATGCCAACATGCTTCAGCTGAACAGCGCTGCGGTAAACACCGGCACCATTTCGATTTCAAGGACTGCAAATATGAGAAGGCAGGATTACGTATACTGGTCTTCGCCGGTAGCCGATATGATCCTTCACGACGTGTCGCCGAATACCCTGCCAAACCGTTTCTATGTATTGGATGAAACCAACAACAATTTCGCCAACGTAGATGCGACGATAACCACGATGGCTGCAGGACACGGCTATATGGTCAGGGCTCCCGCCAATTTCCCGAATACGCCACAGGATTACACTGCGACTTTTTCAGGAACGCCAAACAACGGAACCATTACAGTGCCGGTAACCCGGAACAACCAAGGGTACAACATGGTAGGTAACCCTTATCCTTCGACGATTAACGCGACGACATTCCTTCAGGCGAACCCTAACCTGGGTACGATCTACTTCTGGACGCATTTCAACCAGGCTGCCGCTTCAGGTGCGAATTATGCTACCTTTAACGGCACCGGAGCCGCTTCAGGCTCAGGAAGCGCTGTGCCTAACGGATTCATTCAGGTAGGACAGGGATTTGTAGTGCAGACACCTGCTGCCCCTGCCACTCCTTTGGTAACATTCACCAACAGCATGAGGGTAGACAACCATTCAGACCAGTTCTTCAGGACTGCCAATGACACTGCCAACGGACGCCTTTGGCTCAACCTCAACAATGCAGATGGTGAAAAACTGAACCAAATGCTTGTAGGATATGTTGCCGATGCAACTGATGCAGTCGATGTGAACTTCGACGGTAAGTCGATTGAAGCAGGTAAGCCGGGTATTTACAGCCTGCTTGATGCTACAGCTTACACCATTCAGGGTAAAGCACTTCCGTTTGCAAATACTGATGTTGTGCCGCTGAGCCTGCAGGCAGTAACTGACGGGAACTACAGCATCAGCTTAGACCATACCGACGGATTCTTCTCTGCTGATCAGGATATCTTCCTCAGGGACATCTACACCGGAACCTACCACAACATCAAGAACGGTGCATATACTTTTGCTGCCACTGCAGGAAATTACACCAACCGTTTTGAAGTAGTATACCAAAATGCACCTCTTGGTGTGGAAACACCAGCTTTGGATGCTGACAGTGTCATTATCTACAAGCAAAACGGCCAATTGGTCATCAATACCGGAGCGGTGACTATGGATAACGTGAAAATCTTTGATATCCGCGGCAGGCTGCTGTTTGAGAAATCAGGCGTGAACGCTTCAGCATACACTGTAAACCAGTTCAACGCGGAGCAACAGGTATTGCTAATCCAGGTAACTGCTGATGACAACAGGACCGTTACGAAAAAAGTGGCTTATTAATAAATCACTTTGAGATACTTTTTAAAACCTCCTTCGGGAGGTTTTTTTATTTTTCGACTGATCCAAAAAATCTGAATCGGATGGCCCGGACAGCAGTATTGTGAGGGTCTGCGATACAATTTCTCAATCCAAACCCACTTCTCAATTCGTTAAATTATACACTGCAAAAATTTTGTAATAGTTTAAAACAATGGTATAAAAAATCGCCTGGTATGGTTTATAATTTAGCCAAAAAATAAAAGCTATTATGAAAAAAAGATTACCCTTCAGTAACGTAATGCGTATGCTGGCCGTAGGCGTTATGTTGTGCGGAAGCGCACAATCAGTGGCACAGCTGTCCCTCACGGGAAGCAGTTACAATGAAACTTTTGACGGAATCAGCACGGCGCTACCCACAGGGTGGACGGTACGGGCCACGGCCACTGCGGTAACCCGCGGAACCGCACTGGCGTTCGCCACGGCTGCAAATACCTGGGCGGACACAGGAAGCGGATTTAAAAACCTCGCCTCATCCGATGGACTCGCATCAGGAAGTTCGGCAGCAAACCAAAACGCATCTTCCGACCGCGCATTGGGCGTAAAACAAAGTGGAAGTTTTGGTGATCCCGGAGCCGCTTTCGAACTGGCCCTTACAAACACCCAAAACCGTACCGGATTTTCGTTAACCTTAAAACACCAGATGCTCAGCGTTCAGCCGAGAACGACCACCTGGACCGTGCAATATGCCGTCGATGGAGGCTCGGGACTGGTGTGGACTAATTTAGGGACCTACACTGATCCGGGGACGTTCGGCAGTACGACAGGAAACTACAGTTTCGGTACGGCACTCGACAACATTTCAGGCAACGTACTCATCAGGATTGTAGCATTAACCGCTTCAGGGGGCACCGGGACAAGAGACACTTATGGTATTGATGATTTTGTACTTTCGTGGACCAATGCCACAGTGCCCGATCTTGCGGTAAGCTCCGGCAGTCTCACTTACGGGACGCTCAGCGTGGGCACAGCGTCGGGAAGCCAGACATTTAATCTGTCAGGTACGAACCTCACCGGTGCACCCGGGACGATTACCGTCTCAGCTCCCAACACGGATTTCCAGGTCTCCAATGACAACATCAGCTGGGGGGCTTCGGCATCCATTGCCTATAACAGTGCCACGCTCGCCGCGACACCGGTATACGCGAGATTTACGCCGCAATCTTCGGGAGCCAAGTCCGGGAACATCACTTTCAGCGGTGGTGGCGATGCTACGCCGCCGACGGTCACATTAAGCGGAAACGGAGTATTGGAGGCGCCCGTTGCGACCGCAGCGTCAAACGTGAAAAACACCGAATTTACAGCGCAATGGCAACCTGTGAGCGGCGCGACAAGCTATCGCCTCGATGTGAGCTCGACGCCGTTTGCGTCCATCGGTTCCATCCCATGGATCAATGAATTCCACTATGATAATATTGGAACGGATGTTAATGAGTTTGTCGAAATGATCCTACCTGCAACGTATGCAGGAACCGGGTTTACACTGACTTTCTACAACGGCTCGAATGGCGCATCGTACAGCACCGTCAATCTGGCGCAAATGGTTGCCGGCGAAAGCAACGCGCTATACACCATTTATACCTATACGTTTCCGGCGGAAACCTTCCAGAACGGTGCGCCTGACGGACTTGCTTTATCCGATGCGTCCGGGCTGATCCAGTTCATTTCCTACGAAGGAAGCTTTACCGCCACAAACGGGCCGGCTAATGGGATGGTATCGGTTGAAATCAATCCCGCGCTGAGCGAATCAAACACCACACTGGCCACTGCTAGCCTGGCCCTTAGCGGCTCGGGTACTTCTTACAGCAGCTTTACCTGGGGTGCGGTCAACATGAACTCCAAGGGAGCGCTGAATGCCGGCCAAACTATAGGAAGTGCCACTTATATCATACAGGACCAAAATGTCGGCAACAACACGTCTTACACCGTGACAGGGCTGAATCCTGATACGCCTTACTACTACCGGGTACGCGCCATAGATGCAAATGGCTTGTCAGTGAACTCCAATACCATCAGTGTTTCCACTACAGCCGAAACGACCTGGGATGGGTTGGCCTGGTCAGACGGCTCCCCTACCGCATCGCTTAATGCCATAATTGAAGGCGCGTTTGATACGGCTACTGATGGCGTGTTCACGGCGAAAAGCCTGACGATCAACGCGGGAGGAAGTGTTACAATCAATTCAGGCACGAACATCACCGTGGTCAATCAGGTAACCAACACCCTTACCGCTGCTGATTTGGTGGTTGAAAACAACGCCAATCTGTTACAGCTCGGTATTGTAAACGTCAATTCGGGTGAAGCGACCGTGTACAGGAATGCTTCAATGCGCCGCCAGGATTATGTGTATTGGTCTTCTCCGGTGGCAGGACAGAACCTGTTGGATTTTTCACCCAATACGCTGACCAACCGTTTTTACGAACTTAACGAAACTTCCAATTCGTTTGCTCCGGTAAATCCCGAAACGACCGATTTTATAGCTGCCAAAGGATTCATGGTACGTGCGCCAAATGATTTCCCGGCAACACCCCAGATCTTCAGCGGCCGATTCATCGGTGTGCCGAACAGTGGAAGCTACTCGATTGCCGTGACTAACAACAACCAGGGTTACAATATGATTGGAAATCCTTATCCTTCAACAATCAGCGCTGATGCTTTCCTTGACCAAAACGTGTCAGTAGGGACCATTTATTTCTGGACCCACACAAACCAGGATGCAGGACCGGGAGACAATTATGCGACATACAATGCCACCGGCCAGGTGGCACCGTCATCAACGACCCCACAAAGTGACAGCCCTAACGGCGCCATCCAGACAGGGCAGGGATTCATCGTGCAAACCAACACGGCAACCAACATCGAATTTCTGAACACCATGCGCATCCCGGATAACAATGACCAGTTCTTCAGGACCGCGTCATCTATTGAAAAGAACCGGATCTGGCTGAACCTCATGGACAACACCTCGGCAGCATTCCTGAACCAGATTCTGGTAGGCTATGTTACCGGTGCCACGAACGACAACGACTTACGATTTGACGGAAGGATGATGCCTTCTGAAGGCGCAAGGATTTACAGCGTGATGCCTGAAGGCGACTACGTCATCCAGGGCCGGGCATTGCCCTTCAACGACAACGACGTGGTGGCTTTGGGCTTCAGGACGCCTGAGCCAGGTACGTTCAGCATTGGGCTTGACCACCTAGATGGTATTTTTTACGACTCCCAGGATGTATTCCTCCATGATAATGTTACCGGCGCGACCATCAATATCAAGGAAGGTGATTATCAGTTTGCATCCAATGCAGGCGAGTTTTTAGACAGGTTCCAATTGGTTTACCAAAGCGCGCCACTGGGCATCAATCCGGTATTCGACGAAAATGCCATTGTTATCTATTCCAAAGACGACCAGCTTACCGTGAATACAGGCATCCGAAACATGGAATCCGTGAAGGTGTTTGATATCAGCGGCAGGTTGTTACTGGAACGGACCAACCTCACGTCGGCGGAGACGGTGCTCGACAACCTGAGTGCCAAAAACCAATTGTTGCTCGTTCAGGTAACCGATGAAGACGGTGTTACGGTAACGAAAAAAGCGATGTATTGATCGGATGACTCCGAAACGCATTGCAAATGCTGTTTTACAATTGATCAAAAAGAGAAAGCCTTCCAATCGGAAGGCTTTCTTATTTCAAAATACTATTAAAACGGCACATCGCTGTCGTCATCATGGTTCGCGCTGCTTCCAAAAGCTTCATTCGGTGACGGCAGATGTTTCGTGGTAAACGGGTTGTCGTCGTGGTTCATTTTTGAAGGCAAATCGTCATAGCCGCCTCCATAATCTTCCAGATTGTCAAATTTACCGAGATTGCCGATAAACTTCAGGCGTATGTTCTCCAGGCTTCCGTTACGGTGCTTGGCGATGATGAATTCGGCCTGGCCTTCCGTCGGACTGTGCTCATCGTCATCCCATTCGTCAATCTTGTAATATTCGGGACGGTAGATAAAAGACACAATATCGGCATCCTGTTCAATCGCTCCCGATTCCCTCAAATCCGACAACAGCGGACGCTTGCTCGAACCGCGGGTCTCAACCGCACGGGAAAGTTGTGACAGCGCGATCACGGGCACATTGAGTTCTTTCGCCAATGCCTTGAGATTACGCGAGATCGTAGAAATCTCCTGCTCGCGGTTTCCGCCGCCTTTGCCGTTGCCTCCCGCCGTCATCAGCTGCAGGTAGTCCACAATAATCATCTTGATGCCATGCTGCGACGACAGCCTTCGGGCCTTGGCGCGCAAGTCGAAAATCGAAAGCGATGGTGTGTCATCAATGTATAGCGGTGCTTTTTCGAGGTTTTTTACTTTGGTGGTCAACTGCTCCCATTCATGCTTTTCAAGTTTTCCGGTACGGAGTTTCTCTGACGATAAGCCGGTTTCAGACGATATCAGACGCGTAATCAACTGCACTGACGACATCTCGAGCGAAAACAATGCCACCGGTTGGTTGAAATCGATGGCCATATTGCGCGCCATCGACAAGACGAAGGCCGTTTTACCCATACCCGGCCTGGCCGCAATGATAATCAAATCGCTGGGTTGCCAGCCCGAGGTAACCTTATCCAGTTTTTCAAAACCGGTTGCAATACCGCTAAGCCCCTCTTTTCCGGCAATCTCCTCAATCCTTTTCTTGGCCTGGATCACGAGGCTTTGCGCTGTCTCCGAACTCCGCTTGATGTTGCCCTGAGTGACTTCGTAAAGCCGCGATTCCGCTTTGTCGAGCAAATCGAAGACGTCTGTGGTTTCGTCGTAAGACTCTTCGATGATTTCAGAGGAAATCTTGATCAAGCTGCGCTGGATGAATTTTTGCAGGATGATCCTGGAGTGGAATTCAATGTGTGCCGAGGAGGAAATTTTCTGCGTGAGCTGGATCAGGTAAAAATCACCACCGGCAAGGTCAAGCTTTGCGTTTTTCTTCAACTGCGCCGAAACGGTCAGCAAGTCAATAGGCTGTGTATCGGTAAAAAGCTGCACGATGGCTTCAAAAATATGTTTGTGCGCGTCTTTGTAGAACGCGTCAGGCTGCAGGATATCGATTACCTCATCTACACCTTTCTTGTCGATCATCATCGCGCCAAGTACGGCTTCCTCCAGATCGGTGGCCTGTGGCGGGAGTTTGCCCTTTTCGAGGTTGATCAGGGTGGTTTTGTCAACCCGTATCGGATTTATATTTCTGAGATTTTCCATGTTGCGAATGTAACCAAAAAGTTAAGCCGGCATTTTTCCAATTGTAAACGTTATCCGGTTGATAACTCGGGATAACTTTTTTTATTTGTTCATATCAAAAAAAAATCCAAAACACCGGGCTTTGGATTTTTTAAAAGACTTGTGCTGTAAGCCCTATTCTTTGTATTCACCCATCTTGCTGTATTTATCCATCCTCTTTTCAACAAGGTCCGATGTTGATAAATCCTTGAGTTCATTAAATGCCTTGATGATGTACTCGCCGACGGTTTGCGAAGCCGTCATCCGGTCGTAATGCGCGCCGCCCAATGGCTCCGGAATCACCTCGTCTACGAGGTTTTGCTTCTTCATATCGGTGGAAGTCAGTTTCAGCGCTTCAGCCGCCTGTTCCTTGTAATCCCAGCTTTTCCAAAGGATTGAGGAACAGGATTCCGGGGAAATCACGGAATACCATGTATTCTCCATCATGAGGACGCGGTCCCCCACCCCGATACCCAGGGCGCCTCCTGAAGCCCCTTCACCCACGATGACCGCGATAATGGGCGTTTTCAATCGGATCATTTCAAAAATGTTGCGCGCAATGGCTTCACCCTGTCCGCGCTCCTCGGCTTCCAGTCCGGGATATGCACCCGGCGTATCGATGAACGTCACCACAGGAATGCCGAATTTCTCGGCCATCTTCATCAGCCTCAGCGCCTTTCGGTACCCTTCCGGATTGGCCATCCCGAAATTCCTGTACTGACGCGTCTTGGTATTGTATCCTTTCTGCTGTCCGACAATCATGAACGACTGTCCGCCAATCTTGCCCAGCCCGCCGATCATCGCCTTATCGTCCTTAAAATTACGGTCGCCGAAAAGTTCGAGCCACGAATCACCGCACAAAGCGTGCACGTGGTCCATGGTGTAAGGGCGGTTCGGGTGGCGTGAAAGCTGGACGCGTTGCCAGGCAGTCAGGTTCTTGTATATCTTTTTCTTGGTTTCTTCCAGTTTTTTCTCAATCTGTTTACAGGTGTTGGTCACATCGATGTCTGATTCCTGCCCGATGACCTGGCACTTATCCAATTGCTCTTCCAGTTCTTTGATAGGAAGCTCAAAATCTAAATATTCCATAGGTTTTGTCCGTTTTTAATTAAAATTGGAAACACAAAGATAAAATTTAAAATGGCGTGGGAAAACGTTTTTTTGCGTTAAATTGATTTTTTAGGGCGCGCCCCTGCGGGTCAGGCTGTCCGCTGTAGTCCTCGCTCGTGCCTCGCTGCGGGCTGCCGCTGCCATCCTTCGCGCGGCCCGTGGTAACCGGAAACGGCGGTGCTGTAATGAGAGCCGCATCGTTCGATGAAAATACCTCGTAAGCTACGCAGGAAATCGATTTGTGGGATCAAACGGACTTGCTGCTGCGGCTTTTGATTACGCCATTTAGAATAACCGTGACGATGATCACCGACGCGCCCAAGTAGAAAGACAAACTCATGCGTTCCCCCTGCCCTATTATGAAATACGCAAGCAGGATACCGTAAACCGGTTCAAGGTTCGTGGTAAGCATTACCGTGTAGGGCGTGAGTTTCTTCATCACATTCACCGACGCTGTGAACGCA
This sequence comes from Flavobacterium magnum, assembly GCF_003055625.1. NCBI lineage: Bacteria > Pseudomonadati > Bacteroidota > Flavobacteriia > Flavobacteriales > Flavobacteriaceae > Flavobacterium > Flavobacterium magnum. The sequence goes on along the minus strand of NZ_CP028811.1, from coordinate 1,972,005 downwards.
TACGCTGTACATACCGATGACAGGATCAGGATCAGGATCCAGTCGTTTAGGGAGACTTTAAAAAAGTCGGCGCTGAACGTGCCCTGATACAGCAGGTACAGGGTGACAAAAAATGCCCCCGCAAAAAACTCGTACAAAGTGATCACTGCCGGATCATATTTCTGTATCAGTTTGCCGTTGAAAAGCGTAAATACCACCCCCATAAACACCGAAAATAGCGCGCACAACGCCCCGTTTATGTAATGTACCTCGACGTTCATGATCGTGAACAGTCCTGCGATGATGATCAGCCCGAAAACCACTTCATACCAAAGCATTTTACGCTTGTAGAATATCGGTTCGAGCACCGACGCCAGGAAGGCACCCGCTGAGAACATCGCCAGTGTGATCGACACATTTGAAATGTTTATCGCACGGAAAAAAAATACCCAATGTATTGCAATGAGCAGGCCTACAAAAACCAATTTTGCGGCGGACCTCAACGGAAGCAGGATTTTTCTGCCGGTAAAAAGTAAATAAATCAAGAGGAAAACACCGGCACTGAGCATGCGGTACCACACCAGCGAAGCATCCTTCACCGAAATGAGGGCACCGAGCACAGCGGTAAATCCCCAAATGAAGACAATCAGGTGCAGGTTCAGATACGCTTTAAGTTTAGCGCTTGGCATTGCGGAGCAGGTAAATGGCCAGTATACCGAAGATGACATTCGGGATCCAAACGGCGAGCAACGGCGGCATACTAGATTTTTCTGCCAGTACACCGAAAATCTTATCGAAAAAGATGTAAATGAACGCCAGCGCAATACCGATGGCAAGGTTCATTCCCATACCGCCACGGCGCTTCATCGAAGACACTGCCACGGCAATAATCGTCAGGATGAATGCAGAAACCGGGATGCTGTATTTTTTATACAACACCACAAGATAAGTATTGATGTTTGAAGAACCACGCTTCTTCTCCCGGTCTATAAATTTGTTGAGCTCCCCGAAACTCAGTGTTTCCGCGACGTACACAGTAGGTGTCAGGTCCTCGAGCTCGAAATTGAATATGGTATCCTTCTTTTCCGCCTTCTCGAGTTTGTCACCCAGCGCCCCTACGGTTCGTTTACGATATTGGAACATCGTAAAATTTTTTTTCATCGGGTTGTATTTGATCCTATCCGCGTCAATCTTGAACAAGAGTTTTTCATCCTTAAATTTTGACAGCGAAAATTTAAACGCGATGCCGTTTACCTGGTTGAAGTTCTGCACGTAAATGTATTCGTTGTCACTGACCTGACGGAACACATCGCTGGTCTGCCTCATTTCATTGAGGCCGTTGCCCCGCAAATACCGGTACCTGAAGTTGTTGAATCCCTCACTGGCCGATGGCACGAGATAAAAACCCATCAGCAGGGAAAATACCGACACCAGCCCCGCCCCGATGATGTACGGCCTCAAAAACCGGTTGAAGGAAATCCCGGAACTTAAAATCGCGATGATTTCGGTATTGTTTGCCAGTTTTGAAGTGAACCAAATTACGGACAGGAACAGGAAAATCGGGAAAAGCAAATTGGCAAAATAGATCGTAAAATCCAGGTAATATTTTGCAATGGCACCGAAAGCCACTTTATTCTGCAGCATCCGGTTGACCTTTTCCGAGACATCGATTACAATCCCGATGGGGATAAACATCAGCAGCATTACCGTAAAAGTAACAAGGTAGCGTTTGAGGATGTACTTGTCTATTATACTCATAGGTTCAGGGTTCAGGCTCAGGCTCGGGGCCGGTGACAGTCTTTCAACTTACCGTGCATCCGGACACCTGCACCTATAGTCTTTGGTCCATCTGTTTTACCATTTTTTCCTTCCATTCGCGGAAATCTCCCGCTAAGATATGCTTTCTGGCCTCACGAACCAACCACATGTAAAAGCCCAGATTGTGGATTGTGGCGATTTGTTTGCCCAGGTATTCATTCGCGGCAAACAAATGCCTCAAATAAGCCTTGCTGTACTCTACGTCAACGAAGGTGTGGGCCATCTCATCCAAAGGTGAAAAATCAGCTTCCCATTTCTTATTCTTGATGTTGATGGTGCCGTGTGCGGTAAAGAGCATGCCATTGCGGGCATTCCGGGTGGGCATGACGCAATCAAACATATCGATGCCCAGGGCAATGTTCTCCAGAATGTTGATGGGTGTCCCTACGCCCATCAAATATCGCGGCTTGTCTTCCGGGAGGATGTCGCATACGACCTCAGTCATCGCGTACATCTCTTCCGCGGGTTCGCCTACCGACAATCCGCCGATGGCGTTGCCCTGCTGCCCGGCATTGGCGATATACTCGGCCGACTGCTTTCTCAGGTCCTTGTAGGTACTGCCTTGTACAATCGGGAAAAAAGTTTGTTCATACCCATATTTAAAAGGCAGCTTATCCAAATGCGAAATGCAGCGATCGAGCCAGCGGTGCGTCATGTGCATCGAACGCTGCGCGTAGCGGTAATCACATGGGTAGGGTGTGCACTCATCGAAAGCCATGATGATATCAGCCCCGATCGTACGCTGGATTTCCATCACATTTTCAGGCGTGAAATAATGGTAAGAGCCGTCGATATGCGACTTGAATTTGACGCCTTCCTCTTTGATCTTGCGGTTTGCCGAAAGCGAGTAGACCTGGTAGCCGCCTGAATCTGTCAGGATGTTTCGGTCCCAGTTCATAAATTTATGCAATCCGCCCGCCTTTTCAAGTATCTCAGTTTGCGGACGCAGGTATAGATGGTAGGTATTTCCCAATATAATGTCGGGATTAATCTCATCCTTCAATTCGCGCTGGTGCACGCCTTTTACGGACGCTACCGTCCCGACAGGCATGAAAATCGGGGTTTCGATCACGCCGTGATCAGTGGTGATGCGGCCTGCGCGGGCTTTAGATTGGGGATCTTTCTGTAGTAAATCAAATTTCATATGGCATTCCCGCTTTAAGGGACGGCAAAGATAGTTTAATTCGCTAATTCTAAAATCAGTGGCAGGAAAAATTAAAATTGTTTTATGACTTGCGGTTGACTATCGCGCACAGCCGCCAAAGGAATGTTGGTTAAATTCTTATTTTTATCCGATGAAAGCCTTGCAAATTTACCCAAAACCGTTCATCTACGTATTCTTTGCGTTTATAGCATGCACCGTCATTGGTACCTTGACGCATGAATTGGGACATATCGCAGTAGCGCAATGGCTGGGTTACGACACGACGCTTTCCTACCAAAGCATGCACGTTGACAGAAACGCGGACAGGGCGGAGTTGCACCGGCTGGCAGATCCTTATTTCGGAGAACTCCGGACCAACAGGCCTTTCCCGACGAAAAAGGCATTTGAAGCCAAGCGCCGACAAATGCACCACAACGACTTCTTGATCCGGCTCGGCGGGCCGCTGCAAACCATGCTTACGGGTAGCATCGGGCTTGGCATACTGTTGTACAGACGGAGGATATCATACGCCGATTTCAACCTGACTGACTGGCTGTTGGTGTTCCTGTCCTTATTCTGGCTGAGGCAGCCCAGTAACCTAGCGCATGGCCTGGCGCGCCGCATTTTCAGAGGCACCGGAAGCTGGACCGGTGGAGATGAATGGGTGATCGCTTACTATTTGAAATGGCCATTGTGGTCCGTTTCCGTATTGAGCGGCGCAATCGGTTTTGTGATTGCAGCCTGTGTCATCCTGTTTGTCATTCCAGGAAGATACAGGGTTACCTTCCTTATTGCAGGATTACTCGGCGGCATTGCAGGATTTGTGTCTTGGATGAATTATCTGGGACCGTACCTGCTGCCATGACATTGTCGATTTCTGATCTTTTAATGTCGTTTTCACCCCGCATCAAAGGGTGTTTGTTTCCCTAAATTTGTCTTATCGGAAGAATAACTTAATTTTAAAATGAAAAAATGATACAGACAGGAAAAAGGATCAGCCCATTTTTATGGTTCGATCAGGATGCGGAAGAAGCCGCATTATTTTACACCGGGATTTTTAGAGATTCCGGCATCAGGAGTATAACACGCTACCCGCCAAACGGTCCGGCGCCGGCAGGCCATGTCATGACCGTGACCTTCGAACTTGACGGACAACAGTTCACAGCCCTCAACGGGGGGCCGGCATTTCCTTTCACCGAGGCTGTATCGTTTGTGGTGTACTGCGACACACAAGATGAGATTGATCATTATTGGGATGCGCTTATCGAAGGCGGAACGGCGTCTGCGTGTGGCTGGCTCAAGGACAAATACGGACTTTCGTGGCAGATCACTCCGATTCAGATTACCGAAATGTACAGCTCAGCCAACGAGGCAGGCAAAAACCGCGCGTTCCAGGCCATGATGACCATGGTAAAACTTGACCTCAAAAAGCTGCAGGATGCGTTTGACGGCAAATCACAATAAATTAACAGGAAACTAAATTAAGAAAATCATTTTTATGAAAATTACAGTGACAACCGCAGTGAACGCCCCATTGGAAAGAGTGTGGCAGGTATGGAATAACCCGAATGACATCATCCAGTGGTGCAGTCCTTCCGAAGAGTGGCACACCCCGAAATCGGAAAACGACCTGCGCGAAGGCGGCAGCTTCACCTCGACGATGGCAGCACGCGATGGCAGTGCGTCCTTTGATTTCACCGGCGTGTATGATCAGGTGGATTTACACCGTTTCATTGCTTACACGATGGAAGATGGGCGTAAAGTCGAAATCAGTTTCGAAAATCAGGACGGCCAGACCGTATTGACGGAAACTTTCGACGCTGAAAGCATCAATCCTGCCGAGATGCAAAGAGCGGGCTGGCAGGCCATACTCGACAATTTTAAGAAATATACCGAACAGCAGGCTTAAGTCGGTTAGCGGATGGCCCGACCAAACCTTAGGAACCGGGCCGCAAAAATAGGGCAAAACAAAACCCGGCAAATGGCCGGGTTTATATTTTAATAAGTCTGGAATTTCGTCCTGAATGTCCGTCGTTAAATTTTGAAACGTTTCCTGTCATTTTCGTTCAGGTAGATTTTACGCAGACGGATGGATTTTGGGGTCACCTCTACGTACTCATCTTTCTGGATGTATTCCAAAGCTTCTTCGAGTGAGAACTTGATGGCAGGGACAATACGCGTTTTATCATCAGCACCGGCAGAACGGAAGTTCGTCAACTGCTTGGTTTTTGTGATGTTGATCGTCATATCATCGGCACGGGAATTTTCGCCCACAACCTGTCCTTCATAAATATCTTCGTTCGGATCCACGAAAAACTTACCACGATCCTGAAGTTTATTGATAGAATAAGGGATGGCCTTACCATTTTCCATGGAAATCAATGAACCATTGATCCTTCCCGCAATTTCGCCTTTGTACGGCTCATATCCTATGAAACGGTGTGCCATGATGGCCTCACCTGCAGTGGCAGTAAGCAGCATATTACGCAATCCGATGATTCCCCTTGAAGGAATATTGAATTTTACGATCATACGCTCGCCTTTACCTTCCATCGAAAGCATTTCTCCTTTACGTATGGTAACGAATTCTACGGCACGTCCCGAAAGATGCTCCGGTAAGTCGATAGTCAATTCCTCGATAGGTTCACATTTCACGCCGTCAATTTCCTTGATGATTACCTGTGGCTGGCCGATCTGCAATTCATATCCTTCCCTTCTCATGGTTTCGATCAAGACCGACAAGTGCAATACACCGCGTCCGAAAACCATAAACTTATCGGCAGAATCAGTTTCATTCACGCGCAATGCGAGGTTCTTTTCCAATTCCTTGGCCAAACGGTCCTTGATGTGGCGCGAGGTTACAAATTTTCCTTCTTTTCCGAAAAAAGGCGAATCGTTGATGGTGAAAAGCATACTCATGGTAGGCTCGTCAATCGCAATGGTATCCAGTGCTTCCGGATTGTCAAAATCGGCAATGGTATCACCAATCTCAAATCCTTCCACCCCAACAATCGCACAAATATCGCCGGCAATCACTTCGGTTACTTTCTTACGGCCAAGACCTTCGAAAACGTGAAGTTCCTTAATTCTTGATTTCATTACTTTTCCGTCCCTTTTCACCAAGGAAATCGGCAGGTTCTCCTTCAAGACGCCCCTTTCCAGACGACCGATCGCGATACGGCCGGTAAAGGAAGAGAAATCCAAAGAAGTGATCAGCATCTGTGGGGTTCCCTCAGATACTTTTGGGGCCGGGACGTTGGCCACGACCATATCCAAAAGCGGCTCGATGTTTTCGGTTTGGTTACGCCAGTCGTCAGACATCCAGTTGTTTTTGGCAGATCCGTATACGGTTGGGAAATCGAGCTGCCATTCTTCGGCACCGAGTTCAAACATCAGGTCGAATACTTTTTCATGCACTTCTTCCGGAGTACAGTTTTCCTTGTCAACTTTATTGATTACGACACACGGTTTCAAACCAAGGTCAATCGCTTTCTGCAAAACAAAACGCGTTTGCGGCATCGGGCCTTCAAAGGCGTCGACGAGCAGGCACACGCCATCCGCCATATTGAGTACACGCTCCACTTCCCCACCGAAATCGGCGTGACCGGGCGTGTCAATAATGTTGATTTTTGTTCCTTTGTACACTACAGAAACATTCTTAGAGGTAATGGTAATTCCGCGCTCACGCTCTAAGTCGTTGTTGTCGAGGATCAGGTCGCCGGTGTTTTCATTCTCGCGGAAAAGCTGGCAATGGTACATGATTTTATCAACCAAAGTAGTCTTACCGTGGTCAACGTGGGCAATAATTGCAATGTTTCTGATAGATTCCATCTGTATTTTTTAATGGGTGCAAAGGTACACTTTAATTTGGGATAAAAAAGCGTTGTTGGTTATTAGAAAGTTAAGTCCGGGAAAAGGCGGCTAAAGTGGGTCGCCGGCAGGTCACCCTACCGGTTTTTTCCCAGTTTTCCCAATCTTAACATAATTTTGTTATATTTGGTGTAATGAAAAATAAAACCGATAAAATAACCTACATTTTTATTTTCATTGCGATCATCCTGGCGTTTTCAAGTCTTACTTTACTCGAAAGGCAATACGCATCGGACGACTTCCTTTATTTACATATCCTGCGAGATTTTATCTTTGTGACTGTATGTGCCGTGGTCATCCGTTATTTTATCGTAAAAAACGACCGCGAGAACAGGCACAACCTCGAAAAACTGAAAAACAACAACCTCGAGATCCGTGAATCAAAAGAGCGCTACGATATCGTAGCCAAAGCGACCAGCGATACCATCTGGGACTGGAAAATACAGGAAAACGAATTTACCTGGAACAAGGGAATCCAGGGGGTTTATGGGTATAAGAGGGACGAAGTGGGCCAGAATTCCAAATGGTGGTTTGACCGCATCCACCCTGAAGACAGCATCAGGATGTCGGTCAAGCTCTATGCTTTCCTGGAGCAGAAAACCCAGAAATGGCAGGATGAATACCGTTTTAAGTGTCGGGACGGATCTTACAAATATGTACTCGACAGGGGATTTCTCGTCTTCAATGAAAAAGGTACACCCATCCGTATGATTGGGGCGATGCAGGATATCACCAAACAAAAAAAGGAAGAGCAACGCCTTAAGCTGCTGGAAACCGTCATCACCAATACCAAGGATGCAGTCGTAATTACAGACGCAAACAATGCCGTATTGGCCATTCCCGAAATTGTATTCGTAAACCAGGCATTCACAAACATGTCCGGTTATGATTACGAAGACGTGATCGGTAAATCACCATTGATTTTCTTCGGCAAAAGGACTGATCCTGCAGAGATTGCCAGGCTCACCCACTGCATACATCAGAAACAGGAGTGCGAGACGGAGCTGATCTGTTACAAGAAAAACGGCACGGAATACTGGGTGCGTTTTTCTATGGTGCCGGTATTCAATTCCGAAAAAGAGCACACGCACTGGATTTCAATCCAGCGTGACGTCACTGAAAGGAAGCAGCAGGAAAAGGAGCGCGAACAGCTGATCAATGAGCTCACGCAGAACAACAAGGACCTGCGGCAGTTTTCCTACATTACTTCGCACAACCTCAGGGCACCATTGTCAAACCTCATCGGATTGTTGCAGCTGCTTGAGGAGATTCCGTTGGAAAACGATGAATTGCAGCAAATTATGGAGGGATTCTCAAAGTCTACCTACCTGCTCAATGAAACCATTTCCGATCTGGGTAAAGTGGTCATTATCCGCGACAATCCGTCGATAGAAAAGCAGCACATCCCGATACGCGAGTCTATTGATAATGTGATGGACCAGATCCAAATCATGATCACCGCCAACAACTTACAGGTGGATTACGACATTGCCGCGTCAGACGTGTATTCGAACAAGGCCTATTTCGAGAGCATTATGCTCAACCTGCTGACGAATGCGATTAAATACAAGTCGGAAAGCCGCCCGCTCCGAATCAGTATTTCCGTCACCGAAGATGATGATTTTACCATTTTGCGCTTCAGCGACAACGGCATCGGCATTGACCTCCACAAGTTCCGCGAGAAGGTTTTCGGATTGTACCAACGCTTCCACAATTACCCGGACAGCAAAGGCCTCGGACTTTACCTCGTAAAATCGCAGATAGAGAGCATGGGTGGTGAGATCAGCATCGAAAGCGAGGTCGACTACGGCACGACTTTTATCGTAAAATTCAGGAAAGAAAAATAAAATGCTCCACAAAGTAATCTGTATTGACGACGACCCCATCGCATTACTACTTTCGAAAATGGTAATCGCAAGAGCCAATTTTGCCACCAACGTCATCACCCTGTCAAACGGCGAGGAAGCCATCGCTTATCTTACCGATCAACAGCACCAATCCGGAGATCCCGAAGAGCTGCTGATTTTGCTCGACCTGAATATGCCCGTAATGGATGGCTGGGAGTTTCTTGAGCAGTTTAACAAAAACCTGTACACGAATTACCGGAATGCAAAGATCATTTTGCTTTCATCGTCCATCGATCCGAATGATATCCGTAAATCGCGCGATTTCGGGATGGTCCTCGATTTCCTGCCGAAGCCGCTCACCAAAGAAATGCTGGACTGCATCCTTGCTAAATTTAAGGCATAAAAAAAGGCTCCGTAAAGGAACCTTCAGTATATCTTAGCAACGTATGCTTACAATTTAGCTACTTGTTTGGTCAATTTTGACTTCAGGTTGGCTGCTTTATTATCGTGAATGATATTTTTCTTAGCCAATTTATCAATCATCGAAATCACGGCAGACAACTTTGAAGAAGCTTCGTTTTTATCGGTAGCCATCCTAAGCGCTTTGATAGCATTACGCGTCGTTTTGTGCTGGTACCTGTTTAACACCCTCTTCTTCTCGTTACTCCTGATTCTCTTTAAAGCTGACTTATGATTTGCCATTTCTTAATTTGTTTCTTTAATATTCAATTATGTAGTCCGTAGGGGAATCGAACCCCTGTTACCAGGATGAAAACCTGGCGTCCTAACCCCTAGACGAACGGACCATTATTCATCCGGTTCAGATTTGTCAATATTGGATTGAACTTTCGTAGCCCGTGGGGGAATCGAACCCCCCTTACCAGGATGAAAACCTGGCGTCCTAACCGATAGACGAACGGGCCTGCTTCTCTAATGCGGATGCAAAAATACAACTATTTTTTATTCGCGCAATACCTTCAGCTTATTTTTTCAAATTATTTTAAAAACTTTAGAAAGGGGCGTTTTTAATACGCTTTCGCGAACAATACCCTGCCCTGCGAAGGCTTGCCGGTCAGGACGCAAACGCCGGTTTCAGCCACACGGTCCAACGCGATGCATCGGATCGTCGCCTTGGTAAGTTCCTTTATTTTTTCCTCGGTTTCAGCAGTGCCATCCCAGTGTGCCGCGATGAAGCCGCCTTTATTTTCAAGCACTTCCCTGAATTCGTCGAAATTTTGCACCTCGGTGATATGGGTATTGCGATAATCAAGTGCCTTGTTGAAAAGGCTCTGCTGGATGGTCTCCAGAAGGTCGTTTACATAGTTCACGATACTGTCCTTAAGCACAATTTCTTTTGAAAGGGTATCCCTTCTGGCCACTTCAAAGGTGCCGTTTTCAAGATCCTTCGGCCCTATCGCGATACGCACCGGCACGCCTTTCAGCTCCCATTCGGCAAACTTAAAGCCGGGTTTTTGCGTGGTACGGTCGTCGAATTTCACTGAAATCCTCAGTTTCTTAAACTGCGAGACCAGTGTCTGCGCCGCTTCCGAAACCGCGGCAAATTCCTCTTCCGACTTATATATGGGCACAATCACAACCTGGATCGGCGCAAGGTTTGGCGGCAATACGAGGCCGTTGTCATCAGAATGCGTCATCACCAAGGCACCCATAAGCCGCGTAGATACTCCCCACGACGTGCCCCATACGTGCTCAAGTTTCCCTTCGTGATTGGCAAACTTCACATCGAAAGCTTTCGCAAAATTCTGCCCAAGGAAATGTGACGTCCCCGCCTGCAATGCCTTTCCGTCCTGCATCAGCGCCTCGATACAGTAGGTTTCTTCAGCCCCTGCAAACCGCTCTGTCTCTGTCTTGAGCCCCTTGATGACCGGAATTCCCATGAAGTTCTCGACGAAATCCGCATACACGTTCATCATTTTCTCAGATTCTTCGATCGCCTCACTTCTTGTGGCGTGGGCGGTATGCCCTTCCTGCCAGAGGAATTCGGCGGTGCGCAAAAACAGCCTGGTGCGCATTTCCCAACGTACCACGTTGGCCCATTGGTTAATCAGGAGCGGCAGGTCGCGGTGCGACTGGATCCATTTTTTGTATGTTGACCAGATAATCGCCTCACTTGTCGGGCGTACGATCAGTTCTTCTTCCAGTTTGGCATTGGGATCGACCATCAGTTTGCCCGGCTTGTCCGGGTCATTCTTTAAGCGATAATGCGTGACTATTGCGCACTCTTTTGCAAAGCCTTCAGCGTTCTTTTCCTCGGCTTCAAACATGCTTTTGGGCACAAACAAAGGAAAGTAGGCATTTTGATGGCCGGTTTCCTTAAACATCCTGTCGAGTTCCGCCTGCATTTTTTCCCAAATCGCATACCCGTACGGCTTGATGACCATGCAGCCCTTAACCCCGGAATTTTCAGCGAGGTCGGCCTTTACAACCAGTTCATTATACCATTTCGAATAATCGTCTTCCCTCGTTGTGAGATTCTTGCTCATATACAATAAATTGAGATAAATCAGGTTTAACTTTATTTAACTAAAAAGTTTCGCAAAACTACTTATTTTTGTGTTGTCCAACAATAAAAAAGCTACAGACTATGAAAACTTATTATGCTCACTTCAGATCGCTTCGCGCCTGGCCCGTTTTGGGTTTGATCGCGCTGCTGGCCGCGTCCTGCGGTTCATATCAGAATACTTCCTACTACGATCGTGATGGCGTTTACGGAGCCGCCGGCAGCGATGTCCGGACGAAAGAAACTGCGTCAAACGCTAATAACCAGGCCTACAAGGACTATTTTGATGCCAAACAACAATCCTCAGAGGTTTTTACCGATGTTGACAATTATTCATCCGTCTCAGACACCACCGGCAATACGTATCGTGATGCCAACGATAACGGCGGATGGGGAAGCAATGAAAATGTCGTGGTCAATGTATACGACAACAGTTGGGGATGGAACAACTGGTACGGGCCAAGCCTCGGGTGGGGATGGTATAGCCCGGGGTGGAACTGGAATATCGGCTGGGGATGGAATTCGTGGTACGGGCCAAGCTGGGGCTACTACTCAGGCTGGGGCTGGGGAGGCTACTACTCACCATACTGGGGCGGCTATTACGGAGGTTATTACGGGCACCATCACTACGGCAACTACGCCTACAGCAATGGAAGACGTGGATCCGGATACAACTATGGAGTTAATGCTGGAAGAAGAAATAATTACGCAGCTATCGGCAGATCAGGCAGCCGCAATTATGGCAGAAGTGACGCCAGTAATAATAGCGGCAGGAGATCAGTAACAAGTTATTCAACGCGCAATTCCGGCACAAGGAATACGAACTACTCCAACAATGCGCCTTCAACTTCAACGCGAAGCAGCGGCACTTACACTCCAACCAGAAGTTCATCATCTTCTAACTCGCGGTCTTACACGCCAAGTTCATCCGGAGGCAGCCGTTCATCAGGCGGAAGCTACGGCGGTGGCGGCGGTGGCGGCAGAAGCAGCAGTGGTGGTGGTGGCAGAAGAGGATAATCAACAATAACAAATACCTGTGTTCAGCATAGGTATTTTTTTGACCAAAAATTAATCATCAATATGAAAAAGTATTTATCAATTTTATTTTTAGGGCTTGCAGCCAACGGGTTACAGGCACAGGATTTCACCGACGCGCTTCGTTATGCGCAGGACAACCTGAATGGCACGGCCAGGTTCCGCGCGATGGGTGGGGCCTTCGGCGCGCTGGGCGGCGATTTTTCATCTCTGAGCGTCAATCCTGCAGGGTCGGCAGTATTTTCGAACAACCAGGCAGCGTTGACGATGAGCAGCGTAAACACTACAAACCGTTCGAATTATTTCGGCGAAAAATATCGCGAAAACGACAATACATTCGACTTAAACCAAGTGGGAGGCATATGGGTTTTTACCGATAAGAGCGAAAAGAGCGGATGGAATAAGCTGGCGCTCGGGATCAATTACGAAAATGCAAACCTGTTTGACAATTCTGTTTTTTATAGGGGACACAACGATAATTCCGTTGCAGACTATTTTCTGAGTTATGCGAACGGCGTACCTGTTTCAAGAATCACAGACAACAATTTTGAAGACCTGACCTACGCGGAACAACAGGCTTACCTTGGGTTTGAAGGCTATGCTATTAATCCGGTTGGCAATGCAACGTACGCATCAGCGATTACGGGAGCGAACAATTTTTACCAGGAGAATACCATTACCAGTACCGGTTACAATGGCAAATTATCTTTTAATGCCGCAATTTCGTACAAGGATAAATACTATTTCGGTTTAAACCTCAATTCCCACTTTACAGATTATACAAGGCACACGAGTTTTTACGAGGATTACCTTGATTCACCCGGACATGATGATGCCAATGGCTTGCAGGCGCTGCGTTTCAGCAATGACCTGACCACTTACGGATCGGGATTCTCATTCCAGTTGGGTGCCATTGCCAAACTGAACAACGAAATCCGTGTGGGGTTGTCTTATGAGTCGCCGACCTGGTACAGCCTCAAAGACGAGATGCTGCAGACCCTCAAGGTCAGCACCTTAAATACAGCACCCAACGAAGGCGATTTTTTTGCAGACCCGAACATCAGGTTCATTTATCCGACATACAAATTGCAGACGCCGGGCCGTTATACCGGAAGTGTAGCTTATGTTTTCGGGAAGAGCGGACTGATCAGCGTGGATTATGCGATGAAAGATTATTCCAACACACGCCTCAAGCCGAAAAGCGATCTTTTGATTGCCAAGGCGAATACCCAGATCAACGATTTACTGGATACCTCGGGCGAACTGCGGGTAGGCGGCGAATACCGCATCAAAAAATGGAGCCTCAGGGGCGGTTACCGTTTTGAGCAGAGTCCGTACAAAAATGACGCCATCATGAGCGACCTCAATGCCTATTCCGCCGGATTGGGTTACAGTTTCGGAGACACCAAGGTGGATATTTCCTACACCAAGGCCAGAAGGGATTACCAGCAATCTTCGTTTTCGCAGGGCCTGACCGATACCGCCACGATCAACCAAAGAAACCACAATGTGAGTCTGACAGTGATTTTTGAACTTTAAGCTTAAAGGACAAAGCGCCAATTGGATAAAAATCCGTTCCGGGTGGAACGGATTTTCTTTTTAGCCCTGATGGCAGCGGCATCCTTTTTGCTGCTGGCACAGCAGGAAAAAGATACAGCGGACAGCAGGATTAGCTCCTGAAACAAAAGATTATCCAAAAAATAACCGTATTTTTGCACCCTCAAATTTCAGACACATGCGGACTAAATCCCTAAAAAAGAACAAAATAAACGTCATTACGCTGGGTTGCTCCAAAAATATCTACGACAGCGAGGTGCTTATGGGCCAGTTGCGCGCCAGCGGAAAGGATGTACAGCACGAGGCGCCGGAAAAAGAAGAGGGCAACATCATCGTCATCAACACCTGCGGGTTTATCGATAATGCGAAAGCAGAATCTGTCAACATGATTTTGGAATACGCCGACAAAAAAGAACGCGGCCTGGTGGACAAGGTTTTTGTGACCGGATGCCTGTCAGAACGCTATCGTCCGGATCTGGAAAAAGAAATCCCGAATATCGACCAGTATTTCGGGACCACCGAATTGCCCTTGCTGCTCAAGGCGCTGGGTGCCGATTACAAACACGAACTGCTGGGCGAAAGGCTCACCACCACCCCAAAGAATTATGCCTACCTTAAGATTGCCGAAGGCTGCGACCGCCCGTGCAGTTTTTGCGCGATCCCGCTGATGCGCGGCAAGCACGTGTCCCAACCGATTGAGAAATTGGTAAAGGAAGCACAGACGCTGGCCAAAGACGGCGTAAAGGAATTGATATTGATTGCGCAGGACCTCACCTATTATGGCCTTGACCTGTATAAGAAACGAAACCTTGGCGAACTGCTCGAAGCGCTTGTCAAAGTAGAAGGCATTGAATGGATCCGCCTGCATTATGCGTTTCCTACGGGCTTCCCGATGGATGTACTGGAAATCATGAAGCGTGAGCCGAAAATCTGTAACTATATCGATATTCCGCTGCAGCACATTTCAGATTCCATCCTGAAGTCGATGCGCCGCGGCACCACCCAGGAAAAAACAACAAGATTGTTGAAGGATTTCCGTGAGGCCGTTCCTGGTATGGCGATCAGGACGACCCTGATTGTAGGGTATCCGGGGGAAACCCAGGAAGATTTCGAAAAGCTCAGGGATTTCGTACAGGAAATGAAATTCGACCGTTTGGGCTGTTTTGCCTATTCTCATGAAGAAAACACGCACGCGTATCTGCTCGAAGATGATGTGCCTGATGAAGTAAAACAGGAACGGGCCAACGAAATTATGGAGTTGCAGTCACAGATTTCATGGGACCTGAACCAGGAGAAAATCGGGCAGACCTTCAAATGCATTATCGACAGAAAGGAAGGCGGGCATTTTGTGGGACGAACCGAATTTGACAGTCCGGACGTGGATAACGAAGTACTCATCGATGCCACGAAGCACTATGTGAAAACAGGTGATTTTGTTATGGTAAAAATTACCGACGCGACAGAATTCGATTTGTACGGGGAGCCATTGCACGTGCACGAATAGAACCTTGTGGTTACGTGGATTACTTTCGGCCGATCTACGGTTTAGTATTTGATTGATACGGTAGCTGTTAAAAAGTCACGCCCCTCCAATGAGGTGTTTGCAGCAGCGCCATTGTGCGTGTAATTAATGGTTACCGGCATACTAACGCCAAACCCGAGGTCAAATTCGCGCGATGCGGCGACTGCAAGGTTAATAAATGAAATTTTATTATAATCTCCAGCCGCGTAGTATGCTGCCTGATTATTAAGCACGGCACCCACCACCGGGGTAATGTTGATACTACGAAATGTTTTTGTGGAAATACGATCGAATACGTCCTTAAATACATATCCGATTTCAGCGTATGTCGTGAAATTTTGCACGGGATTATCGCCGGCACTATCATAGCGGAAATCATTCCCAGCGATAAACGTATTCAAGGCCGCCTGGAAGGCGAGCCGGTAATCTTCAGAGAAATCGAATGTTAACCCAGCGTCAACTGTTGTGACACTGTTGGTGCTATAGTTAAAAAAACGGGTATCTGCTTCAAGGTCTTGCTGTAGGGCCGGCCAGTAGTATTGCCACAGACCAAAAGATAAAAAATCTGCAAATTGGTAGTCCAATCCAAAATCGAATTCACGATACCCGTCGGACGTGCCGTCGGTATGGTAATCCTTACATCGGAAATTTTGCGTCGCCCAAATCCCCACAGTCAGCTCTCCAATCAGGTTGTAAGCAAATGAAGGCTGCACAGCGGTAGTGCTGCCACCGTAAGCCTGTCCGCGCCAGATGTACCTGCTTTGGAAGTCTATAGCTGCCTCCCATTTTCTATCTGTATTTTCACGCCTTTCGGCACCCTCCGTGTTTTGAGCGAAAAGGCGCAACCCTGCTAACAACAATAGAGACAAAGATTTCCTAAGCATTGGATGCATTCTTTTTAATATAAACGACATTGTTGAGCAATGCAAGTAATTTATCCTTATCAATAGGCTTAGAAATACAGGCTGAAAATCCTTTTTGATTAATGAGGCTACCATCATTCCCAACATAGGCTGTTTGTGCGATAACGGGGAGTTCAGGCCTGATCTTCCTTATGAGTTCGAAGGCTTCGTAGCCGTCCATTACAGGCATCTTAATATCCATGAGCACCAGGTCGATCGCTGTATTGCTTTGGCAGGTATCGACTGCCTCACGGCCGTTGCAAGCCCTTAAGATGACATGATTGTGCCTGTAGAGCATTTTTTGCAGCAACAGGAAATTAATGTTGTTGTCTTCAGCGACCAGAATGGTGAGCGATTCCTTCTCGTATTCTGCTGCATTGTTTTTGATTGGACTGGCTATGTTTTCAGCCTGCGCATAATTCAGGGGAATGGTGAAGCGGAAATCCGATCCTGCTTTTTCGCGTGATGTGATTGAGATTTCTCCGCCAAGCATGTTTACGTATGCTTTCGAGATGGAAAGGCCTAATCCGAGACCTCCCGCCTTTATCGAAAAGTCGTTGTCAATCCTGAAAAACCGATCAAAAATCTTACCATGCTCCTCCACATCAATGCCGATACCGGAATCATGTACTGAGAAAACCACTTCGGCCGCATTGCTGTCAATTTCATAAGATATTGATACGAATCCCTGTGGTGTGTACTTGATTGCATTGGTGATTAAATTTGTAAGGACTTGCCGGAGTTTTACTTCATCGGTGATTATTTTTCCGGAAATACGTTCGTCAGGCCAGGCAATGTAGAAGTGGATATCCTTTTCCCGGGGAACGGTTATTTTAATCGACTCATACAAGTCACTTAGGCACGCATCAATGTCGACAGCTTTATAGTTTGGAACGACCTGGTTTGTATCAATCCTGGACATCTCAATAAGATCATCGATAATAGACACCAGATTGATTCCGCTGCTTTGCAAAATACGGAGGTACTCGGTCCTTTCCTGCTCGGAAAGATTGCCGTTTTGCAGCATTGCCGAAAATCCAATAACGGCATTCATCGGGGTGCGGATCTCATGCGATATGTTCGTCAGAAATGACGATTTGAGACGGTCGCTTTCCTCAGCTTTTGATTTGGCGATTTCAAGCTGCTCGCGCTGCTTCTTGCTTTCTTCAAATAAATTTCCGATGTGCCGGAATTCCCCGGGAATGTGTTTAAGTGTTTCCATATCGGTCTCATTCCCTTTTTCAAGGATACTTGTAATCAGATTCAATGGCTTATACACCCATTGGCGCGAACAGTACAGGTATACCGCAATACTGCACAGATAAGTAATTATTAGTAATATTAATATACTTTTTGTAGTATGGAAACTGACATCGAAAGGCCTGATGAACGATAAAGTAGCGATGGTATTATGGTTATAATCTTTCAAGTCACGAAGTACATAGAGGCTATTTTCAGATTCCTGCGGTTTGTCAATAAATCCGATCTGGGAATTGTTTAACGTCTCAAGACTGTCAAAATACGCACCGTTCATTAGCTTGACGATAAAGAAGTATCCTGACGGCGGGGTCTTTTTATCGTATATATCCGCAGTCGGGTGCACACCTGACCCAAAGACCTGTACAACACCTTCGGGGATCCTAATGTAAAATTCAACCAATCGCCTGCGGTCGATCGCATCAAAAGCCGCTTTCGGCATGAAATCCAAACTACTTATTGCCTTCGTTGACGCCTTATTCAGGAAATTCCTCTTAACATCATAGATTCCAAGGTAGTCTGCCTTATAGGTGGCCACCGAAGATTCGATATTCTGATCAAACCAATATTGGTCTTTCAGCTGCAGGTAGTGAATGAATTCGTCCCAATACACCATGTCAACAATATTGGAAATATTGGTTTGCGCGTCAAGCTCGGTCAACGAATTTACCTCGTTCCCAAATTGTCTCAGGGAAACTTTGTAAACTTCCTTTTCCTGCTGAATAGTGTAGTAGTAGATGGCCGACAGCAGCGCAAGAAAAAAGATTGCGGACAGAGTGGTCATCCACAATATCTTCTTATAAATGGTAATACGGTTTAAGTTATTTAACACATCGTTGTAGTTAAAACGCAGTTAAAAATAGATAAAAAAACCATTGACGCGCGATTTTTAGACTAATGCCCTTATATTTTGTGAAAAAACAAAGATGCCATTGTCAAGGTTTGACAATGGCATCAAATTAAAAAAGCACAAAATCTTAAATAACGGTTCCTTTTAAGGTAAGCACTTTCGGGCTGTCACTTTCCGAAGTGGTTACGGTGATGGTCTTTGTAAACTGTCCCTTGTTTGCCGCACTGTACGTCGCGGTAATTTTAGCTGATTTTCCGGGCGCAATCGCTTCTTTGGGATAGTCGGCGACGGTACAGCCACAAGAGGCTTTCGCGCTGGTGATGGTCACCGCAGTTTCGCCGCTGTTCTTGAATTCAAATTCGATGGTTTTCGGCGTGCCCTGCGGAATTTCTCCGGTGTCCACGGTTTCGGCTTTCCAGATTACCTTGCCACCGGTAGCAGGCAGCGTAGCGAATGATGAAAATCCGATCGTGCAAAACATTGCAGTGACAAATAGAATAAGGGTGTGTTTCATAATTAAGGTTTTTTCGATTAATAAAAAAGGCGTGCCTTTGTTTGCTGTTCCAAAAGTATTTTAATCTTCCAGGCGCCGTTGTTAACGACTTTCAAATGTTTGTTAACGAGTTGTTAAGCAGCATTTCAAACCGATAATTTGCCTAATATTGCAGGCAATGAAAGTGAACAAGCTTAACATCATCATACTGCTGGGGCTCATTGCCATCATTGGAATCCTCGTATTGCAACTGCTCTGGACCCGGCAGGCCTACACGATAGAGGAGAAAAAATTCAGCCAGAAATCCCATATCGCCCTGCTCGAGGTATCCAAGAAATTATATGAGGGAACCAACAATGAACTGCCCGGCGACAATCCGGTACAAAAGGTGTCCAATGATTATTACGTGGTCAACATCAACAATGATTTTGATCCGAAAATCCTCGAATTCTATCTCAAAGCGGAATTCGCCAAAGTTAACATAGCCACTGATTTCGAGTACGCGATGTACAATTGCCAGAGCGACGAAATGGTGTATGGCAACTATGTTTCCTATTCAGATAAGGATGCCGCGCCACAGAAAGTCTATTTCCCGAAGCACAAAAACCTGGTCTATTATTTTGCCGTCCGCTTCCCGAATGAAACGTCGTACCTGTTCAGTTCACTCAAGTTCTGGTTTGTACTGACGATTGCGCTGATTGTAATCCTGCTGATTTATGTGTATTCGATTTTCACCATCTTACAACAAAAGAAATATTCCGAACTGCAGCGCGATTTCATCAACAATATGACGCACGAATTCAAGACCCCGCTGTCGTCGATCCTGATTGCTTCGCATTACCTCAGCAAACAACCGCAAATCCGGTCTGATGAGAAACTTGATAAGTACACCGGGATTATCATCGCTCAAAGCAACAAGCTTAACGCACATATCGAGAAAGTACTCAACATCGCCAAATCAGACAATTCTGCATTGGTGCTGCATAAAGAACGTACTGAATTGATTGCGGTCATCAGGAATGCCGTAGAAAGCATCCACCTTAAATACCCGGAAACGAAAGTCAGCATTGAAGCGCAAAGGTCCGAATACCATATTGCTGCCGATGCGTTTCATTTCACCAACATCGTGTACAACCTGATCGACAACTCGGTCAAGTACTGCGAGAAAACACCCGAAATCACCATTCGCATTACCGAAGAAAGTGACAAACTCAGGATAGCGTTCGTCGACAATGGCGTCGGGATTTCAGGAAAGAATATTTCGTTTATTTTTGATAAGTTCTTTCGGATCAGCAATTCGAGAAGTAATGAGGTGACGGGTTTCGGACTCGGACTTTACTATGTTAAAAAAATATGCGTGCTCCACCACTGGAAGATTGTACCTTCCGCAAATCCGGACGGCGGACTCACAATGACCCTAATAATGCCAAAATAAATGCACTTTAAGATATTGTATGCCGAAGACGACGATACGCTCGCGTTCCTGACCAAAGACAACCTGGAACAGCATGGCTACGACGTTACGCACTGCGCAGATGGTGAGACCTGCCTCGAAATATTCCGGGCGGGCGCGTTCGACATTTGCATCTTCGATATCATGATGCCGAAAAGGGACGGTTTCGAGCTTGCTTCGGAAATCAGAAAAACCAATACCGACATCCCGATTATTTTCCTTTCCGCCAAAACGCTCAAGGAAGACCGCATCAAAGGCCTGCGCATTGGTGCCGATGATTATCTCGTAAAGCCATTCAGCATCGAGGAGCTGTTGCTGAAGATTGAAATATTCCTGAAGCGGTCCCGGCGCAGCGTCGAGGCAAATCCCGTGTATGATCTCGGAAGCTACCGTTTCGACAGCCAGAATTACATCGTGTTCAAGGAAAATGAAAAAATTAAGCTCACCGAGCGTGAAGCCGCATTGCTCAAGTACTTCCTGGACAATAAAAATAAGGTGCTCAAACGCGAGCAGATCCTGACTGCGCTCTGGGGCGACGATGATTATTTCATGGGACGCAGCCTCGATGTGTTTATTTCAAGGCTCCGGAAGATAATCGCCAATGAGCCAGGGCTCGGCATCGAAAACCTGCACGCAATTGGTTTTAAATTCAAATCAGAATGACCATGAAAAAATCAGTGTGCCTCTTTTTTTTACTGCTCGCCGTGACCGCGTCGGCGCAGTCTTTCGTTTCAGTAAAAGGAACCCGGTTTTTGAGGAACGGAAGGAATTATTCCTACGTCGGTGCCAATTACTGGTATGGCTCACTTTTGGCTTCCGGGAAAGGCGACCGACCACGGTTGCTTCGCGAGCTCGACCTGATGAAGCACTACGGCATCACCAACCTAAGGATAATGGTGGGTGCTGATGGCGGCAATTATGACTTTACCGTGCGGCAGGCGCTGCAACCTGAACAGGGCAAATACGATCCCGATCTGCTTGACGGACTTGATTTCCTGCTTTCGGAAATGGCCCGGCGCAACATGACGGCTGTCCTTTACCTGACCAACAATTGGGAATGGTCGGGCGGCATGGCGCAATACCTGGAGTGGAATGGCAAAGGCGCAATCCCTAACCCAAACATCGGAGCGGAACATACCTGGGATGAATTTATGGACTATGTAGCGCAGTTCCACTCCTGCGCAGCATGCAAATCGGCTTTGGCCCAACACATCACCTTTATTCTCGGCAGGAAAAATGCTTACACCAAAAAAAAATATACTGATGATCCTACAATCATGGCGTGGCAGGTCGCGAATGAGCCGCGCGTGTTTACCCCGGAAAATGAAGCAGCTTTTACTGACTGGCTCAATGAAGCGGTAAACCTGATTGACCGACTTGACAAGAACCACCTGATTTGTACCGGATCCGAAGGCAGGATGGGGGCTAACGGCGACCTGGGCACCTTCGCACGCACGCATGCCAACCCGAAAATCGATTACCTGACCATGCACATCTGGCCAAAAAACTGGAACTGGTACAAGTCCGCTGACGCGAAAGCTACGCTGCCAACAGCGATTTCCAATGCTGAAAAATACATCGACGAGCATGTGGCATTGGCGCGTAACATGAATCGTCCTATCGTCATTGAGGAATTCGGCCTGCCCAGGGAAGATGAAAGCCTGTCTCCCAAAACGGCTTTCGACGACAGGCTGGCGTTTTACAACCTGTTCTTTGAGAAACTCTCAAAGAGTATTTCCGGGGACGGCCCGTTGCGGGGCATCAATTTCTGGGGTTTTGGCGGCGAAGGTGTCGCAAAGGATGAAAGTGGAAAGTGGCATGCCGGTGATCCTTACACGGCTGATCCACCGCAGGAACCACAAGGACTCAATACGGTTTTCAGCAGCGACACCAAGTTGCTCGAGCTGATAAAACGTTGTAATCTCACCATCGGGAACGACTGATTTGCCGGTTTTGAGGTTCCGAATTGGGTAAAAATTAACGACGTTAAAAAAATATCTTTGAAGATTAATTGTAAGTTTGGCAATCAAAATCAATTTCCTGAACATGAAACAAATACTCGTCCTTGCAGTGTTCATTTTTTCTTCATTTTCAATCCAGGCGCAATACGGCGGCGTAGACCGCAGCATTGGCGGGCCTGGCCAGTTCCAGACAGGCAAGAAAAAGGACAAGAAGTCTGATTTTGATTTCGTACAGGCCTCGACGGATAAAATGACCAAGGAGCTTTCCCTGGATGATTTCCAGAAAGCGGCCGTAAAAAATATTATCGACGACTATAAAAACCAGGTTATGTCAATCACTGTTGAGGAAATTCCAGATACCGGCAAAAGTGAAAAAATGAATACTGCCAAAGACAAGATGGAAGCGAAAATCCGTCAATTGCTTAACAAAGAGCAGTTGCTGAAATTCGAAAACCTCAAGAACAAAGCCGAAAAAAAAGACAAGGGCAAGAAAAAAGACAGCCCGGAAGCGGATGAAAAGAAGGACTGACCTATAATACCAGTAAACCGTGTTTCCTGAGCGTCTGCATCGGTTTAGCATACCAGAACAATTCGAAGTCGTCAAGATGTTGCTCAAAATCTGACTTGATTTCGCTGAACTGCCACACTTTTTGATTCGTCACGCGGACCTGCTCCAACAGTCCGGCCAACCACTCCCCTTCCGCCCGATTAAACTGAAGCGCGAACGCCTCCTTTTTAGTATGGAATGTCAAAGCCACCATTTCCCATGAACGTCCTTTTTTCGATTTGGTGACGTATTGCATGGAAGGCATACCGCCAAGCCAAATAACCTTCGCCGAACCCTTGGTGTCAAACATGCCGTCTTCCTCCAATGCATTGACGATAAAATCGCGGCTTATAGTCGTATTGGGAATCTTAAAATCAAACCAATCCTGAAGCCTGTAATCGAAACAAATGCCGTGCATGAAATTGAAAAGCGACTTTTTTAGGCCAAAGCTGAATTGATCATGATTGATTCCGGTGTTGTCCGTGTAATTGATGTCGTTGTTTGCAAAACTACCGACCAATTCCGAATCCTTGACGACACCGAACCTCGCGGGTTCGAGCCCTACCGGACTGTGCGCCGTCATCGCAAACTGGTGCCAGAATCCGGATTGCAGAATCCCCGCTTCGAACATCTGCCTCACCATTTCGAGACTGTCGACGGTCTCCTGAACGGTCTGCGTCGGGTAGCCATACATCAGGTAGGCATGCACCATGATGCCGTTTTCGGTGAAATTCCGCGTGACCCTCGCCACCTGCGCCACCGTCACGCCTTTATCAATCAGTTTGAGGAGCCGGTCGGAAGCCACTTCGAGTCCGCCAGACACCGCAATACATCCCGAAGCCTTGAGCAAATGGCACAGGTCTGCCGTGAAACTTTTCTCGAAACGGATGTTGGTCCACCAGGTGATCGTAAGCTTACGCCTGAGGATCTCAATGGCCAATGCGCGCATCAGTGCGGGGGGCGCGGCCTCATCCACGAAATGGAAACCGGTTTGCCCGGTCTGCGCTACGAGTTCCTCAATGCGGTCACAAAGTAATGACGCGGCGACCGGTTCATAAATCCTGATATAGTCGAGTGATATATCGCAGAAAGTACACTTTCCCCAGTAGCACCCGTGTGCCATCGTAAGTTTGTTCCAGCGGCCATCGCTCCACATGCGGTGCATCGGGTTTACAATCTCTATCACCGAAATATACCGGTCCAGCAGCAAGTCGCTGTAGTCCGGCGTACCGGTTTCAGACTGTTTGTAATCGTGCTGAACGGAGTCATTTTTATAAACGACCGCGTTATTTTCAAGAAGGAATGTACGTTTGTAGGTGCGCTCCGATTTGGGAAGTGACGAATTCCGGAGCAACTGTGCCACCGGCGCCTCACCGTCATCGAGCGTGATGAAATCGAAAAACTCAAACACGCGCGGATCCGAAAGCGAACGCAATTCGGTGTTTGGAAAACCGCCGCCCATGGCGACAATTGCGTCGGGGTAATGTATTTTGGCCCATTGGGCACAGCGGAAAGCCGCGTACAGATTGCCTGGAAATGGTACCGAAATGAAGATATGCGTCGGTTGGATTTCACTGATTTTTTGCTCTAGGAGTTGGTATAGTATCCGATCGATATAAGTGGGTTGCTGTTGCAGCGACGCGTACAATTCATCAAACGAATTGGCGCTGCGGCCGAGTCTTTCGGCGTAGCGGCTAAACCCGAAATTGTCGTCGACACATTCCACAATCAGGTCGGAAATATCTTCGAGGTACAGCGTCGCGAGGTGTTTTGCCTTGTCCTGTGTGCCCATCGTCCCGAACGCCCAATCAAGTTCTTCCAACTGGCTGAACCGCGACGCTTCGGGCAGGAAATCCTCCTGACAGATCTGGAGTGCCAGTGTTGGGTTTTTGCCCTGCAGGAACAGGATTACGGCATCAATCGTGTCAATGTAATCCTTCCTGAGGGATATCATGCGTGCGGCGTTAGGAGTGACATCTGCGGAAGCGCCGATAAAATCAAACAACTCCGTAAGCCCTTTTTTGGAAAACAACGCGAGGATTACCTCAATGCCCAAATCAGCCTGAAAAGCGGCAATGCCTTGTGTGTTGAGGAAACCCTTGAGATAAGCGGTCGCCGGATAAGGCGTGTTGAGCTGGGTAAACGGCGGCGTGATGAGGAAGGGTCTGACCATATGGCAAAATTAGTCTTAATTTCTGAAATTTTAAGTCCATACGATTTCGGGAGGCGTTAAACGATAGTTTCTCCTGCACGGAATTTAAAAAAAAGGCTAACCGATTGACAATTAAAACGAAAAGGTAGTAGATTTGCCTCCAAATAAATTCGATATGAAAAAGGTGTTTTTTTTACTGCCCGCGTTAATCTGCACGGGTCTCCGGGCGCAGCAGAGCACGGTCGCAGGCGGCGGAAATGCAACCGGGTCAGGCGGCACCGTGAGTTACTCTGTAGGACAAATTTCTTATAAAAGTCCGGATAGCGCATTGATTACCGTCGGTGTCCAGCAACCTTATGAAATCATCGTTTTAGGAAAAGACGAGCTTCCCGGAATACAGCTTTTGGCATATCCCAATCCGGTGCGCAACAACCTGACGTTAAAAAACGCCGACGACCGCGACGGCAGTTTAACATACAGCCTCTCTGACATCACCGGTAAAGTCCTGTTATCACCTGCCGCTTTCTCTGGAGAAACATTGGTGGCAATGCAGCAATATCCTCCGGGAATCTACCTGATTACGATCTGCGGAAGCGATAAAAAAATCAAGACATTCAAAATCATAAAAAAATAAGAACATGGTTAAAAAGTACATTCCCCAAATAATCCTTTTCGCTTTATTGCTCATCAGTTCCACGCTATCTGCTCAGGCTCCACAAAAAATGAGCTACCAGTCAGTAATACGGGATGCTTCCGGGAACCTGGTTACGGAAACCCCAATCAGTGTGCGCATCAGCATTGTAAAAAATGACCCTCTGGGGATTGCTGTTTATGTTGAGACACACGCGGTTACGACGAATGAAAATGGTCTGGCCAGCCTTGAAATTGGGGGCGGAACACCGGTTACGGGGACATTTTCAGCGATCAGCTGGGGTGACGGAAATTATTTCATCAAGACCGAAACCGATCCTGAGGGTGGGAGTAATTACAGCATCTCAGGGACCAGCCAGTTGCTGAGTGTGCCCTACGCACTGTATTCGGGAACGAGTTTGAATCAGGGGAAATCCACCATTTTTATCACCGGTGATACCAGTAATGCCGAAGCTGCCGCGCAAATACAATCTCAGTTTGGCCCCAATACGGAGAACATTATCGTTGATGCCACGACGCAATTGACGACGCTTGACCTGAGTATGGTGACAACTTTACTTGACCTGCAGATCACCAATAACCGACAGCTTGTTACACTGAATCTTAGCCATCTTACGACAGTGTACCGCGATGTCAGCATTAGCGACAACCTTCACCTTACCACGGTTGACTTTTCGGCATTCACAACGTCCAGAAGAAAATTTGATGTGGTTGACAATAACGATCTGAGCTCGCTTACTTTTCCGGCGCTGACGAAAATTGCACCGGGATCGAAGTTCCTGCTGACCGATAATGCCAGCATGACGAGTTTGTCTTTTCCGGTAATGACGGCGTCTTACAATTTGGATATAGAAGACAATCCATTGCTGCAAACCATCGACCTTGGTGCATTGATAAATAATACGCAGAAGATTTATATTGCGAACAATGCGGTGCTCGCCAATGTAAACCTGGACGACCTGCATACCGGCAGAACAGTTACCATAACCGGCAACAACCAGATCGGCTCATTAAACCTGCCTGCGTTAACTTCAGGTACGTTATTTATAAACTCATCAACTTTAGCGTCTGTAAACCTGCCGCTGATTGCAACAGGCAGTGTTTCTGTCTATGGTGACCTGATCAGCAGCATCACGCTGCCTTCGCTTGCCACGGGCGGTTTTTCTGCTTATGGCGACTTGATCAACAGCATCAGTCTGCCTTCACTCACCACGGGTAGTGTCTCGGTTCACGCTCCGATGCTTACCTCGCTTGAGATTCCGTTGCTAACAGTTGCCGATTTGATTGGCATTCAGGCAACGGGCTTTACGAGTTTATCGTTTGAGCACATTACCTCCATTAATTCCCTCCATGTCAGCTTTAACACAATGCTTACCTCAGTAACTTTCCCTGCATTGACGTTCTTAAAGGAATGCAGTTTCCAATCGAATCCGGTTCTTGGAACAGTTGCGTTTCCTGTGCTTGACGAAGTGGGTGGTATAATAGCACCCGGCAACTACAATCAGTATGCTTTCAGCTATAATGCCCTGACGGTTGCTACAGTAAACAACCTGCTGCATACGTGGCTTCTCGTTGCGCCGGCAACCGGGAAACAGTTGTTTCTGGGTTCCCAAAGTCCTCCGGCACCGCCGACGGGACAGGGTATTATAGACAAACAGGCACTCATCAGCGCAGGAAATACTGTAGTTACGGATTAAGTAAAACCATCTTTTTTTAGTAATTTTACGGGAAATTCAAACTTTCCACATGCCAACCGACTGTATTACGTATCAGGATTCCGGGTATTTCACACCTTTAGTTGTCGATTACCTCAACCAAAAACCCGGCGTACGACAGTGGTACCATCGGTTCCCATCACTTGAAAATTTTAAGGCGCAGATGGAGGAGAAAAAAAGGAATTTCCCTCGGGAAAACCGTGCGGTCCTGGTGGCAGAACTTGAAAGGCAGTATGCTCAAATCAAGGCTTCTGCGCTGACTAAAGAGCATATTTCGCTTTTGGCGGATGACGATACTTTCGCCGTAACGACCGGCCACCAGCTGAACCTTTTTACCGGGCCGCTGTACTTTCTGTACAAAATCATCACGTCAATAAACCTCGCCAGGGAACTCAGCGTAAAATATCCCGGGAACCGCTTTGTTCCTGTGTATTGGATGGCGACCGAAGACCATGACTTTGAAGAAATCAACTACTTTAATTTCCGTGGGAAGAAATTCCGTTGGAACCGTGAAAGCGCCGGCGCCGTGGGGCGTTTATCTACGGAAGGGCTTGACCAGTTCCTCGAGATTTTTGCAAGGGAACTCGGACCCGGCCTTCATGCCGAAACACTCAGGACACTGTTCAGCGATGCTTACACCGGGCACACGACCCTGGCGGAAGCCACGCGCTATCTGGCCAATGCGCTGTTTGGCGCTCACGGGCTTGTAATCATCGATGCCGATTCGGCTGCATTGAAAAAAGCGTTCGTCCCGTATGTGAAAGCTGAACTGGAACAACAGGTCTCTTTCGGGAAAGTTTCTGAAACCATTGCCGGCTTTGGCGATTACACCGTGCAGGTGAATCCGCGTGAAATCAACCTTTTTTATCTGGAGGACCAGCTGCGCGAACGGATCATTTTTGATCAGGGTAAGTACATCGTGAACCATACCGATTTAAGTTTTACCAAAGAAGAAATCCTTGATCTGGCTGAAAATCATCCCGAGAAAATCAGCCCCAATGTGATCATGCGCCCACTTTATCAGGAAGTCATATTGCCGAATCTTTGCTACATCGGCGGCGGTGGCGAAATCGCGTACTGGCTTGAACTGAAAGCATTCTTCGATGCTGCAGGCGTCACTTTCCCGATGCTGCTGATCCGCAACTCAGTATTGCTGGCTACCGAGAAACAGGCTGGGAAAGCGGAGCGACTTGAATTGCAATGGAGAGACCTGTTTATGAAACAGGACGCGTTGGCAAATAAAAAAATCAGGTCCCTTTCAGAGTTTCCTGTGGATTTGTCGGAGCAGAAGAAATTCCTGTCAGACCAGTTTAAAAAACTCCACGACATGGCACTGCATACCGATAAATCGTTCACGGGTGCCGTAAAAGCGCAGGAGATCAAACAAATCAAAGGCCTTGAAAACCTGGAAAAGCGTTTGCTCAAAGCGCAGAAAAGGAAGCATGCTGATGAATTGGAGCGCATTACCAATTTACAAAATGAGCTTTTCCCGCTTAACGGTTTGCAGGAAAGAAGCGCCAATTTTGCAGAGTTTTATCTCGAATATGGTGATTTGCTGATTGAACGCCTTGTGGATACGCTGCAACCCTTTTCTCATCACTTCAGCGTACTGGTTTTGTAAACTGCTGATAGCCATTTCAGTTGCGCTAAAAAAGTTATCAATACGCAAACGTTTTCGTGCATACATTTCTTTATCGGTAAATATCAATCTGTTAAATTTTATCTAAATTTAACGGACACATATTAACTAAAACTGATAAGGAATGAAAAAAACACTACTCTTTTTAACGATGTTGCTGTTTTCCATCACGCAGGCACAGGTAAATTCTGTGGCGGTCGTGGGCGAGGCAGCGGGTGGATGGCCCGGCGATCCAGGAAATCCGGGACCGGAAGACGTGCACCAGATGGCCACAACAGATGGCGTCCACTGGACCCTCGAAAACCTCACACTAACTACCTTTGGAAGTGGTGGCGGTATCAAATTCAGGGCCAACAATGCCTGGGCGATCAATTGGGGAAGCACGGCATTTCCTAGTGGGACCGGAACCCAGAATGGTCAGAATATCCAGTGCGTGGCGGGCGTTTACGATGTTACTTTTAACAGTGACACAGGTGCGTATTCGTTCACTAATGTCGTCTCTTTTCCGAGTATCGGGATGATTGGTACTGCGGTAAGCGCAGACGGGTTTGCTGGACCGGACGTCGATATGGTGACTTTTGACGGCATTTCATACTCGGTTACGAATTACAATTTTCTGGGCGGGGAGATGAAATTCCGGCAGGATGATGCCTGGGACATCAACTGGGGCGGTACGGCATTCCCGAGTGGTGTTGCGACCATCAACGCGGGGAATAACATACCGGTTCCTGCGGGTACATATTCGGTGACTTTTAACAGGATTACGGGCGATTACAGCTTTACTTTCCCAAGTATCGGCGTAATCGGGACGGCAGTGAGTGCCGGAGGATTTACAGATCCGGATACCGACTTAAGCACGACTGATGGTGTGAATTATGTCCTATACAACCATACGTTTACTACCGGTGAGGCCAAATTCAGGCAGGATAACGACTGGGCTGTTAACTGGGGCAGTGCTGATTTCCCATCCGGAACAGGCACGCAGGATGGATCCAACATCATGGTTACGGCAGGAATGTATACGGTGCATTTTAACCGTCAAACCGGTGCTTATTCTTTTGACGCTCCGGTGGTATTTGCCAATATCGGCGTATTGGGTACGGCGGTAACTTCAGGTGGCTTCGACGATCCTGATACGAATATGACCACCAACGATGGTATTACTTACACGCTTGAAAATTATGTCTTCACAAATGGGGAATTGAAATTCCGTCAGGACGATGCCTGGACCACCAACTGGGGTGTGGATCTTTTGAACGATAATTTTCCAAACGGCACTGCTGTTCAGGGCGGTTCAAACATTCCTGTTGTGGCCGGCACCTATACACTGACGTTCAACCTGAGTACTTTGGCCTATTCATTTGTCGGTACACCGCTTTATCCAAGTGTCGGGATTTTGGGCACCGCGGTAACTGCCAACGGATTTGCCGGACCGGACGTCAACCTCTCCACCAATGACGGAGAAACCTATACACTTTCCAATTATACGTTCACAGCGGGCGAGGCCAAATTCCGCCAGAACGATGCCTGGGACATTAACTGGGGTAATCCTGCATTCCCTTCGGGAGTCGGCACTCAGGGCGGGAACAACATGATCATTCCTGCCGGGACCTTCAATGTAACGTTTACGCGTTCGACAGGTGCGTATGAATTTTCTACTGTAGGTGCTTTTCCATCTGTTGGCATTCTTGGAACCGCTGTAGACGCCAACGGGTTCAGCGGACCGGATACTGACCTGGTCACTACCAATGGCATCGTGTACACCCTGATGAACGTGACCCTGATGAACGGCGAAGCCAAATTCCGTCAGGATGACGCGTGGGACATCAATTGGGGAGGTTCTTCATTTCCCTCAGGTTTGAGCGACGGCAATAACATCCCTGTTGTTGCAGGCACGTATGACATCAGTTTCAACAGACTGACGGGCGCGTATAACTTTATGAGCATCAATAATTTTCCGAGTATCGGAATTATAGGAGATGCCGTGAGCGCGGACGGCTTTGCAGGACCGGACGTCGACATGCAGACAACAGATGGTATCACCTATACTTTGTTGGCTTACACGTTCGTTGATGGCGAAGCTAAATTCCGCCAGGACGACGGCTGGGCAGTGAATTGGGGAAGTACCACTTTCCCTTCAGGAGTTGGCGTGCAGGACGACCCTAATATCCCTGTGGTGGGAGGCACTTACAACGTCACTTTCAATATCCTTACAGGTGCCTATTCTTTCGATTTTGTAAGCATTGGTGTTTTAGGGACAGCCTTAACCGAAACCAATGGGTTTGATGGTCCGGACGTTAATATGAGTACCTCTGATGGGATATCCTATTCCCTGGAAATCTGGATGAATGCAGGTGAATTCAAATTCCGGCAAAATGACAGCTGGACCGTAAATTGGGGAATGGGAGCCGATATGTTTGAAGGCATTGCGGTACCCGACGGCCCGAATTTTGTAACGGGCGGCGGCGATACCATGGGTATTGGCTTCAACAGGGTCACCGGCGAATATATCATAGTAGGCCTGTTGGTTACGGTAGATGAGATTCCCGGCGTGCAATTTACAGCCTATCCGAATCCTTCACACGAAACCTGGAACATTGTAAGCAATGGCAATTTAAGTTCCATTAGCGTCATCGATGCGATGGGGAAAAACGTATTGACAAAAAATCTGTTTGGCAACCAGGGCACCGTGGATTGCTCCTCACTTGCTGCGGGACTTTATTTTGCGAAAGTGACATCCGATAAGGGTGTGCAGACGATTAAGCTGATTAAAAAATAGCACCGCATACGATTTAGAATTTTGGTTAATTTGAAAACCTCCGGAGGTCTCTTTGCCGGAGGTTTTTTTTTATGTCCCGATAATTACCTGTGTAGATTTTATTATATGGTTTTAATAAACTACTTTTGCGCAAAATTTTAAAATAAAAATGGCAACAAACAGAACTTTTACAATGATTAAGCCTGATGCGGTTGAAGCCGGAAACATCGGGAATATCCTGAAAATGATCACTGACGGAGGGTTTAAGATCGTTTCTTTAAAACTGACACAACTGACTACGGCTGACGCGCAGGCATTTTACGCCGTGCACGCCGCAAGGCCTTTCTACGGAGAGTTGGTTGAGTTTATGTCGAGAGGTCCAATCGTAGCGGCTATCCTCGAGAAAGAAAACGCAGTCGAGGATTTCAGGACTTTAATCGGTGCTACAAACCCTGCGGAAGCGGCTGAAGGCACAATCCGTAAAGCTTACGCAAAATCAATCGGTGAAAATGCAGTCCATGGCTCCGACAGCGACGAAAATGCTGCCATCGAAAGTGCTTTCCATTTTGCAGGAAGAGAGCAGTTTTAATCTAACGTCCTTGCTTGTAAAAGCTTGTCGATTCAGACTATAAGACCAAAAAATCCCGTTCATATGAACGGGATTTTTTTATATTTCATGTCACGGAAAGCAATGGATTCGTGCGTTTCGGCTACCTTAAAATGACTTCCCGAACCACTTCCCTACCCAGCTCTTCGTTAATCATCGAGACAATTTTTGCTTTTCCAAACATCAATTCCTCACGCAGCACGGACGATGACAGTGCAACATACAGCGTACTGCCTTTCAGGACCACTTCCTTAGTGTAATTCCGCACGCCATTGCCCATTAGCGAATCCCATGCCTCGCGCACTGCTACAGCGTCCATCCCGGGCTGCAACTTATTCAGGCTGATGATTTCCTTCAGCACATCGCTGATCGGACTTTCGTTACTCGCTCTTTTGACCATTACTTTACTGAAAATTTTACGGGACGTTTGTAATGGAATTCCGTGCCGGAACTGTCAGTGAGTACCAATTCCACGGCATTGACTTCAGTAATCCTGTCACGCCATTTGCCGTAAGGCGTTACATAACAGATGTAAAAATCATCCCCATCTTTCTTAACGCCAAGATCTTCCTTCTGGTCATTTATAATGTAACGGCCATCGAATTGCGGCATCACCTTCTTGCGGAAACCTTTGTTGTTCCTGACTTGAAAATAGTCGATGGTTTCGTTAATCTTAAAATCCTTCTTAAGGCCATCTTTGCCGACGGTTTGTGAAATCTCCCAATAGCCGTTGATTGCGGAGATATCTTCCTGGGTCACATCATGATGGCAACTGAACAAGGCTGCGGAAAGCAGGAACAAAAACGCTGATTTTTTCATTTTGTGGTAAAAGGTAAAAGTACTAAATCAGTGTTGACGC
The DNA here is from genome assembly GCF_003055625.1 of Flavobacterium magnum. Taxonomy (NCBI): domain Bacteria; kingdom Pseudomonadati; phylum Bacteroidota; class Flavobacteriia; order Flavobacteriales; family Flavobacteriaceae; genus Flavobacterium; species Flavobacterium magnum. Next base: position 1,938,868 of record NZ_CP028811.1, on the reverse strand, counting down.
GCCATGCGCAACCCTCACAAATTTCCAAAAAATAAGGATTGTTAATTAAGCCTGTACCGAATCGTTGCAGCAAGCACAGCCAGCTTTGAGGCATTGATACCTCCCTCATTATAGAAATTTTTCGCGTACACATCGTAGTCGAGGTTCAACGATATCTTTTGCCCGAACATATAGCCAGCACCCAGTTTGGCATTGAACGCGGTCTCCGTATCGCCCTGAACGCGCGCAATATTTTCTATACCTGTCGGGGTGTATCGGTCTTTTGAATACGTTATTGTCCCGTTCGCAAGGCATACGCCGAAGGCCCCACTCAGAAAAACCCTGTTTTTCTCGTTTACGATGAAATAATATCTTGTCCCAACATTGATGTCAATGGGCGTGGCTTTAAATTCAACATAGTCCTGGATGTAAGTAACGAGGCTACCTGTAGAAAATTTGCGTGAATACAATTTAAAATCAGCCTTTTCCACGACAGTGTTCAGGAATAATTCCATGCGCTTGTTATTGAACGGCAGCAGCAGGGAAACCTCTGCCCCTGCTACAAAAGTTGAACCGCTTCCATTTTCAAACGATCCTTCCAGCGAGCCCACCTTGAACGTCGTCAGTCCTAAGCCCGCAATCACAGAATACTTCACTTCGCTCTTCCTTTGCTTTTCAGCATAGACTTTGCTTTCACTATTTCTGCAGTCGTTGTACCTGCGCACGACATCTGAAATTGATTTTTCGGTGTAAGGCAATCGCCTGAAATCGGCAGCAGTAAGTTTATCGCATTTAAGGGCTTCAAACAACTGCATCTTATAAGCGGTATTTTTTTGCTCATGGGCATCGTTGTCAACGTACACCCTCAAAAAAAGCTGTTTGAAAATCCCGTCGCCGGTTGACAGGAAATATTTGGGCTGGCTGTCATTAACGTAAGCGTAAAGCGACGCATCACCCTCAATCAGGACTTTAAGGAAAATCATCTTTTTTACATACTCAGGATTGCCGTTCATGGAATTATTTTCCTTCATTATGGTGGTCCTTCGCAGATCAATGTCTACCGTTTCCCTGACATACTTTATGGTTTCTCCTATCCCAAACTCCCTGACATCCTTGACGTCGAGACTTTTTTCGACAGATTGGGCGTCAGCTTTAAATTTAATAAGCGATGGCGTATTGCTCCAGTAGTTGTTTTCTACAAATCCGATTTTTTTCGTGCCATAATTGTCAATGTAATAGCCGGCTTCATAAGCGTTTTGTGCATGGCAGTAAGTCGTGATCAACACGAAGAAGTAAAGTAATGTTCTCATATTTTTTATTTTTGGTATGCCCAAATATACTTTTTTATATGAAATAATTAAACTTTTTATCAAATCGCGATTCACACGGCCACTTTGTACTAATATTCCGTAATTTTAAATTCGTAAAGAGAGATCCTATGAGAAATATACTACTTGCCCTTGCGCTTGTCTCGTTAAATTGCAGCACCAATAGTGGGGAAGACAATGCGCCCGTGGAAGACGCAATGTATTTTCCAACGTCAGGCGATGACACTTGGGAAACACGGGCTTTTTCAGACTTAAATTGGAATGAATCGGCCAGACAGCCCTTACTCAATTATCTCGAAACCAAACACACCAAAAGCTTCATCGTCCTGATCAATGGCAGGATCGTCATGGAGAATTATTTCAACGGGCATTCCGCGACGACGCCCTGGTACTGGGCGAGTGCCGGAAAGACGCTGACGTCGGCGATGACCGGCATTGCCGCGCAGCAAGGATTCGTTGATCTCAATGACAAGGTTTCGGATTATCTGGGAAACCAATGGACGAGCGCGCCTTTGGCTAAAGAAAACCTGATTACGTGCCGGCACCTCCTGACGATGACATCGGGACTTGATGATGCTTTGGGCGATAATGTCTCCCCCGCAAATCTTGAATACAAGGCGGATACGGGAACCCGCTGGGCGTACCACAACGTTTACGTGAAATTACAGGACGTGATAGCCGCTGCGACAGGACAGACTTGGAGTACTTACTTCAATACGCAATTGCGGGATAAAATCGGGATGACGGGCGCATGGCTGGCTTCGGGAGAGGATCTCAGCGTATATTGGAGTAACACCCGCAGCATGGCGCGTTTCGGATTGTTGATGCTCAATAAGGGAAAATGGGATGGGACGCAAATCCTCAATGAGAACTATGCCTTTGCTGCCACCTCAACGTCCCAGGACATCAACCTGGCATACGGTTATTTGTGGTGGCTCAACGGGAAGCCGAGTTACCACCTTCCGCAAAGCCAGTTTGAATTTCAGGGCAGCATCATCCCGTCAGCGCCTGACGATATGTACATGGCATTAGGAAAGAATGACCAGAAAATCTACATTGTCCCTTCAAAGAAAATGGTGGTGATCCGTATGGGAGAGGCCGCTGATAACGTAAACCTGGCCTTATCCGACTTCGACGAGGTGCTTTGGCAGAAAATTGCCTCGTTGTATAACTGAAAATTGAAGCCGGACAGCGGAAAAACAGCAGCGTAAAACACTGCAATTTTTCTTATTTAAAAAAGGAATCGACAAATTCGTACTTATTAAACACCTGCAGGTGCTCAATGCCCTCACCCACCCCGATATACTTTACAGGGATTTTAAATTGATCCGATATACCAATCACCACGCCACCCTTTGCGGTCCCGTCGAGTTTGGTTACCGCCAATGCGGTCACCTCGGTCGCAGCGGTAAACTGTTTGGCCTGTTCAAACGCGTTTTGTCCTGTAGAGCCGTCCAATACCAGCAGGACTTCGTGCGGCGCATCAGGCACCACTTTCTGCATCACACGCTTGACTTTGGTTAACTCGGCCATAAGATTGGTCTTGTTATGAAGACGGCCTGCAGTATCGATAATCACCACATCGGCATTTTGTGCTACTGCGGATTGCAGGGTGTCAAAAGCAACCGACGCAGGATCGCTTCCCATTTGTTGCTTCACTAATGGAACATTAACCCTGTCCGCCCAAATCTGCAACTGGTCTATAGCCGCAGCACGGAAAGTATCTGCAGCGCCAAGAACGACTTTAAATCCCGCTTTTTTAAACTGATGTGACAGCTTACCGATGGTCGTGGTTTTCCCGACACCGTTGACGCCCACGACCATAATCACATACGGCTTTTTGTTGGTGGGAATCACGAATTCCGAGGCCTCGCCCAGATTGGTTTCAGAAAGCAACGCAGCGATTTCCTCACGCAGTATCCGGTTCAGTTCGTCAGTACCGAGGTATTTGTCCTCAGCGACCCGCTTTTCAATCCGGGTGATGATCTTGAGCGTGGTATCGACGCCTACGTCTGACGCGACAAGAATTTCCTCGAGGTTGTCGAGCACCTCATCATCCACTTTTGATTTTCCGGCTACGGCTTTGGTCAGTTTTGAAAAGAAAGAGGTCTTTGATTTCTCAAGCCCTTCATCGAGCGTTTGTTTCTTTTCGGAGGAGAATATTTTTTTGAAAAATGACATGGTCTGAATACTTTCGTTAATGTGTGCCCTGCATTCCACTCCTCCCGAGGGGTGCCTGAAAGGCGGGGTGGTCAGCCCGGATAGCAGCGGAAAGCCCGGAGTGCTGAAGGCACGGATTTTGAAAATTGCCGCGGCGACCAAAGGAAGCCGGCGGGGATTTTACAAAAGACCGCCTGAAGCGCGAGGACTTGCAGCGGATAGCCGGATTGGCTGCGGCAAATATATAAAATAAAAAAGCTACTTCCGGTGAGAAAGCAGCTGTTCTATATCATGTATGGTGAATTATTTCTTTTTCAGAAATTCATCTACGGCCTCTGGAGCCATAATCGCTTCAACAAAAGTGTAAGCACCGGTTTTTGGCGACTTTACCATTTTGATGGCTTTAGACAATCTTTTTGATTGTGTCTGTAATGTTGCTACGGTTTTCTTTGCCATGACGCTGTATTATTTAATTTCTTTATGAACGGTTACACGCTTCAGGATCGGGTTGAATTTTTTGATTTCCAACCTGTCCGGAGTGTTTTTCTTGTTTTTTGTCGTGATATATCTTGAAGTTCCCGGAACACCTGAAGTCTTGTGCTCGGTACATTCTAAGATTACCTGGATCCTGTTGCCTTTCTTTGCCATTTTGCTAAATATTTATATTGGAAAAGATTATTTAATAAATCCTTCTGACTGTGCTTTTTTCAAAACAGCAGCGATTCCGTTTTTATTGATCGTTTTAATTGTAGATGCAGCCACGCGAAGGGTGATCCATCTGTCCTCTTCAGCAAGGTAAAAACGCTTTTTCACTAAGTTCACAGAGAATTTTCTCTTTGTTTTATTCATAGCGTGGGAAACGTTATTTCCTACCATCGCTCTTTTGCCTGTAAGGTCACAAACTCTTGACATGATGCTTATCTTTTATCGTTATTCAAAATCAGGGTGCAAAGAAAAGAAAAATAAACCTATGCGCAAAATAATTATTCCACAAATTTCAAAATTTCTTTCTGCAGCATTTCAAGCGATTTGTTTACCGCCCTGTCGATGACTTTTTCACGCGGCTGGCCAAATTTAAACTCGTTGGAAATGACGCTTCCGTCAGGCAAAGCCAGTGCAATGCACACGGTTCCCACGTCCTTATCGGTGTTGTCCTTGCCGGGACCTGCGTTGCCGGTTGTGGCAATCGCATAATCCGTTTTCATGATGCGTTTGACGCCCAGCGCCATCGCTTCGGCCACTTCGTTGGAAACCACCGAAAACCGGTTTATGGTCTCCGTAGGAACTTGCAGTACATCCGTCTTAATCGCTTCCTGATAGGCAACAACGCTGCCGCAGAAATAGGCCGACGCACCCGGAACCGACGTCAGTGTCTGGGCTATTTTCCCACCCGTGCAGCTTTCTGCCGTAGCGACGGTCAGCTTTTTATCTGTCAGCCATTTGCCAAGCATTTTTTCAATCGTCTCCTCTTCTTCAAACCCGACAATCACATCCGATATAAGTCCGGACAACGATTTTATATTTTCAGCAATTGCGCTTTCGAGCTCGTTTTTGTCGCTGCCGCGTGCGGAAAGGCGCAACCGTACCCTTCCCGGACTCGGCAAATAAGCCAGTTTGATGAAAGCCGGCAGGCTGTTTTCCCAATCCGCGATCCGGTCGGCAATCATGCTTTCGCCCATGCCGTAGGTCATGACGGTCTTGTGGATGATGTATGGCCTGCGGTACTCAGACACAATCCGTGGGATCACCTCATGTTCCATGAGTCCCTTCATCTCATACGGCACGCCGGGTAGCGATATAAAGACCGTATTGCCTTTCTTCATCCAAATGCCGGGCGCCGTGCCGTATTGGTTGAACAGCACCGTCGCTTTCGACGGAACCAGTGCCTGATCGATATTGCTTTGCAGTAACGGATTGGTATTGCCGGTGTAATTGTGGATCAATTTGGTGACGTGTTCCAGGACTTTGGCGTTGCTGACGAGGCTGTCCCCGAAATATTCGCAAAAGGTATTCCGAGTGACATCGTCTTTTGTGGGACCGAGGCCTCCGGTTACGATCACAAGATCGGAATCATCCTGAAGTTCGCTGAACGTATCGAGAATGTGTTGCTTATTGTCTGAAATCGAGCGCATTTCTGCCACTTCGATCCCTATTTTATCAAGCGCTTTGGCTATAAATCCGGAATTGGTGTCGACAATCTGCCCGATAAGGATTTCGTCGCCAATAGTGATAATGGATGCTTTCATGGTTTGGATTTCAAAATGGCAGATTTACAAATTAAAATCTTTCCTGATCTCCTTCACCGCCTTCTCGACCCTTTCCTCAATATCCTTGAAGGTATCCTTGATTTCCTTGCGCTTGCCTTCGCGTTTGGTCCACTCCTCTACCACGAGGATTTCCTCGAAGGCGACGGTCATCCCCAGCAGGTCCAGCGTGGGCTTGATCTTGTGCGCGAAGCTGTACGCCTGTTTGTAGTTCTTCTGCTCGATGCCCTCCCTGACCAGTTGCAGGTCAGCCGGGACTTCTGATATGAAAAGCGAAACGATCTGGAGCACGAATTCGGTGTCGTTTTCCGAAATCGCGTAGACCTTTGCTAAGTTATAATTTAGGGCCATTATTTTACCTGTATTCTGAATAGTTTGTTTTGTTCAAGAAATCCTTCCAGCACATCGCCCGGTTTTACGGCCGCTACGCCTTCCGGGGTGCCGGTGAAAATAAGGTCGCCTATCTTGAGCGTAAAAAATTGCGAAACGTAAGAGATCAGCTCGTCAATCTTCCACAGCATATGCGAATTATTCCCCTTTTGGACGGTCTTCCCGTTATTGGTCAACTCAAATGTAAGGTTTTCTATTGATTCGAATTGGGTTTTGGGCAAAAATTCTCCAACGACTGCCGAGCCGTCAAACGCTTTGGCTTTTTCCCACGGAAGGCCTTTATCCTTAAGCTTTTGCTGCAGGTCGCGCGCGGTAAAATCTATCCCAACACTGATTTCATCATAGTACTTGTGTGCGAATTTCGGCTCGATGTACTTCCCAACCTTGTTTATCCTGACGACAATTTCGATTTCGTGGTGGATGTCATCGGAAAATTCCGGGATGACAAACGGATGCTGTTTGAGCAATATGGCAGAGTCCGGTTTCAAGAACACCACCGGCTCGGCCGGGCGCTCGTTTTTAAGTTCTTCGATGTGGGCAGCGTAATTGCGGCCAATGCAGATGAGTTTCATATTGCAGGGTTCAGGGTTCAGGATTCAGGATTTGGAGCTATTCCCGCTTTTCATTTCAATCTTTTGCTTTGTAAAGAACAAAGCAAAAGGATTTCCATTTCAATCGGGGCTAGGGCGTTTTGTCCGAAGGGATTTCTGCCCTGAGCCTTGCAACCGTGTGCTGAATCCTGCGCCTAATTAAACTTGTTATTCAGTTTCCTGAGCTTAATCGCTGTCAGGACTTTTTTAGTGTATAAGGGGAAATCGGCGTTCTGGATCCAGCTGAAGTAGCCGGGCTCCGATTCAAGGATCTTTTCGACCTTTGCGCCTTTGTGCTTCCCGAAGGTAAAAATCTCCTCATCATCCTTGTCAAAGGCGATCATGCCTGCGAAGTCGGCAATCTTTTTCCTGGTAGTAAATTCGGACAAGGATTTCATGTCATTGTCCAGTTCGGGATAACGCTCCAGCTGTGCCTTGAGGATCTCATAGGTCGCTTCGGTATCTGCGGCAGCGGAATGCGCATTTTCAAGATTTTTCCCGCAATAGAACTTCAGTGCGGCGCTTAGCGTACGCTCTTCCATCTTGTGGAAAATCGTCTGCACATCTACGGAGACACGCGACTTCATGTCGAAGTCCAACCCGGCCCGCAGCAGTTCCTCAGCGAGCAACGGAATATCAAAACGGTCAGAATTGTACCCCGCAAGATCTGAATCCTTAATAATATTGTATACTGTATGAGCCAAATCCCTGAAGGTGGGCTCATGGGCCACTTTCTCGTCGCTGATGCCGTGCACGGCGGTCGAGGCGGGCGGAATGGGCATCTCAGGGTTTACAAGCCATGTTTTGCTTTCCTTGTTGCCATTGGGGAAGACCTTTAGTATCGAAATCTCGACGATGCGGTCCTTACAGATATCGATTCCGGTGGTCTCGAGGTCGAAGAAACAGATCGGGCGGTGTAGTTTGAGTTCCATTTTGCTTGAATAAGATGCAAAGATAGATTTTTCGCAGTAAGATTTAAGTGTTTAATTGCAGTGGTTTCAATCTGCAAAAAAAATCACTTTATAACCTTTACTACCGATGACGCTTTACCATTTGAAATGTTCAGTAAGTATAAACCGTTCGCCAAGCTTTCAGGGAATTTCAAATTCAGGGAATTTTCGCCTGTATGAAAAATACCGGAATTGAGGAAACATATTTTCTTTCCCGTAATGTCGTACAGGTCAACTGACAGATTTTCTGTTATTGATAAATTAAATTTGACATTGATGTAGTTTGTGAAGGGATTCGGGTACACTTTAAAATCTGCACCGGTTAAATCATTACTGCCCAAAGGCATTTCTTTGTATCGCACCAAGGCAAAATCGACATTTTCTGACACGGACGCGGCGCCGGCAACATATATGTCACTACCCACCGTTTTTACAGCGATCGATGCTGCCATGTCCTCAAACACCGTTGTTAAGACTCCGGCGGTTCCAAAATCGGTATCTAAGGCCCCATCTGGCAAGTATCGGGTTGTAAAAAAACCCCGTTCTCCGCTTTGGGGCTGAGCTACTGCTGTAACAAGCAATTTCCCATCATTTTGTAATTCAGCATCACGAAAAAATATGATGGAGTAATTGGTTCCGCAATCTGAAATCACCTTTCCGTCAATGCCAAAGGCAGGATTGAGTGACCCATCAGGCAAATACTCAGCCAGGGCAATCTTGCTGTTGTTGAAACCATTGTAGTAATAAACGCCGCTTACAAGGATATTCCCGTTTGGCCTGATCGAAATCCTTTCTCCTAATTCAATGCTTCCGAAATCAGTCGTCACAATGCCATTTACCCCAAAACCTGCATCGGGAGTGCCATCAGCATTTAATTTAACGATACCGAAATGCCAGGCTTCTGGAATATTTTCCATATCAGTTGTTCCGGCGAGCAACAATTTGCCATCGGGCAATATCGAGAGGTTTGATGCCGAATCGTTGCTGTAATCTGCAGCATTATTCATTCCAAAATTAATCTTTATGGTGCCATTCTCGCCAAACGTGGTATCCAAAGTCCCGTCAACATTATACCGCGCCAATGCAAAATCCCTGTCACCAATCCCCGCAGCGAATATCTTGCCGTCCGGCAATAATTTGATATCAGAAACACCGTCATCACCACCGAAGTCTGTCACGACTAATCCATTAACCCCGAAAGTATTGTCAGGGCTGCCATCAGGATTGCATCTGAAAATGGCAAAATCAGTGCTACTGTTGTTTTCCTGTTTTCCTCCGATTACTATTTTACCATCCGTTTGCAATAGCATACAATTCGCGCCATGATGCTCTCCTCCGTATGGTAACAGTATTTTTCCATTGTCCCCAAAAGTGCTGTCAAGAACACCATCGGCCGTAAATCGTGCCAGTGCAAAAAAACCGTTATCGCCAATTATGGATTCTCCGGCCGCTATTATTTTTCCGTCAGGCTGCACTGCCAAAGCGTAAATGATATCAATTGCCGTGCCGGCGCCAAAGGGGGTGGTGACTTTTCCACCAATACCAAAGTTTTGGTCTAAGGTAAACTGGGCGTTCATCGTAGCAAAAAGAAATAGCCCGCCAATAAAAAGTTTTATTTTCATTGTCAATTGTTTTGGTAAAGCTGATATATGTAAAAACAAAACCCCCTTATAATTCAGTGGGGTCTGTATGTCATTTCGCGTGGTACCGACTCACTTCACTAATTTAATAACTGATGATTCAGTTCCGTTAGAAATTTTTAGGAAATAAATGCGTTGAAAGCGACGCCGGTAGATTTAATTTTATGGAATTCAGACCTGCAGAGAAATCAGTGTTTGAAACCGACGTAGCTGCTTTTTTGCCTGAAATGTCAAACAGGCCAATGGTGACTTCATCAGCCTGTGGTAGGGTAAAATTAAAATCCGAAGCAGGATTCGGGTAAACAGAAAGCGTATTTGATCCTAAATCCGTGATCCTTAAACCATCCGAATTAAACCTCAGCAATATGGTATCCTAGTATTCTGAACCGATATCTATCGAGCCTCCAAGTACCAGTTTACCGTTTAGGCTGCATGGCTATTGTGCTCATATAAGTATTGGTATTATTAATAACGGGGCGAAAAGACCCCGCCCTCACCAAATGCAGGATCTAAAGTCCCATCGTCATTCAATTGCAACAACAACGGGTTTGCTTTTTCATCATGATAGCTAGTCCCTGTAAATAATATTTTCCCATCGGCCAATAATTGGTTCTTATACAATTTATCATCATCCCCTTCCTTAAAGACATCTTTAATGAATATATTACTTGTCAGATAATCTTGCCATCCGGCTTTATGAATACTGAAGTGATGGCATCATAATCATATTGTTCCTGGAGTGAGATGACTACTTTGCCTTCTTTCCCGAAACTTTCGTCAAACGATTATTGCTGGCTCAGGGCCGGTAGTGAAAAAAACATTGATTATGCAAACCATCAGATTTTCATAATAGGGCTTTTTCATTGGATAATGATATTCCGATTTCCGGCATGTATAAGGGGTTACTTTTAATCTGAAAAATTAATAAATTAAAAGCAGAACTTTTTAGTAACCATCGAGTTGTCTGCCAACACGATTTTTACTATTAAAAATGAATTGGAAGGCAATACATCCTGAATTGACACTTCGTTTTTATCCAGACGTTTACTCTGTAAAACCAGTTTTCCGCTCAAGTCATATATACTGACTGTCGATATCTTGCTTGAAAGCGATTTTATATTTAAAATACCGCTGTCTTTATAAATCCTGATATCATTATCCAATACGTCACCCATATTCCCTGTTGACAGATCATCCGCGGCCATAATACGTGTGATCCGGTTTCGCCCTGTGTTTCCGAAAAATGCAAATTCGCCACAGGCAATGACTTTGCCAGATTGAAAAGCAATATCAAAAATATAACCACCGATGCCATTCTCAAACGTTACAGAGTTAATACTAAAACTTTCATCTACGCTTCCATTACTGTTAAGCCTTACGAGTCCGAATCGCGGAATCCCATTATAAGTTGTGAAACTACCTGATAAAATCATTTTCCCATCCTGCTGTACAAGTATTTTGTTGAAACTCCCCGAGAATGAAACACTAGTTCCCGACAAAAAGCTATTGTCAGTAGTCCCGTCTCCATTAATCCTCAAAAGTGTACATGTCCCGATTCCGACTTTGACAAAAACTATTTTGCCATCAGGCTGCAGTGACATGCTTCTAACTCCTTCAAAATTCAAACCTACCACGGGAGTAAAACTTAAATCCTGAGATCCATCCGAATTTAACCTCAATAATATTGCATTATTGGTGAAACCTGATTGGCGTCCAAGCACAATCTTATCATCTGGAGTAATCAATAACGAAACGTGGTCCGCTAAAAGCGATGCTGGGATCGCGCTCAAAGTGTCCATGAAATCCTGATCGATGCTTCCATCAATGTTTAACCTGATAACACCATAGTGTACAGAAAAGTCGACGGTAAAATAAAATACTCCGGTTAAAATTATTTTCCCGTCCGACTGTACTCCAATATTATTAATAGTTTGATCAAACCCAATGTTAGGAATAAAAGCACTATCCATACTGCCGTCCGGGCTCAATCTTACAAACTTATTCACCTCCTGCCCGTTAAAACTTGTAAAATTGCCTGCAACCAAAATTTTACCATCGGCCTGACGAGCCATTACCCTTGTATCATCATTAAATCCTGTTCCCGTATTGAAATCCGGATCCACGTCGCCGTCCGGCAGCAGTCGTACAATCTTGCTTTGTGCCGAGCCGTTGAAATGAGTAAATCTTCCTGTTACCAATATTTTCTCATCAGGCTGCACAATGGTTCGCGCGATGTAATTATCAGCTCCGGTTCCCGCGTTGACAGGTATATCAATATTAATTGTACCATCTTCATGAAGGCGGGCAAAACGGTTTTTGTTTGTTTTGTCGTAATAATCAAAACTTCCCGTGACGATAATATTTCCGTCTGATTGCAAAGAGAGGTCTGAAAAAAAACCTAAATTATTTGCCCTGGAGTAAAAGGTTTCATCCAGACTGCCATCAGTATTCAGCCTGCAGATATTATGCGCATAGGTATCCCCATTAGTACTAAAATAACCAGCTACAATGAGCTTTCCCGTCGGTGTAAAAACTGCATCGGTGATAGTATTATAAACGGGTGTTATCGGAACGTAAAATCCAGAGTCCAGGCTACCATCACTATTCAACCTCGCGATGACTCCGGTTTGTACCGCATTTACGGAAGAAAATTCACCTGTAATTATTATTTTTCCGTCATCCTGCGCCAGTGTTTTGGTGACAATGTCATTAATTGATGCAGGTGTAAATGAAACGTCTCTGGCACCATCTTCATGAAGCCTTACAATTAAGTTCGATGGTTGGGAATTATATTCCAAAAATTCACCAACGGCTAAAATTTTTCCATCTGCCTGTAACGCCAATCCACGCACATTGCCATTAAATCCTGTTCCGGTTGTAAAATTACCGTCTACAGATCCGTCAGTATTGAGCTTTACGATTCTTTTATAATTATTTGCGTTAAAAGCTGTAAAGTTTCCCCCGGCAACAATCTTCCCATCCGAGAGCAACAAAATTGAGCTTACCGCATCGTTCGCACCTGTGCCAGTATTAAAACTACTGTCGAGCGATCCATCAGCATTAAGTCTGGCAATGTGATTAACAGGAATGTCATTGTAAGTTGTAAAATTTCCGCCAATGATGATTTTCCCATCGGGTTGGAGTACAATCGCCGAAATATCATCGTTTGGTCCGGTTCCGGGATCGAAAGACAAATCAAGAGATTCATCAGGATTAATCCTTGCAATCCTGTTCCTGTCATAGTCTTTATACCTGGTGAAACTTCCCGAAATGACAATCCTGTTATCCGGCTGTACAGCGTTTACGTAAATGATATTGTTCGCACCGTTCCAATACCCCCCGTCCTGAGGATTGAATGATGGATCGTTTACCCAACTTTGTGAAAAAGCAGATATTGTAAGTAAAGTCGAAATCAACAAGGTCAGGATAGTTTTATTTTTCATATGTCAAATTGTTATGGTTTAGCTAATATATGAAAAATAAAAACCGTTTGGAATCTGAGGTGCATCTTTAAGATGAACGTAACGACCTGCTTATCAGGAAAAAAAAGCCTCTCAGATGAAAGGCTTCCATTATTAAGTGTCAATAGTCAATTATTAAAAATCCCTGTTCACATCAAAAGCTTCCAAATAATCCGCAACTTTTTTCACAAAGCTTCCACCCAGTGCCCCATCAACCACACGGTGGTCATAAGAGTGTGAAAGGAACATTTTCTGGCGTATGCCGATGAAATCCCCTTCAGGTGTTTCGATGACGGCAGGCACTTTACGGATCGCACCCAAGGCTAAAATCCCGACCTGCGGCTGGTTGATGATCGGCGTGCCGAACACGCTGCCGAAAGTACCAACGTTGGTGACAGTGTAAGTGCCGCCCTGTGTGTCGTCCGGCTTAAGCTTTCCGGCTTTGGCGCGGTTACCCAGATCGTTTACGGCTTTCGCCATGCCTACAAGGTTTAACTGGTCTGCATTCTTGATAACAGGAACGATAAGATTCCCATTCGGCAAGGCCGCCGCCATACCCAGGTTGATGTTCTTCTTTTTGATGATGTAATCGCCGTCAACCGAGATGTTCATTCCAGGGAAGTCTTTCAGCGCCTTCGCTACGGCTTCCATGAAAATCGGGGTGAACGTGAGTTTCTCGCCTTCGCGTTTCTCAAAGGCATTTTTCACCTTGTCGCGCCATTTCACGATATTGGTCACGTCCACTTCGATAAACGACTGTACATGCGCCGATGTTTGTACCGAAGCGACCATGTACCCGGAAATCAGTTTGCGCATGCGGTCCATTTCGACAATCTCGTCACCACCATTTACTGAAACAGGGACAGCCTGCGCGGCGGGTGCCGGAGTGGCCGGTTTGGCTGCCGGCGCCTGCGTACTTGCAGCCTGAGGCGCTTTCCTGCCCGCTATGTATTGTAAGATATCGTCTTTGGTCACGCGGCCATCTTTGCCGCTTCCGCTGATTGATTCGAGTTCAGCTACCGAAACGCCTTCTTCCTTCGCTATATTTTTAACCAACGGCGAGAAGAATTTCTCGGAACCGGAAAAATCCTGCGGTGCCGCGACGGTTTGCTTCGCAGTCTCGACGGTTTTCTCTACGGCGTCAATGTCGCCATTTTTCTCCATTGTCGCTTCAGAGGGTGCGTCAACAGCCACGCCGCCAGACACCTCAATGATGGCAATGGTCTGGCCCACCTGCACCAGATCGTCCTTTTGGAATAATTTTTCGACGAGCACTCCGCTCACCTCAGAAGGCACTTCAGAATCGACCTTATCCGTCGCAATTTCCAGTACGGCTTCATCGGCTTCAATTGTGTCGCCCACTTCTTTTAACCAATTGGTAATGGTCGCTTCTGCAACGCTTTCTCCCATTTTCGGGAGTTTCAGTTCAAATCTTGCCATATTGTTACCCTGAAAGGTGGTTTTAGTTTTATCGGTGCAAAATTAATGTTTTTTTTGAGTTTTGGCTACGAATGGCGTAAATTTCAGCAGCGCCGGAAACTTCCTCATTTCGGCAACCGGATGACTTCACCGCGGTCGGAACTGCTGTCGCTACCGATCATAAAATCAGCTCCTTGCGGGATAATCCGGAAGGTCACCGATTTCCCTTTGCCCATTTCAAATGCCGCAATGATGGTCCGGAAATCGACAAAATGATTGTCGAACACCAGTTGTATGTTACGGTTTTCCGAAAACGTTTGCGCCGTAACCGATGCAGCCATCCCGATCGTAAAGCCATAATGCGCCTCAAGCCTGCGGCGCAGCAGGTCATCTTCTGAAATCAGGAGGATGTGCTCCGGTTTCACTTTCGGTTTCGGCTTGCCCTGTACGGTCTTGACCAACGAAAAATAAAACGCGCCGGCTTGCGCCATCACATCAAAAAATACCGATTTCTTAAAATGCTTTGTGTAAAAGAAATTCAGGAAGTCACGGAAATGCTTCATGTATACGGCGTCTTTTACGGTGCTTTCCCCCTTATAATGTATGACGGAAGTGTTGTGGAAATAATAATTTTGTTTGCGAAGCAGTGACGCCCTGTAGGACAGGTCGATGTCATCGGCATACATGAAGCAGTTTTCATCGAAACCACCCAATTCGTTGTACAGGTCGCGTTTCATCAGCATAAATGCACCCACGAGAATGTCCGCTTTTCCCGATTGGTTTTCGTTTAAATGCATCGCATAGTACTTCCCGAATGCTTTTGGGGCGATTTTATACAACCCGAAAATCTTCGTAAACGCGACCCAAGGCGTGGGCACGCCGCGCTTACTTTCCGGAAGGAAATGGCCCGTACCATCAATCAGCTTTACGCCTGCAATGCCGAAATCGTCCTGATCCCCGGCGAACGCCAGCACTTTAGAAAAAGTATCTTCTGCGACCACCGTATCGGGATTCAGGATGCAGAGGTACTCGCCTTTGGCCTGTGCTACACCGATGTTATTGCCTTTGGGAAAGCCCGAATTCTCATGGTTCTCTATAAGCCGTACCTGCGGGTAACGGGACTTCATCATCGCGCAGCTGTCATCTGAAGAATGGTTGTCTATGACAATCACCTCAGCCTCGATATTTTCCGTTGCTTTGAGTACGCTCAGGACACAAAGCTCGAGAAAATACCGGACGTTGTAATTTAGGATGATTACGGAGAGCTTCATTTTTAGCTGGGATTAGTTTGCAAAATGGCAGTTTCAGGGTTCACGCCGCTAAGGAAAATTTCCGCCGGCTCACCAGGTTATTTCGACACCTTATTATTTTTTCTCAAATCAAAGTTAAAAAGGGCACTCGCCATAATTCCATTATTGTATTGAAACACATTATTGCCGTCGATCTCGCGTCCGAATTGTAATATCTGGCTGATGTACCCGGCCTCGATAGTGAAAATGTCGCTGCACCGGTAACCAAAAAGCAATCCAAGCCTGTTCTGGTCGAAAACATTCTCACCGACGTGCTTTCCGAAGTTTACCGAAATTTCATTAAACATCGCAAGGTATGGCGTGCTGTTTACGCTTTGCTGCCCTTTCAGCGGAACCTGTGCCCGGAACATATAACGCAAACGGTTCCTGAACGGAAACTGGTCTTCCTTATCAAGCGCTTCGCTTGTGTACCGCCCAACCCATCGCTGCTCGAGCATGAACCGGTGCGTCAGCCCGAGGATTGAAACGTTGTCGGTAATCGTAACGGCCTCGAAAGCGCGGTGCTCGTGATAATCCTTCCCGAAACGGTTGATCGGGATTTCGCCATACGCATAGGTTTTGGCCCAGCCGTACCCGAGACGGAACTGTACTTTGGGATGGATCTGGTAGCTGGCCGAAATCCGCGCAAGCCCCTGCTGCCACTCGGTAATGAGCTTGTTGCGGCGCCATTGGTATTCGGTAACAAAACCCCATTTATCGCTGAGCCTGAAATTTCCGGTAACGCCGTACCAACCGATCGTATTGTGGTCGCTGATACGCGTGTTCTGAGCTGATGCCGGCGTTATGAAGCATACTGCGAACATCAGGATGAGTGGAAAAATCGTTTTGGGCATCGGGTAAAGTTTGTGCTGCGAAAATAATTAATAATTGACAAATTAAGTCAATTACTTGCGTGCATTCGGGTTTTTGGACTTCCGGCACCCCCGACTTTCCGCTTAAAAAGTTACTTTTGCAAAAAATATACCTGTGAATTACCTCTCTGTAGAAAATATATCGAAGTCGTTTGGCGAACGCGTGTTGTTTGAAAACATCTCATTCGGCATCAATAAAGACCAGAAAATTGCCTTCATCGCGAAAAACGGTACCGGAAAAACCACAATCATGAACATCATAAATGGTATTGATGAACCGGACTCCGGTAAGGTGGTGATGCGAAAGGAAATCAAGATGGCCTTCCTGTCACAGGTGCCTGACCTTCAGGACGAGCTGACGATTGAGGAAAGCATTTTCGCGTCAGATAATCCGATACTCAAAGTGATTGAGGAATATGAACACGCACTGGAAAATCCTTCCGATGAAGAAGCCTACCAGCGCGCGTTTGACAAAATGGACCAGTTCAACGCCTGGGATTTTGAGACGCAATTCAAGCAAATCCTTTTCAAGCTCAAGCTCGAGGATTTTAAGCTCAAGGTAAAAAGCCTTTCGGGAGGGCAGAAAAAAAGGCTGTCGCTCGCAATCATCCTGATCAACCGGCCTGACCTGCTGATCCTCGACGAGCCGACAAACCATCTTGACCTTGAAATGATTGAATGGCTGGAAAGTTACTTCGCCAAAGAAAATATCACTTTGTTCATGGTCACGCACGACCGGTTTTTCCTCGAGCGTGTGTGCAACGAGATCATTGAGCTCGACAACGGAAAACTCTACCAGTATAAAGGCAATTATTCATACTACCTTGAGAAAAAAGAACAGCGCATTGCCTCAGAAAATGCGAGCATCGATAAGGCGCAGAACCTGTTCGTAAAAGAACTCGACTGGATGAGGCGACAGCCTAAAGCGCGTACCACCAAGTCAAAATCGCGACAGGATGACTTTTACGTAATCAAGGAAAAAGCGCAAAGCCGCCGCAAAGAAAACCAGGTCGAACTGGAAATCAACATGGAGCGCATGGGCAGCAAGGTCATCGAAATGCATAAGCTCGTCAAGCGTTTTAAGGACAAGGTAATCCTTGACGGATTTAGTTATGATTTCCAAAGGGGCGAGCGCGTTGGGATCATCGGGAAAAACGGCACGGGGAAGTCGACGTTCCTCAATTTGCTGACCGGTACGATACCGCCAGATGCGGGGAAAGTCGTGACCGGCGACACGATCAAGGTGGGCTACTATACCCAAAGCGGCATCAATCCAAAACCGGGCCAGAAAGTCATCGATATCATTAAGGAATACGGCGAATACATCCCGCTCATGAAAGGCCGGACCATTTCGGCGGGGCAATTGCTCGAGCGGTTCCTTTTCGACAGGAAAAAACAACACGATTACGTTGAGAAGCTCAGCGGCGGTGAGTTAAAGCGGCTATACCTGTGCACGGTACTGATCCAAAACCCGAACTTCCTGATCCTGGATGAGCCTACAAACGACCTCGATATCGTGACCCTGAACGTTTTGGAAAACTTCCTGTTGGATTATCCGGGCTGCCTGATTGTGGTATCGCACGACCGTTACTTTATGGACAAGATTGTTGACCATTTGTTCATCTTCAGGGGAGCCGGCCAAATTGAGGATTTTCCGGGTAATTACTCAGATTTCCGGGCCTATGAGGACAGCGCCGAGCCAACAAAAAAAGAGCTGAACGCGGTAAATACGGAAAAAAATTCATGGAAACAGCAGCAGGTCCAAAGCGGCCTGTCCTTTTCAGAGCAGAAGGAATTCCAAAAAGTGGAACGTGAGATCCGGGATTTGGAATTTGAAAAATCAAGAATTGAAAAGGCTTTTGCCGACGGGAATGTTGCCGATGCCGATATTGAAAAAAAAGCAAATGAGCTGCAGCAGATCATCGGCAAGCTTGAAGAAAAAGAGGAACGCTGGTTTGAACTGAGCGCGAAAATGGAGCAATAGGAAAATTGGCCAACATCGATCCCGTCCGAAAAAAGACACCCTGAATCCGGAAAATCCCATGTTATTTGGAATACAATCATATTTGAATTTTCTTGCCAGATCGACTAACGAGCACGGCGTGCACTCGCCATTTGTGTTTCAATTGGTGACAAAGTGCTTTTATGATCGCACCGAGTATCCTGAGTACACTGTGCTGCGGCAATATCGGAAAGCGCTATTGGGGAATGACGAACTGATTGGCGTGGCTGATTTTGGTGCCGGCTCCAGAGTATTCAAATCCGATTACAGAAAAATCTCCGCAATAGCCAAGACAGCGGGTATTTCCAAAAAAAGGGCCGAATTGCTTTTCAGGATGGTCCGGTATTTCAGGCCGAAGCAGGTACTTGAAGTCGGAACATCGCTTGGCCTGGCGACTGCCGCATTGGCCTCAGGATACACCGACGCACAGATCGTTACGCTCGAAGGTTGCCCGGAAACCGCGTCGGTCGCAGAAAAATCGCTCGCCGCCGCGGGCATCGGAAACGTCCGAGTGGTTGTCGACCGCTTCGAAAACACCTGGCCGGAATTGTTATCCGGAACCTACCGACCCGATTTTGTGTATTTCGACGGCAACCATACCAAAGAAGCGACAGTACGCTATTTCAATACTTTATTGCCCACCGCAACCAATGACACGGTCTGGGTTTTTGATGACATCCACTGGTCGGCTGAAATGGAATCAGCCTGGGAAATCATTAAAAAAAATCCGAGGGTCACAGTAACCGTGGACACGTTTCAATGGGGATTGGTATTTTTCAGGAAGGAACAGCAGAAAGAGGATTTTGTGATCAGGGTTTGATCATTTTTTTACGAAACGGAGCATTTTCGATTGACCGGCGGCGGTTATCCGCACAAAATAAACACCCGAAGACAACCCGTTCACGTCGATGGCCGATTGATTCTCATACTGCTCTGATATTTTTTTCCTAAGATGTCGAAAACGGCAACAGCCTCAATCTGATTGGTGGATGCACTGCTCAGATACAACACGTCGCGCGCGGGATTCGGAAATAAATAGGTATCTTCCAGCGGATCCGGCGAACCGGTGCCGAGTGTGGTGCAGCTATAATTTATAGGCAGGAACGACGGCACATGCGAACCGTTGCCCAGTTGTCCGTAAAAATTATCGCCCCAGGCTGACATCGCCTGGTCTCCTTTCAACGCAACGGTATGGAATTCCCCCGTGTCGGCAAATATCCAGTCATTGCCTGTCCCTACTCTTGTCAGAACCTTTTTCTCCACATTGGTACCATCACCGAGAAGTCCGTTATAATTGTACCCGCAAGCCCATAATGATCCGTCCTGCTTGATGGCCACGGTATTTGCTTTGCCGATGCCTATCGATTGCCAGTCATAATCAACACCAACCTGAGTGAGCACGTTGACGTCAATATCGTCGCCCAGGCCCAGGCGGCCGTCGGCATTGAAGCCCGCTGACCAAAGGGTCCCGTTCTGCTTCAGCGCCACGGTGTGGTATTCTCCGGAAAGCGCTACGGCCCAGTCGTTGTCGTTGCCAATCTGTATAGGCACGATGCTCGAAGTATTGTTCCCGTTCCCGAATTCACCATGTTCATTATTGCCCCACATCCAAAGCGTGCCATCCTTCTTGATGGCTACGGTGTGGCGGGATCCCGCGGAGACGAACTCCCAATTGTTATCGGTCCCGATCTGGATCGGTATGTTCTTATTGTACAGGGTTCCGTCACCAAGCTGCCCGTAAGTCACATTGTGTCCCCATCCCCAGAGTGTCCCATCATCCTTGATGGCCATGTTCGACCAGTATGTCGCGGAAATCATTGCCCAGTCGTTAGCGGTGCCTACCTGTATCGGCATACTTTTACTGGTGAGTGTCCCATCGCCCAGCTCGCCATAGCCGTTGTATCCCCAACTCCAAAGCGTGCCGTCAGTCTTGAGTGCTATTGAATGCGAACCGCCCGCGGAAACCATATCCCAATTGGCATCGATTCCGATCTTGACCGGAAAAACCTTGTCAATCGTGGTCCCATCGCCCAAAAGTCCGTTCGCATTTCCGCCCCATCCCCATAAGGTACCGTCCTCCCTGATGCCCATCGTGTGATAAACACCGGGCGACACCGACTTCCAGCATTGCGCCGTAACGGACAGTCCGTAAAGGGAAAACAAAAGGGTTTTGAGTAAAAGTTGCCTCATCGTAAAGCGTTCGTTAATAAAAACTTAAAATTACTAAACTTTTACTAATAATTTACAATAAGTTTAAATTTAAAAAAAATCGCCACTGAATTAGTGGCGGATTTCTTAAATACGTGTACTTTAGAGTACACGTCAAAATGAAGGTATGATAAACAAAAATGGCACCCTGCAGGATGCCATTGATGATTTATTTTTTTGCGTCGGCGTTTTCCTCAGCCTTGGCACCCATACGTTCCCATTTGAACTTAGGGGCGAACTTAAATTTAAGTTCAGCGATTTTCCTGTTATCACGTGAAGAAAGACCTTCTTTCTCTACCGTATTTTTGTGGGCGTCCAATGCTTCATACATGGCTTTGATCTCGTCAAAATCTTCTCTTGAGTAAGAATCCTTGTTGGCGTCAAATTCGTTGTAGAAATCGTTGTAAACTTTCAGGATGTTGTCTTTGTTTACCCATGAAAAGTTCATGTCCTCGCCAATTTTACCCGCTCCAAAATAAGAGTCACGCAATACCTGCTTCCTGTCCGGCGTCGTAGATGCAGCGGTGGCCGTTTTTGCTACTTCTGCGTCAACCTGTGTTTTAAGCTCGGTGTATTTCGCCTTGGCTTTTTCAATCCTGGCTTCGGCAGCTGCCTTGTCCTTGAATTCCGCCAATGCCGCTTCGGCTTCCGCAGTACGCTGGCTGTACTCAGCTTCAATAGCAGCCCAGTTTGTCTTAGCATCGGCTACGGCAACGCTGCTTACTGAATCTGCATATTTTTCATAACTGTCCACCGTCTTTTCGGCTTTTTGCTCACCATCACTTTTGCAGGAAGCAAAACCCAATGCCATCACAGCAAACCCCGATAATAAATAATTCGTTTTCATAAAATTAGATTGTTTTGATTTTTAATATCCCAAAATTACCCATCGGTTTCCTGAAAACATTTCCATTAAGCCTCCAAATATTATAACATTTCAGTATAGCTCCGTTTGGTTTGTCTTTGAAACAAATTGTTTACTTTTATCTCAAATTAAAAGTATGGCGTCACCATTAATAAGTATCAAGGACATCACGCGGAATTTCGCGCTGGGAAATGAAACCGTGTATGTACTTAAAGGCATCGACCTCGAAATAAGCAAGGGTGAATACGTTGCATTGATGGGACCGTCGGGCTCAGGGAAATCGACCCTCATGAACCTATTGGGCTGCCTTGATACACCCACGTCAGGCACCTATATCCTTAATGGTAAAAACGTGAGCCACATGGGCGATAATGAGCTGGCCGAAATCCGGAACAAGGAAATAGGTTTTGTGTTCCAGACCTTTAACCTGTTACCGAGGACCACCGCACTGGACAATGTGGCGCTGCCGATGATTTACGCCGGCTTTTCCAAATCAGAACGCCACAAACGCGCAAAGGAAGTGCTCGCACAGGTCAACCTCGCCGACCGCATGGACCACCAGCCCAACCAGCTTTCGGGCGGGCAGCGGCAACGGGTCGCGATTGCCAGGGCATTGGTTAATACACCATCAATCATACTGGCTGACGAGCCAACAGGAAATCTGGACAGCAAAACGTCCGTCGAAATCATGAAGCTTTTTGACGACATCCATAAAAACGGCAACACCGTCATACTGGTCACCCATGAAGAAGATATTGCGGCCTACGCCCATCGGGTGATCCGCCTGCGGGACGGCGTCATTGAAAGCGATACAAAAAATAACGTTCAATAATAAACAGGGTGAATTGTTTACGATAATCTGTTTTCAATTTTCCCCATCAAGTCATAATGAAAGTATATACCAAAACCGGCGACAAAGGGACTACAGCATTATTTGGCGGTACCCGCGTGCCGAAAGACCATATCCGCATTGAAAGCTACGGCACGGTTGACGAGCTCAATTCTTACATCGGGCTGTTACGCGATCAGCAAATCGATGTCAGGTATAAAGACATCCTGATCGAGATCCAGGATCGGTTATTCACTATAGGGGCGATCCTCGCAACCCCGCCGGAAAAAGAAGTCATGAAAAATGGCGAACGCCGATTGCAGAATCTTGGCCTGTCGGAAAAAGATGTCGAACTGCTCGAAACTGAGATCGACCATATGGACTCCCAGTTGCCTCAGATGACGCATTTCGTGCTGCCCGGGGGGCATACGACCGTGTCATATTGTCATATTGCGCGTTGCGTGTGCCGGCGTGCGGAAAGGCTGGCAGTACATTTGAGCCATATTGACCCGGTTTCGGAACTGGCCATAACCTACCTGAACCGTCTTTCAGATTACCTTTTTGTTCTGGCACGGAAATTGACAGCCGACCTGCGCGCTGACGAAGTCAAATGGATCCCGAGGAAGTAAATTTTAGAGGATTTGTCTGCAATTGAATCCGACCCGATTGGGATTTCGCAAAGACGTTCTTAACTTTTTTAAAATAAATCGAATTTTACTTGACTTTTTCAGTAAAAAAATTATTTTTGCATCAAATATTAAAATCGACTATAGATGTATTGGACATTAGAATTGGCATCTTATTTAAGCGATGCGCCGTGGCCGGCAACCAAAGATGAGCTAATCGATTACGCTATCCGTGCAGGAGCGCCGCTTGAGGTTGTGGAAAACCTGCAATCAATCGAAGATGAAGGCGAGATATACGAATCAATGGAAGAAATATGGCCTGATTATCCTACCGACGAAGATTACCTTTGGAACGAGGACGAATATTAAAAAATAAAAAATCAATCTTAAAGTCTCTGCAAGAGGCTTTTTTTTTGCTTAAATTTGCACACATTTTTACAAACAGAAATTAAATAAATCATGAGTTTCATAAATAGCATTCTCAAGGCTTTCGTAGGAAATAAATCAGAAAAGGATGTCAAGTCCCTGCAGCCCTACCTTACTAAAATCAAAGCGCTTGAAGGCAGCATGGCAGCCCTTTCGCACGACGAGCTCCGCGCAAAAACGGCAGAATTCAGGCAACGCATCAAGGATGCCCGTGCTGACAGGGATGCAAAAATCGCAGACCTTAAAGCCAGGGTCGAGGCCACTGACGATATTGATGTCAAGGAGGACATTTACGCCGATATCGATGCCCTTGAAAAGGAAGCTTATGAGATTTCAGAAAAAACCTTGCTTGACATCCTTCCGGAAGCTTTCGCCGTGGTGAAAGAAACCGCCAAACGATTCAAGGAAAATACCAATGTCACCGTAAAGGCCACACCGAAAGACCGCGAACTTTCAGCCGAAAAACCTTACATCACGCTGGAAGGCGACAATGCCATCTGGGCCAATTCCTGGAATGCCGCCGGAAAGGCGATCACCTGGGACATGATCCACTATGATGTGCAGCTCATCGGCGGTATGGTGCTGCACCAGGGAAAAATCGCTGAAATGCAGACGGGTGAAGGAAAAACCCTCGTGGCCACATTGCCATTGTACCTCAATGCATTGACCGGAAACGGTGTGCACCTCGTTACCGTGAACGACTATCTGGCCAAACGTGACAGCAGCTGGAAAGCGCCGCTGTTTGAGTTCCACGGACTGACCGTAGACTGCATCGACAACCACCAACCCAATTCAGAAGGCAGGAAAAAAGCCTACGATGCCGACATTACCTATGGTACCAATAACGAATTTGGTTTTGATTACCTAAGGGACAATATGGCGCATTCGCCGGCTGATCTGGTGCAGCGCAAGCATAATTTCGCGATTGTCGACGAGGTCGATTCCGTCCTGATCGATGATGCCAGGACACCATTGATTATTTCGGGGCCGGTGCCACAGGGCGACCGCCACGAATTCAATGAACTGCGTCCGAAAGTCGAAAATCTCGTCAACCTGCAAAGGCAGCTGGCCAACGGTTTTTTAGCCGATGCGAAACGACTGATCAAAGAAGGAAATACAAAAGATGGCGGATTTTCGTTGTTGCGCGCGTACAGGAGTTTGCCTAAAAACAAGGCGCTGATCAAATTCTTATCGGAAGAAGGCATCAAGCAATTGCTGCAAAAAACCGAAAACCAATACATGTCTGACAACAACCGCGAGATGCACAAGGTCGATGAGGCACTGTATTTTGTGATTGAGGAAAAGAACAACCAGGTTGAACTTACAGACAATGGTATCAAATTCCTTTCCGGAGATACCGACAGCCACTTTTTCGTGCTGCCTGATATCGGGACCGAAATCGCACGCATCGAAAAAATGAATCTTGAAAAGGATAAGGAAGCCGAGGAAAAAGAAAAGCTGTTCCAGGATTTCAGCGTAAAAAGCGAACGCATCCATACCCTGACCCAATTGCTTAAAGCCTACACGCTGTTCGAAAAAGACGTGGAATATGTCATCATGGACAACAAAATCCTGATCGTTGACGAACAAACCGGGCGTATTATGGACGGCCGCCGCTATTCTGACGGGTTGCACCAGGCAATCGAAGCGAAAGAAAACGTGAAGATTGAAGCCGCGACGCAGACTTTTGCAACCGTGACGCTGCAGAATTATTTCCGTATGTACAGCAAACTGGCCGGCATGACCGGTACAGCCGTTACTGAGGCGGGTGAATTGTGGGAAATTTATAAACTCGATGTGGTGGAAATCCCAACCAATAGGCCAATGGCGAGGATTGACCGCGATGACCTGATCTACAAAACCACACGCGAGAAATTCAATGCGGTAATTGAGGATGTTACACAACTCTCAGCCGCAGGAAGGCCCGTACTGATCGGTACCACTTCGGTAGAGATTTCAGAATTGCTGAGCCGCATGCTGAAAATGCGCGGTGTACAGCACAATGTCCTGAACGCCAAAATGCATAAGCAGGAAGCGCAAATCGTTGAAGAGGCAGGAAAACCCGGTGTCGTAACGATCGCAACGAATATGGCAGGTCGTGGTACCGATATTAAACTGACCCCTGAAGTGAAAAAGGCAGGCGGTCTGGCCATCATCGGTACGGAGCGCCACGATTCCCGTCGCGTAGACCGCCAGCTGCGTGGTCGTGCGGGCCGTCAGGGAGACGTCGGTAGTTCACAATTTTATGTATCGCTGGAGGACAACCTGATGCGTTTGTTCGGATCGGAAAGGGTCGCCAAGATCATGGACCGTATGGGACTCAAGGAAGGCGAGGTAATCCAGCATTCGATGATGACCAAATCGATCGAGCGCGCCCAGAAAAAAGTAGAGGAAAACAACTTCGGTGTACGTAAAAGGCTTTTGGAATATGATGATGTCATGAATGCCCAACGTGAGGTCGTATACAAAAGAAGGCGTCATGCCTTACACGGCGAAAGACTGAAACTCGACATCGCCAATATGATGTTTGACACCTGCGAACTGATCGTGGCCAATAACAAGGCAGCCTCCGATTTCAGGAATTTCGAATTCGAGCTGATCCGTTATTTCTCAATCACGTCGCCGGTTAGCGAAAGCGAATTCAACCAGCAGAATGAAACGGAACTGACGGCCAAAGTCTACAAATCAGCGTCACAATACTATAACGAAAAAACCGAGCGCAGCGCACGCGAAGCCATGCCGATTATTGCCAATGTTTTCGAGAACGAAGGCAACAAATTTGAGCGTATCGTGGTACCATTCACTGATGGCATTAAAACGCTGAATGTTGTAACGGATCTTAAAAAGGCATACGAAACACAGGGAAAACAGCTGATCGCCGATTTCGAGAAGAACATCACGCTGGCCATTGTGGACGAAGCCTGGAAGAAGCATTTGCGTAAAATGGATGAGCTCAAGCAATCAGTGCAGCTCGCCGTCCACGAGCAAAAGGATCCATTGTTGATTTACAAATTTGAAGCATTCAACCTGTTCAATAATATGCTGAACGGTGTCAATAAAGAAGTGGTGTCCTTCCTGTTCAAAGGCGACCTGCCGATGCAGCAGGCTCCTAAAATCGAGGAAGCCCGGGAAGTAAAGCAGAAAGAAAACTACCAGACTTCAAAAGATGAGATCCCGAATAGCGACCAATCGTCTGCGATGAATCGCGAAGCAGGACAAACGCAACCACGCCAGGTTACTGAAACAATCGTGCGCGATGCCCCGAAAATCAACAGGAATGACAATATTACTGTGAAACACGTGATGAGTGGCAAGACCGAAACCATGAAGTACAAGAAAGCCGAATCGCTGCTGACTTCAGGCGAATGGGTTATCGTAAACGACTAATCGAAATAAAATCTGATATAAAATCCCCGATTGTAACTACAGCGGGGATTTTTTTTATATTTTTAGTAAATCATATAACACTATCAACTCCATGAAAAAAATCCTTGCCCTTTTATTGTTCATTACCGTTTCGACCGGTTTTTCCCAGACATTGGACGGCCTGAAAGCACAAACCCAGAAAATGTACAAATCCTCTATCGACATGAATTTTGATGCGATTATGGATCTCACCTATCCTAAAGTGTTCGACATCGTTGACCGTGAAACGCTTTCCGGGATGATGAAAGGCATGTTCGATAACGAACAGATGGCCATTACGCTCTCGGATATGAAACCCGTATTTACCTACACCGATGTGAAGGAGATCGACGGAAAAAAGTTCAGTGTCATCAAGTACAGGAACGGCATGAAAATGACGCTCAAGGGTGACGTGACCGACGGCATGGTCAGCACTATGGAACAGGGCCTGAAAAGCGCGCCACAGTTTGACAAAGTAAATTACGACAAAGCGACCAAAACCTTTACGCTGGAAGGACCTGCAGTAATGATTGGGGTGGCCGATGACACGACAAAAAATGAGTGGACCTTTGTAAACTATGACAACGAGCAACTCTTTAATATGATTTTTGACGAGAAAATCAAGACTGCTTTAGGATTGTAACAGAAAGCCTTCCTATACTTTTACGTCAGCTAACCTTTTAAAACCAACAACCATGGCAAAAAGTCACGACGCGAAGAAAACCGCAAAGAAAGAACCCCTGAAAACCGCAAAGGAGAAAAAAGCGGAGAAAAGGGATAAGAAGAACACCCCGAAAAGGGACTAAAAGAAAAAGCCATCAGTTTCCTGATGGCTTTTTTAATAACTAAAAACAAATACTAGAACCTGTACCCTACGCCGATATAAAATCCGCTTAGTTTGATTGAGTTGTCGCTGTCGCCATTTTCCACAAGATTCGCCAGCCCGATGTTGTAGCGCGCATCGGCAACAATTTCTTCGGTGATGTCGTAAGACGCGCCCAAATCGATACCGTAGTTGAATGACTTTGTACCATCCTCAGCCCCGGTGATAAAACCAAGATTCGGACCCGTGAACAAACCAAAACCTTCGGTTACGTCATATTTCAGGTGCAAAGGCAATTGGATCTGATTGACGTCGCCCACCGCCACATACAGCAGTTCAGGCTTAAATCCAAATGATTCCGAGATAGGGAATTCAGCAAACAGGCCGCCGAAAAATCCGGAATCCGAACCGTTAGCAGAAACACCCGCCACTTTAACTTTTGATGACAAAGAGGCAAAACCCGCTTTGGCACCGAATCGCATTCCGTCTGAATCCTGCGCACTTACTACGCCAAAGGCCAGAACGGCAGCCACACTTAAGAGTAATTTTTTCATGATGTAAAATTGATTAGTTAATAATTTTTTGTAAAAATACACTCGTCCCCGGCGCCGGGCAATACGTAAAATGTCGTATTTTACAGTCAGTGCTGGTCAGGGAAAATTTTCCCGGGATTCAATATATTGTTCGGATCGAAAACCTTCTTGATGCCGCGCATCACAGCCAGGTGTGGCGCGCTGAACGCGATGTCCATATAATTTTTCTGCACATATCCGATGCCGTGCTCTCCTGACAGCGTCCCTTTTAGCGCAACAGTCAGGCTGAAGATTTCACGGATGCCCTTCGGCACCTCTGTCTTCCAGCGCTCGTCAGACATGTCGCCCTTTATGATGTTTACGTGCAGGTTCCCGTCGCCGGCATGACCATAGCAAACGGATCTGAATCCGTACTTGGTACCGATTTCTTTGATGCCCCGCAGCAACTTAGGCAACTCATAACGCGGCACTACCGTATCCTCTTCCTTGTAAACCGAATTCGATTTGACCGCTTCGGCGATGCTGCGCCGCATTTTCCACAGTGCATTTTTCTGGTCTTCAGTATCGGCAAAAAGCACCTCATCAATCTCAAAATTTTCTACCACTGCCATAATCTTTTCAGCTTCCGAAAACAGTACGTCGGGATGATTGCCGTCCACCTCTATCAGTAAATGCGCCTCGATGCCGTGCTTTACAGCGACACTGAGTCCATCCACATATTGTACCGCCCAGTCAATGGCATCGCGCTCCATAAACTCGAGTGCGCTCGGCACGATTCCCGCCCTGAAAATCGCTGAGACCGCTTCACAAGCCTCTTCGGCCTTGTAAAATGGTACCAGCATCAGGATATTATGCGTATGGGCCGGCAGCAATTTCAATACAATCTTCGTGATGATGCCCAAGGTCCCTTCGCTGCCAACCATCAACTGGGTGAGGTTATAGCCCGTTGCATTTTTTAATGTGTTGGCGCCCGTCCAGATGATTTCGCCATTAGGCAGCGCCACTTCGAGATTCAGCACATAGTCTTTTGTCACACCGTATTTCACTGCGCGTGCGCCGCCCGAGTTCTCGGCGACATTCCCGCCTATGAAACAGCTGCCCTGGCTGCTGGGATCCACCGGATAAAAAAGCCCTGTACTTGCCACACGTTCCCTAAGCGTCTGGGTAATCACACCCGGCTCAACGGTTACCTGCAAATTCTGCTCATCAATGTGGATAATCTTATTGAAACGTTCCATCGAAAGCCCGATGCCGCCGTGAATGCTCAAGGCACCGCCGCTCAAACCGGTCCTGCCGCCTATCGGGACAACAGGGAGGTGGTGTTCATTGGCCAGTCGCATAATCGCGGAAACCTCCGATGCTGTCCCCGGTTTTACGACGACACCGGGCGGAAAACTGTAATCCTCTGTTTCATCATGCCCGTAGTGTGTCAGGGTGTCAACATCCGAAAAAACAAAGGACTGACCAGCAATCTGCTGCAACGCGGCGATTATCGTACCATCGGTTATTTGATTCATGCAAATCTGGAATTATGGAGTGTGCACCAAAAATACTATTTATATAAAAAATGGCGCAGTATTGTTGATTTTATTTGGGCGTTGCCTGCGGCCGGGCTATCCATTGCAATCTTTTTTTGTCGGCCTGCGACGGGATAACCGGGCCATTTCCGTTGACAAAAAAAGGATTTCCATTGCTATCCCTAACGCAAACATCCTACGCGACGGACAGTATCCAGTGCCAAAAACACAGGGTCAGGAACGACAACGGAATCCCAATCCCGATCATCATACTGCTCAGTTTCGGCTTGAGTCCGTAACCCGAAGCCACGATCGCACCGGTAATCATCGGTGCCATCGCCGCTTCCATCACCGAGACGTCGATCGCCATTCCTTTTTCCCCAAGGATGCACCGGTACAATATGAAAATCAACGCGGGCGTCAAAAATAGTTTAAACAACAACCCAAGCGACAAAAAACGCCAGTGCCTGCTCTTCACGTCAAACGTAAGCTGTAAACCTACTGACACCAGGGCGATAGGGGTCACCGTCGCGCCGAGTTTCTGCAGTGACTGTTGCAAAAGCGTTGGGAAATCGGTGTTAAGCAGGTTCATGACTGCAGCCAGTACAAACGCGACAAACGGCGGGAAAATCAATATCTTCATCGATATCGTACGCAGATCGGGTTTGTTGCCGGAAAACACCATCGCCGTAATGATCCCCAACGTGGCCATCACCACGAATGAGCCCGGTTGATCCACAATGATGGCCGTCTGCAGTCCCTGTTCTCCATACAAGGCCTGTATGACCGGAAACCCTACGAATGACGTATTCCCCAACCCGGACACGATGATCAGGCAGCCCGTAAGCCTGCGCGGCCATTTCAGCCATTGTCCCAGTGTGCGGAAGAATAAGAACGAAAAACCGAATCCGATCCAGGCCACGCCCAGCGGATACAGCAGTGCAGGACCCAGAACGATTTTCGGTATGTAGTACAGCGCCAGCGCAGGAAGCGAGACGTAAATGACAAACAGGTTCAATACCTTATGGGCCTGCGCGGGCAATTGCCGGACCCGCTGCAGCATCAGCCCTACAAACAGGCAGATAAAAATCAGTAGGATGTTTTCCATGCGGCAAAATTAGAGATTACAAATCAGGAATTGTGAATTATGATTACTTTTACGTACCAAACGCACGATTTTGCCAGACAAAAACAAAAGACCCGCGACACTTCAGGAAAAGGCCGGCATCCCGCCGCCAGATACCGTCAGCGCCCAGTCAGCGCAGCAGGTACGCAATTATAGACGCATCCAGCCCAGTGCCGAAGCGTTGATATCAGGCATCATCCGCGGAGACAAAACAGCTTTGAGCCGAGCCATCACGCTGATTGAAAGCACCAACCCGGATCATTTTGAAAAAGCGACAACAGTCATAAATGGCTGCCTGCCACATGCCAACCGATCGGTGCGTATCGGGATCACCGGGGTGCCCGGCGTAGGGAAAAGTACCTTCATCGAGGCGTTCGGCTCCCAGCTCACCGCAATCGGCAGGAAGGTAGCCGTACTGGCAGTAGATCCGAGCAGCACCCTTTCGCACGGCAGCATCCTGGGCGACAAAACCCGCATGGAAGAACTCGTTAAAGATGAGCGGGCTTACATCAGGCCCTCAGCCTCAGGAGAAGCTTTGGGCGGCGTGGCGAGGAAAACGCGTGAAGCGATCATTTTATGTGAAGCGGCGGGGTTTGACATTATCGTGATTGAAACCGTCGGTGTGGGACAGAGTGAGACGGCCGTACACAGCATGACCGACTTCTTTCTGCTGCTCAAGATATCCGGCGCGGGCGACGAGCTGCAGGGCATCAAGCGCGGCATCATGGAAATGGCCGATGCGATTGTCATCAACAAAGCAGACGGCGACAATATCAAAAGGGCCCAGCTCGCTAAAACGGAATTCAACAGGGCGCTGCATTTATTCCCGGCAAAAGATTCGGGATGGCAGCCGACGGTTTCCACGTGCAGCGCAGTGGAGAAGACCGGTATTGGAGCCGTGTGGGAAACCATCTCGGAATACCTCCGGCTCACTAAATCCAATGGCTTCTTTGAAAAACGGCGCGCGGCGCAAAACCAGTACTGGATGATGGAAACGATCGAGCGCCAACTCAAGGAAAGGTTTTTCAACAACAGCGACATTTCGGCATCTTTGGACGATATGAAAAGGGCCGTGCAGCAGGGTGAAATATCCCCATTTGCAGCGGCCCGTCTTTTATTGGAACAGTATTTTAAAGCCTAAAATTTCCAGGATTTGATCAGCCAGCGGTAAATCAGCCAGTTGACGACCACATACACCACCAGCGGCACGATCAAAACCAATGGCCAGAGGTAGATGTGGATGAACTTCGGGAGCAGCCCATTGGCTATGGGTGCCGTACCGAGGTAGTATTGGCCGACAGACAGCAACCCCAGACAGATCAGCAACACTATACCCAGGTTAATACTGAAAAAGCGGCTGATGGAACGCACCATCTTCCGTGGGGAGTATCCCAGCGAATATTTTATGGAGACGGCTTCGTGCTGTTCCAGGAACTGCATCTTGATAAAATTCACAATCATAAAAATACACAACAGGAAAATGAATCCGCCAATCAGGGCGATGGTCTTCAGTACCAGGAACAACTTGCTTTTTATTTTTGCCGAACGCAGCGATTCCTGATTGGATTCGTAACCTTTCTGCTTCATTTTCTCAATCAGGTCCTGATCGCTGGCATCGTTTACCTTCACGAGCACACGTGTGAAGATATTCTGGTGCGCCTTACTGAAGTCCTGTGTGCCGTTGATCGAATCCAGGAAATGCTTCGGTACCAAAACCGAGTGGATCCTGTCTGACAAGCCCACAAGCCTGCCGGTGTACCTGAGGTTCTTCTCCTTTAGCCTGAGGTTGATATTGACTTCAATCTTTTTGGCAAATTCCTCGGTGATCTGCGGCAAACCCTGGTTCAGTGCAAAGCCGTAGTTGTACAGGTTCAGGTATTCGCGCGAGATGATGATCGGGAGCACGTTGCCCTTGACTTTGAATGCGGACAAATCGCGGATGTCAATGGCATCGTCATCCACGGCTTCGAGATACATATCGGTATAAAACGGAATAAAATCACCCCCGTCGGCCGAGACCTTAAAATCGTTTGATACGACCGGATAGAGGCTTTTGACTTCCTTCCACGTTTTCAGATCGGCGATATCCCTGTCATTGAAGCCGATCAATTCCTTCCTGCCAATGTTGTCCGGCGTAATGGTTTTGGACATCGTCAGCCAATAGTTGGCCTCACTGCTCCTGCTTCCGAAGAGTGCATTGGCATTCACATAAAGCTGTGCACAGCTCAACACCAGCGCAAACGCCAGGAACAATCCCAGGTACAGGAAAAAGGATTTGGTCAGTTGTTTCATCATAAATTCAGGATATGGCATTGATGCGGGAACGGAAAATCATTGAGCTCAAAAAATATCACACCGCTCCCATGCGCCTCGGCCACCCGAATAATCAGGTCAAATGCAATTTGCTTGTTTTTGAGGTCGAGGTGGCTGAAACATTCGTCATACACGAGAAAATCAGTCGGGTTTATGAGGCTACGCACGATCGCGGAACGTTGTCTTTCCCCGTAGGAACAGTTCTTCGCCTTTTTGTCAAGTAGCGGCAATATGCCCAGCGTGTCCGCGTACGATTGCAGCTTGCTTTCAAAGTCGGCATTCTTTTTACCGAACGTCCGCAACAGCACATTCTCACGGACGGTAAGGTCCGGGATCAGGCGCACATCCTGAAAAAGCAACTGGAGCTGGTTCCTTCGGAACGCCACAATCTGCTCAAGCGACTGCGTTTTGAGACTTACCAGGTCATATAAAATAGTCCCGTCATATTCAAAATGATTCCCGAGCATCGCCGTTGCCAAAGTCGATTTTCCACTTCCGGATGGCGCAATCACAAGATAATATTCGCCTTTCGTGAAAGTGGTTTTCGTGTTCCAGATCGTAGCGGCAGTCGCCATTGTTTTCGGGACAAAGTATTTTGGCGTGATGCCGTCGAGCGTGATGCTATTCATATCCCATCAGGTAATGAAGTACATTTTTTTTGCTTTTATCGACAGTAATAGTCACCTCTGAAGTGAAGTTACCGTCCCTGACGTTCGAGATCGATTCCATGCTTACGACTTTCAATTTCCTGTTGCCGGTTTGAAGCATGTTGTTGGCATCAGAAGCGTCTGACCAGCTGTAGCCGGTCACCCCAGATTGTTTTTTAAGCGAACTGTTGACCGCGGGCTTATTGGTTTTAAGCAGCGCCATGTCATTTTCGTTTGTGGCCACCACGAGCAATTCCTTATCGTGATACACTTTGGCATTTTGCTCAAGCATTGGTTCTGCGGTCACGAGGCCGATGAGTTTTTGGGCTTTATCCGCGTGTATACCCAGGGCCAGCAGGAATTTTGGCTGCGCGTATGACACCACCGGAAAACCGTACTCGTCAACCTGGGGCGCCGCCTGGGCGGTATCGTCCTCGCGGAACTGGGTGAAGGCATACTGGCCGGTCAGCGCATTGGTGATCTCTTCTAAGGTGATGCCTCTCGATTCGAGGAAATTATTGGCCATCGATTCAAAGCCGGCCTCTTTCACAAAATACCTGATAAATTCCGGACTCATGTATCCGAGGCTGTAATTTTTGGTACGGTCGATTTCGATGTTTTTCACGATATTGTAATCCACCGTCTTGCCGTTATAGAATTTCTGCACCAATTTTTTCAGATCATCATTGAAGAACGTACTCCCTTTGAATGCAATCTTCCCTTCTCCAAAATTCAGGCTGACGCCAAATCCTGCGCCGATAAGCAATTTGTTGACCGCGAGCGTTTCGATGTAGCCTTTTGAAAACGTGTTGATCATGCCGTAAAGGTTGATCCACGAACTGACATCAGACCCGCTGTCGAGTGATTTTTCAATCTGGTCAATGGCATTTTTATTATCAACCGGCTTGCGCTTCCACAGGGCCGTATAGAAACCAGCCGTCAGCGTATTGTCTGGAGAACCTGTAGAACCTCCGTAGACCATCGCCATCGGATTGCCGACGTGGCGCGAGAGTACGATCATATCGTCCTGTATGCTGCCGATAAGCTGATCATTGGCATAAATCAATTGCGTGGTCGCGTCGATGCGTATTTTAGAACCGGTAATCTTTGAAAAATTGGCAGTGAATTTCGATTGGTCAGCGAGCCACCCGAAAAAAGAGAACGCAAATCCGTCCCTGTCCTGGTCGGTCATAAGGTATAACGGCCTTTCGATATCGACGCCATTCTTATCTGCATTCAGGAACAATTCCATCTTTTCCCTGTCCTTGTCCGAAAAATTACCCGTTTTGTCGTTGAGCATTTCGTCCTTCGGCAGTTTTTTATCGAGCTGCTGCAGGTTGATCTTGACAATTGCGAGGGTTTTCTCGGTTGTGTATTTCAGGATTTCCTCGTTGTCACTGTCCTTGCCACAGGACGCCATCAGGATTGCCAGGCACACGGCCAGGCCATAGATAATTTTCTTCATATGATATTTTTGATTGTTGTAAACGTTTGGGATTGGAAACGCAATGACGAGGCGTCTGTTTGTTTATCCGGATTCTCGGTTACGACGCAGTCGGCACAATTAATTTTCCCCTTCATACCGTTCCATTTCACGGTCGTAGAAAGCATTCGCCTCGATGATCAGGCTTTCCATTTCAGCGTTCAGCTCGGCTTCATCAAGGTCCTCAGCCTCTTCCATAATTTCGACTTCGTCGTCCTTGAGATTGATGATAAAACGCGGATAATCAAGGTGGATGATAAAAATATCCTCAGGAAAATCGGAGTTGTCGGCCAGGACGAATTTTGGTAGTTCCATATTATTGAATTGTAGAATGACGATTTAAAGAATGTCTTAGTGCCAGGCGTTGTTCATCGGCTTTGTTTGGCCCGACGGATCGATTGGCTGATTCCGCATCTTTTTTGTTAGATAATGAAAGCGAATATACAAAAATAATGCTGCGGCCGTAAGCCCTGCGAGCAATCCGATCCAGACACCGGCCGCTTTCAGTTCCGTGTGTTCCCCGAGGTACCACGAAATCGGGAAACCGATGACCCAATACGCAACAAACGTAATATACATTGGGATCTTTACATCCTGCAAGCCACGTAAGGCGCCGAGTACGACCACCTGTATGCCGTCGGAAATCTGGAAAACAGCGGCTACGACGAGTAACTTCGACGCGATGGAAATGACCTCGGCATTGTCGACTTCCTGCAACGTGTTGTCCATATTGAGGAACAGGTACGGCAGGCTTTGGTGAAAAGCGATAAACAGCAGCGCAAATACGATCTCGATAATAATCGACAGCAGGAATATCGAGCGCGCAACAACGACCAGGTTATTATAATCCTGCAAACCGCGCTGGTTGCTCACCCGGATCATGGAGACTACGCTGAGTCCCATTGCAAACATAAAGGTAAAGGAGGCGAGGCTTAACGCAATCTGGTTGGCCGCCTGGCTCGTTTTACCGATATTTCCGCAAAGCCAGATCGCAGCGGTAAAAAGCACCACTTCAAACATCATCTGCATTGCTGAGGGCAAACCCAGGTTGATGATTTTGCGGAGCATACTTTTTTTGATCTCGGCGAAAGTAAAGCCTTTAAAATAGGATTTGAGTTTTTCCTGGCGTGACAGGATGATGTGCATGAAGGTCACCATCAGTATGCGGGAAATCACCGTGCCCAACGCCGCCCCGACAATGCCCATTTCGGGAAAAATCCATACGCCGTAAATCAGGCAATAGTTGATGCCAACGTGCACGATGTTGGCCATCACGATCGCATACATCGAGAATTTTGTCATCGATAAACCATCGGCAAATTGCTTGTATCCCTGATAAATGATCAGTGGGACCAGCGAAAATGCCACCCAGTCCAGGTAGGGTTTCGCAAGCACGATCACTTCAGGCGGCTGCTGCAGCAACTCCATTACCGGTTTTGCAAGCACTACCAGCAGGAACAGCACGACACCTAAGATGGAACACAGGAACAAACCGTGGTGGAACGCCGCCCGGATCTTGCCCGTATCTTTTTCCACATCGCCCTCGCCGACAATCGGGGTTATGGCCGTGGAAAAACCGATGCCCAATGACATCGCTACAAAAATCATGCTGTTGCCCAACGACACCGCAGCCAGTTCGGTGCTGCCCAGTTTACCCACCATGATGTTATCGACGATCTGGATCATCACATGCCCGATCATTCCCAGGATCACCGGGTATGCGAGTTTAAGGTTGTAGCGGAATTCTTTGGTGTATTGTGCAAACATGCCGAAATTTTCGCGCAAAGGTAACGTAAAAGGCTGAAAGCATAAAGCAGAAATGCCGCGGGTTAAAACCGAATACCCCCTGTCTGGAAACTTCTTCCGACGAATCGCATCCTTCGCATTTATGTATGAAAAAGCCTACCTGTGTACATTATAACAATACCCTGTAATTCTGTAACCGACCTCAAAAATGCCGACTCTATATTTGCAATATGATTTTGCTAAGAATAGTACTAACAAATCAAACTGACTCAATTAACAAATTAAAAAATGAAGATCATGAAAACAGCAATTAAAGGATTATTTACAGCGGCATGTATCGCACTGGCCATCAACACGACGCATGCACAGACCAACCCTCAGGTGGCCTCTGACAACCCGGCAACTTACGACCAGGGGTTTAAACTTGGCTTCGGACTTTCCGGCGGTTATGTCTTTGAAGACGGCTACGGTGCTGCCGTGGGTGCAGATGCCCGCCTTCAGTACAATTTCTCAAAACGCAACTCGCTTACCATTACCACAGGTTATACACACCTGTTTGTAGATGGTGACGGTGATGATTTGGGCTTCATCCCTGCTAAAGCAGGATTCAAGGGATTTGTATGGGGCGATACCTTTTACCTTCAGGGAGAATTGGGTGCTGCCATACCGGTAACCGCAGACTATGATGATACATCGTTGATTTTCGCACCGGGAGTGGGTTATGCTACCAAGCACCTTGACCTGAGCCTGCGTTACGAATTCTACAATAAATTCCGCGATGCCAACGGCGAAAAAGGAATCGGACAGCTTGCCGCGCGTATTGCATACGGATTCGACCTATAAAAAAACACCAAAACAAGTCAAACGAAAAACGTGCCCCTCAAGGCACGTTTTTTTATTTTCCCTCACCAAGCTTTTTCCTGTAAAAGGCAATACGGTCTTTCACTTCGTCGCTGAGTTCCGGTTCGGTAATATCCTTGTATTGCTTCATTTCCTGGCGGATGATTTTTGCCGTAATGAGCCGCGCCACATCCTTGTCATCAGCAGGAATGATGAACCAGGGTGCCTGCCTGACCGACGTTTCGTTGATCGCTTCCTCATAAAATTCCTGGTAGGCCTCCCAGCAGTCACGCTCCTTAAGGTCATCCGGCGAAAATTTCCAGTTGTGCTTTTCCTCATCAAGGCGCCGCAGCAAGCGCTCGCGCTGTTCTTCCTTGCTGATGTGCAGGAAGAATTTCATGATGATGGTGCCGTTGTTCACGAGATGGGACTCAAAATTCCGGATTTCCCTGAGGCGCTTTTTCCAGAAATCCTTCGGGATGTCCTCAACGGATTCAATCCCGGGAATGTCTTCACCGAGCACATATTCCGGATGCACACGGCTGATCAGCACATTTTCGTAATGTGATCGGTTAAATACACCGAATTTTCCTTTTTCAGGCAATCGGATGTAGTGCCGCCAGAGGTAATCGTGCTCGAGCTCCGCTGATGTCGGGGTCTTGAAACTCTGCACTTCCACGCCGCGCGGGTTAAATTCCCGGAACACTTCCCGGATCAGGCTGTCTTTCCCGGACGTGTCCATTCCCTGGAAGCACACCAGCACATTGTATTTCTTGTGGGCATACATCACATCCTGCATGCTGCTGAGCTTTTGCCGTGTCTTGGCCAGCTTCTTTATGACCTTGTCTTCGCTGGCGCCGATGTCTATTTTCGTAGGGATGTCACTTAAGGAAATGCCTTCAGTCACCCTAAAATCGGCTGCTTTGATTTTTTCCATAATTGCATATTTCACATAAATGTATATATTTAAGGTGTCAATATGTTACGCTTAATTTTTATTTGTAGCAATTTCCGGCTGTACGCTGTATCTTTTCCTTTTTAAAGAAAAAAGGAAAAGGATGCCGCTTCCATCCGGGCTATCCCCACCCGCCATGGTCACCTGCGCTATCCGTCCTTACTTCCAGATCCCGGGCATCAGTGCCGCCTCGGGGATTTTGTACCATGACCGCACCTTGTACCTGATTGCCGACAACAGCCAATACCTTTACGTGTTCGATCCCGCAACGGATCGTTGCAGTACGGTGCCGCTCGCAGCCGATCCCGCTGAACATATCCCAAAGCCCGCTAAACCTGATGTGGAATCATTGACACTGTACAAGAATCGTATTTACGCCTTCGGTTCCGGATCAAAGCCTAACCGGTGCCTGCTGTATATTTACGATCTACGTTCCGGCAGCGTCGTCACCGAAGACCTCTCTGCACGTTACGAAAGCCTGCAACGCAGTGCCTCAGTGCCTGCATCGGAATTCAATATTGAAGGTGCGGTATTCCGTGACGGCCACTGGCTGTTTTTCCAGCGCGGCAACGGCGCGGGTGGCTGCAACGGCGTCTTTATTTCAAGGAATGAACCCGGGAATGCCGTGCGGTTCGTCCCGGTACACCTTCCGGATATCGACGGATTTGCCGCATCATTTACAGACGCAACTACAGTCGGTGACGCGATTTTTTTCCTGGCGTCGGCGGAAGATACCAAATCGACCTACGAGGATGGCACCATCATCGGCAGTATTTTCGGAAGGATGAACCCCGAAAATTACCATGTCGAGGACGTCATGATGATTCCGGGCAGGCACAAATTCGAAGGCCTTACCTTTTACCGGCAGACCGAAACCGCATTGGAATTCCTGGTTTGCGAGGACAGCGATTCTGACGAAAAAACGGCCACCATTTACCTGATGACCGTTCCGAGAGCGTTATCGTATAACCCCTGATCGGTTACTTTTCAATTTCCCGCAGGCTTTCCATTTTCTTATGGGCAAGAAACCCTTTGATGTCTTCAAAATGCTCTTTAACGCGTTTGTTTCCAAACTCGAATACTTTTTCAGCCAGGCCGTCAAGGAAATCACGATCGTGCGAGACGAGCACCAGCGTGCCATCGAAATCCCTGAGCGCATCCTTGATGATATCCTTGGTTTTCATGTCAAGGTGGTTCGTAGGCTCATCGAGAATCAGGACATTTACCGGTTCGAGCAGCAGT
Organism: Flavobacterium magnum; assembly: GCF_003055625.1. NCBI lineage: Bacteria > Pseudomonadati > Bacteroidota > Flavobacteriia > Flavobacteriales > Flavobacteriaceae > Flavobacterium > Flavobacterium magnum. The sequence goes on along the minus strand of NZ_CP028811.1, from coordinate 1,898,940 downwards.
TTAATCATCGCCAGACGGGTTTTCTCGCCGCCGGAAAGCACTTTCACTTTCTTCTGTACATCATCACCACCAAACATAAAGGCGCCAAGTAAATTCTTGATCTGGGTACGGATGTCGCCTTCAGCAATACGGTCGATGGTTTCGAAGACCGTGAGCTCCCCGTCAAGCAGTGACGCCTGGTTCTGAGCAAAATAGCCAATCTGAGCGTTGTGGCCGATCTCGACTTTACCGGAGTCCGGTGTGAGTTCTTTCATGATGGCTTTGACCATCGTCGATTTCCCCTCTCCGTTCTTCCCTACGAAGGCCACCTTCTGCCCTCTTTCAATGACGAGGTTGGCGTCGTTAAAAACAACGTGCCCATCATAGTGCTTTGACAGGCCGTTAACGACCACCGGATACTGCCCGCTTCTTGGCGATGGCGGGAATTTCAGGCGCAATGCCGACGTATCGACTTCGTCGACTTCGACCAACTCCAGCTTTTCGAGCATCTTCACGCGGGATTGTACCTGCAGCGTCTTGGAATAAGTGCCTTTGAAACGTTCGATGAATTCCATGTTCTCGGCAATCATCTTTTGCTGTTCCTCGTACGCCTTCTGCTGGTGTAAACGACGGTCTTTGCGCAGTTCGAGGTAGTGGGAATATTTCGCCTTATAGTCGTAAATACGGCCCATGGTCACCTCTATGGTCCGGTTTGTAATGTTGTCGACGAAAGCGCGGTCGTGGGAAATGACAATGACCGCTTTGGCCGAATTGATCAAGAAATCCTCCAGCCATTCGATGCTTTCGATATCCATGTGGTTTGTAGGCTCATCGAGCAGGATCAGGTCCGGTTTTTTGAGCAGGATTTTCGCCAACTCAATGCGCATGCGCCAGCCACCGGAAAATTCCGACGTCGGACGCGTAAAATCTTCGCGCAGGAAGCCGAGCCCTTTCAAAACTTTCTCCACCTCGGCTTCATAATTGATTTCTTCGATGGAATAAAATTTCTCGCTGAGTTCAGATACCCTTTCGATCAGTTTCATATAGGCATCGCTTTCGTAGTCGGTCCGTATCGTGAGTTGTTCGTTGATTTCATCGATTTCAGCCTTCATGCTAAAGACTTCACTGAACGCTTTAGAGGCTTCCTCAAAAACGGTGTTATCATCTTTAGTGAGCAGATGCTGCGGCAGGTAGGCGATTACGGCTTCTTTTGGGGCGGAAATGCTGCCCGTTGACGGCTTGCTTTCCCCGGCAATAATTTTTAATAATGTCGATTTCCCCGCGCCGTTTTTGCCCATCAGTGCGATTTTGTCATTCTCATTGATTGCGAAAGACACCTCACTAAAAAGGGTCGTTCCGCCAAATTGCACCGATACATCGTTAACCGTAATCATAAATATGTTTTTAAAGCGGCAAAGATAACCAGAAGCGGCGATAAAGTTTGCACGGTGGCCAATTAAAATCCGACGCTGGATTTTGAAAAAAATAGTATGTTTAAACCCAATCACGTGCCACACAACCATGATGAAGCGTAAAATAGACAGTACCATCCTGCTCAATACAGGCGCTGCGGTTTTATCAGGATATGCCACAAGAATGACGCTGAAAAAATACGCACAGTGGATCTCCTGTTATTGGCGAGCATCCTTGTTTTTATCAGTGTTGGCCTAGATGTCATGGTAAAAAGTAGAAAAACCAACAATAAATAATCCGCTATGGCTGCAGAATCAAAACGCAAAAACACAGGGAACGCCATCATCCTTTTCGGCTCGGTGTTCCTGATGATTTTCATTTCAAAACTGAATTTCGATAAGATCACCGTCAACCACATCATGATTATCGTCTGCAACCTGGTATTTATTGGTTGTGGGATCTACGCCAATTGGCGGAGCCGGAAGGCTATTACGAAATAAAAACCAGGTGGCGGCTTCCAAGGCTCAACCGGATTTTTGTGAGGAGGCCAAAGCGGTTTAGCATTTATTCAAATACCTCAATAGCGCCTTTCACATTGAAATTAAATTCGTATCCGTACACAAATCCCCAGTAATCGATCGGATGGTACGCGCCCAGAGCCTGCAGTCCGGAATCGGTAACCATAGGGAATACAGGATAAAGCTTGGTGGGAATTGACGCAATGAGTTCATAATTGCTGTTGAATTTGTGGATGATTTTTTCACCCTGTACACTACCGTAGATATTTCCCGCTGTGTCAAACGCAAACTGAATGTAATGTTTTCCCGTAATTTCGTTCAGATTGGCTTCCTGTTCAAAAGTGTTGATATTAAAGATCCGACCGTTGTACGAGGTGATGCATTTTTGCCTGGAATGATTCCATGTGAAAATATAAGGGTCGACCGCATAAGGAGGCAGAGAAAAACTGTGACTGTCGGGGTAAAAAACCGGGAAACATTCCGTTGCGGTGCACGTCTGCGGACTGTATCCGAGCACCCGCATACCTTGGGTGAAGAGGAAAAGCACTTTGTGTTCACTGAGCATTTCGGCGTAAACGGCATCTGTGGTGATACCGGAGCTGACTGATGATCCGGTCGACATTTCATAATAATTCCATACATTATTGTCCTGATAATAAATGCGGTCGCCTTCAATCGAAAAAGCGTTGAGTTTGTCATTGATGACAGCGTTATAATTGCCATTTACAGCGTAATTATCTTTATTGAGCCTGGTGATTCCGCCGTTCACATCGCACACGAAGACGTTGCCGTCCGCAAATTGAAACCTGTTGTTGAGGGTCCATCCTGCCCCGGTAAAATGATGTGTTGCGGCGATGCTTTTGTCAGACCAGCTGTATCTGGTCAGCGTACCTGACCCTGCCTTATCAAGTATGTGAAAAATATCATCATTAAGCGGATCCTTTTGGACATCCAACGGAATCCAGGGAAATGAAACAAGGGGACGCGTAAACGTCCTTAAATCGCTTTGGAGTTCCCGTGTAGTCACTCCTGAATCATCATCAATGTCCTGATATGTAATCACCACTTTGTAAGTCACCTCTTTATAGTAAGGCACATCGTTGTCAGTGTAAGTCGTTTCGTTTGACGGCAGGTTTGCAATCTGTACAGGCACCTGCATGTCTTCATCGTCGCCATTTTGCGCAAGCCTGTAAATACGTAATGAGGTCACGATCAAATCTGAGGGCCGCTGCAGTTGCCATTGCAAACTTACCGCGCTGTAGGATGGTTCAAATCCGGTGATTGTCAGGGCAATGTTTCCGGGACCATCGTTGTCGGAACTGCATGACAACAAAAGCAGCACTAAAGCCGCAAAACTGAGGAATTTCTTAAAGTAACGCATTTAGGATTGTTTTTCTTAAACGTTGGGTGTAGGTGGTGTTGACATGATAACCGGTCCAGGCATTCCGCTGGAAGTAAATTTCACTGCCCGCGTTGAAACAGCTGCCGGCTTCGTCAAAAAAGTCATCCTGCACATACGCCGGCTGGTTGGTTTCGATATTGTAGAGGGTCTGACTGTTTGAATTACTGTATCTCCCCACAACCGCATTCTGGTAATGGAATACTGATTTGTATGGATATTCTGTCACCGAAAGCGCCGGCGTGATTTTGTAGGTACGCGCATGCCACGTCACATAAATATTATTTCCGAAGTGCATATAGTCACACTTGCCGGAATCATACTGGCCCATAGCAGGTATGCCTGAAAATGCTGACGCGGATAATGTCGTCCATGTTCCTCCCGAATATTTGTACTTTTCAGTGCGTACTGTAGGCAATCCGTTGACAAGTTCTATTCCGCTCAGCAGGTACAGCGCTCCTTGGTAAGCAAACATAATCGGGCTGATGATTGTATTGTCAGGCAGCGCAATAGCGGTTTCGGCATAGGTGTTCAGGTTCAGCTTTGTCAGGGTATATGTTTGTGAAGCAGATTGGAATTTGTAAAGATAAAGGGTATCGTCTCCGTCAAACAGCGCATCCGAAATATTACCGAAATAGTGAAATGACGACAGTACCGTCCATTTTTCAGTAGCAGCTGAAAACTCCATCAGCGAATACTCGCCTGTTTCCTGTGAAGCGGAATTCATCCGGGCAATCCTGTAGGCTTTCCCGTTGCGCTCAAAAATCTGTGAATTGTTGCCTGAAACCGAATCGTAATCCACCATAATCGCATCGTTCCCTATTGGTATGTCGGTATTATAAGTGGCCGTTTGTCCCGCCGTCTTATAGGTGACGGCAGTGATGCGGAAGTCAGTGTACACCCCGGGCGGGATGGATAGCTTTACCTGGTTGTTGTACACTGACACGTAACACGGATTGCCATTGATCGAGGCTTCACCCATCTCATAGTCCGGATTGTAGTTGAGCATGTTAAGCGTCAGTTCCCCCTTAATCCATGCGATGGTATTGTCAATACTCAATATCTGTGGTGCCCTGAGGTGAAGCATTGCCGCGGCAGTCACCTCCTGACGTTGCGCCTTTACTTTAATTTGCAGATTTGCGTCCGTGATGTTTGTCGGAAGTACCACATCAATCTTATTATAGGACGCGGCTACTGCGGAAGCAGCGATACCGTTCACGGTCACGCCGACATCGTCTTTGATTGTATCGAAGTTGTCCCCGTTGATACTGAAAACCTCACCAAAGGCTACTTCCGAAACACTGAATCCGTTTATGACCGGAGTTTTCAGCGAGAAATTTTCATTTACAATGGTTTCATTGGTGGTCAGGTCAATGATTTTCAAAACCGACGTCGGGTTGGTTAGCGTACGCGGAACGGTGATCTTAATTTCAGCGTCTGACAAATAGGTGATGGGCGCCTGCTCATTGCCAAAAAACACCTGCAATTTATTTGGTTCAATATTTTCAAGCTGCATAGTGAATTCCTGTCCCAGCAACCCGGACAACGGATAATTGGTTACTAAAGGCCCAGACCCGTCACGGTCATCAGGCGAACATGAAAACGAGCTGACGGCCAACAACAGCAGTAATGCAACGGAAACCAATCTCAGGTGTTTCATAAATTTAGATTGTTGTGTAAATATAGCGAAGTTTAAGAGGCGTCGATTATATGCGCTCCGCCGCGATTATTTCTGCCTGCAGGCACACTCATGGTGCGCCTCCAGATAAGCGATCGTCGCCCTGCACATTTTTTCCAACACATCAATATGAATGTCGGCTAGTTTTTTTATGTAGATGCAGGCCTTCCCCATTTTAAACTTTCCGAAACCCTCGAGCAGGTGCTCATTGTCAGCGGTCGGAGAATAGACATATAATGAGAATTCCGCTTTTCGTGGCGAAAATCCAAGCATCGGTGCATCACCCTCATGCCCGCTTGCATATTTATAATGATAACTGCCAAACCCGATGATTGTCGGGCCCCACATTTTCGGCTCAAAACCTGACCATGTGCTCAGCAGGGAAACCAGTTTGAAACTGTCCGCCTTCTTTTGGTCGTTATCTGCATAGGAATTGATGAACTCAGTGACACTGACTTCCGTTTCATGGGTCTTATTCTTCTTTGCCATACCTAACTATTTTTTGTACGAATCACTTGCAAGGCTACGAATATAATAAAAAGACGCAGCTATTGCGAATCGACAGTAAGCACTGCCGTTTTTTTTTATGGCGTGCCGCCGCCTGTGTGGCTGGTGTTTGTTGCGGTTCTGTGAGGGCGGCGTCGGACTCCCGGCACTCGCTGTTTGCTGCGCAGGCTGCGCAAACGAGCTCAGGCAATGCCGGGATCCCTCACGCGGCGCCGTATCCGCGGATGTCTCTTTCCTAAAAGGGCGGTAAGTTATTTTGGGAGTGGCAGGCCTCCGGTGCAGGCAGGATTCCGGCTAAACCAAAAAAAAGCCATAGGTAATTTCGGGATTTTTAGATACTGGTATAAAAAAAGAACCTATGCCTCTTAAGCTGGGGTTTTCAAAAAAAAACCGGCGGGGATTGCCCGAACCGGGCGAAGCTAAAGGCGACGACGCGGGGCTTTGCCCGAACTGCGTCGCATCCCTAAAAAAAAGAACCCCAACCTGTATAGGTTGGGGTTCCATAAATAAAGGCGACGACATACTCTCCCACAAAACTGCAGTACCATCTGCGCAGGCGGGCTTAACTTCGCTGTTCGGATAATATTTACCGTCATTTTTTTAAAAATGGCATAAAACAAAAAACCCCTCATCGAATGATGAGGGGTTCCATAAAGAAAGGCGACGACATACTCTCCCACAAAACTGCAGTACCATCTGCGCAGGCGGGCTTAACTTCTCTGTTCGGGATGGGAAGAGGTGAGCCCCGCCGCAATAACCACCTTAAGTCGTTACGCGATCGGTGTTCCGATCACATTATATTATTAACACATTGGGACAAAAATTTACATGCAAAAAGTGTCCCGGGCCCGAAGGCCCGGAAGGCGTACATAAGCTTACGGGTTATTAGTACTACTCGGCTATGACATTACTGCCTTTACACCTGTAGCCTATCGACGTAGTCATCTCCTACGACCCTTAAAAGAAATCTCATCTTGTGGTGGGTTTCGCGCTTATATGCTTTCAGCGCTTATCCCTTCCCGACGTAGCTACTCTGCGGTGCCCCTGGCGGGACAACAGATACACCAGCGGTCGGTCCAATTCGGTCCTCTCGTACTAGAATCAGATCCACTCAAATTTCTAACGCCCGCAGTAGATAGAGACCGAACTGTCTCACGACGTTCTGAACCCAGCTCGCGTGCCACTTTAATGGGCGAACAGCCCAACCCTTGGGACCTTCTCCAGCCCCAGGATGTGACGAGCCGACATCGAGGTGCCAAACCCCCCCGTCGATATGAGCTCTTGGGGGAGATCAGCCTGTTATCCCCGGCGTACCTTTTATCCTTTGAGCGATGGCCCTTCCATGCGGAACCACCGGATCACTATGCTCTACTTTCGTACCTGATCGACCTGTATGTCTCTCAGTCAAGCTCCCTTATGCCATTGCACTCTACGCACGGTTACCAAGCGTGCTGAGGGAACCTTTAGAAGCCTCCGTTACTCTTTTGGAGGCGACCACCCCAGTCAAACTACCCACCAAGCACTGTCCCCCACATTATGGGGTTAGGCTTCAGATAAGCAAAGGGTGGTATTTCAACAATGACTAACCTACGCCTGGCGACGCAGGATCGAAGTCTCCCACCTATCCTACACATCACTTATCCAAAGTCAATACTAAGCTATAGTAAAGGTGCACAGGGTCTTTTCGTCCCACTGCGGGTAAACGGCATCTTCACCGTTACTACAATTTCACCGAGCTCATGGCTGAGACAGTGTCCAGATCGTTACACCATTCGTGCAGGTCGGAACTTACCCGACAAGGAATTTCGCTACCTTAGGACCGTTATAGTTACGGCCGCCGTTTACTGGGGCTTCAATTCAATGCTTCTCCGAAGATAACATCTCCTCTTAACCTTCCAGCACCGGGCAGGTGTCAGGCCCTATACTTCATCTTACGATTTTGCAGAGCCCTGTGTTTTTGATAAACAGTCGCCTGGACCTCTTCACTGCGGCCAGCATTGCTGCTGGCGACCCTTCTCCCGAAGTTACGGGTCTATTTTGCCTAATTCCTTAGCCATGAATCTCTCGAGCACCTTAGGATTCTCTCCTCGACTACCTGTGTCGGTTTACGGTACGGGTTGTATCAATCTGAAGTTTAGAGGTTTTTCTTGGAAGCCCTTAGGTACACTATCTCTTTGTCCGAAGACTCCGAGTACTATCGCATTTCCCCATCGTCTACGCATTTAACTATAAACGATATAGGTAGGTGCTTCAACGCACTATTCCGTCAGTGCGCGGTACTTTCATCACTCCGTCACCCCATCACAATCAATACAAGTACGGGAATATTAACCCGTTGGCCATCGACTGTCCCTTTCGGGTTCGCCTTAGGACCCGACTAACCCTCAGCTGATTAGCATAGCTGAGGAAACCTTAGTCTTTCGGTGTGCGGGTTTCTCGCCCGCATTATCGTTACTTATGCCTACATTTTCTTTTCCAGAAGGTCCAGCATGCCTCACGACACACCTTCAGCCCCGCTGGAATGCTCCCCTACCACTTACAGTAAACTGTAAATCCATAGCTTCGGTACTACACTTATGCCCGATTATTATCCATGCTCGTCCGCTCGACTAGTGAGCTGTTACGCACTCTTTAAATGAATGGCTGCTTCCAAGCCAACATCCTAGCTGTCTGGGCAGACAAACCTCGTTCTTTCAACTTAGTGTAGATTTTGGGACCTTAGCTGATGGTCTGGGTTCTTTCCCTCTCGGACTTGGACCTTAGCACCCAAGCCCTCACTGCTGGTAAACATTATATAGCATTCGGAGTTTGTCAGGAATTGGTAGGCGGTGAAGCCCCCGCATCCAATCAGTAGCTCTACCTCTATATAACTATATCCAGCGCTGCACCTAAATGCATTTCGGGGAGTACGAGCTATTTCCGAGTTTGATTGGCCTTTCACCCCTACCCACAGGTCATCCGAAGTCTTTTCAACGACAACCGGTTCGGACCTCCACTGTGTGTTACCACAGCTTCATCCTGCCCATGGGTAGATCACACGGTTTCGCGTCTAACACTACCGACTAAAGCGCCCTATTCAGACTCGCTTTCGCTACGGATCCACATCTTAAATGCTTATCCTTGCCGGCAACGTTAACTCGTAGGCTCATTATGCAAAAGGCACGCCGTCACCCAACTTGTGGGCTCCGACCGCTTGTAGGCGTATGGTTTCAGGATCTGTTTCACTCCGTTATTCACGGTTCTTTTCACCTTTCCCTCACGGTACTGGTTCACTATCGGTCTCTCAGGAGTATTTAGCCTTAGCGGATGGTCCCGCCAGATTCAGACAGGGTTTCACGTGCCCCGCCCTACTCAGGATACCACTATCCATTACATCCCTTACCCATACGGGGCTATCACCCTCTATGGCAGACCTTTCCAGGTCCTTCCGGTTCAGTTTGCATGAAATGCCGTGGTCCTACAACCCCAGTATTGCCGTAACAACACTGGTTTGGGCTAATCCGCGTTCGCTCGCCACTACTTACGGAATCACTTTTGTTTTCTTCTCCTCCGCCTACTTAGATGTTTCAGTTCAGCGGGTTTGCCCTCCTATCGGAGTAATACATCTTCAATGTATTGGGTTGCCCCATTCAGGTATCGCCGGATCAATTCGTGTGTGCCGATCCCCGGCGCTTTTCGCAGCTTATCACGCCTTTCTTCGCCTCTGAGAGCCTAGGCATCCCCCATACGCCCTTATTTTGCTTATTGTACTTTTGAGTTTACGGTTGACAGTTAACAGTTAACAGTTTGCACTGTAAACCGTAAGCTGTACACTGTAAACTTTGTGTTCTTTCTACTTTTTGTATTTTCTTATCCCAATATGTCAATGAACTTTTTCAATCCGATGGATTGATCGTGGAGAATATCGGAGTCGAACCGATGACCTCCTGCGTGCAAGGCAGGCGCTCTAGCCAGCTGAGCTAATCCCCCGTTTTTAGTGTACGGTCAACCTTTACAGTTAACAGTTGCTTGAACGGTTCACCAGTAAGTGTAACTCAACTTCTAAAATTTCCTTTACCCAAACAAAAAACAAAGTAGTAGTCCCGGGCAGACTCGAACTGCCGACCCCTACATTATCAGTGTAGTACTCTAACCAGCTGAGCTACGAGACTCTGTTTGTTTTTCTTGGATTGTTTTTTTGAACCAACAGCGAGAGTAATGAAAACCATCAGAGATCCTAATGGTAATATGCTAAAATGTCGCCTTTCTCTAGAAAGGAGGTGTTCCAGCCGCACCTTCCGGTACGGCTACCTTGTTACGACTTAGCCCTAGTTACCGGTTTTACCCTAGGCAGCTCCTTGCGGTCACCGACTTCAGGCACCCCCAGCTTCCATGGCTTGACGGGCGGTGTGTACAAGGCCCGGGAACGTATTCACCGGATCATGGCTGATATCCGATTACTAGCGATTCCAGCTTCACGGAGTCGAGTTGCAGACTCCGATCCGAACTGTGACCGGCTTTATAGATTCGCTCCCACTCGCGTGGTGGCTGCTCTCTGTACCGGCCATTGTAGCACGTGTGTAGCCCAAGGCGTAAGGGCCGTGATGATTTGACGTCATCCCCACCTTCCTCACAGTTTGCACTGGCAGTCTTGCTAGAGTTCCCGACTTGACTCGCTGGCAACTAACAACAGGGGTTGCGCTCGTTATAGGACTTAACCTGACACCTCACGGCACGAGCTGACGACAACCATGCAGCACCTTGTAAATTGTCCGAAGAAAAGTCTGTTTCCAAACCTGTCAATCTACATTTAAGCCTTGGTAAGGTTCCTCGCGTATCATCGAATTAAACCACATGCTCCACCGCTTGTGCGGGCCCCCGTCAATTCCTTTGAGTTTCAGGCTTGCGCCCGTACTCCCCAGGTGGGATACTTATCACTTTCGCTTAGCCACTGAAGTTGCCCCCAACAGCTAGTATCCATCGTTTACGGCGTGGACTACCAGGGTATCTAATCCTGTTCGCTACCCACGCTTTCGTCCATCAGCGTCAATCCACCGGTAGTAACCTGCCTTCGCAATCGGTATTCCATGTAATATCTAAGCATTTCACCGCTACACTACATATTCTAGTTACTTCCCGATAATTCAAGGCCTGCAGTATCAATGGCCGTTCCATCGTTAAGCGATGGGCTTTCACCACTGACTTACAGGCCCGCCTACGGACCCTTTAAACCCAATGATTCCGGATAACGCTTGGATCCTCCGTATTACCGCGGCTGCTGGCACGGAGTTAGCCGATCCTTATTCCTACGGTACCGTCAATCTGCCACACGTGGCAGGGTTTCTTCCCGTATAAAAGCAGTTTACACACCATAGATGCTTCATCCTGCACGCGGCATGGCTGGTTCAGGCTTGCGCCCATTGACCAATATTCCTCACTGCTGCCTCCCGTAGGAGTCTGGTCCGTGTCTCAGTACCAGTGTGGGGGATCTCCCTCTCAGGACCCCTACCCATCGTAGCCATGGTAAGCCGTTACCTTACCATCTAGCTAATGGGACGCATGCCCATCTTGAACCGTTGTGACTTTAATAATAAGATGATGCCATCTCAATATACCATGGGGTATTAATCCAAATTTCTCTGGGCTATCCCCCTGTTCAAGGTAGGTTGCATACGCGTTACGCACCCGTGCGCCGGTCTCAAGAATGCAAGCACTCTCTACCCCTCGACTTGCATGTGTTAAGCCTGCCGCTAGCGTTCATCCTGAGCCAGGATCAAACTCTTCATCGTATATTGTTTGCCAATCGCTTGGCGTATTTTTCAGACGAATTTCTAACGTATTTTTATTCTCTCGAAAATCTTCCGATTTCCCTTACTCTCTGCTTACTTCCGAATCACTCCGGAAGTGCTGTCAATCCAATATATCAATGAACGTGTCAATCTTTCTTATATCGCTTGTGTCTCAAAGCGGGTGCAAAAGTACAACTTAATTTTTACCATCCAAGCTTTTTTGAAAATAATTTGAAATTTATTTTCCGTCAGCTTTAAATCAATATGTTAAGAAGAACTTTTGTTTTCCCACAGCACAGTTCCCTGTTTTGCGGACGGCAAAGGTAAGCCACTTTTTGTGTTTACCAAATTTTTATTGAAAGTTTTTTGAAGTTTTTTCGCCGCGTATTTTAAATCCCTGAAAGAGCAGGAATTAGAGAAATCGGATTTTGGTTGACTTTGCGCACAACGCATCATGAACCGAAACCCAAGTCAGATTTGGGGTGTACCGCAGCCAGGAAGGCGTTTTAAATTTACCCCGCGGGATTCGCTATCAACAAAGGCTTATAATTTGGATACGAGAAATCCAGATGTGGGTTTTTCAGGTCGAGCCAGTCCCGTTCGGTTCCGGGATTGAGCATGACGGGCATCCGATGGTAATCGATCTGCGCATCTTTGTTGTGGACGAATTTCATGCGTTGATTGGCCTGCGTGGTGAGAATCGTGTAACTGTTATAGACCGAACCGTCGCTGTCTGTATATGAGCTGTATAATCCTGCGAGACAAAAAATCTCATCGTCCGGATGCCATACTTCATATAATGTCTTGGACCTGCCCTTTGGATCGTTCCAATGGTACTCGTAATAAAAGGAAGTAGGGATAAGGCAGCGTTGGTTTAAAATCGACCTGAATGAATATTTCTGGTGAACCTCCTCAATCTTAGCATTGTATGTGCTGTTCCATATTTGCTCTTTCGGTTTGTTCCAGGTTTTTGGGACCAAACCCCAATGGTAATCGGTATCCATCACACCCGGGGTTTCCGCCCTGATGATACCGGCTTTCGTATGTTCAAATGCGGAATGCATCTTTCCGTCAAAAACATCACGTTCCTCAGGAATAATCACACTGAAGCGCTTCATCACATTGTCTATTTTCGCCTCCACCCGTCTTTTATTACACATAACCCCAAGTTTGATTGTAAATTTAGACATCCGCAAATCCACAATTCTTACACAAATACAATATTGTTTATCAAATTACACTGCTTCCGATGGCCTGCACATGGAACGATTCTGCGTTAGGGATCGCAGCGGCATCCTTTTGCGGCCGCAGCGCAGCGGAGGCCGTAAAAGATACAGCGCAGAGCCCGGCCCCGTTGCAGTAAATATAAGCATCGGACGGCTCAGGTTCCGCAACGGGGAAACGCCCAAAAACAATACCCTATAGTTACAGGCATTTATTTTGGCTGTAATTTGCCAAACCCCTATATTTGCCGTTCAAATTTTTAAACGATGATCAAGATTACACTACCCGACGGTTCGGTGAAGGAGTTCGCTTCCGGGGCAACTCCGATGGAAGTTGCCAAAAGCATTAGTGAAGGATTGGCCAGAAACGTGATTTCGGCTTCCTTTAATGGTACAACGGTTGAAACGGAAACGCCACTGACGACGGACGGGAGTCTTGTTTTATATACCTGGAATGATGCCGAAGGCAAAAAAGCGTTCTGGCACTCGACTTCACACGTGATGGCACAGGCGCTGCAGGAATTGTATCCGGGCGTAAAGTTAACCATCGGGCCGGCCATCGAAAAAGGGTTTTATTATGATGTGGATTTCGGCGATAAGAACATCACTGATGCGGAGTTCAAGAAAATTGAAGACCGTGTATTGGAGATTGCGCGTGAGAAGCATGAATTTAAGATGCGCTCGTCTTCGAAGGCTGATGCATTGGCGTTTTATAAGAAGGAGAACAATCCATATAAGATTGAATTGATTGAGAATCTGGAAGACGGCACCATTACGTTTTGTGACCATGCTACTTTCACCGATTTATGCCGCGGCGGACACATTCCGAATACCGGCCTGATCAAAGCCATGAAAATCATGAGCGTTGCCGGCGCTTACTGGCGCGGTGACGAGAAAAACAAGCAATTGACACGTGTTTACGGTGTTTCTTTCCCAAAACAGAAAGACCTTACCGATTACCTGGAATTGCTCGAAGAGGCCAAACGCCGTGACCACAGGAAATTAGGAAAGGAACTGGAATTGTTTGCGTTCTCACAGAAAGTCGGACAAGGCTTGCCTTTATGGCTGCCTAAAGGTGCCGCTTTACGCGAAAGACTGGAGCAATTTCTGAAAAAGGCACAGAAGAAAGCGGGTTACGAACAAGTCGTGACACCACATATCGGACAAAAGGAATTGTATGTGACTTCAGGACATTACGCCAAATACGGCGCCGATTCGTTCCAGCCGATCCACACGCCTGCTGAAGGCGAGGAATTTTTGCTGAAGCCGATGAATTGTCCGCACCACTGCGAGATTTACAACAACAAGCCTTGGTCATATAAGGATTTACCGAAAAGATACGCTGAATTCGGGACGGTGTACCGTTACGAGCAATCGGGAGAGCTGCATGGATTGACCCGTGTACGCGGGTTTACCCAGGATGATGCGCATATTTTTTGTACGCCGGACCAGCTGGATGCCGAGTTCAAGAAAGTGATCGACCTGGTGCTGTATGTGTTCGGGTCGCTTGGTTTTGAAAACTTTACGGCCCAGATCTCATTGCGTGACCAGGAAAACCGCGACAAGTACATCGGTTCCGATGAGAATTGGGAGAAAGCCGAAAACGCCATCATCAATGCCGCGCGTGATAAGGAATTGAATACGGTCGTGGAATATGGGGAAGCCGCTTTTTACGGTCCGAAACTGGATTTTATGGTGAAAGATGCGTTGGGCAGAAGCTGGCAGTTGGGAACGATCCAGGTGGATTACAATTTACCTGAACGTTTCGAACTTACTTATAAAGGTGCTGATGACAAATTGCACCGTCCGGTAATGATCCACCGCGCGCCTTTCGGTTCGATGGAGCGGTTTATTGCAATACTATTGGAGCATACTGCAGGAAATTTCCCGCTCTGGCTGATGCCTGAACAGGCTATAATCCTGTCTTTGAGTGAGAAATATGAAAATTATGCCAAAAAAGTTTTAGAATTGCTGGAAAATCACGAAATTCGCGCCCTAATTGACAACCGAAACGAAACCATCGGGCGTAAAATCAGGGATGCGGAAACGCAGAAATACCCATTTATGCTGATCGTCGGCGAGGATGAAGAAAAGAACGGCACGATTTCAGTACGCCGCCATGGCCAGGAAGGAAAAGGCAACACGACGGTGTCGATAGCGCAATTTGCCGAAATGGTCCAGGAGGAAATCAACAAAACATTAAAGACATTCAACGTCGAATAACATTGACATATCGTTTAACTAAAATTTTAAAGTCATAGCAATTAGAAACAACAAGGGTTATCAACCCAGGGTGGAAAAGAAAGATGCCCACAGGATCAACAACCTGATCCGCACGCCTGAAGTACGGCTTGTGGGGGAAAATGTAGAAACGGGAGTTTATAAGATTTCCGAAGCACTGCGGATGGCAGACGAGCAGGAACTGGATTTGGTGGAGATTTCCCCGAATGCGGAGCCGCCGGTATGCAAAATCATGGATTATAAGAAATTCGTCTATGAGCAGAAGAAACGCGAAAAAGTGCTGAAGGCAAAATCCACGCAGGTAATAATCAAGGAAATCCGTTTCGGACCACAGACTGATGAGCATGACTACGAGTTTAAAAGGAAAAACGCTGAGAAATTCCTTAAGGAAGGTTCGAAATTAAAAGCTTTCGTATTCTTTAAAGGACGTTCGATTATCTACAAAGACCAGGGACAAATCCTTTTATTGAGGCTGGCCCAGGATCTTGAAGAGTTCGGGAAGGTGGAGGCCATGCCGGTTTTGGAAGGAAAGCGGATGATTATGTTCATCGCACCGAAAAAGAAGAAATAGTAAGTCCAAATTTAAATACACTTAGGAATTATGCCTAAAATGAAAACAAAATCCAGTGCCAAAAAGCGCTTTAAAGTGACCGGCTCTGGTAAAATCAAAAGGAAACACGCTTTCAAAAGCCACATCCTGACTAAAAAGTCGAAGAAACGTAAATTGGCGCTGACCCATTCTGCATTGGTTCATCAATCAGATATGAAGAGCGTCAAAGAACAATTGAGGATTATCTAATAGACACAGCTTTAGCTGACAGTTGTCGGTGCCTCACGGTTAACACATTTAATAACCCTGGAGTATGGCCTTTAAGTTCCCTTGATTCAATTCGGGACGCCTGCTACAAAAAAAAAGAAAAATTATGCCAAGATCAGTAAACTCCGTCGCCAAAAGGGCAAGAAGGAAAAAGATTATGAAGCAAGCCAAAGGTTTCTTTGGCCGTAGAAAAAACGTTTGGACAGTTGCTAAAAACGCGGTAGAGAAAGCGATGAGCTACGCTTACCGTGACCGTAAAGCAAAAAAGAGAAACTTCCGCGCGCTGTGGATCATGCGTATCAACGCCGGTGCACGTCTTGAAGGGATGTCTTACTCTCAGTTCATGGGTAAAGTAAAAGCCAGCGGAATCGAATTGAACCGTAAGGTCCTTGCCGATTTGGCTATGAACCACCCTGAAGCTTTCAAAGCAATACTTAATAAAGTAAAATAAACGTTTAATACTTTTTGGACTTACTAATGAGAAACCCGCTTTATAAGCGGGTTTTTTATTTTAACGCATACAGCTGTAACATTTTGATTTAAAAACGTCTGATGTTTTGCGTAATTTCGAAACCAAACTTAAATTTATGATTAAAACCATCACCCGCTGCATCTTCTTCCTTTCAGCCGCAGCCACCCAGGCCCAGACCTACACGACAGAAACCAAAAAAGATCCGAACGGCTATACCTACGAAGTCGTCAAAAATGACAAAACCGGCGTGCGCGTATACACGCTCAAGAACGGACTCAAGGTGTATCTCGCGCAGAACACCGATGAACCCCGCATACAGACGTACATTCCAGTAAGGACGGGCTCGAACAACGACCCATCGGACAATACGGGCCTCGCCCATTATCTCGAACACATGGTTTTTAAAGGGACCAGCAAAATCGGAACACAGGACTGGGAAAAGGAAAAAGTGCTGATCGCCCAAATCTCCGATCTATACGAAAAGCACAAAGCGGAAACCGATCCTGAGAAAAAAGCCGCGATTTACAAACAGATTGACCAGGTGTCATTGGAAGCCTCGAAATATTCGGTGGCCAATGAATACGACAAACTGATTTCCTCGCTTGGCGCCAAGGGAACCAACGCCCACACCTGGCTCAATGAAACCGTATACAAAAACAACATCCCTGCAAACGAACTGGAAAAATGGATGGCGATTGAAAAAGAGCGCTTTTCGGAATTGGTGCTGCGACTCTTCCACACCGAACTCGAAGCGGTGTACGAAGAATTCAACCGCGCGCAGGACAATGACGGCAGGCTGGTGAATTACGCATTGATGGATGCCTTATTCCCGTTGACGCCCTATGGGCAGCAAACCACGATCGGGAAATCAGAGCATCTGAAAAATCCATCGATGGTCGCGATCCACAATTATTTCAATACCTATTACGTACCGAATAATATGGCGGTGGTTTTGGTAGGCGACCTGGATTTTGACAAGACGATCAAGATGGTCGACAATTATTTCGGGGCTTTCCAATACAAGGAATTACCGATGAAGAAAATGGTTTCGGAAGTACCGATGACTTCTGTGGTCGAACGCGAAGTAAAAAGCCCGACGGCAGAACGCCTGACCATGGCCTGGAGGACTTCGGGCGTAGGAACGCGCGAATCCATGCTGTCCGAGATCGCTGCAAACATCCTTTCCAATTCAGGCGACGTGGGACTGATTGACCTCGACATCAACCAAAAACAGCTGGCCCTGAGCGCCGGCGCCGGAAACTCGGTGATGAATGATTACGGCTACCAATCGCTGTCCATTTCGGTGAAAGAAGGGCAGACCCTCGAAGAAGGGAAACAATTACTGCTTGCCGAAACTGCCAAACTTAAAAAAGGCCAATTTGACGACTGGATGATTCAGGCCGTAATCAACAATATGAAACTGGATCGTATGAAAACCTTCGAATCAGGCAACGGACTGGCGACCACCTTATATAATACGTTCATTGAAAAAAGGTCGTGGGAACAGGTTTTATCTGAGATTGACGAACTGTCAAAAATCAGCAAAGCCGACATCTTGAAGTTTGCGAATGATTTCTACAAGGACAATTATGTCATCGTTTACAAAAGAAAAGGGGTCAATGACAAACTCGTTCGCGTGTCGAATCCGGCCATTACGCCCGTTAACCTCAACCGTGATGCCCAATCGGGGTTCTACAAGGATTTCCAGAACCGCACGTCAACGGCGCTCTCTCCGGTTTTCGTGGATTTCAAAAAGGAAATACAGACGAGAAAAGTCAAAAACACGAACATCAGCTTCGTGAAAAATACCACCAACAACATCGCCAGCGTGTATTACATCTTCAATATGGGCTCGGATAACGACAAAAAACTCTCTCTGGCGATCAATATGCTGGATTATCTCGGCACCGATAAAATGTCGTCAGAAGACATTAAGAAAGAGTTTTATAAGATGGGCATCACGCCCTCGGTAAATGCCGGAACCGATTTGAGTTACGTTACGCTGACCGGCCTGGAAGAAAACCTGCCGAAAGGCATCGCCATGCTCGAAACCTGGATGAAAACCGTAAAACCGGACCAGGAAATTTACAACACCCAGGTGGAAACCATCCTGAATCAACGCGCCAATGCCAAGAAACGCAAGGAAAGCATCAGCGCAGCCCTGACCAATTATGCGATGTACGGGAAAAATTCGCGCTTCAGGGACATTCTTTCAGAAGATGAACTCCGGTCCATGAAAGTTTCAGAACTGACCGATATCATCAAAGGCATTAACAATTATGAGCACCAGGTATTTTTCTACGGAAATAAGCTCGAGCCAATCGTAAAAGCCCTGGAAGCGAACCATAACCTTGCCGCGAACAAGGCCGTACCGACGGCGAAAGTCTATCCGCAACCGGATACTGCCGGTAAAGTGTACTTCGCCAACTATGACATGGTGCAGGCAGAAATGACGCGTGTGGCCAAGGGCGTAAAATACAACCCGCAGATTGCCGGTACTGTAAATGTATTCAACAACTATTTCGGTTCCGGATTGTCGTCAATCGTATTCCAGGAGATCCGCGAATCCAAGTCGCTGGCTTATTCTGCAGGGGCGGTATACCGTACGGCATCCGACAAGGATAAGAGCGATTACATGCAGGTGACGATCGGGACCCAGGCCAACAAACTGCCACAGGCCGTGGACGCGATATCAGTGCTTTTGGCAGACATGCCTAAAATTGACAGGCAGTTCAACAATGCAAAGGAGTCAAGCCTGAAACAGATTGCCTCGAGCAGGATCATCAAGTCGAACATCTTCTTCACACAGCTCAACCTCAAGAAGTTCGGTATTGATTACGACAACCGTAAGGATATTTACAACAGCATTCAGAACCTCACACTCGACAATACGACGGCGTTCTTCAATGCCGAGGTAAAGCCCAAAAAATACAACACAGCGATTGTGGGTAAAAAGGAAAACCTTGATTTCGAAGCCCTGAAGAAACTTGGCGATGTCGAGGAAGTGTCGCTCGAAGAAATCTTTAATTATTAGTGCACCGCATACAAACAGTAAACCCGCTTCAACAAAGCGGGTTTTTTTATTTTCAGGGCGTTGCCTCCGGCCCGGGCTGTCCGCTTTATCTTTTTGTGCCTGGCTAACGCCGGCAAAAAAGGATGCCGCTTCCATCCCTAACGCAGCAACGCGAAACCGGGACTACTTTTTCAGCATCGCGGCGTCCAGACTGTATTTCCCGGGTCCGGTAAAAAACAACGCCAGGTAAATCACGAAATAAACGAATGCGTGTCCGAATTCGACGCCGTTGTCACCGGCTTTGTAGATTTCCATCTTGTCCATCACCACGACGATGTATCCCATGCAAATCAACAGCGGGATCAGGCTCAGCCTCGACAACAGCCCGATGAGAAGCAACAGGCTGCAGAAAAACTCGGCGAAAATTGTCAACGCCAGCGGAACTTTTCCGGTCATGCCCAGGAAATTGACCTCGTTGAAAAACTCAGCGGTCTGGTCAAAATGAGTCAGCTTCTGGTAACCATAGCAGGCCATCAGGATGCCTATCATCAAACGGATCAGCAACAAACCCAAATCAAGGTTTATCGGCAAGGACGAAAGTAATTTTTTCATTGGTATGTGGTTAAAGTGTTGAACCCAAATATATTCATTTTCCATGAAATATTTTTTCTTCCGGAATCCATTAATGTTCTGCAGGCCGGCAATCCGAAAACAGGCACTATACGTAATTAGGGTAAATTGAGCAGATAGCACGGCAGTTCGCATTATTCGCGCTATCTTTACCTGAATCCTTAAAAACCAATTTGCAATGAAAATGAAACAATGTTTTTTTATGATGCTCCTGATTTCGGGGATCTGTACCGCACAAACCAGCCAGGATTCCGTACAAGTCTACCAGTACTCCGGGAAAGCGCAGGTGCTTTCCACAAAAATCCTGGAACAGAATGCGGAACTCGTAAAGCTGCAGACCAGGCTGGCCGAACTTCAGGCAGACGCACGCGAAAAAGAAAATAAGGCGAAAGAATCCAGCGCCAACAACAGTAAAGCGGCGGCCAAACTCCAGGATGACCTCGACAGCCGCAGGAAAGCACGACGTGCCAGGAACGCTGGCGACGAGGCGGCGGACGACGCTAAAGAAGCACGGAAGGCCGCAAACCGCGTAGAGGATGTTGAGAACGACATCCGAAAACTTGAACGAAAAATCAGGTCGAACGAGAAAAAGCGCGCCAGGTTGCAGCAAAACGGCTAGGAATTTACCGTCAACTCGATCACCCGGCGGCGCTAACGTATAGCCAGCCGGGAATTAAATGAAAGCAGGAACATTGTTAACCCACAATTGCCCTCGCTTTCATTTTAATTTTTATTTTTGCCTAAACAAAAAATGCAGATATGCTGATTATCGGAATTGCCGGAGGAACGGGCAGCGGGAAAACCACCGTGGTACACCAAATCATGAACGAGTTGCCACAGACCGAAGTAGGCATCATTTCGCAGGATTCCTACTATCGCGAGAACAACCACCTCTCTTTCGACGAACGTGCCCTGATCAATTTCGACCATCCGCGTGCCATTGATTTCGAACTTTTGGTGGCGCACCTGAAGGATCTCAAGGCGGGTAATACCGTTGACCAGCCGGTCTATTCTTTCGTCACCCACAACCGCACAGAGGATACGATTTCGACGCATCCGCGTAAGGTCATGATCGTCGAAGGCATCCTGATCCTTGCCAATCCGGAGCTGCGCGAGCTTTTCGATATCAAGATTTACGTCCATGCCGACTCCGACGAACGGCTAATCCGTCGCCTCAAACGCGACATTGCCGAGCGTGGCCGCGACATGCACGAAGTATTGAACCGGTACCAGACGACGCTCAAGCCGATGCACGAGCAATTTATCGAGCCGACAAAAGCGTTCGCAGACATCATCATCCCCAATGACAAATACAATACCGTGGCCATTGATGTGGTGCGTGCAGTAATCAACCAGCGTATTTTGTAATTGATGGTGTGGTCCGAGCCATTGGCTCCATATAAGAATACCCGTTCCGGAAATTTAAACTATGAAGAATCCATTCAAGAATACCTTCGAAAAATGGCCGTTGCTGCGCATCCTGGGCAACCGCTACGTGTTGGTGTTGCTGGTTTTCGTGGTCTGGATGCTCTTCCTCGACAATTATTCCTGGCTCAACCACCGCTTGCTCGACAAGGATATCGACGAACTCGAAGACAACAAGCGATATTACCAGGAAGAGATCAAAAAAGACCTGCGCAATATTAAGATACTGAAGGATTCCAATCAGGTTGAGAAATTTGCGCGCGAGAAATACTACATGAAGCGCGACAGCGAGGACATTTACATTATTGAATTTGAGGGTGATACTTTGAAACGCGATTTTTAATCCGATTCGTTTTTTTTAAGTAAATTTCGTTCCACAAAATAACGCTTCTTTTTAAAGCACATAAAACATTTTTTGCGTGGCAAAACCTACATCATTTGACGCCTTCGGACCCGTATCCTCTAAACAATGGAAGCAGCAGATCCAGTTTGAGCTTCGCGGCGCCGATTACAACGAAACGCTGGTCTGGGAAAGTCCGGAAGGCATTAAGGTGAAACCTTTCTACCACGCCGATGAGGACACTGCCACCCTGCAGCCACAAAGCCAGAAAGGATTTTCGATCTGCGAGGATATTTTCGTTTTCGAATTGCAGAAATCCATCAGCAGGGCACAGGATTGCCTGAGCCGCGGCGCAGAAAGCCTGCGTTTCCATATTCCTTCGGCAGACACTGACATAGTTCGGCTGCTTTCGGCCCTTCCTGCGGATGGCACAACGGTTTACCTGAGCCTTCCATTCATCTCAAAGGCCTTCATGGAGAAGGTGTCTGCATTTGCCAATGACAATAAAGCGTCGATTTACTGCCTGATCGATCCCGTAGGGCACCTCGCCAGGGAAGGAAACTGGATCGACACTCCGGGAGAGGACAATTTTTCAGCACTGCGCGGTTTACCGGGACGTGCAACCTTTCCAACCATCAGCATTGACAGTGCCCTGTACCAGAATGCCGGCGCGAATATCGTGCAGCAGCTGGCGTATTCACTGTCGCATGCCAACGAATATTTCAATCACATCCCGGATATAGCCCACCCACCCGTGTTTCAGGTCGCCATCGGGTCAAATTATTTTTTTGAGATTGCCAAACTCCGGGCATTGCGTATTTTGTTTGATCTGGTGGCCAGAGAATATGGCGTGCAAACCGGTTGCCATATCATCGCCACGCCTTCGAAACGAAACAAGACGCTTTACGATTATAACGTGAACATGCTGCGCACTACGACCGAAAGCATGGCAGCAATCGCAGGCGGCGCCGATGCCGTGGCGAATATGCCTTACGATGCGCTGTATCATAAGGGCAATGAATTTGGAGGCAGGATTGCCAGGAATCAGTTGTTGATCCTGAAAAACGAAAGTTATTTTGACAAGGCCGAAAACCCGGCCGACGGCAGTTATTACATTGAAAGCCTGACACTGCAACTGGCAGAAAAAGCCTTGGCACTGTTTAAGGAAATCGAGGCCGCGGGCGGATTCCTGAAACA
Organism: Flavobacterium magnum; assembly: GCF_003055625.1. Classification (NCBI taxonomy): domain Bacteria; kingdom Pseudomonadati; phylum Bacteroidota; class Flavobacteriia; order Flavobacteriales; family Flavobacteriaceae; genus Flavobacterium; species Flavobacterium magnum. Next base: position 1,876,320 of record NZ_CP028811.1, on the reverse strand, counting down.
GCTTTCCGATGGTACAATCAACAAGAAAATCAACGATAGCGCGCAACGTGAACAAGAGCTGTTCGATTCGGGCAAAGAAGTGCTTTTGGGGACAAACAAATACCCAAACAAAAACGACAGGATGAAGCATGAACTCGAGTTGTTTCCTTTCGTAAAGCTAAAACCCCGAAAAACACTGATTCCACCCATCATCGAGAAGCGCCTTGCCGAAAAAATGGAACAGGAACGCCTCGACACCGAAAACGAAAACCCATGAAAAACACCTTACTTCTTTTAGCCTGTCTTGTTTCTTTCGCCGCCTTTTCACAACAACGTGCACTGGAACTCACCAACAACGACAGCGGCAAAATCAAAACCTTTATCGAAAACGAACGCGTCAAAGCGCGCACGCTCGACCATAAAAAACACGTAGGATTGCTTGCGTTCACCGACAATACCACCTTGAAGATCGGTAACCATACCATCCCGATTGACAGCCTGCAAAGCATTAAGAAACAGCCAAAAGTGCTCGGGACAGTAAAAACCGTAGTGCTCTTCGCGGGACTGGCGACGGTAGCGACCTCAATTGCCATCGCCACTGCCGGGAATAATGCCGCATTCCTCGTGTTTGTGGCAGGATCAGGAGCAACGATTGGCGCGGGCATCATGGAAGCCGCGAATTCCAATTATACGACGCGGAAATGGACTTTTAAAATTGTGGAGAAATGATGCGAAAGGATTTAGGACATCTCAGTCTGGCCGATAGCCAAAATAACGGTTCGCTAAGCCTAAACGACGACAGCGCCTTTTTAACGGCAGAAGGCATTGGGATCAGGTCTTCCTACTCAAAATCGGACGTGGAAGCGCTGGAACACCTGCATTTCGGCGCGGGATTTGCTCCGAATTTGCGCGGTCCGTACGCCACGATGTACGTGCGCCGACCCTGGACCATCAGACAATATGCAGGATTTTCAACCGCCGAGGAAAGCAATGCCTTTTACAGGCGAAATCTTGCCGCCGGGCAGAAAGGGTTGTCTGTTGCTTTCGACCTGGCCACGCACCGCGGTTACGACTCAGATCATGAGCGTGTCGTAGGGGATGTCGGTAAAGCCGGTGTCGCCATTGACTCGGTTGAGGATATGAAATTGCTGTTCGACCAGATTCCGCTGGACGAAATGTCGGTTTCGATGACAATGAATGGCGCCGTATTGCCGATAATGGCGTTCTATATCGTCGCGGCCGAGGAGCAGGGCGTGAAGCCGGAAAAACTTTCCGGAACGATCCAAAATGACATCCTCAAAGAGTTTATGGTACGCAATACCTACATCTACCCTCCTGCCCCATCGATGAAAATCATCGCGGATATCTTTGATTATTCCAGTAAGAAAATGCCGAAATTCAATTCGATTTCAATTTCAGGCTACCATATGCAGGAAGCGGGCGCCACGGCAGATATTGAGCTGGCTTATACTTTAGCAGACGGATTGGAATACATCCGCACTGGACTGGCAGCAGGCATGAATATTGACGAGTTTGCACCCAGGCTGTCGTTTTTCTGGGCGATCGGCATGAACCATTTTATGGAGATTGCCAAAATGCGTGCGGCGCGGATGCTTTGGGCAAAACTATTGAAGCAGTTTCACCCCAGGGATGAAAAATCACTGGCGCTGCGCACACATTGCCAGACATCAGGGTGGAGCCTGACGGAACAGGATCCGTTTAACAATGTAGCGCGCACCTGCATTGAGGCAGCAGCAGCAGCATTCGGCGGTACCCAGTCACTGCATACGAACGCATTGGATGAGGCCATCGCGCTGCCCACCGATTTCTCGGCCAGGATTGCACGGAACACACAAATTTTCTTACAGGAGGAAACCAAAATAACCAAAACCGTCGATCCGTGGGCGGGCAGTTATTATGTAGAATCGCTTACCGCGGAAATCGCCGACAAAGCCTGGGCACTTATTGAAGAAGTCGAACGGCTCGGTGGCATGACCAAAGCGATTGAAGCAGGCATCCCCAAATTGCGCATTGAGGAAGCTGCTGCGCGCAAGCAGGCACGCATCGACAGCGGCCAGGACATCATTGTCGGCGTCAATAAATACAGGTTGAAAAAAGAAGATCCACTGCACATTCTTGATGTTGATAACCAGATGGTGCGGAAACAGCAGGTGGAAAGGCTTGAACAAATTAAAGCCTCAAGAGATAATGCTAAAGTTAAAGTCGCCTTAGACGCACTGATTACCGCCGCAAAGACCGGAGACGGAAACCTGCTCGAACTCGCGGTAGCAGCGGCACGCCACCGGGCCACACTGGGTGAAATCAGCGATGCATTGGAAACGGTTTTCGGGCGTTATAAAGCACAAATCAAATCATTCAGCGGCGTGTACAGTAAAGAAATCAAGAACGACGAAAGCTTTGCCAAAGCGAAGCAACTTGCCGACGCCTTCGCAAAAACGGAAGGACGCAGGCCAAGGATCATGATTGCAAAAATGGGCCAGGACGGCCACGATCGCGGCGCAAAGGTAGTCGCGACCGGGTACGCCGACGTCGGTTTCGATGTTGATATCGGGCCGTTATTCCAGACCCCTGCGGAGGCCGCGAAACAGGCCGTGGAAAACGACGTGCATATATTGGGCGTCTCCTCTTTGGCTGCAGGCCACAAAACCCTCGTACCACAGGTTATTGCCGAGCTGAAGCGTTATGGCCGGGAAGACATTATGGTAATCGTAGGCGGCGTAATCCCGGCACAGGATTATCAGTATCTTTTTGATGCGGGAGCTGTAGCGGTGTTTGGGCCGGGAACCAAAATCAGTGAGGCGGCGATCCAGATACTGGAGATCTTGATGCCCGAAGTATAGCAGCGACCTGAGGGAATTAACGCTTACAATTGAGCGCAGGCACCGCCTGAAGTGATCCTCATGCTGACAGCAAACAATTAGAAAAAATTCAAATCAAAAATATGGCAGGAGGTTTCTTTGCAATATTAGACGACATTGCAGCTTTGATGGATGATATTGCCGTGAGCAGCAAAATCGCAACACAGAAGACAGCAGGGATCTTAGGCGACGACCTCGCCGTCAATGCGGAAAAAGCGACGGGATTCCTTGCCAGCCGGGAGCTACCGGTGCTTTGGGCCATCACGAAAGGATCGTTCCTGAACAAGCTCATCATCCTTCCAATCGCGTTCCTGCTGAACTACTATTTCCCCATAGCCATTACGTTTGCCCTGATTTCGGGCGGCATCTACCTGGCTTACGAGGGGGTTGAGAAAATCATCGAATATTTTTTCCATAAAAAGCATGTCGCGGAAACAACCGAGGCGCATATCAGCGACGCCGCAGATGATGAAAAAGTGAAAGTGAGGTCAGCCATCACTACTGATTTTATCCTTTCGGTCGAAATCGTGATTATCGCGCTCGGATCGGTGTTAGAAAAGGACCTGACCACGCAGATCGCGACCGTTACCATCGTGGCGGTGCTTGCGACAATCGGCGTCTACGGACTCGTGGCGCTGATTGTAAGGATGGACGATGCGGGTTACCACCTGATGCGGAAAAGTAACAATTCCGGTTTTTTATGCCGATTGGGAAAATTCCTGGTGTGGCTGTTGCCTATGGTCATCAAGATGCTCGCCGTTGTCGGAACATTGGCACTGATCCTGGTCGCCGGAGGAATTTTCATGCACAACATCGGTTATTTCCATCATTTCCTGCCCGGGCTTCCGGTCACTTTGACGGAATTTATACTCGGACTCGCAGTCGGACTCGCAGCCGTCGCGGTAATTACCATCGTTAAAAAGATCTTCGGAAAAACAAAAGCGGCGCACTGAGTTTACCTTGGCGGGCATGCCCTGCAAAAAATTGCATATTTATCGGCTAATTATTTTGCCAGTTCCATAAATGAAATATATTTGCAGACCCATTTCGGGATGTAGCGCAGCCTGGTAGCGTACTAGCATGGGGTGCTAGGGGTCGCTGGTTCGAATCCAGTCATCCCGACGGAAAAAACCAATCCTTCCCGGGATTGGTTTTTATTTTTTGGATCAGCCGAAATATCTTATTTCAGGAATGACTCGATATCAATCAGGAGGTTTGTGTACGCTCCCATATTTCTGGCTCTGCTTTCGGGGAAACCAATCGGATTGGTCAGGCTGTAACTGCCCATCAATTCAAAGCTGTAATGCTTCAAGAAAGTCACACCGAAACCCAGCATACCGCTGAATGCGGTACGGTTATAAAAATTCTTCAAAGATGTCCCGTCGTCAGCCCTGGCTCTCAGGATATTGACCATATTCAGGCCGCCCTGTAGGTAAAAACCTTTGGCGTATACCTTGTTGACGTCAAATTTAATGAGGGGTTGCAACTGCAACGTGGTGAGTTTCGCCTCGTCGAAAATTTCGTAGTAGGTACCCGACTCCAATGGCCCATAATCGGTTTCAGTGGTCTTGTTGAAAATCATGTTCACCTTCAATCCGCAGTGGCTGCTGAACTGGTAATCGATGAATCCGCCAAAGTTGAGACCACTGAGTCCGTTGCCTGCAATCAGCGGTCCGCTCACTTCAATGTCGTAAGCGTTCATACCCAACAGCGCGCCATAACGCATTTTCTGGGAAAATCCGTGCAGGCCGCATACCAAGGCTGATAAAAGAAAAAGCTTTTTCATGGCTGTTTGTCGTAATGGTTTCAGGCTGCAAAATAATCATTTGGGGCCTCTCTTTTTAACCAGCTAAAAAAAAATGCCGGAAAAATCAAAACGCCGGCAATCTTTGTTACCGCTGCTCCGAATTCCGAACTTTCTATTTATATTAGCTCAAAAACCAAAACCATGGATTTCTCAAAAAAAATGCTCCGTGACGGTGCACTTGAAAATAAGGTGATTGTAGTTACGGGCGGCGGCAGCGGCCTTGGGAAGGCGATGACACGATATTTCCTCGAACTCGGGGCCAGTGTGGCCATCACGTCCCGTGACCTCCAGAAACTGGAAAAAACTGCAGCAGAACTGGAAGCAGCCACCGCAGGAAACCGAAATGGCGCCAAATGCCTGCCCGTGCAATGCGACGTGCGCGATTATGCACAGGTGGAAAAAATGCTTGACTCGGTCGTTTCGGCTTTCGGAAAGGTGGACGTGCTGCTCAATAACGCTGCGGGTAACTTTATTTCGCCCACTGAACGACTCTCTGCAAACGCCTTCGATACGATTATCGACATTGTCCTGAAGGGCACAAAAAACTGCACGCTGGCTTTTGGGAAACATTGGATTGAAACCAAAAAAACGGACAATGTTATCCTCAATATCGTGACGACTTATGCCTGGACCGGATCGGCGTACGTGGTGCCCAGTGCAACCGCCAAAGCCGGCGTGCTGGCGATGACACGCAGCCTCGCTGTGGAATGGGCGAAATACGGCATCCGGTCGAATGCGATCGCTCCCGGACCTTTCCCGACGAAAGGCGCCTGGGACCGCCTGTTGCCCGGCGACCTGGCGCAAAAATTCGATATGGCCAAGAAAGTGCCGCTGCAACGCGTGGGCGACCATCAGGAGCTGGCCAACCTTGCGGCGTACCTGGTGTCCGATTTTTCAGCGTATGTGAATGGCGAAGTCATTACCATTGACGGGGGCGAATGGCTCAAAGGCGCGGGACAATTCAACCTGCTGGAGGCAATTCCGGATTCAATGTGGGATATGCTCGAAGCGATGATCAAGGCCAAAAAATCATCATAAAAGGCAATTGCAACCGCGAACTGTCCCGGTGTGTCTCCCGCCCCTAGCCCGGACCGGAGCGGCATCCTTTTACTGCGTTTTTCAGCAGTAAAAGATACAGCGGAGTGCCGGATCAGCTCCCGAAAAAAAAGCCCTCAATACACCGCAACGCCACTTTGCAACTTTGCAACTTTGTTAACAATTTACCCTTGAAAAACCCATAAATAATTGTATTTTTACCGCTCCAAATTTTGAAACTTAAATGGGTAAGATTATTGCCATTGCCAACCAGAAAGGCGGCGTAGGAAAAACGACGACTTCTGTGAATCTGGCCGCCTCGCTCGGGGTACTTGAAAAAAAAGTGTTACTTATCGATGCCGATCCGCAGGCCAACGCAAGTTCGGGCCTCGGGATTGACATTGAGAATATAGCCATCGGGACCTACCAGATCCTGGAGCACAGCAATACGCCCGAAGAAGCCATTATGGCATGCAGCGCACCGAACGTTTCAGTGATTCCCGCACACATTGACCTGGTGGCGATAGAAATCGAATTGGTTGACAAGGAAAACCGTGAGTACATGCTCAGGGAAGCGCTGGCGGGAATCAAGGACCAATACGATTACATACTGATTGACTGCGCGCCATCGTTGGGCCTTTTAACGCTTAATGCGCTGACCGCCGCGGATTCTGTCGTGATTCCGATCCAGTGTGAATATTTTGCCCTGGAAGGACTTGGGAAATTGCTCAATACCATCAAGAGCGTGCAGAAAATCCATAATCCGTCACTTGACATTGAAGGCTTGCTGCTGACCATGTTTGACTCGCGCCTGCGTTTATCAAATCAGGTGGTTGAGGAAGTGCAGAAGCATTTCAGCGATATGGTATTCAATACGGTGATCCAGCGCAACGTGAAACTCAGCGAGGCCCCCAGTTTCGGGGAAAGCATCATCAACTACGATGCGACGAGCAAGGGTGCGACGAATTACCTGCACCTCGCACAGGAAATCATCAAGAAAAACAGTTTATCATGACCAAAGCGGTAAAAAAACAGGCACTCGGAAGGGGATTATCGGCATTGCTTAAGGATCCTGATAACGATATTAAATCGGTTGACGATAAGAATGCAGACAAGGTTGTCGGCAATATTATTGAGTTGGAACTCGATGCGATTGAGATTAATCCGTTTCAGCCGCGAAGCAATTTTAATGAGGAATCGTTACAGGAACTTGCCACTTCGATCAGGGAGTTGGGCGTCATCCAACCGATTACCGTCAGGAAGCTCGATTTTAACAAATACCAGCTGATTTCCGGGGAACGCCGTCTGCGCGCCTCGAAAATTGCGGGACTTGCAGTGGTTCCTGCCTACATCCGGATTGCCAACGACAATGAATCGTTGGTGATGGCCTTGGTTGAAAACATCCAGCGCCACGACCTCGACCCGATTGAAATTGCATTATCCTACCAGCGTCTGATGGATGAGATTCAACTTACTCAGGAACAGATGAGCGACCGTGTCGGAAAAAAACGTTCGACCATTGCCAATTACCTGCGTTTACTGAAACTCGACCCCATTATCCAGACCGGAATCCGTGACGGCTTCATCTCGATGGGCCACGGACGGGCAATCATCAACATCGAAGACCAAGACGCACAGGCGGATATTTACCATAAAATCGTAAGCGAAAACCTGTCGGTTCGCGAAACCGAAGCTTTGGTAAAAAATTACCAGGAAAGCCTCAAACCAAAGCCTGCTGCAAAAACCAAGGCCGATACCTTTACCGTCGCCGACGAGCAGCAGAAAGCGATCAATAACTATTTCGGGACCAAAGCCGAAATCAAAATAGCCGGCAATGGCAAAGGAAAAATCACGATCCCTTTTCATTCCCAGGAGGATTTCAACCGCATCCTAAAACTTTTAAAGAGTTAGTGCTTCGGAATATTTCCATATGGTCATTCTGCTTGCTGTGCAGCCTCTTTTTGTCGGCGCAGACAAAACAGAATGATGTGCTGATTATGGCCGATACAATCAAACGAAAGCCCATCAATCCACTGGCTCCGACCAAAGCCGCATTTTATTCGGCAATACTTCCCGGTTTGGGGCAGGCCTACAACAAACGTTATTGGAAAATACCGATTGTCTATGGCGCACTGGGTACGGGTATTTATTTTTTTGCAGACAACAATAAAAAATACCACCGCTTCCGCGATGCTTACAAAGTGCGGCTTGCCGGGGGTAAAGACGAATTTGACGGACAGTACAGCACCGCTACGCTGCTCAATGCACAGAAAACGTTTCAGCGCAACCGCGACCTGTCTTTCCTGATCACGGTCGGGATTTATGTGCTGAATATCGTGGACGCCAATGTGGATGCGCACTTATTGCAGTTCAACGTCAACGACAATTTGTCGTTGCGTCCGGATTATTACCCGACAGACATCAATTACAGGCACAATGTCGGATTGTCATTAAACTATAGTTTCTAATGAAGATAGCACTGTTGGGATATGGCAAAATGGGCAAGGTGATTGAGAAAATCGCTTTGGACCGCGGCCATCAGGTGGTGTTTCGCAAAACCAGTTCCGATTCATTTGACGGATTGGCGCAGGCTGACGTGGCAATCGACTTCAGCGTGCCTGACGCCGCAGTCGCCAATATATCGGCTTGCCTCGAACGTGGCATCCCGATCGTCTCCGGGACCACTGGCTGGCTGGCATCCTATGATGCCATGGTATCGCTTTGCCGTGAAAAAAACGGGGCTTTTATTTATGGGTCGAATTTTAGCCTTGGTGTCAACCTGTTTTTTGAGCTGAACGACCATCTGGCAAAAATGATGTCGAAATTCACGCAATACAAGGCGTCAATGCAGGAAATCCACCACACGCAGAAACTCGACAAGCCAAGCGGGACAGCCATCTCGCTCGCTAACGGCATTATCGGCAATTCTGCTTATGAACGCTGGGTATTGTCAGACCCAAAGGCCGCAGAGATTGAAATTGAAGCCCTGCGTGTCGACGAAGTACCCGGAACACATACGGTAAGATACGATTCCGCCATCGATACGATTGAGATTACACATACAGCCCACAGCCGCGAGGGATTTGCCTTTGGTGCGGTCATTGCTGCGGAATGGATTGCCGGAAAAAAAGGCGTTTTTACGATGAAGGATGTGCTGGGATTGTAACAATCCGCAACAAACCGACACTTAGGATATAATCTGCCGGAAGGCTAAAAAAATAAGCATAACAATTAAAGTTTGACAATATGAATTTATCAGAGTGGTTTGTGTTCTTTTTGCTGCTGCAGGTAATCCATTTCGCAGGAACCTGGAGGCTATATACCAAAGCGGGGCGGAAAGCCTGGGAAGCGGCGGTGCCGGTATACAACGCCATTGTGCTCATGAAAATCATTAACCGACCGACATGGTGGACCATCCTGCTGTTTATCCCGATTGTCAACCTGATCATGTTCCCGGTTATCTGGGTGGAGACCATCAGGAGTTTCGGAAGGAATTCAACGGTTGACACACTACTGGTGCTGTTTACCCTGGGCTTTTACATATATTACCTGAATTATACGCAGGACCTGGAGCATCTTGAAGGCCGAAGCCTCGTGGCAGCCACCAAAATGGGTGACACAGTGAGTTCGCTGTTGTTTGCGGTCGTCGTGGCAACGATTGTACATACTTATTTTATCCAGCCCTTCACCATCCCGACGGCCTCCCTTGAGCGCACCCTGCTTGTAGGCGATTTCCTGTTTGTCTCCAAAGTGAATTACGGTGCCAGGACGCCAATGACCACTGTCGCTGCGCCGATGGTACACGATACGCTTCCGATCGTAAAAACCAAATCGTACCTGAATTGGCCACAATTGCCATACTTCAGGCTGCCAGGATTTGAGGATGTAAAAAAAAATGACATTGTGGTCTTCAACTGGCCGGTAGATACCGTACACGTCTTTTTCGATAAAAGCGGACGAAAGGCCGTCATTAAGCCAATCGACAAAAAATCGAATTACGTAAAACGCTGCGTCGGGACGCCTGGTGATGTGGTTCAGGGCAAGAATGGCATTTTGTTCGTCAATGGCAGCGAAATGACCTACACCGACAGGGCGAAAGTACAATATATGCACCGGATTTATGCCGCAAAAGAAGGCGTAAGCACCGAATTGCTGAAATCCTTAGGAACCAACGACTACCAACGCGCCTATAAAGTGGAGGTAAACTCTGAAGAACAGTTTAACATGCTGCGCCCCTACCTGACAGGTGCCAAAGACAATATAGTCTATACCGGGCCAAGAGGATTGCCCGCATCGGTATTACAGAAGTCGGGCGCGTTTGCCCAGGAGCAATACCAGGCGGAGAACTTCGCAAACCTCACTTTGAAAGAGGCGGAAATACTGCGCAAAAATCCGACAATCGATTCGGTGGTGCGCTATAAGCCCGCAAATAACGACTCACGGGTTTTCCCGCATGATTCGAAATGGGGTGAAGACAATTTCGGACCAATCACGATTCCGAAGCGTGGCGCCACCGTGGCGTTGACCATGGAAAACCTTCCGCTTTACAAACGCATCATTTCAGTGTATGAGAACAATGCACTAGAAGTCAAAAACAACCAGATTTTCGTGAACGGAAAACCAGCAGCCAGTTACACCTTTAAAATGAACTATTACTGGATGATGGGAGACAACCGCAACAAATCGGAGGACAGCCGTTACTGGGGTTTTGTTCCGGAAGATCATATCGTCGGGAAACCGGTATTTATCTGGATGAGCGTCGACGGGATCAACGACGGGATCAAAAACTGGAGCGTCCGCTGGGACAGGCTTTTCACCACAGTTGGCGGCAGTGGCGAACCCTACTCTTATTTTAAATTCTTCCTGATTGCGCTGGCAGCATACTTCGGAATCACTTTCTTTATGAACCGTAGAAAAGAAAAAACAGCTTAAGGGTTCGGATTCCGCAGCTTGCCGCATTTCCGGGATACTTTGGAAAAAATCGCAGGCTACGGTGTCTGCAATGTCACATGTAAAAGGCAAAACCATGTCTATCCTGATCCATCCAACCTATTTCCCAAGCATCTCGACGTTTGCCGCCATGGCGCAGGCCGGGGCAGTCACATTGGAAATGGACGACAATTTCCAGAAGCAGACCAACCGCAATCGCATGTATATTTACAGCCCCAACGGGATACAACTGCTGAATATCCCCGTGAAGCACAGCAGGGAAAACGCACACCAGAAAACGCGTGACATCCGACTGGAAACGGCATTTGACTGGCAGAAACAGCACTTCAAGTCTTTGGAAGCCGCCTACCGCAGTTCGCCGTTTTTTGAATACTTTGAAGATGCCATCATGCCGGTTTTTGAAAAAGAGTATACGTTCCTGATGGACCTCAATCTCGAGACCATGGACATTGTAGCGAAGTGCCTCAGGATGGACTTCCAATACGACAAAACCTCAGAATATTTCAAGGATGGCGCAGGATTTCAGGATTTCCGTCACCTTGCAAACGGCAAAAAGGACAAGGCTGCCCTGGAACCTTACACTCAGGTGTTCGGGGATAAGCACGGTTTTATCAACAACCTCAGCATCCTGGACCTGCTGTTTAATGAAGGACGGCATGCATTGGATTATTTGAAGAGGCAGGCAATTTAAAAGCCAAAATGCTAAATGGGTTTATCGCCCGACCTTGGTGACGTCAATTGGTTTTTTTTTCTGAAAGCACCGCCATCACCGGAAAATGGTCTGAATCCACGATTTCAGGATAACTGTTGAACATCCTGACATCAAACCGCTCATCGGCAAAAATATAGTCAATCCGCGCCGGATAATAGTTGAAATCGTACGTCTTGCCGAAACCTTTTCCCGCCTCTACAAAACAATCGTTCAGGTCGCCCTTAATGTTCCGATAGACATAAGAAAATGCGCTGTTGTTCATGTCCCCACAAATGATGATCGGATATTTGCAGTTTTGTTTGTGGTTCATGATGATTTCGGCCTGGAGCTGCTGCTTTCGGAATGCCTTGCCGATCCGCCTGAACATCATCTCCGATTTCTTCTGGTTGATTTCATTGATGTCTTCCGAAATGTCGTGCACATCGGGACTGATCTTAATGGATTGCAGGTGCATATTATAAACCCTGATGGTGTCTTTCCCTTTGATGACATCGGCGAAAATCGCATTGTTATTTGAGTCCGGGAATTCTATATGGCCGGTATTGATGATCTTAAATCTGGAAAAAATCGCCTGCCCCGTTTTTATTTTTTTGCCATTCGAGAAAATAAAGCGGTGCGGAAAGCCCGAATAATCGAAATCAGCCGCGTTTGAGAACTCCTGTATGCACAACAAAGACGGGTTCTTTTCCTTGACGAAATCCGAGATTTCTACGGGGACCGTTTCCTTGTCTGACCATTCGAATTTGTTGAAAAGTCTGACATTATAGCTCATCACGCTAAAATCCCCAGCTGCCGGCACATAGTCGGGCGCGGAAAATTTATAAAATTTATTGATGAACGTGATCCCGATCAGCAGCACAATGCCCGACAACAACACCTGTCTTTTGAATTGCACCGCCCAATATGCAAAAAACAGCAGGTTCAGCACCAGCATCAACGGCAGGCCCAGCGTGAAGACTGACAGGAACGGGAACAACTTCGGGGCCATGAAAGGCAGCAGGTAAGCCATGAACGTGCAGCACGCGAGAATGATGTTGCAAACGAACATGATTTTATTGAATAGCGAAAGGTTTTTCATTGCTGCATGGGAATTGGCCGAAAACAGCACTAATCTACAAACAATTAGTGAGCTGCGAAATTATTTTCCGGCATTGAACAGAAAATCCTTTTCCTGCTGTGTGAGGCTGTCATAACCTGAACGGCTGATTTTGTCCAGGATCTCATCAATCTGCTGCTGCTTTTTGTCCTTAACGGCGGTCTTTGACGCAGTGGTTGACCGTGGTTGGGTATTGTAATTGCGGTGTACTTTTTTAAAGGGTTTGGGTTGTGACGGCTTGAACATCCGCAGCACACCGTCTACGGTACCTGTAACGATTTTGCTGAGATCTGTGCCGGTTTGCAGGAGTTTGATGTAGGTGAAACCGAAAAACGCGCCGGCGAGGTGGGAAATATGTCCTCCTGTATTTTCAATCATCAGCTGCATGAGATCAATGATCAGGATGACAGCCGTCATGTGCCAAAGCTGGACGCGTCCTATAAGGAGCAGCCGTATTGGCATGTGCGGACTGTAAGTCGTCGCCGCTACGAGGATCGCCATAATGGCCGCTGACGCCCCGACGATAATTGATACCCTGCCCATCAGGAAATAGGCGCCACAGAAAATTATCCCGGAAAATATAGCGCTCAAAATGTACAATCCTACGAGTTGCTTTTCCTTGAAAAAAGTAAGGAACAGCATTCCTGCGTAGTTCAGTACGAGCATATTAAAAAGTAAATGGAGGAAGCCACTGTGGAGAAAAGCATACGTGAGCAAAGTCCATGGATGGATCGCAAGAACTAACGGATCAGAAGACAGGGCAAGCCAATCCGGAAAAATAAAAGTACCCAGGCGGAATTCGTAAAAGATAAGCGATACCAGGAAAACCCCAATATTCCAAAAGATCAGGCGCTGGGTGATCCCGCCCATCCTGTATTGCATCTTCAGGTCATCCCATAGTCCCATAACTTAATTCCAGCGGTTGTTTTGAAATTTGTTCTTACGCCATGACATCATCATGATGAATCCGAGCAGAGCGCCTCCGATATGGGCGAAATGCGCAATGCCTCCACCCGAGTTGTCGCCGAAAAGCGAACTGCCCTTTAGTCCGAGAAAGAGATCCACGGCAATGAGTCCGGGAACGAAATACTTTGCCTTGATGGGCACTGGAATGAAGAAAAGTGCCAGTTCCGCCATCGGGAACATAAATGCAAATGCCACGAGCAAACCGTAAATTGCGCCCGAAGCGCCAACCGCCGTGCCGTTGTAAGCGTCAATCATATTGCCCAGAACCTGGTTGTCGATGCTGATATTTGTCGGATATTTAAAAGTGCCCGATGACAGGAATTCCGGGATCCGGTCACCCAGTCCGAGTGAAGTCATGTACGTTACGCCTTCGTGATAAAAATAGTAATTGACTCCGGTATGCATCAGGAAAGCGCCCAATCCGCAAACAAAATAAAAAATGAGGAATTTCGTGCCGCCCCAAAAATGCTCAAGCATCGACCCGAACGACACCAGCGCAATCATGTTGAAGGCAATGTGCATGATATTCGGGAATGGAGCGTGCATAAACATGCTCGTCACGGGCTGCCAAATCTTAAAGTTCGGGTTTTCGAAATAAAACAACGACAGCTGTCGGTATGCGGCATTGGCTTCAATTGGGTTTCCTCCCATGAGCTGTGCGCCTATAAACACAATAATGTTAATGATCAGCAGCTGTTTCACCACCGGGGTCATGTTGTTCATCATAAAGCAAATTTTTTATCCAGGTCTTCCACCCGCATCGTAATGAAAGTCGGCTTTTGAAAAGGCGACACGTTTGGATCCTTGCAGGCAAACAACCCATTGACGATGTTTTCCTGTTCCTTTTCGTTCAAAAATGTCCCGGTCTTAACGGCGAGGCTTCGTGCCATAGACTTGGCTATGCTGTCATTCTGGCTAAACGCGCTGTCCGGAATCCCGTCCTGGAGATCACCCAATAATTGTTCCAGTAATATCGAAACCTCACTTTCGGCAACATTGACAGGCAGTCCTGAAATTACGGCATGATCCTCGTGCGTACTCTCAAAAACAAATCCCGTATTGACCAATGATTCCTGCAATTCTGCCATCAGCTCCATTTCCTGTTTTGAGAAATACAAGGTCAGCGGAAACAGCAACTGCTGACTCGCCGCCTGGCGGACGGTCATGTTGGCCAGGAATTTTTCATATAAGATCCGTTGGTGCGCCCGCTGCTGGTCGACAATGATCATTCCGGATTTAATCGGATTGACGATGTATTTCTTGTGGATCTGGAACAATTTGACGGCTTGCAGTTCCTGCTCGTGGTCGTCAAATAAAGCCGCGGTGACTTCCTCCTGCTCAAACTGGATATCAACCGGCGCGGTAATCGTCTCGGCTTCCTGCCTGAGTCCGACATACAGTCCATCCCAGTGAGACGTGTCCGGCTTCTTATAAGTGGAGTACGAAGGCCTAGACGGCTTGTCGTCTGCAAACGGATTAAAATTGGCATCGACCTGTATCAGGGGTACCGACGCCTGCTGATTTTTATAATCGTAAGGCGTGTCGAGGTTTGGATCGCGCTCAAAATCGAGCACAGGCGCCACATTAAACTGGCCAAGGCTGTGCTTTATTGCCGATCGTAAGATCGCGTACAACGCATGCTCGTCGTCAAACTTAATTTCGGTCTTGGTAGGATGGATGTTGATATCGATGGTGTGCGGCGGCACATCGAGGTAAAGGTAGTACGCGGGCTGGCAACCATCTTTCAGCAGTCCTTCATAAGCCGCCATTACGGCATGGTGCAGGTAGCCACTCTTGATGAAACGGTCATTGACGAAAAAAAACTGCTCTCCCCTGCTCTTCTTTGAAAACTCGGGCTTCGATACAAATCCATGTATGGAAACGATATCGGTGGCCTCGTGGACAGGCACGAGTTTCTCATTGGTCTTTCCCCCGAAAATATTGACAACACGTTGCCGGATGTTTGACTGCGGAAGGTTAAAAACCTCGCTGCCATTATGGTACAAAGTAAAATGGATATTCGGATGTGCCATGACGACCCTCAGGAACTCGTCGATGATGTGGCGCTGTTCCACGATGTCCGACTTCAGGAAATTGCGCCTTGCAGGAATGTTAAAGAACAGGTTCTTCACTGCAAATGACGTCCCTTTAGGCAGTACCGCGACATCCTGGGACACAAACCGGCTGCCCTCAATCACGATATGCGTTCCGAGCTCTTCCTGATCCTGTCGCGTTTTCATTTCCACATGGGCAATGGCGGCTATCGACGCGAGCGCCTCGCCGCGAAAACCCTTGGTATGCAGTGAAAACAGATCTTCGGCCTGACGTATTTTTGAAGTGGCATGCCGCTCAAAGCAGAGTCGGGCATCGGTGACCCCCATGCCCACGCCGTTGTCAATGACCTGCACCAGTGACTTCCCTGCATCCTTGACAATCAGCTTGATGTCGGTTGCTTTCGCGTCAACCGCATTCTCCAGCAATTCTTTCACAACCGAAGCGGGCCGCTGGACGACTTCTCCGGCAGCAATCTGGTTTGCGACATGGTCTGGGAGCAATTGGATGATACTCGGCATTGGGCATTTTTGTTAGTACTTCGGGCTTCGGGAACCGATTTCCGGACAACCCCAAAGTTACATAAATATTGCGGAAATCCGGACGCCAAAATCTTAAATGAGCGGTCCTTTTAATCAAAAAAACCTGTCCGCTATGGCCAGGTTTGACGATGATCTGTACAGAGAAAGTTATTCCTCAAGTTTGTAAGTCCCTTCGATGCGGATGGCTCCGGGTTCCAACAGGTTTTGCGTCGGGAAAGGATAACCAGAATTGGCCTGTTGCCGCAAAAAGGCCATCTTAATGGCCGCGATGGCCGCTTCAGTGCCTTTATTGCCGTGAGCGCCGCCGCTCCGGTCAATAGATTGCTGTTCATTATTATCGGTGAGTACACAGAAAATAACCGGAATATCTGTAAGTATGTTCAAATCCTTAATGCCCTGGGTCACCCCTTCACAAACAAAATCAAAATGCTTGGTTTCCCCCTGGATGACACTGCCTATCGTTATGACCACATCGGGCTTTTGGGTTTCAATCATTTTTTTTGCAGCATACACCAATTCAAAACTTCCGGGCACGTTCCACCGGATGATGTTGAAATCAATGGCGCCACAATCCATTAATGCCGTAACGGCGCCGGTGTAAAGCCCTTCTGTAATGTGGTTGTTCCATTCAGAAACAACAATCCCAAACCGAAAATCTTTCGCATTTGGGATCGTATTCTTGTCGTAGTCCGATAAATTTTTACTAGCAGTAGCCATGATTCCTTCAGATTTATGATGTCTCTTTCACAACCCCGTGAACCCTGATATTTATTGTGCCAATCCGATCAGCACGTCAATATTCTGTGCTTCAGGTGTCATGTCAAAAGTTTCCTTGATTTCAGTAAAATATTTCAATGCATCAGCCTTCTTACCCAATTCCAAAGCTACTTTACCTGCTTTAAGGAGGAAGCGCGGCCTGATGGCATCACTTTTGGTCGCGTCAGCGGCTTTCAAATAAAATTCCAAAGCCTCTTTCAGGTGGTTCTTTTCGGCATGCGCATCACCGATGGCTCCCGTAGCAGTTGCACTAAGGAACTCTTCTTTAGAATCAAATTTTTCAAGGTATTTGATCGCATCATCAAATTTGCCTGTATTGAGGTAAGCCATCCCAGCGTAGTAATTGGCAAGATTTCCGGCATCAGTACCTGAGTATTTATCGGCCAGTTTAATGAATCCGTATTTTCCTTCACCCCCGTTTAGCGAGAGCACGTAAAGCGAATCCGGGTTTACCCCGTCAGTGGCCTGCTGAAAATATTTCTGCGCCTGGAACATGTCCTTGTTGGCTTCAGCCTCGTTGGCCTCTACCACAAATTTCTGATAAAGGAAGTAACCGGCAGCAATCAGGGCAACTACAAATACAGCACCGAAAATCACCTTTTGGTTGCGCTCGACGAACTCTTCGGTTTTTGACGCGGTGTTATCCAACGAGTTGAAGACGCTGGCCGTAGCACTGTCCTTCTCGTCAATATTCAAATCCGTGTCGTCAACAAATTGGTCGTCAATTTTCTCCTCTTTCGGTTTTGGTGCTTTATATCCTCTTTTGTTAAAAGTTGCCATCTATTATAATTTAGTGAGGTGCAAAAATAAAATTTTTATTCAATAACAAAAGATGTTTTGTCGATATTTTTCAATAATTTGCGAGCTGTCTGTACGGTCGGTTCCTTTGCTGCCTGCAACACAATAATACACCCAGCATTCACAGGGGTTCACACGATGTATTTAAAAAAAATTTCACTCTTCAATTACAAGAATTTTTCGGATGCCGATTTCGATTTTGATTCCAAAATCAATTGTTTCGTCGGTAGAAACGGTATCGGGAAAACCAACGTGCTCGACGCGATTTACCATCTTGCCTACGGGAAAAGCTATTTCAATCCGCTTGCGGTCCAGAACATACGCCACGGCGAGGAATTTTTCGTGATCGACGGCACTTTCGACAAGCAGCAGCGCGACGAACAAATTGTCTGCAGCCTCAGGAAGGGACAGAAAAAAATCCTGAAGCGCAACGGCAAACCTTATGACAAATTCTCAGACCATATTGGGTTCATCCCACTGGTGATCATCTCCCCCGCCGATCGTGACCTGATTGTCGAAGGCAGTGAAACCCGCCGCAAATTCATTGACAGCGTCATCTCACAGTCCGATGCCCTGTACCTGCAATCGCTGATCCAATACCAGAAGGTGCTCGCACAGCGCAATGCCCTGCTCAAGTATTTTGCACTGAACCACGTGTTTGAAACCGATACCTTAAATATATACAATGCGCAGATTGATGCCGTCGGTCAGAAAATCTATGAAAAAAGAAAGTCGTTTTTAGCCGATTTTACGCCCATTTTCAATCGCCATCACGAGGCCATTACCGGCTCGGGCGAGGCCGTGCAGCTCATTTATGAAAGCCAGCTGCACGAAGGCCAACTGCTGCAGCTGCTCGAACAAAACATTAACAGGGACCGCATGCTGCATTATACTTCAGTGGGCATCCACCGGGATGACCTGTCGTTTGAGCTCGGCCAGCATTCGATACGGAAGTTCGGTTCGCAGGGACAACAGAAATCGTTCCTGATTGCCTTAAAGCTCGCACAATTCGAGTTCGTAAAACAGCAAAGCGGCGAGAAACCGATTTTGCTTTTTGACGATATTTTTGATAAGCTCGATGAGACCCGTGTGGGCAAAATCGTAGAGATGGTCAATAATGATGATTTTGGCCAGCTTTTTATATCCGATACGCATCCGCAACGCACGGAAGCTATCGTAAAATCGACACACCAGACGTACAGGATTTTCAATTTATAGTATACTTTGGGTCGTTCACCTATATTTTTGAGGGCAAACAAAAAAATACTTTATTTTAGCAACCTATTAAAAACCTTACGATGAAAATACGAATGATTTTTCCGGTATTGGTCTGTTTTTTCCTGAGTTGCCAGGCGCAGACGTCCAAAAAATATGAGTCTATACCCGCTTTGGCTTTCGCCGAAAAGATAAAAAATACGCCCCAGCCGCAGATTCTTGACGTCCGTACACCCGAGGAATTCAACGACCAGCACCTCGACAATGCGAACAACGTCAACTGGAATAGCGAGGATTTCGCAACAAAGGCTGCTGCATACGATCAGTCGAAGCCCGTCTTCGTATACTGCATGAGCGGTGGGCGCAGCAAACAGGCTGCCGAAAAACTTTCTGAAATGGGGTTCAAGACCGTGTATGAGCTTCAGGGCGGCATCATCAAATGGAACGCCGCGGGCCTCGCCCCAAAAAGCGACCGCATTATCGGGATGTGTTCGCAGGAGTACGAGGAATTACTCAATACGGATAAGAAAGTTCTGGTCGACTTTTATGCCGAATGGTGCGGACCGTGCAAAAAAATGGCTCCCTACCTGACCAAAATGCAATCCGATTTAAAAGACAAGGTGGTGATTATAAGGCTTAATGCTGACGAAAACAAAACACTGATGTCACAACTTAAGATTGAGGAACTGCCGGCGCTGTTTTTATATGAAAACAAAACGGTAAAGTGGCAGCACACCGGTTTTATCAGCGAGGAAGACCTAAAAAAACAATTGTAATATGCTTGCGAAAGAGTCACTGCAATTCCTGAAAGACCTCAAAGCCAACAACAACCGCGACTGGTTCCTGGCCAACAAAAAACGGTACGATGCCTACAAGGCGGATTACCACAAGCTTGTCTCTGATTTACTGGATGCATTGAAGCCGCTCGACCCGGCGCTGGAGCATCTTGAGGTTAAAAACTGTACGTTCCGTATCAACCGCGACATCCGCTTTTCGAAAGACAAATCACCTTACAAGGACCATATGGGCATGTGGTTTTCAGGTCTGGCAAAGGGCGCGAACCGTCCGGGATATTATGTACACATCGCACCCCAGGGCAGTTTTGTCGCAGGCGGTTTTTACCAGCCTGAAAATGAGGAACTGAAAAAGATCCGCAAGGAAATTGCGTTCTTTCATGAGGACCTGGACGCTATTGTTGATGATAAGGAGTTTAAGACGATCTTCGGCGGACTAGACGTCAATGAAAACAATTCGCTCAAAACGGTGCCGAAAGGATATGAAAAAGACCACCCCGGCATTCATTTCCTGAAACTCAAGAGCTTTACGGCCAGCGCCGATTTCGCCACGAAAGAGGTACTCGATAAAGACTTCGTTGCCAAAACCGTAAAAAAACTGATCGTGCTCAGGCCAATGACCGAATTCCTTACCAGGGCGCTGACGCAAAACGATTAGCATGAAGCAAAAGAAGACCATCCTTTTCCTTGGCGAATCCTATCGCGCCGATGCCATCACCTGGATGAACGGCCTGAGGGAGTTTGGTGACTTTGACATTGTAGCCTGGGAACTGAAGTCGTCAAACGTCGGGCTCAACCGTGTCAAACGGCTTTTTGAATTTAAACTGGCGTTGTGGAGTATCCGCAGACTGGTGCGCAAACACCGGCCCGATATGGTCATTGCAGAACGAACCACCAGTTATGGATTCCTCGCGGCACTTTGCGGCGTGAAGCCCGTAGCGATAGCCCAACAGGGACGGACGGACCTTTGGCCGGAACAGTCGCTGCTGCTGCCATTGAAACGCGTCATTCAGCACCACGCCTTCAGCAAGGCCGACCTGATTCATGCCTGGGGTCCGGTGATGACCATTTCGATGAGAGAAGCAAATGTCAATATGGATAAGGTAATGGTCCTTCCGAAAGGCATTGATCTCGAATCCTTTGCGTTCCGGGAAGTCCGATCCGAAGTCATCCAAGCCATCGTCACACGGTCGCTGCTCCCCGAATACCGCCATGACGTCATCCTGAAAGCGTTCGACATCCTGAACCGGAACGGAACGGATTTCGTACTTACGATTGTCGGCGACGGGAAAGAGCTGCACAACCTCAAAAATCTGGCACAGAAATTGAAAATCGACCATAAAGTAATATTCACGGGCCGGATTGACAACCGCGAATTGCCTGCGTTATTACAACAATCCAATTATTACATCAGCATGCCGATAACTGAAGGCGTATCGGCATCATTATTTGAAGCGATGGCAGCAGGCTGTTATCCTTTGGTTACCGATATTCCGGGCAACCAGAGTTGGATAAAGCACCGCGGGAACGGGCAGCTCATTGCGACAGACGATGCACAAATGCTGGCCGGCGAGCTCCTGTGGGCGACCCAAAATTCCGAAACCATTCAAACCGCAATAAAAAATAACCGAAAATTTGTTGAAGAACATGCCGATTACAAAGTGAACATGAAAGTCATTGCGGAACGGTATCACGAGCTGATCAATAACTTTAAAGGTAACTGACCATGTGTGGTATAAATGGTATTCTGAATTTGCATCAGCAGCAGGCCGATGAACGGGTTTTGACCAAAATGCGTGACGCACTGGCCCATCGCGGGCCGGACGACGCAGGAATTTTTATCGATGGAAATCTGGGGCTGGGCCACCGGCGTCTTTCAATCCTGGACACCTCAGCTGCGGGACACCAGCCGTTCCTGTCCGACGACGGTCGGTACGCTATGGTGTTCAACGGAGAGATTTACAACTTCAGGGAATTTTACGACGAACTCAAAGCAGCCGGGTACAACATAAAAACCCAGTCAGACACCGAGGTGCTGATGGCGCTGTTCCAAAGACAGGGCACTGCGATGCTGCACCGCCTCGATGGCATGTTCGCATTTGCCATTTGGGATAAAACCGAACGGAAACTCACCTTGGTGCGTGACCGGATGGGAGTCAAGCCGCTCTATTATTCGTTTCATAACGATACGTTGTATTTTGCCTCCGAACAAAAAGCGATTTTTGCGGCAGGCGTGCCGCTGCAGGTTGCGCCTGACGGATTGGAAGAATACATATTCAATCGTTTTGTCGCAGGTGAAAAGACACTGTTTAAAAACGTGAAAAAGGTGCTGCCTGGCCATATCATGACCGTTTCAGAAAATGGGAAGGTAGACAGTACGCGGTGGTGGAACCTGAAATCCGAAATCCTCGGGCAGCCGAAGATAAAAGACCCGAAAGAATGGTTCGCAGGAACTTTTGACGCGTCAGTCAGACTGCGGATGGTCAGCGACGTGCCGGTGGGCGTCTTACTCAGTGGCGGCCTGGATTCCTCTTCAGTACTGGCCTCGCTAAAGCATCAGGACTATAAGGACATCAAGACGTTCAACATCGGATTTTCGGAGACCGAGCACAACGAATCGCACCTGGCCAAAAACCTCTCAGAGCAGTTCAACTATCAATTCGATTCGTTAGAACTTCAGGGCGACGAACTCTTCAGGAAAATGATTTCCGCAGCTTACTACCACGATGAGCCGCTGATGCATTTAAGCGAACCGCATCTTCTGGCAGTCTCAGAACTCGCCAAACCAGCGGTCAAGGTCCTGCTTTCGGGCGAAGGCGCTGACGAACTCATGGGCGGCTACGTGCGTTACAAGCCGTTGCGCTTCCCATCATTGCTGCAATCCATTGGGGCCATAAGCAGTATGGGGATCTTCTCGAAAAATGCGCGTTTTGACAAATTGTCCCGATACACTCAGATTAGCAGTGAGGCCGGCCTGATCATCTACAACGGTTCGAATATTTACCCCAACGACATCGCCAGGGTTTTCGGCATTTCCAAAGAACCCGCAAACGATTACCGTCATCACATCTACGAAGAAGCCAAATCGCTGTATCCCGGAAACCTGAAACGGCAGATGCTGTATTTCGACCAACACACCTACCTGTGTTCGTTGCTGGACCGCAATGACCGCTGTACGATGGGCGCGTCGATTGAATGCCGCGAGCCATTTCTGGACCAAAGACTTGTAAAAGGACTCGGATCGCTCGATGACAAATGGCTTTTTACGGGAAAGAAAGGGAAATACATACTTAAATCATCGGTAGAAAACCGGTTGCCTTCGGACATCCTGAGCTTCCGAAAAATTGGGCTCAGTGCGCCGTGGGGCGATTACCTCACGAAAAATCCGGCCTTCGCGGAGGAACTCGAAGCCTTTACAAAAAGTGACATTTTCAGGATGCCGTACCTCGAGCATATCGACGCAAAAAAACTTGCCGACCGGCTCAGGCAGGGTGACTGGCAGGTCGTATCTTACGTTATGCCGCTTTTCATGCTCCACATCTGGCTCAGGTATTATGTGCAGACTTTTACCGCTGCCGCAGACAGCAATTAAGTTTCCAAAATATTGCGTTACCTTTGGCGGGAAATTCAATGTTGCAGCCTGATGGAAATCCTCGATAACTTTTCGCTCAAACAATACAATACTTTCGGAATTGACGCCAGAGCAAGGCGCTTTGTGTCTGTTCATAATACTGACGAACTTACCGAAGTCCTGCGGCAGAACCCATCGGAAGCCAAATTTATCCTGGGTGGCGGCAGTAATATGCTGCTCACGCGCGATGTTGACGCTTTGGTCATCCACATCGACATCAAAGGGAAGACAATCGTATCGGAAGATGACGGGTTTGTCGAAGTGCAGTGCAATGCGGGAGAAAACTGGCACGAATTTGTGCTCTGGACCATCGATCACGGTTTCGGCGGACTGGAAAATATGTCACTCATCCCGGGCAACGTCGGGACGACACCGGTTCAGAATATCGGCGCTTACGGCACCGAAATCAAAGACACGTTTGTACGTTGCGAAGCCATGGACATCAACACCTTCGAACTACGCACATTCGATCGGGACGCGTGCCGGTTTGGGTACCGGGAAAGTGTTTTCAAAAATGAAGCCAAAGGCCGTTACATCATCACCTCGGTGACATTCCGCCTGACGAAAAGCAATCATAAAATAAACACTTCCTACGGCGACATCCTCGCGGAACTGGCCAAAAACAACATTTCCACGCCCACGCTCAGGGACGTCAGTAACGCAGTGATTGCAATCCGTAAAAGCAAATTGCCTGATCCTGCCGAACTGGGCAACAGCGGGAGTTTCTTCAAAAACCCGGTCATCCCGAAAACGCAGTTTGATGCCGTGCAGGCCCAATTCCCTGACATTAAATTTTTCCCTGTTTCAGATACCGAAGTAAAGGTGCCCGCGGGTTGGCTCATAGAACAGGCCGGCTTTAAAGGAAAGCGGTTTGGTGACGCCGGCGTGCACAGGAACCAGGCGCTGGTGTTGGTGAATTACGGTGGGGCAACCGGCGCGGAAATCCTCGAGTTATCCCGTAAAGTGCAACAGGCGGTGTATGATATTTACGGCATCCGGATTGAGGCTGAAGTCAATATCATCTAGCCTTTTTTTGAAGCTCCCCTACTCATTCCCACTTAGTATCGATTTGAAAGAAACCGCTTTTTATATTGGTGATGTAATTGTACCTTTGCAAAAAATTTAACAGCCTTCAGGATAGTTATGCTACAGCTAATCTTTTTCGCTTTTATCGGCGTCGTCGCAATCCAGTTCATATATTATGTGCTTATATTCGGCAAACTCGCATTTGTAAAGCCGAAGCAGAACAATCCGAAAAAAATCCCGGTTTCGGTCATCGTTTGTGCTAAAAACGAGGAAGAAAATGTTGCGAAGTACATCCCGCTGCTCGCCGAACAAAACTACCCGGACTATGAAATCGTACTCATCGACGATGCGTCTTTTGACAATACGCTCGAGGTTTTTGAAGAGTTTGAACGGCAATATAAAAACGTCCGCCTGGTAAAGGTCGCCAACAACGAAGCCTTTTGGGGCAATAAGAAATTTGCGCTCACACTCGGCATTAAGGCTGCCAGGAAAGAATACCTGTTGTTCACCGATGCCGACTGTTATCCTACTTCCAGAAATTGGATTACTGAGATGAGTTCGCATTTTACCCTGCAAAAAACGATTGTACTCGGTTACGGCGCTTACGAAAAAATCCCGAACTCGTTCCTGAATAAGATCATCCGCTTTGAAACGCTGCTCGCGGCCACGCAGTACTTTTCCTGGGCCCGCATCGGACGACCATTCATGGGTGTGGGGCGGAATCTGGCCTACAAACGGGAAGAGTTTTTCAAAGTCGATGGCTACCGTGACCATTTGAAAATCCGTTCCGGCGACGACGATCTTTTCGTAAATCAGGTGGCGCACGGCAAAAACACCACGGTGTGCTACGCGCCGGAAAGTTTTACATATTCAAGGCCAAAGACGACTTTCGGTTCTTGGTTTACCCAAAAAAGACGGCACATTTCCACCGCAAAACACTACAAATCAAGCGATAAGCTGCAACTAGGCCTTTTCTATGCCACGCAATTGTCTTTCCTGATACTTCCTGTAATATTGTTGGCGTTCCAGTTTGAATGGATTGCCGTTACGGCCATTATCGGTTTCCGCTACTTGTTTACCTGGCTTACGCTGGGCTTTGCCGCGGGAAAATTAAAGGAAAAAGATGTGATGGTCTGGTATCCGGTTATTGAAATGGTGGTGGTATTCACGCAATTGAATATCTTTATCACCAATCTTTTTTCAAAACCCGTACATTGGAAATAAAGCCATATATCGACAAAGCCAAGCAGGGCGACCAAGTCGCGTTCACTTTTCTCCTGGATCGCTACTGGAACGAGGTGTACGGTTTTATGCTGAAACGTACTGAAAATGAAACCGACGCAGAGGACATTACGATAGAAACCTTTTCGAAAGCTTTTGATAAAATCGCGACCTACAACCCGGAATTCAAATTCAGTACCTGGCTGATTGCTATCGCTAAAAATGTCCACATCGATTTGCTCCGGAAAAAAAAATCGTCTCTATTTATAGAAATCACAGACGAAGAAGACCACCAGGCTTACAACGTGGCCGATACGGCACCTTCGGCCGAAGATGAGTTGATTACCGAACAAAACCTCTCCCAACTGCTGCGTTTCATTAAGGAACTCAAGCCACATTACCAGGAAGTGATCCAGCTTCGCTATTTCCAGGAGATGAGCTACCAGGAGATTTCAGATAAGATTGGTGAACCGCTGAGCAACGTAAAAATTAAGCTGTTGCGCGCCAAAAAATTACTCGCGGAAATTATTCAGGAACGTCGCTAAGGTACGCATTGCGGCTGCAACCAACTGTAGCAAAAAATCTGACCAAAATTCCCTTTTTCTTACAATATCCTGAAAGCAACTGCCGTTATGTTTTAAAATCCAGTCACTTATGGCATGAAAATACTTAACCTTAACAATGAGAATTATGTCCGGATCAAGTATTTTCGAAACCTCTTGGATCAACCTTGTTTTTGAAGGCAAAAACAAATCCTACGGCGCGTACCAACTGCGTCGTGAAAATCCAAAAACGACGCTCAAAGCCTTCTTTCTTGGCCTGTGCCTGATCACTGCCTTATCACTTTTACCCTATTTTCTGAGTTCCTTCAGTAAAGCGCCTGCGACACCGCCTATCATCCCGGAGGGTTTTGACGACGTTGTTCCGATAACTTTAGAACCGAAAATCCCTGAAACGCCTAAATCCAACCCTGCGACACCGCCTGCAGAAATTCCAAAGCCGGAACAGCCTGTACTCAATGACCGCCCTGTAGTTACAGACATGCCGCACGAAACACCAAATCTGGCTGAAGGCGTAAACAGCACTCCTGCTTCCGACCCCGGGAACTCAGGCACAGATACAGCGGTTGCCGGTGTACCAGGCGGGGGCGGTAATGAGCCGGCTACTGTGACGCCCGCAACGCCTTCGGCAGGTGAAGCCCCCTACATCGCAGTGGACAAGATGCCGGAATACCCTGGCGGAATCAATAAATTCCGCAAATACATCGCAGATAATTTCAAGGCCCCGGACGCGGAGGAGAGCGGCAATGAAGCCGTAAAAGTCCTGGTTTCCTTTGTCGTGGAAAAAGACGGCACGATTTCGAACATCAAAATCGTCAGGAACCCGGGTTACGGCATGGATAAGGAGGCCATCCGTGTACTGAAATCGATGAAGACCAAATGGATTCCGGGAAGCATCGCCGGGCAGCCCGTACGAACAATCTACAACCTGCCGATTGCTGTGCAGCCGAGGCAGTAGGCTGATAAAAATCAGGAACCACAGTGGGAACTGTGGTTTTTTTATGCCTTTTTTACAAATTCGGTTCGCAAAACCATAGCGGTTTTATTGACACGACAGTCAATTTCTGCGGGATCATCCGTCAGGCGGATATTTTTTACCATGGTTCCCCTTTTGATCACGTCTGAAGAGCCGCGTACTTTCAGGTCCTTGATTACGGTCACCGAATCACCATCGCTGAGGATGTTTCCATTGCTGTCTTTTACTTCCATTTGTTTTCAGGTTTTAAGCGCCAAAGTTACAAAGTTTTCTTCGCTGCAGGGTCACTCTTACTCCCAAAATGCAGTTGATGTGATGCAGGCTGTACCTTCTCGCATGCATCTCGGACTAGTAACCGGAATTTCAAAAAGCCCCCGCTTTGCAACTTTCCAACTTTGTCACTACTTTTACCCCATGCAAGAAATGACCTTCAAAGAAAAAACCCGCTACCTGCTCGGTTTTCCCGTCATCGTAGCCGCTTTGGGCTATTTTGTGGATATCTACGATCTGCTGCTTTTCGGTATCGTCCGTGTGCCGAGCCTCGAAAGCCTAAACCTTAACGTAGATACCGTGGGTACGATGATTATCAACTACCAGATGGTCGGACTGCTGCTCGGAGGCATCCTGTGGGGCATCATCGGTGATAAGAAAGGGCGGCTCTCGGTGCTTTTCGGATCAATTTTAGTGTACTCCCTTGCCAATATCGCGTGCGGTTTTTTGCCGCAGATCAATATAGCCGATAAGTCTGCATTGTACGCCGCATTGCGTTTCGTCGCCGGCATCGGGCTGGCCGGAGAACTTGGTGCCGGCATTACCCTCGTTTCTGAGAGCCTGCCCAAAGAGTTGCGCGCCATCGGGACCTCGATTGTCGCCGGGTTTGGTTTACTTGGTGCCGTCGTGGCGCAACTTACCGTCGAGCTTGCGGGAAATTGGACCATCGCTTATTTCATTGGCGGTGCATTGGGACTGGTCCTATTGCTGCTCCGTGTGGGAGTGCTTGAAAGCGGGGTGTATAAAGACATTGCGGCATCTGACATTCAAAAAGGCAACTTCTTATCGTTTTTTACCAATAGGAAACGATTTATAAAATACCTAAAGTGCATTGCAATCGGGCTGCCGACGTGGTTTTGCGTAGGAATACTGGCGATGCTGGCCAACCAGTTCGCCCCGGCGATGGGTATCAAAGACATTGCGCCCGGCAAAGCCATCATGTGGGCGTATATCGGGATATCAGTGGGGGATTTTGCCAGCGGATGGATTTCACACGCACTGCACTCGCGCAAAAAAGCAATATTGTTCATGACACTCTTCACGCTATTGGGTGTGATCCTGATGCTTTCCGGCATGGCGTCCACGGAGCATGGCTATTATTTTTTTTGTGCCTGGCTGGGCCTCGGAACGGGGTACTGGGCGATGTTTGTCACCGTGGCGGCAGAGCAATTCGGGACCAACATACGCAGCACCGCCACGACGACCGTACCCAATATGGTGCGCGGGCTCGTACCGGTGATGATTATTATTTTTGATTGTCTCAAACCGTCGCAAGGGGTTGTGGCAGCGGCGGCCATTGTGGGTTTTGCCGCGTTTGCTCTCGGGATTTACGCTACACTGACCATTCCTGAGACGCACAACACAGACCTTGACTTTACCGAATAAATATTACAATCCTTAACATGCTGAATATTGTCCTCGTAGAACCTGAAATCCCGAACAACACCGGCAACATCGGACGTTTGTGCGTGGGCACCGAAAGCCGGCTGCACCTGATCCATCCTTTTGGATTTAAGATTACTGACAGCAGCGTAAAACGGGCCGGGCTGGACTATTGGGTGCACCTGGATTGGACGGATTACCAGAATATTGAGGAATGGCTTGAAACGGTTCCTGATCCCTCACGCATTTTCCTGTTCAGCTCGCATGCGGAAACGAGCTATCTCGACAATACATTCCGCGATGGCGACTGGCTGGTTTTCGGTAAGGAAAGTGCAGGACTTGGCCCGCAAATACTATCCCGTTTTCCAAATCATCTGAAAATCCCGATTTCGCCACTGGTACGCAGTTTCAATCTGGCTAACGCGGTCGCATTCGTACTCGGTGAAGCCAAAAGGCAGATTTCCGTGCCATAAGATTCGTTTTACGCAAACGATTTCCTACTCCTCAGATTTGCATAATTTCCTGCCATAAGTTTAAATTTTTATATATTTGGCAACCAACAGTCCAATGTATGATAAACAAAAATGAACTTCGCAGCACAATCTTCAGGCATCTCGACGGATTGGCCACCGCGCCCGTTGCCGTCGCCTTGAAAAAGAAAGGGATTACCGACTACCTGATCCAGCATCAAAAAGCGACACTGTCGGAACTGGTTTCCACTTTCCATGCTAACGAAGGATACCTTAATGTAGGACTTCGGATCCTTGCTTCCCAGGGATTTTTGGATTACCATATCGACAACGCGACCGACACGATTTCGTTCAGTACCAACAGCAACAGCGCGTCGGCATTTTCGCTATTCCATTTATATGAAGATGTTGTCGAGCTGTTGCATTTCTCCTCGAGTTTTCATCCGAGGATTTTCGAAGAGGAACCGTTCCGCAAGCTGGACGCGATCCTGGACAAATACAAAGCCGGCTATGGTCTGCAGCCGTCCGCTGAGCCGATCGAAAACACGCTGCAGCAGCAAATCCTGAAACATGTGGAAGGCTACCTCATTGGCCCGACATTGGTTCGGTTGGGTATGAATGGTATGTTCCATAAATATTTTATGGAAACTTCGTTCAGTCCGGATGAGTACCACCGCTCGCCGGATCAGTTCAGGAAAATCCTCGATTTTATGGTATTTCTGGGATGGTTTACCGAAAAAAACGGAAATTACCAGTTTACCGAAACCGGTTTGTTTTTTGCGAAAAAAGCGTCTGCTTATGGCGTGACGGTTTCCTACCTTCCGACATTTGCCAAAATCGAAGAGCTGATGTTCGGCAATCCTGCGATTCTGCGGATGCAGCCTGACGGCAGCGAGGAAATCCATGTAGACCGTGAGATGAATGTCTGGGGAAGTGGCGGCGCGCACGATACCTATTTCAAGGTCGTGGACGAAATCCTGATCCGCCTTTTCAACCTGCCTATAGAACAGCAACCGAAAGGCATTCTTGATATGGGTTGCGGGAACGGCGCTTTTTTACAACACATATTTGAAGTGATTGACCGGCAGACATTGCGTGGAAAAATGCTCGATGAACATCCCTTATTCCTCGTAGGGGTCGATTACAACCAGGCGGCACTTAAGGTCACGCGTGCAAACCTGATCAAAGCAGATATCTGGGCGAAGGTGATTTGGGGGGACATTGGCAGGCCGGACGTCCTGGCCGCCGACCTGATGGAAAATTATTCGATTGATTTGAAAGATTTGCTTAATGTAAGGACTTTCCTCGACCATAACCGCATCTGGGAGGAACCCAAACACGTCACCGCAGGCCGTGTGAGCACCTCAACGGGCGCCTTTGCACACCGTGGAAAGCGTATTTCCAATAGCCTGGTAGAAGACAATCTTTATGAGCACATCCAGAAATGGTCTCCTTATGTAAGTAAATTTGGTTTGCTGCTGATAGAATTGCACACCATTTCACCGGCCCTCACGGCATCGCATCTGGGAAAAACCGCAGCTACGGCGTATGATGCCACCCACGGTTTTTCAGACCAGTACATCGTCGAAATTGAAGTGTTCAACCGCATTGCTTCGGAAGCCGGCCTATTCCCGGATCCCGACGTGTTCCGTCGTTTCCCCGACAATGATACGGCAACAGTGAGCATCAACCTGCTCAAGGGAAAATAAAGCGGAGGCAATGGGATGGGATACGCCTATTCGCAGCCGTTCCATATCATTCATATGGCGTATAGATGCGGAATTTGTTTCGGATGTAAACGTGGCGAAGCAGCGTCATAGTCCGCCTGGGAAAAGCACAATATCATAACGACGGAAAGCTAATTGCTCCGCGAGATCGTTTCGATAAAATTTCCGACAAGCTGCGACGCGGTATATTCAAGCGATGGGAGCATTTCGGTGTAATCTTCCTTGATTTTCCCGTCTGACGTGAAGTAGTCGGCGAGCGTAGATTGCTGCGGTTTGTCATCCTTACCCAGAATTTCCTTGACAATCAACGTGACCTTGTATGTTTTTTCATCGAAAACCACACCCAGTGTATATTTTATCTTGAAGACATATTTTTGTCCGCGGTTAATATAGTAAAACCCGTTGTCCTTGAGTCCGTCTATTTTAAGGGAATTTTCAGTGACGTCATACACATCCACATTTTTGCGGTTGTAATTGTAAGCCCAACCTTTCGCGGTTTCAATAAGGTTCGAGACCGGGGCGGCGGGCAGTGGGCTTTCAACCGGGGCAAAACCTGATGGCGTGAGTTCCATTTTTATCTGCGCCGAAACAAGGGCGCAGCTGCATAATGCGAGTAAAAGGAATAGCTTTTTCATATCTGGCGTTTCTCTCAAAGATAGGGATTTGCGCACTCACTTGAAAACTAATCGGCGACAAATCGGCGTTTTTCAGCGTCGAACCGAATACCATCATTGGCAAAAAGTTGGTTGAAAATGCCACTCCCGATGAGTTTCTCCGGCGCATCCTGTAATAATGCCCGCTCAGTCATCACAATCATCTCATCGCCCATTTCCATAGCCAGTTCAATGTCGTGCGTGGAGAAAAGAATGCACTTTCCCGCTTCGGCAGTTAGCTTTTTAAGCAGTTTAAACAGGTGAATTTTATGCGGCAGGTCGAGATGCGTTGTAGGCTCATCCATCACAATTATTGGCGTATCCTGCGCCAGGGCACGTGCAATCATCACGGTTTGCAGCTGTCCATCGCTGATTTCATGGTGTTTCTTTGACAGCAATCCCGAAACGCCGGTCAGCGCTACCGCCTCATCAACTTTTATTTCGTCTTCCGGCGACAGGCTGCCGAGCCAATTGGTGTATGGCTGCCTTCCAAGGGCAATTATCTCATATACGGTCAGGTTGCCCGGCGGCAATTTTTCTGTGAGTACCAGACTGATTTGCTGCGCCAAATCCGACGCGGGATAATCGTGTAACGGTTTGCCGGCCAAAGTAACGTTGCCGCTTAAGGGAGCCTGAATGCCTGTGATGGTTCGGAGCAATGTTGACTTGCCGATACCGTTTGCGCCGGCGAGTGCCACGAGCGTACCTTTCGAAAGTCGGAAATTGATTCCCGAAGCCACGACAACACTATTTTTCTTCGAAGCATAACCTATACTCAGATTCTCGGCGTAAAGTATACCTTTTTGTTCCATCAGTTCAGGATTTTACGTTTGCGGATGACGAGCCAGACAACAACCGGTGCCCCAATGATGGAGGTAATGGCATTGATCGGCAACAGCGTTTCGGATCCCGGGAACTGGCACAACATGTCGCACAGCAGCATGATAAGCCCACCAGACAATAATGTGGCCCAGAACAGGATCCTGTGCTCGCTCGTCTGGAAAACCATTTTCGCAATGTGGGGCACCGCGAGCCCGATAAATGCGATTGGGCCGGCAAACGCGGTGATGCTGCCCGCTAAAATTGATGTGGAAAGTATAACCAGTAATCGTGACTTCCTTAAATCCTGTCCCAGGCTGCGTGCATAATTTTCACCCAGCAGCATCGCATTCAGGGATTTAATACTGGCTACAGCCAAAATGAGTCCGACACACACTGCTGTTGCCAGAACGGTAATTGACGTTCGGGAAAGGTTGCCGAGATTGCCCAGGGCCCAAAATGTATATTTTTGCAACTGTTCTGCCGTACTGAAGTAAGTCAGGACTCCAACAACCGCACTACTGAAACTCCCAAACATCAGGCCGACAATCAGCGTGGCCGACGTATCGCGCAATTTTCCGGCCACCATCAAAAGCGTCAGCAACACCAGAAAACTTCCCAGGCAGGAGGCGAGGATAAGACCGTAGGATGACAGCAGGAACAGGCCAGCGACGCCCGGAAGCAATCCGGCTCCCATAATCACAAATGCGACACCAAGGCCCGAACCTGAGCTTAGTCCGAGTACATCAGGCCCGGCAAGCGGATTTCTGAACAATGTCTGCATCAGCAAACCACTGACAGACAGCCCCATTCCAACAAGCGTTGCGGTAATGGCTTTAGGGAGGCGGTAATCGAGGATGATGAATTTCCAGGCATCTTTTGAAACGGTTTGTCCCGTCAGGCTTCGGAATACCTCAGCGATCGGGATTTTGAGTGGCCCCAGACTGATATCGAGCAGGAAAAACAGTACCAATACCACCAAAAGCAGCATAAATAAGGGAATGTATCTTCGCTCGGCGTTACCCATCACCGAAGTTTTTCGAAAAAATAAAGTTTGTATTCCGGCAGCAATTCCGGATGCAGGATTTTTACCATATCCCGCAGTACGAGATCAGGCCGGTTTGGTGCAAGTTCATAGAAAACGATGCCACCGGTCTTTCCTTTTTTGGAGCTGAAAGAATATATGTTCCTGTTTTTATACGCATCAAAAGCCTTGTAATTGGCATTGGCGTCCGCCATTTCCTTTAGTGATGTAAATTGGCCGGGCCCAATCCAGAATGCGGCGTGCTGCGCCTTGTCGAATACGACTTCGAAGGGCAGTGACAGGCTTCCCGTTCCTTTAGAACCAGCCCACAGGTAGGTACCGCCTGCCTGTCCGATAAACTGCGCCCCCCAGCTGTTCCCTTCCGGCAGATACCAATGGTTTTCGTATACGGCACCGGCAAGGACTGACGGCCGGTTTTTGGTTTTGCGTACCAGAGCCATAGTGCAATTGTAGTCATTCTCGATGGTTTCAAACAATCGGTCCGCGGCGGCTTCTTTGCCATACAAAACGCCGAAGAACTTGATCCACTCGGCTTTTCCCAAAGGGGTTTGTTCATTCCAATCCCCATTCAGCAATACCTTCAATCCGGCGCGTTGCAGGTTGTCTAAAGTAGGATTGTTGTTGTCGATGCCATAGCCGATAATGACGTCAGGCGACAGTCCGATGAGTACTTCGGTATTCAGGTTTTGGTTGGATCCCAATTCCCTGATCTTGCCCTGGTCGATGCGTTTGCGGATTTTTTCAGAAGAAATGTAGTCCAGATTTGGGAAACCCGCAAGCGAATTCTCAACACCCAGCATATCGAGCGACGGAATGTGCGTGGTCGAAGTCACCACAATCGATTTGACAGGAACCTGCACCGCTGTGAACTGCCTGAGACTGTCCGGGACGACCGTGTTTGTTTTATAAAGTACGTAGGTATAATCCTTTGTCGCCTTTGGCCAGGGATTGGAAACCTTAACGATTGAAAAACCGTCATAGTGATAAATGGCGAGCCCCCTGGCATACTTAATTGCATTTGGGTGCTGCGGCAATTCCTGAGTAACCGGTTTCCCGTTTTTCGCGCACGAGAAAGTCACGGAAACCAGCAGCAGCAATAATAATTTAAGGAAGTTTCTTTTCATTCGGCACGTTTCAAAGCTGGGCAAAGGTAAATGTAAAGGTAGTTTTTTTAAAGAATCCGGCCTGCAAATTTCATAATCGCAATATTCGCGCTATATTTGCCGCCGATTGAGGTTGTGGTTGCTGCCTTTCAGCAGCCGCATTAAAAGGGAATCAGGTTTAAGGCCTGAGCTGTTCCCGCAACTGTAAGCTATAAAGCCTGTTGTACCGCATTGCCACTGGATTTTTTCCGGGAAGGCCAGCAACAGGACGCAAGCCAGGAGACCTGCCTTTTTCGTTAACCAATACCGCGCCTTCGGGAAGAAAGGCTGGATAATGACTTGCAGATACGCTTTTTTATTTTTTTTGTTTTTGCTGTGCCGAAACGTTGTCGCGCAGCAGCAGCCCATTGCGTTGGAGGAAGTCGTCATTTCCGACGCGCAATTGAAGCATTTCAGTCAGTCGCAGTCGGTCATAATCCTACGCGATTCCATAATTGAAGCGAATCCGCCTTCGCTTACGGGCTTATTGAGCCGCAACACGTTCCTTTACTTTAAGGAGAATGGCCTGGGCATGGTCTCTTCGCCTTCTTTTCGCGGGACTACAGCGCAGCAGACCAGCGTGATCTGGAACGGCATTAACGTAAATTCCCAGCTGAACGGGCAAATGGACTTCAACACGATTTCGGGATCCGATTTTAATACTATTGTCGTACGTGGCGGTGGCGGAAGCGTACTGTATGGCAGCAGCGCGATTGGCGGGGCCATAAGCCTGAACAATGAGGTGGTCTTCGGAAAATCACTCTCGCAAAGTGTCCGTGCGGCGTACGGAAGTTTCAATACGGCGGCTTTGGCGTACCGACTGCAGTTTGGGACAAAAAAATTCAGTCTTCAAACCGGTTTTTCGGCAAATGCATCATCCAACGACTACCGTAATGCCGGCCATACTTTTGAAAATCGGAATGGTCAATTCCGGAATTTGGGCTTCAACGCGAATGCGGGCTACCAATTTGGCGCAAATGATTTCATCAAGTTTCACACGCGGTTATATGAAGGCGGACGCCATTTTGCATTGATTTCCCCTTCGGACAGCAAAACAAAATACCGCGACTCGAATAGCTGGTATTTGCTGGAATGGGATCATTTTGCAGGGCGTTTTATTTCCCGGTCGAAAATTGCATTGCTCAGGGAGCACTACCAATATTACGAGGACATACAAAATGCCGATTATACTTTCGGCAAATTAAATACGCTGAACGGCCGATACGACCTGACTTTTAACTTAAATGAAAAAATACGCCTGAATGGCATCGCTGATTTCACACAACATGCGGGATGGGTGTCATCACTCGTGAGCCAGAAACGGCAAATCGCTTCGGGTTCGTTGCTGCTTGCGCACCGCATTTCGGAAAGACTTCAATACGAATTGGGCTTTCGGAAAGAAATTACGGACAATTATGACAGTCCGCTGCTGTTCTCATTCGGCACGCTTTATCGCATCTCCGAAAAGTACAAACTGAAAGGCAACGTGTCGAAAAACTTCCGCATCCCCACATTCAATGACCTGTATTGGGATGGCTTGGGCAACCCTGACCTGCATCCGGAAACTGCCGTTCAGGTGGAAATCGGGCAGGAAATAACAGTCGGTCATTGCAGTTTGTCGATCACCGCTTACCATAGCGATATTCAGGACATGATACGATGGGTGCCACGCGCCGGCGGCGTCTTTTCGCCCGAAAATACCGATAAGGTAAAAATCAACGGCATTGAAACGGCCTGCCGTTGGAACACCAAAATCAACACGCACACGCTTGAGGCGAACCTCCTGTATGCGTACAATCAATCGGAGAACGCCGTTACTGGCAAACAACTGGTCTATGTGCCTTTTCATAAAATTACCGCTTCGGCAGGCTATGGCTTTCGGAGGTGGTCGTTCACTGTGCAGCATCTCTTCACCGATAAGGTTTACACGCAGACAGATAACAATCCCGCCAGGATTGTTCCGTACTACAACGTGACCGACGCCGCGCTTGCTTATGATTTCGGCAGAAAAGACCATTTGAAACTCGGATGCCACGTCCGGAACCTTTGGAACGAAAATTACCAAAGCGTCGAAGGCCGCTATATGCCGCAACGAAACATCGACTTATATCTAACCCTTAAATTTTAAACAATGAAGCTCACAAAATTATTTTTTACCCTGCTCGCCGGTTCCCTGTTTCTGGTTTCCTGTGATGATACCGACAGTGCGGCGCCACTGGGTGCATACGAAAACGGCATCCTGGTCGTCAATGAAGGCAATGGCACAGCGGGATCGGTCACATTTTTCGGCGATGACATGGCCACCGTGCAGCAAAATGTATATGGCGCAGAGAATGGAGGCGACGGATTGGGCGGGTACGTACAATCGATATTCTTCAATGGTGATGAGGCGTTTATCATTTCGAACGGCTCGAATAAGATTACGGTCGTCAACCGCTATACTTTCAAGGTCATCGACAAAATCGACAGCAATCTTTCAGTCCCCAGGTACGGCGTGGTATTAGACGGCAAGGCGTATGTGACAAATCTGGCCACGTTCGGGAGTTTAACGGATGATTTCGTTACGGTCATCAACCTGGATACGTACGAAGTCGAAAACACATTTCCCGTTAATGCAATAGCCGATAAGATTGTGGAAGAAAACGGCAGGCTGTACATCGGGAATGGAAATTACGGTGACGGGCATTCCGTTACCGTGATGAATCCGGAAAACGGGGCGGTGATTACGACATTGGAAACCACCTTATCACCCACATCAATGGCGAAAGACGGCAATGTATTGTATGTACTTTGTTCCAGTTACCAGGACCCGAGCCGGATTGTGAAAATCAACCTGGAGAACAATCAGGTAATCGGGACGATTGCATTGGGCGATGCACTTGTGAACGCACAAAATCTTGATATTGAGGGTGGGAAATTGTTTTTTACCGTTAACTCAGATGTCTTTGCTGCGCCATTGGATGCCCTGACGATTGGCAATACGCCCTTGTTCACCTCTGAGGCGGTTACTCTATACGGTTTTTCGGCGGAGAACAATCACATTTATGTTTCCGATGCCAAAAACTTCGCTTCTGATGGCGAGGCTTTCATTTACGCGCTTGATGGAACGCTGCAACAGCAATTCACCGTCGGCCTGATTCCCAACGGATTTTATTTCAACTAAAAAAGAAAGGCTTTCCATTGATGAAAGCCTTTTTTTATCTGCTATTTTCGGATGATACCTGTCGGAACGTCATCAAGATACATCTCAGTACCGAAGCGCCTGAGGGATTTTGAATCCTTGAAATCCCGTGTCTGATCTGAAGGATTTCGATATATCCTGCGGCCGCTGGAAGTAATCTGTCCAATCGCGGTGCTTAGCAATGGTTCGTTGACATCGCCGAGCTGCCCAAGATTCGCTAAATTTTCCAAAAGCGGTACCGTAGGCACAAGTCCGCTGGCATAATCCCCAAACCCTTCAGCATTGGTCGTTTTAAAAACCAACGGCTGCATCGCGTATTTGTGTTTCGTCGAAATATTGTCTTTGTTGACCAATGCGGGAGAATCGTATAAGGTGATTGACCCCACATTCTTTCCGGTGGTCTTGTCCCCAATCTGCACGACTTCGATGTAAGGCTTCAGTCCGTTAATGACCAGCTCGCTGGCCGACGCCGTACCTCTTGTGGTGAGGATGTATACCTTAGTAAGGTTCAGGCTGTTGATTGCAGCACTGCCGATCGAATTCGTAAAATTATTGACCAATGCCTGCGGATTCAGTTCCTCGTAGGCGGCCTGCACTTCTGCATTCCATTGCTGCTTAGCAAACAGCTGTCCGTTGAACTGCCCGGTGATCATACTCGCCAGCCGCGTAGCCGTGCGTACAGAGCCACCTGAATTGTAGCGTAAATCCAAAACAAGGTCTGTGGCGCCACCGGCAAGGAATTGCCCAAATGCGTTATTGAGTTGCGAATCGAAATTTGCCGTAAATCCATTGTAAGCGAGGTACGCAATCTTGTGACTTCCGACAGGGATAATCCTCGCATCGAAAACCGGATTCTCAGTGAGCTCTGTTTTAGTCAGGGTCACCGTGCGTCCGTTCGGGGTTATATTCCCGCCGTCATAATCGGCCAGGCTTAACGTGTAGGTATCCTTTGCCAATAAATCCAGGTTATCGTCAGTAGGGCTGTTCGAATAAAGCGGTACGCCGTCGACAGCATAGAACATATCACCGCGATGGATGTCCTTTCCTGCAGCATCTGAGCCTGGGATGATGTATCGTACCCAGCCGAAAACCTCACTGCCGCCATTTTTCCGCTTAAGACCGAAATCGACGCCGTTATTTTTGGTCACCCCTGCGAAAAGATTTTCCAGTGCAACGTAGTCGTCAAACAATACGCTGAAGCGGTCAACAGCGTCGTTTGGAAATTTGCTCACCGGTTTGTACAGCAGATCCTGGAACAATTGCTCAGGGCTTCCCGCAGCGTCCAGGAACGCGTTTTTCTGTTCCTGGTTCTCAAAGCGGTCGTCGGCGAGGTCGGGTACGTCCGCCTTCCACAAATAGTAAAGGTTCAGGCCACGGTAAATAAAGCTTTCGACTTCGAGTCCTTCCGGCGCCGCCGCAACTTTATCGTCCATATCCTCACATGCCTGAAACGCAAGCACGCCAAAAAACAGCAAAATCAAGTATTTATAAGTTCTTTTCATAGCAATGTCACATTTAAGTGTGAACGTAAATTTAATACTTTAATTTTATTTTTGATTCTATGTAACAAAAATAAGGCGGCCTCGTCTTGACCCATAACCGACCCAATCAGAGATGACCCAGAGTGACTTCATTGCCATCATCAATCCAATACGGAGCAAATTGTTCCGGTTTGCGAAGCGTTTGCTGATTAGCAATGAAGAAGCGGAAGATGCCACGCAGGAAGTCATCATGAAGCTCTGGGCGATGAATGAAAAGTTAGCGGCCTACCGCAGCATTGAAGCGCTGGCCATGACGATGACCAAAAATTATTGCCTTGACCAGCTCAAATCGAACAGGGCGACAAAACACCTGCAGATTGTCCACAGTGATTTTGCACTGCACGGCAAAGATTTCCAGCAGGACCTCGAGGCGGCAGACAGCCTGAAATGGATCGGGAAAATTGTAAACCGACTGCCTGAACAACAAAAATTGGTACTCCACATGCGCGATGTCGAACACTATGAATTTTCGCAGATCGCTGAAATCCTCGACATCACTGAAGTGACAGCGAGAGTGACCCTGAACAGGGCACGAAAGACTATTAAGGAACAGATTATTAAAACGCACCAGTATGGAACCGCATAGAGCAGCCCAGTTATTAGAAAAGTATTTTGAAGGGGAAACAACGGTTGCCGAAGAAAAATGGCTTCACCAATATTTCGCTTCCGCAGAAGTTGCTCCGGAATTGGAGATGTACAAGCCATTATTCGGGTATTTCGAAAACGAAAAATCACAGCAACTGCAATTCGTCCCAATTCCTGAAAGAAAGCGAAATCCGTGGATATCAATCGCCGCAGCAGCGATTGTGCTGGTAAGCATTGGAAGTTTCGCTTACCTTAATTTCCAAAGCAAGCCACAACGCGATTTAGGCACTTATGACAATCCTGAGAGAGCTTTCCTCGAGACAAAGAAAGCGTTGGCGTTGCTTTCAAGGAATGTCAACACCGGTGTGGAAGGCATACAGCATCTTAAAACGTATGAGAATACAAGAGAACGCATTTTTAAACAATAAAGCCCGTCCTGTGGTGATCGAAACAGGAAAAATCAATTCATTAAAAAACAAATAGTTATCATGAAATCAACAAAAAAAATGTTCGTTTACGCTGCACTTCTGGTGCCCATGTTATTCTTCGGCCAGATCACTTTTGATAAATTCGACGGCCGTGATGACATTACGGCGGTGATTGTCAACAAGAAGATGTTCCAGATGATGGGGAAGGTCGACAGCAAGGACAAGGAGGCCCAGCAGTACCTGAACCTGATCAAAAAACTGGATTACCTCAGGGTGTTTACAACGACCAATGAAAAAACCACCCAGGAAATGAAGTCCACGACTGAGAAATACATCAAATCGTCAGGCCTTGAAGAATTGATGCGCGTGACTGACAAAGGCAAAAACATCCGGATCATGATCAAATCGGGAGCTAAGGAAACCATCGTCAAAGAATTGCTGATGTTCATCGAAGGCTCAGGAAAAGACGACACGGTTTTGCTGTCGCTGGTTGGTGAATTTGACCTCGATGAAATTTCCGTTCTGACCGATAAAATGAAGCTTCCTGGCGGAGATGTCCTGTCTAAAGGAACCAAAGGCAAAAAGTAACATGAAACGTTTTTTTATAATACTGGTTTGCGGCCTGTTGCTTACGGGCTGCAATTCCAAACCATCGTTACAGCAGTACTTCGTTAAGCACAGCGGCAAATCTAATTTCGTCGTGTTGGACCTGACGCCCGGGATTTTTAAAATGGACAAGCTTAAATTGAACGCCGAAGAGAAAAAAGCCCTGGATACTTTTGACAAAATGAATATGCTGTTCTTCAAATCGGATTCTGTGTCAGCCACAGCCTATGAACGGGAAAATAAAGCTTTGAAAGCACTTCTAAAAGACAAGAAATACGAACTGCTGATGCGCGTCGGGTCTGGAAGTGATGGCGCTTCAATAAGTTATGTCGGAAAAGACGACGAGCACATCGACGAATTCGTCATTTACGCTGCGAAAAAAGAAAACGGAATTGCGGTAGTCCGCGTCTTAGGGGACAATATGGATCCGTCCGGGGTAATGACGCTGCTGTCGTTGCTGAAAAACGCCGACATAGATCAGAAGCAGCTCGAGCCATTGAAAAAGCTTATGAAATAAACCAATCAAAATCAGGACAGTAAATCAGAAAAGCACCTCAACAGGGTGCTTTACTTTTTAAAATATTTGAAAGGTACAATAAGCATCCCAAAACATTCGCCCTGGTCCTTCCCTAAATGTTTGTGGTGCATCTTGTGCGCCCTGCGAACCGCTCTTGCATAGCGGTTGTTGGCGTTTCGGAACATCTTGAATCTTTGGTGTATAAATATATCGTGGACAAGAAAATAGGTAGCGCCGTAGACAAAGATTCCCAAGCCTATTGCGAGTCCGATACTGAGGATATCGTATTGCCAAAGCAGGAAAAATCCAACGCTGATTACTGCATAAATCAAGAAGAATGCATCATTGCGCTCAAACCATGAATCATGGTCCTTTTTATGATGGTCTGCGTGCAGTACCCAAAGAAATCCGTGCATAATATATTTATGGCTAAACCAGGCCATAAATTCCATAAAGAAGAAAGTCGCAAAAAAAACGAAGATGTGGATCCACATAATTAAATAAAATTAAACCTGTACGTCAGGTAACATTTGGCAAAAAGTCCGTATTTCTCATAATCAGGAACACGGATGCGTTTGGTCTTCAAATCAGCGGACGGAACTTTTTTCAACTTGGAAAGCAGTTTCCGGTAATACACATAGGCAGTATATACTCCGAACTTCGCTTCAAGCGGCAGGCCTGCTATGCCCTCATACCCTATTTTGAAATCCGCTTCTATTTCTTCAATGATCTGCTGCTTGGATACCTCGTCCAGCTGGTTCAGGTCGGTTCCGGGAAAATAAGTGCGGTTCAACTCCTCATGATCTGCCTTCAAATCCCTTAAAAAGTTTACTTTTTGGAAGGCCGATCCCAACTTCATCGCGGCGTACTCGAGTTCGTGGTATCTGTCCTCGTTGCCATTCACAAACACTTTGAGACACATCAGTCCGACAACATCCGCTGAGCCGTAAATGTACTGCTCGTAATCGGCTTTGGTTTCATAGACAGATTTGGTGAGGTCCAAACGCATGCTGTGCATAAAGGCCTCAACCAGCGACATCGGAATCTGGTATTTGTGGACGGTATGCTGGAAGGCATTGAGCACCGGATTGAGGCTGATTTTGTGAAACAGCGCTTTTTCAAGATCTTCTTCAAACGCATTGAAAAGGGTCTCCTTATCATAGTCGTGGAAACTGTCGACAATTTCATCCGCAAACCTGACGAATCCGTAAATGTTGTACACATCCTGCCTGATAGAAGGTGCAAGCATACGCACCGCAGCTGAAAATGACGTGCTGTAAGCCTTCGTAACATCTTTGCTGCAGCGGAATGATATGGTATCGAAAATGGATTTCATAGTGGTCAGGTTGTTTTGGTAATGTCATTTTGTATCAGTCCCGCGGCAAGTTTGCCGGAAATCAATGCCGGCGGCACACCCGGCCCCGGCACGGTCAGCTGACCCGTAAAATACAAATTACGGATTTTACGGCTTTTCAGTTTTGGTCTCAGGAAGGCGGTCTGCAACAAGGTGTTGGCCAGCCCGTAGGCATTGCCTTTATAGGAATTGTAGTCATTGACAAAATCGTTGACACAATAATCCTGTTTAAATATAATGTTTTTTCTCAAATCACTGCCCGTCATCGCCTCAAAACGGTCCATAATCATTTCAAAATACTTGCTTCTCAATTCGGGGGTGTCTTCTATTCCCGGCGCGAGCGGAATCAGGAACACGGCACTTTCCATGCCTTCAGGCGCAGCGGACGGGTCCGTTTTCGAAGGGAAACTGGAATAAAAAAGCGGCGCCTCAGGCCATTCGGGCGTATCGTAAATAGACTTCGCGTGTTTGTCAAAATCGGTATCGAAAAACAAGGCGTGGTGGCTGATGCCGTCCACTTTTTCACTCAGGCCGACATAAAAAAGCAATGCGGACGGAGCGAAAATCCTCTTGTCCCAATATCGCTCTGAATACTGCCGGAAAGGCTTGTCAAGTAGTGTCTCGGTGTGATGGTAATCAGCACCACTCAGTACCACATCTGCCGGTACATATTTCCCATTGATGGTCAGTTGCGTTGCGCTGTTGTTTTGAACCGTAATTTTCTCAATATTGCTCGAGGTTTGAAAAACAACGCCGAGTC
The DNA here is from genome assembly GCF_003055625.1 of Flavobacterium magnum. Taxonomy (NCBI): domain Bacteria; kingdom Pseudomonadati; phylum Bacteroidota; class Flavobacteriia; order Flavobacteriales; family Flavobacteriaceae; genus Flavobacterium; species Flavobacterium magnum. The sequence continues at coordinate 1,832,823 of NZ_CP028811.1, read as the reverse complement.
CTTCAGCCAGCTGTTGGATTGCCGCAACGACGTCGAACATTCCTGTTTTAGGATGCCAGGTACCCATACCAAAATCGGCATAATTCATGAAACTATAAAATGATGGGGTGTCTGAAGGTTTGGCCCCTAAAAAAAGTACCGGAAATTCAAGTATGCTGACCAGTTTCGGATTGTCGAATTTTTTACGGATGTCGCTGCTAATGTTGGAAAAGAATTGGCCTAGATTCAGTATCGTTTCCCCCGTAATCAATTCCAGCGGCGAATTCCCTGGCCTGTAAACGAGATCGGTCATCGCTATGGTGTAATTACTTTTCGCTTTGCCGATAAAATCCGCCAGTTTTGCTCCGCTTCCCGGCTCTATTGCCTCGAAAGTACGGCGAATCGCTTCAAAGTTATCCGCAATTTCAACAAAATCCTTTGGACCGAAATACACCCGGTAGGCGGGCGACAATTTAACAAGATCATAAAAATCTGATGGCTTCTTTCCGAAATCGGCGAAGAATCGCTCGAAAATATCCGGCATCCAGTACCAGCTGGGTCCCATATCAAACGTGAATCCGTCCTTTTTCAACTGCCGCGCACGGCCGCCGATGGTGGCATTTTTTTCGTAGACGGTCACTGAATGCCCTGCTTTTGCCAAATAGCACGCAGCAGCAAGTGATGAAAACCCGGACCCGATAACAGCAATTGTCTTTCTCATATGTTTAACAAATATAGTAAATTGATAAACAAAATAAGCGCCGTTCTCGAAATATTATAACTTGCGGATGTAATCTGTAAATGAATGGATAATGGAAATGGACTTATGATACTGTTGATCAGGCACATCGACAACCTGGCTGCCCCCGACCCAAAGCTCGGACGTCGTACCGTCAAGCAATTTACTGCCGAATTCTGAGAAGTAAGCCTGCAGCGTGTCCCTTTCAGGATCCAGCGTAAAGTACGTCACAAATACAGGATTTGCAATGTGCGGCCCCAGCCTGTCGAGGTCATCGATTTGTATACCGGGCCCCAGATAAATGGTTTTACAGCCGTTGAGTACTGCTTCGTAATGCATATAAAGTAAACCGAGCTCGTGATTCTCATGCAACGGCAGATAAAATACAAATGTCCTCTCACCTAAAGTCGGCGTTTCACGCTGTGCCTTTTCGATGTTGGCTGAAATTTTCTGGCGCAGCAGCGAACTGATAAAATGTTCATGGACGGCGCTGACGGTCTCCGTTTGCCATAACATCCCGATTTCATTGAGCAGCGGAATAAAAATATCATTAAATATCTCTCGGAACGATTTCTCGGAAAGCAACTCATTATAGGTCTGAAGAAAATAATCCTGGTCGAATTGAAGCATCGCCATTTTAAAAGCACTGATGGCATGATGCCTCACGGTTTTTGGCGAAATGATATCCCCGATCATGACCTTCAGCTTGTCTTCATCGAACGTTGCAATCTTCGAAATCTTGTAACCGTGGTGGTGCAACAGCGTAATGTTCAGCAGGCGTTTGAGATTCTCGATGGTGTAAAGCCTGATGTTGGTATCCGTTCGTTCGGGCTGCAGGATATTGTAGCGCTTTTCCCAGATACGGATGGTATGTGCCTTTATCCCTGAAATATTTTCCAGGTCGCGTATGTTAAAGATGGCATGGGCACTGTTCATTATTTTCTTCAGGAGTTTAAACAAAAGTAACAAAAATTTGTTACTATCCGCTACAACGGCAACATATTGCCAATGTTCGTCACTTTGAAATGCCTGAAAAATAATTTTGCATAAAAAAAAAGCGCCCGTGAAACAGACGCTTTTCCAAATGTATTTTCGTGACCACGATCAGATTCGAACTGACACGTCTTGCGACACCACCCCCTCAAGATGGCGAGTCTACCAATTTCTCCACGTGGCCGTAAAAAAAAAGCCAAGCAACCGCCCGACTTCAGTGACCCGACTGGGGCTCGAACCCAGGACCCCAACATTAAAAGTGTTGTGCTCTACCAACTGAGCTATCGAGTCTGTGATTCAGGAAATTAAGTCATTTTGTGACCCGACTGGGGCTCGAACCCAGGACCCCAACATTAAAAGTGTTGTGCTCTACCAACTGAGCTATCGAGTCATTTTTTCATTCCCTGAATGCGGGTGCAAATATAAGGCCTTATTATTTATTTTTCAAAGCAATTTTCCTTTAAATTTGGCTTTTTTTGATAATTACGCTTAAGACCTTAGTTTATAAGGATTTATTGTATGGGAAAAATCATTTTGCTGGGTTATATGGGTTCGGGAAAAACCACTGTGGGGAAAATTTTATCCCAAAAAACGGGCATGCCTGCATTCGATCTGGATCAGGTCATTGAAGAATGTACACAAACCAGCATCACAGCTATTTTCGAAAACAAGGGTGAAATTTACTTTCGCAAAGCCGAACACAAGGCACTGGACATGCAATTACAAAAACCTGAAGACTTTATCCTAAGCCTTGGCGGCGGAACCCCGTGTTACGCCAACAATATGGAACTGCTCAAACGCCAAGAGGTGGTCTCCATTTACCTCAAAACCAACGTGGGCACGTTATTGGAAAGGCTGCGGCCGGAAATGATGAAACGTCCGCTGATGGCTGCGGTGCCGGTATCGGAACGGGCAGACTACATCGCTGCACACCTGTTTGAACGCAGCTATTTTTACAACCAGGCAGACATCAAAGTAAATACCGACCAGCGCACACCTGATCAGGTGGCATCTGAAATCCTCGAACTGCTAGCTTAAGTAGGCTACCGACTCGGTAGCAAATTCGACACTCACATGCTCCAGCAGCGAGGTCGAAAGTGAAATCCCCTTGAAATCAGCTTTCACGGGATATTTTTTATGATTCCTGTCTACCAGTACGGCAGTCTTGAATTTTTTCAGCGGCACATCCAGAAAATGGCGTACGCCGTAAATCAGCGTTGTGCCTGAATTGAGCACATCATCAACCAGCACCAGGCATTTGTCCTGATATTGATCGGAACGAAGCGATGTCGTTACCGGATTGTTCGGATGTTGCTTGTCGATATGCACTTCGCACAGCAGTACATCAATTGGTGCGATGTTTTCGAGGACCGACTTGATTTTCTCCGCGAAGATGATGCCGTTAGCAGCAATGCCTGCAACGATGACAGTCTGCTCGTCAACGAACGTTTCATATATCTGGTATGCAATCCTGCGGATCTTGTGTTCGATTTCCTGATGGTTCAGGATGATGTTCTGGCTCATATGGCTGTAAGTTAGTCCGAAAAATCAGTTTCATTTTCAAGTCCGTAATCCTCTAGATCGCGGCGGTCCTTTTTGGTGGGGCGGCCGTCGCCTGTGCGGCGGTAATGTTCTTTGGAAAGCCTCATCATCTCGAGTTGTGCGAAAGCTTCCGGCGGTGTCTCGTCTTTGCGGTATATATCGGCGAGCTTAGCCCCTACACGGCTCGGCGGAATATCCAATACTGAAACAATATGGGTGATCTGCTCTTTACGGAAGGTAATCTTATCGCCCGGAAACACCTCTTTTGAAGGCTTTGCCAGCGCACCGTTGACCGTAACCTGGTTCTTTTTGCAGGCCTCGGTAACCATATTCCGTGTCTTGTAATATCGCACACACCACAGGTATTTATCGATTCTCATATCTTTTACAAAAACGGAGTTAAATTTGTTACAAAAATAAATCTATATTGTATCTTGCGCCATCAAAATTCGATCCAAGAATGAGCAAATTTAAGTTTTATTTTATTGCGCTGACCGCCTCACTGACTTTATTTTCCTGCCATAAAAACGATGATGGAGTGACCATCGCCCCGCCACGGGACCGTGCTGAACAATATGCCGCAGACATCGATTCGATAGAGACCTACCTCAAAACGCATTACATGACTGTGACTACGATCGACGGCCTGCAGGATATCACGATCGATACCCTTATTGCCGGCGACGGGCACGTTTCAATCTGGGACAATACTGAGTATCCGCTACACAAGGACAAAATAGTGAAGGACGATGCTAGGCTCTCAAACCTGACTACGGGCGGGTCTGAGGATCCTGTATCCTACAAGATGTACTACCTGATCCTGAATCAGGGCGGTGGCGCCACGCGTCCCACCACGGTCGATTCGACTTTTACAAGTTACCGCGGATGGAAGCTGGACAACGAGGAGTTTGACCGCAACAAAAACGGCATCTGGTCAACCTACCCTGTACTGACCACGGCTGAAAGTGGCTTGATTTCGGGGTACAGGCAGTTCCTGACAGAACTCAATCCGGCGGAAAGTGTTACCAATAACGGCGACGGCACCTACACATTTAACAACGCAGGTGTGGGTGTGGTATTCCTTCCTTCGGGCCTCGGGTATTTCAACACGGCCAGGGCGAATATTCCGGCTTACTCACCATTGATTTTTACCATCAGGCTGAATTCAGTAAAGCGTCGTGACCATGATCTGGACGGTGTGCTGTCGGTTTATGAAGACCTGAACAACAATGGTGATTATTTCGACGATGATACCGATGGCGACACGGCGCCTGATTTCATTGATGCCGATGATGATGGCGATCGTTATTATACTAAGGAAGAAATCCGAAAACCGGCGGGCGAGGCGGGACCATCATGGAAATATCCATTTGACCCAATCCCGAATGCCGATCCTTTACTCAGCGAACCGGCCGGCATACCGAATTGTGCCGGTGACACTTCCTCACCTACACGGTTGAGAAAACATTTGGATCCGAGCTGTCATTAATGGAAAATATCACAAGCGATAAACAAAAAATCCCGCCTTTACATTCAGGCGGGATTTTTTTATGATGATTTCGGGTCGGCAAACTGCCAATGATCAATTGCCCGTTTTTCTGCCTATGACTCTTTCGGCGGCCGCTGCAATCGCCTGGTGGTTTAGCTTGTATTTTTCCATTAATTGCTCAGGGGTTCCGCTTTCGCCGAAACTATCTTGTACGGCCACGAATTCCTGCGGTGCCGGGTGATGCAGTGACAGCACGCGCGCCACGCTCTCTCCGAGTCCGCCCAGGATGTTGTGCTCTTCAGCCGTTACAATGCATTGGGTCTTGGCCAAAGATTTCAGGATGGCTTCCTCATCTAAAGGCTTTATGGTATGGATGTTGATGACTTCAGCGGAAATGCCTTTGGCATCGAGCGCCTCAGCGGCAAGCAACGCTTCCCACACCAAATGCCCTGTCGCGACGATTGTCACATCGGAACCTTCCTGAAGCAGGATGGCTTTGCCGATTTCAAACGGTTCGTCGGCAGGCATAAAATTTGGTACTACCGGCCTTCCGAAACGGAGATACACCGGACCATGATGTTCAGCAATCGCCAGGGTGGCCGCTTTAGTCTGGTTGTAATCGCAGGTGTTGATTACCGTCATGCCCGGCAACATCTTCATCAGTCCGATGTCTTCGAGGATCTGGTGGGTGGCACCGTCTTCACCCAGGGTCAATCCGGCGTGTGACGCACAGATTTTTACATTCTTATCAGAATAGGCTACGGATTGGCGGATCTGGTCATAAACCCTTCCCGTAGAAAAATTAGCGAAAGTTCCCGTGAAGGGAATTTTTCCGCCTATGGTCAATCCCGCAGCGATGCCGATCATATTGGCTTCTGCTATCCCGATCTGGAAAAAACGTTCCGGATGATTTTTCTTAAAGTCGTCCATCTTCAGCGAACCGATAAGGTCCGCGCAAAGCGCAACGACATTTTCATTTTTTTGTCCTAATTCAGTAAGTCCAGCGCCAAACCCGGAACGGGTATCCTTACTGCCTGTATTTTCGTATTTTTTCATAACTGTAGTCTGCATTAATAATCGCTTTCGCCGTCACAATAATTCTGCGTTAAAGCCGCCTCAAGCTGCGCATCGTTCGGGGCTTTTCCGTGCCATGCGTGCGTATGCATCATGTAATCGACACCGTGACCCATCTCTGTATGCAGCAGCACGCAAACCGGTTTTCCTTTGCCCGTTTTTGCTTTGGCCTCTGTCATCCCGCTGATGATCGCTTCCACGTTATTGCCTTCAGTGATTTCAAGCACTTCCCAGTCGAAAGCTTCAAATTTAGCCCTTACGCTTCCCATCGCGAGTACCTCATCGGTGGTACCGTCAATCTGCTTTCCATTCAGGTCTACAGTAGCAATCAGGTTGTCCACTTTTTTGGCGGAAGCATACATGATCGCTTCCCAGTTCTGTCCTTCCTGTAATTCGCCGTCCCCGTGCAGGCTGTAGACGATGTGCTTGTCGTTGTTGAGTTTTTTTGCCTGTGCGGCACCGATTGCGACTGACATGCCCTGTCCAAGCGATCCCGATGCTATGCGCACGCCGGGCAAACCTTCGTGCGTCGTAGGGTGCCCCTGGAGCCGGGAATCAATATGGCGGAAAGTCGCCAGTTCCGCCACCGGGAAATACCCGCTGCGCGCCAGTACGCTGTAAAAAACAGGCGAAATGTGGCCGTTTGAAAGGAAAAACAGGTCCTCCCCTATGCCATCCATGTCAAAGCTGTCTTTTCGGTCCATCAGATTTTGGTACAGTGCTATGAAAAATTCAGTACAGCCCAGCGAACCGCCCGGATGGCCTGAGTTTACCGCATGTACCATACGCAGGATATCCCTGCGAACCTGGATGCATAAGTTGTTTAGTTGTTGTGTGTCAGGCTTCATTTTAAGTTGAAAAAGTTAAACTGGCGCAAAGATAACCAGATAATTGGATTTCATTTCAATTAATTATCAAATGCCTGTTGGTAACTCTGGCGGAAATGAATTAGCAGAAAAGTAATGAGCTGCTGTTTGTAAAAAAGTTATGACATTGACCCTTTACGTTGCAGGATTACCGAAGCGCTTCATAACCTTCGGACGGAATGTTGTAATGGTGTCGCGCAACGCACGCGTACATTTGACCATTCAATAAATGAAAAAAGAAATGAAAAAAATGAAATTTGTTCTACTGGCCGCTACAGCCTGTTTCGCCCTGTCCTGTGATGATGAAAGGGATACCATCAACAATGATATTACCGGGACTTACAACCTGACCTCGTTCCGTACGGAAATGCCTGTCGATTATGATGGGAATGGTACCCGCTCTTCTGACCTGATGGACGAAACAAGGTGTTATGATGACTCCCGCCTGACAATCAACAGGGACGGCACCTACATACTCGAAGAGAATGCAGTGGCCATCAATGGCACCACTTCATTTTGCGATGCAAGAATTGTAAAAGGAACCTGGACGAGATCCGGAAACTCACTGACGACGACATCTGACCTCGAAGACGGTTACGTCGTGGATAAATATGCTTTTGCAACTGATAACGGAATGTCGGGGAACACCATGACGATCACCATGGCACATGCCGATATCCCGTTCAGGGACGCTGCCGGCAATCCCCACCTGACTTCCGGCACCGTGGAAGTGACTTATACTGAGCGGCCGGACAGCGCCTACTAACCCGTGTAACGCATATATTCCCAAGACCTGCTTCGGCAGGTTTTTTTATGCCATGCCGTTTTCCATCGGTGAAGGCATCCTGATGGGATTACCACAGATAACTCGCGACGGCACCGGACTCTAAGGTCGCTGTGACCGCCTTTCCCCACCGCTTACTATCTTTTATAAAAAAGGTCTGCGTTGCCGGCCCACTGTTCAGCACGATCAAAACCTTCCTGCCGTCAGGCGTGACGAAGGCCACGTTTTGCAAATCCCCGATAACATTGCTTGCGATGCGGCGTGAACCCGCAGGAACGAGCATCGCCGCGTGGGCCATCGAATAATAAGCCACATTACGCGTCACCTGATTTCCATCGATTGTAATCGCCCCAAGGCAGGAGGTGCAGCCGCCGTCATCGGTATGCGGACGGTACTGGGGGTCAGCCGCGAGATTCCATTGCAGCACCGTTTTAGCCCAATTGCGAGTTGCCGCGATGACCAGGTTGCCTACATTGCTTTTCAAATCTTCAGCAAACTTCTCCGGACCGCCATTCCATTGCTCGGTAAAATACAGGTTTTTGTCCGGATGGGCGTCATGTACCGCAGTCATTGCCGTGATTTCGCCACCATAGAGGTGAAATCCCGAACCATCCACGTATTGCTTCGCTTCGGGATCATCCATGATTGAAATCGGGTAATCAGGCCGGTCGCAGTTGTGGTCATAAAGCACAATTTTCGTCCTGATTCCGGCTTCCCTGAAGGCAGGCCCGAGGTGGCTCTTGATAAATTCAGCCTGGTCCCTGGCTTCCATGTACATGCTCGGCGTATTGCCCGGATGCAGCGGCTCGTTCTGGACCGTCACAGCATCGATTGGAATGCCCGCTTTCTGCATGCCCTGGATGTAGTTCACGAAGTAATACGCATAGGTCTTGTAAAATTCCGGCTTGAGGCTGCCACCTTTCACCTTTCCGTTGGTTTTCATCCAAACGGGTGCCGACCAGGGAGACCCCATAATTTTAATGGTAGGATTGATGGCGACGATTTTCTTCAACAGCGGAATCAGCCCCGTCCGGTAATCATGCTGCAAGCTGAATTTTGCCAGCTCCGGATCGGTTTCACCTTCCGGGAGGTCATCATACGAGAACACGTGGTCATCAAGGTCAGACGCCCCGATGCTGACGCGGAGGTAGCTGACAGAAATGCTGTTGCCATGATCTCCAAAAAGTTCATCGAGCAATGCCTGCTGTTCCTTTTCGCCCATTTTGCTGATCAGCTGCGCGCTGCCGCCGGTAAGGCAGTATCCAAAACCGTCCATTTGCTGGAAGGTTTTGGTTTCGTCTATGTAAATGGTCTGCATCTTTTGCCTGACGTTCTCAAAACGTAATGCCGGCCGGGGCTGTAGCAACATCGAACGGTCGGGCTTGGTCATCCAGCTGCTGACCATCGCAGCTGACTTTTTCTGAGCAGTGGCTGCGACCGATAAAAGCAGTGCGATGAGTGTAATCCTGAACAATTTCATATATGACGGTTTTATGGTTGGCCCGCAAATATAGCGGCTGCACTGTTTTCAGCCAAACAGAAAATCCGGTGCAAGGCCCGTTGTAAGTTTTTGATAGGTTTGCCAGCGCCGAAAACCGGGGTCAGAGCAAAAATCCATCGACCTCAGCGACCATTCCCGAAGGCATGTCACCCAGATGGATGTTGCCGATACGCACCCGCACCAGCCTGAGCGTCGGGAAGCCGACGGCAGCCGTCATCTTGCGCACCTGTCGGAATTTCCCTTCTTTCAGGGTAATGGATACCCAGCTCGTCGGACCATGCCGTGCATCGCGTATTTTCTGTCCGCGCGGCGGGAGATCGGGCGCATCAATCAGCCGGGCTTCGCATTTACGGGTAATGTATTTCTTACCATTGAAACCAATTTCAACTCCGGCCTGCAACGCGTCAACAGCTGCCTGTGTTATGAGTCCGTCGACCTGGGCATAGTATTCCTTTTCGACCTTTCGGCTGCGTACCGTTTCGCTCATCATCCCGTCGGTCGTAAGCAACAGCAACCCTTCAGAATCTTCGTCCAGCCTGCCTATGGCCATTGTTCCCTCGGCAAAATCATACAATTCGCCCAGCAGTTTCTTTTTCCGTTTTAACTCATAGATAAACTGGCTCAGGTAGCCGTAGGGCTTATGGATGATGTAATGGTGGTGGATCATGGTGCGGTACTTCGGTGCTTTTTTGAGATCGTGTCGACTGCGCTTTTGGTCCGATAAAGATAAGCCTCCAAATATAAATGTATGTTAAACCCTGACGTTTTTGGTTTTAATAATCGTAATTTCATAGGGAACAGCATATTGAAAACCCACTACTTAAATATTTAAACGATGAACCACGACAAAGACCTCGGCAATAAAAAAGTGAACAATGAACAGGAAGTCAACGAAGGTTTCAGCGCCGAAAACCTGCCGGAAGATTACAATCCCGCAGAGGCCAGGCTGAAACACGAAACCGAAACCGACGAGCAGGGCAACGAACACCACGTGAAACGGGCGAGGAACAGCGATGCCGATGAGAGAAACGACAGTCCTCATGCCGGCGGCCACACCAAATCCTACGATGGCGATATGCGATCGCAGGTGGAAAACAAGGACCGGAATGCTGATACAGCGACCAACCGCTATCCGAACAGCCACCCTGACAACCATATCGACCGCGGGAATATGGACAATTAAATATACAATCGGTTTAGAAACCGGCAGGCTCATTTTCATGGGCCTGTTTTTTTTATAAAAAAGATATATTTGTCCGATGAAACAAAAAAGACCGCTCACAGGGACCATAACCGCTATATTTTCTGTGATAAAAAAATCGCTGAAAGGCGAAACAATTGATTATACGACGGGCAGCATCCGGCTTTCGGTCATCCTTCTCGCCATCCCGATGATGCTTGAAATGTGCATGGAATCGGTATTTGCTCTGGTCGACCTGTATTTTGTAGGGCACCTGGAGAACAGCAGCTTCGCCGTTCAGACCGTTGGACTCACCGAATCGGTACTCACGATTGTCTATTCGCTGGCCATCGGGATCAGCATGGCGGCGACCGCAGTGGTGGCGCGCCGTATCGGAGAGAAGGACCCCGAAGCAGCAGCGCGTGCGGGTATGCAGGCGATACTTATTGCGATCCTTATTAACGTCGTGATCAGCGGGTTGGGCGTGTATTTCGGTACCGATATCCTCAAACTCATGGGCGCAGGTCCTGAAGCCGCCGTACAGGGCACACCGTTCATCCGGATCATGATTGGCGGCAGTCTCGTCATCATGTTACTCTTCCTGATTAACGGAATTTTCCGGGGCGCCGGCAATGCCGCAATTGCGATGAAAAGCCTTTGGATTGCTAACCTGAGTAACATTATCCTTTGCCCGATATTCATCAATGGGCTGGGGCCTGTCCCGGCATTCGGACTTACAGGCGCCGCAATAGCCACTACGCTGGGCCGCAGCATTGGGGTGACCTATCAGCTCTATCACCTGTTTAACGGCAACAGTGCGCTTAAGGTGGCGCTGTCGTACTTCAAACCCAGTCCCGACATTATCCGTTCAATTGTGAAGATTGCCTCGCCTGCCGTATTGCAATTTGTCATCGCCTCGTGCAGCTGGATTTTCCTAGCGCAACTTGTGGCGAGGACCGGCGGCGACCATGGTTCTGCCGGATACCAGACCGCCATGCGGTTGATGATGTTTTTCCTGCTGCCGGCCTGGGGCCTCAGCAACGCGGCGGCGACGCTGGTAGGACAGAACCTCGGAGCCAAAGAGATTGCACGCGCGGAAGAATCCGTATTGAAGACGGCGAAGTACAATGTGATGTATATGCTGGCAGTGATGCTGGTCTCGCTGCTGGGCGCCGGATTCCTTGTTGATTCCTTTACAAATGATCCGCTGGTACGGGACTATGCTGTCGAGGCAGTGCGCATCATTGCCTGTGGTTATGTCTTTTATGGCATCGGTATGGTGATGATCAATGCGTTTAACGGCGCCGGCGACACCTGGACCCCTACATTAGTCAACTTAGTGGGATTCTGGTTGTTCCAGATTCCGCTCGCCTATGTGCTGGCAAAGCACTACGGGATGGGGCCGCGCGGCGTGTTTTTGGCGTTGCCCATTGCCGAGACAGGCATTACAATAGCGAGTTTTATCCTGTTTAAGCGGGGGAAATGGAAAACTGTAAAGGTGTAGCAGACAAAGCATACCGACATTAGGAGCACCGACATACTCGCCCGCGCATCCGATTTACTCATTCATCATGCCCTGTTGCTCAGTTTAACACTATTGAGTGTATATTATTCGTAACTTGGCGCTACCAAACTACCTGCACTGACCTGCTGCCAATAAAACCGCAGCACGATGAAAACGAATTTTTCTTTAATCCTTTTATTGCTATCAGGCATTTGCCTGGCACAGCCCGAACACATCAGCACAGAGATTTCACAGGTCATCCGACCCGATTATGACACGGCATCGCATAAGATTATTACCAAGATGTTTGCCAAGGAAAGCGATGCGGCTGAATGGAAGGAAATCTACGAGCACGAAACCCTTTTCAAGAAATTCCGTGATGCGTCTCTGACCAAAAAGGAAGAGTATCTCAGAGCAGAAGAAGCGGGCAGGCAACTGCTGGCCGACGGAAAGATCCCTGAGACGATGCTTCCGGTTGCCGGCAATGAAAGCCAGGAACGTTAGCGCCTGGCCCTGCTACGAGGCTCGTTCAACAATTGCTAAAAAGAATCACGCTGTTAAAATGCAGTGTCCGGAAAAAAGACGTCCCAGTCTTCATGGGTATGGGCAGCTACATCACCCTCGTGTGCCGCATCTGTAGTCGCAGCGTTGACCATCAGGTGTTCCAATTCTTCGAACCCATTGTATGTGTGTGGCGTTTTCATAATAATCTTCCGTTTGAGTTTACAGCAAAATTAAATTTCAAATGACAGGCGGTGTTATGCTTAAATCCATAAAGTTTGTATTTTAATCAATCCGCAAAACCGATATCATATTTAACGTAAGATATTTCTTCCTATAATGATATTATTTCGCATAATTTCACTATTTCACCTCATTTTTTGATTTAAAGCACATAAACATTTGTTAAAACATCTCAGCTTACATACATTGCGAACAATTTCAGTAAGCTATGCCCTCCTATCCCGAATCTGTAAACGTTCTGCCCGAGGGCATCCAGACACTCGACCGATCCTGGCGGTATGTTTATATGAACGACGAAGCCATACGGCAATCGGGGAAGCGCAGCGAAGAACTGATTGGCAGGAAGATGACCGTTGTATTTCCCGGAATCGATGAGACGCCCCTATTTAAAAATCTGTTGCTGGCGATGGACCTACGCATGGCGTCACGTTTTGAAAATCTTTTTACATACAGCGACGGCCAGACCGCATGGTATGACATCCGCGTACAGCCCAGCGAGGAAGGCATCAGCATTTATTCCGTCGACATCACGGCGCGCAAGGAATACGAAGCCAAATTAAAACGCGCAAACGGCCTGTACGCGTTCCTTACCCAGATCAGCCGTAATATTTCCACCGTCGCGGACGAAAAGGAACTGTTTCACGACTGCTGTCATCTTGCGCTGCGCTTTGGTAACTTCACTATGGCATGGATTGGCATGTATAACGATGGTAGCGAAACCCTGACAATGGTGGACCAAAGCGGCATCCCTGAGAAAGATCTTCCATTATTTACTGAAGCCCTCAGTCACACCAATCCCCAGTTTTCACACATTTTACATTCGGGCGAATATTATATTTCCTTAGACATCCAGCAAGAGGCCGGCCTTGAGCCATGGCGGTTCTACGCAGCCAAAAACGGCGTCCGGTCCTGCATTCTGTTGCCCCTGCGCAAAGCAGGCGTTGTAGCGGGGCTATTGAATTTGTATTCAACCGAAATCAGGTATACTGACGAGGACCTCGCATTGCTACATCAGCTTACCGACCAGATTTCAAGGGCGCTCGATATTTTCGATAAGGTCAGGAAGCAGCAGCAGATGCAGGATGAACTTGCTGCCAATGAATCGCGGTTCAGGCATACGCTCGATAACATGCTTGAAGGCGCCCAGATCCACAATTTTGAATGGCGTTATCTGTATGCCAATGATGCCCTGGTCGCGTCAAGTACCTACACCAAGGAAAAGCTGATTGGCCGCTCGCTGCTGGACGTATATCCCGGTATCGAACAGACCGAGTTATTTAAGGTGCTCGAACATTGTATGACGCACAGGGTCTCCCGAAAATATGAAACGGAATTCGTCTTTCCTGACGGCAGTGAAGCGTATTTTGAACTGAGCATCCAGCCCATACCAGAGGGGCTTTTCATCCTGTCTTTTAATCGCACCGAAGAGATGCGAAACCGCGAAAAGCTCATCAAGGTAAATCGGCTTTACGCATTCAACAGTGCCATTAACCAGAATATCGTGCACGTCGAAGAAGAGCAGGAATTGCTGGACAACACCTGCAGGATTGCTGCCGAAATCGGAAAGTTCACCCTCGCCTGGGTCAAAGTGGTAGAGAATAAACACCTCAGGCGCGTCAGCCTGGCCGGCACGGAAAACGATCCGTATCCCGAAATCCATGAACTCCGCCTGCCGGTAGACCATCCTGACCTCGTCAACACACCAATAGGCAAAGTAATGGAAACAGGGAGGTACTGGGCGATCAATGACATTACTGCCGATCCTATGATGGCGGCCTGGCAGGACAGGCTGCTGGATTGCGGCATCCGTTCGGCTATATTCCTTCCTATCAAAAGGTTCGGAAAAGTACTGGGGATTATCGGGCTGCACGCGCCCATCATCGATTTTTTTGATGCAGAGGAAATAGCACTGTTGGAAGAAGCGGCAGAAGACATTTCATTTGCGATGGAAAATTTTGAGAAAGCGCGTAAGCACCGCGAAGCTGAACTGCTTATCGAGCGCAACGAAAGGCGGTTCCGTGCGCTGATTGAAAAAAGCTCGGACATCAAGACGCTCGCCACGCGCTCAGGCGAGTTATTATACGGCAGCCCTGCATTTACCAAAGTGCTCGGATACCGGCCCGACGAGTACCTGCATACGTCCCTATTTGACCTCATACATCCCGATGACCTTCCCGCCTTTACCGAGAAATGCAACAAAATACTGGAACAGCCGGGCGCATCCTATCTTTTCCTTCAAAGACGCAGGCACCGTGAGGGACACTGGCTGTGGTGCGAGGGCACGGTAACCAACCTGCTCGAAGAGCCCGGGGTAATGGCTATGGTGTCGAACTTCAGGAATGTCACCCCGGCGGTTGAAGCCCGGGAAAAGCATGACTTTGACAACAGCAACCTCGACGCGCTGATCAACAACACCAATGACCTGATGTGGAGCCTCGACCGCGATTATAGGCTGATCACTTCGAACGCGCCGTTTGACGAGCTTGTGAAAAAGGTCCGCGGCACTGCTTTTGAACGGGGAGAGAATGTATTAAGCAATGCCGGGAAAGGACGTGCGGAGCGATTCAAGGGATATTATGACCGTGCTTTTTCGGGGGAAGTGTTTTCGGTTATCGAACACACGCTGTCGCCCAATGACCTGTGGTCGGAAATATCGTTTTACCCGATCCGTGCGGGCAGCGACATCATCGGTACGGCCTGCCATTCACGCAATATTACGGACCGGATCCGGACCGAACATTTGCTCCGCCGCAGCGAACTGTTCAGCCGTGGCATCCTCGACTCGCTCAGCGCACACATTGCAGTAATCAACAGTTCGGGCGATATTATTACCGTCAATGAGTCGTGGCGCAGCTTCACCCGGCAGGACCCCGATACACTTCTGAGCCATACCGCTGAAGGCAGCAATTATTTCACGGCATGCCAAGAGGCCGTGGCGGCAGGAAATGCAGATGCCGAAACCGTATTGGCGCACATCATGGACATCCTTTCCGGGAATATCCGGGACTTCTATCACGAATACAAATGCACGGCAAAACCCGGGGACCGCTGGTTTTCGATGCTGGTGAGGAAGTTTGAGGACGACGAGACCATGATTGTCATTTCGCATCAGGACATCACAGCGCGTAAGCTTGTGGAAAACCAATTGGTTATGAACAACGAATCGCTGATCAAGACCAATAATGAGCTGGACCGCTTTGTGTACAGCGTATCACACGACCTGCGCTCGCCACTGACCTCGGTACTTGGCCTCGCCGGGCTGATTGAAGCGGAGAGCAATGAGCCCGATACAATCGTTCACATCAACATGATCCGCAACAGCATTACGAGGCTGGATAACTTCATCAGGAACATCCTGAACTATTCCCGAAATAACCGGACAGAGGTCAGTATCGCGTACATCCCGTTGCAACAGACGGTCGACGAGGCGATTGGGCTGCTATCGGGCGCGAAAGAGTCTGAAGCCATCCGCTTTGAAACCGACATTACCGAAACGGTCCCATTCTATTCTGACCGGCAGCGCTTCTCCACTATCATTGAGAACCTGATATCGAATGCTATCAAATACCACAAAACGGACGGTACGGATAAATTCATCCGCGTCACGGCAGGCACCTGTGCGAACAGCCTTGTGCTGAGGGTGGCTGACAATGGTATGGGTATCGGTGCGAGGCACATCCCGAAAATATTTGACATGTTTTACCGCGTGGCCAATACCGCTAATGGGTCGGGTATCGGACTGTATATCGTCCGCGAAAGTGTCGGGAAAATGCAGGGCACCGTAGACGTGAGCTCAGAGGAGGGAAAAGGCACCTGTTTCACCATCATCTTAAAAAATTTACACCATGAATATGACACCGACAACAGCCATCCATAGGGTCATGATCGTGGATGACAGCGACATCGACCGTTACATCGCGAAAAAGATCATGGCGAGGCATGATTTCTGTAACGAAGTGATTGATTATGAAAAACCTGCAGAAGCACTCGAGTTCCTGAATGACAACCAGCAGCATGCCGGTGCCTTACCGGATGTCATCTTTCTTGACGTGTACATGCCCGAAATCAATGGTTTTGACTTTATGAAAGTGTACGACGGCTTTTCAGCGATGCTGAAGGCACAGTGCGATGTGTATATTGTCTCTTCAACCATCGACCCGAAAGACCTGATGATGGCTGATCAGGACCCCAATATTGTGGCGCTGCACGTCAAGCCGCTTGATGCTGAATTCCTGTCGCGTGTACGACAGCGACGCCCATAAGGCAGTTGTGCGGCACGGGCTGCAGTTGTTACCCCGTTGCTTCCAAAACTTCGCGCCCTGTTATTTTTGCACCCCCACTTAACCTAAATCATATACCATGCCCCAAATGCCCATTTATGCTGTAGTTGTCACCGAAGATCCGGAAGGCATCGGTTTGCTCAGGAAGTTTGAGGAGGAGAATGCCGTCATCCTGAACATTGCTGCGGAAGCCGCGAATGTGACCGAAGGGATCTCGGCGATTGCCTCCAGGCGCCCTGACCTGATCTTCCTGGACGGTTCGGTCGATGTTGCGGCGTTTTTTATGCAGCTCGACAAACAGGGATTCGCTGTGCCGAAAGTCATTATGATGTCAGCAGAAGCCCATGATGCGGTCGAGGCGTTCCGGCACAATGCCGTCGACTTTATCATGAAGCCGCTTGAGTTCAACCTGCTGATGATGTCAATGTACAAAGTCATCCGCCGTATCGAAATGGAGCGTGCCATGCAGAAACAGAACGTGGAAAAGGTCAGCGCCGAGGCGAAGAACGAGGCCAAAGGGTTTGTAGCGGTATCATCGCTTGATAAGATTGAGCTGCTGCGGATGTCGGATATACTGTTCTGCAAATCGGAGGGGAAATATACGGTGTTCCACCTCGCCGACGGCCGCAAGATCATGTCGAGCCGCAATCTCGGGGAATACAGCAAGATCCTCGACTACAACTTTTTCTTCAGGGTGCACCATTCGTATGTGGTCAACCTGCTCCACATACGGCAGATCGTGAAAAAGGATGGTTACTTCTGCGAATTCGCCAACGGCATTACGGTGCCCGTAGCCACGCGAAGGCAGGAAGAATTCCAGCGTTTCATGAAACTTTAGGATGCAAACAGACAGTCAAATAAAAATCCCCTTTAAGATGACAACAGCCTTTAAACAAGTCATGATTATAGACGACAATGCGGTGGACCTGTACATCGCGTCGCGCACCATCACCAGCAACCGCTTTGCCTCCCATGTTATAGAGTGCAGAGGTGCCGCGGAGGCGCTGGAATATCTGGCCTATCACAGCCACGATGCTGATAAGCTGCCACAGGTAATCTTTGTTGATATCTACATGCCGCAGCTCTCCGGATTTGATTTTATTGAGGGGTATGCCCAATTGCCTGAACGGCTAAGGACAGGCCGCACACTGTACATGCTGTCTTCCTCTATTGACGACCTGGACATCCATAGGTCGCAGGCCGACGAGCATGTCGGGGTGTTTCTGGTCAAGCCCATTACCCGGGCCGTACTTGAGCGCATAGCCGACGGCAGCGTCTGACCGGGCCGACTTTGGAACCGTTGAGGGAAGTCCGCCCGCAGCGCCCGTAATGATTATCCGTCCCGCGGCGCACTTATACCCTCCATGCTTCGGATATTACTTCTGCCCTGTATGTTTCATCGATATGTCGCAAATTTACTACAACCAATCAGGGATTGGCAGTGAATCTGAACCAAAAACGACAACACCATGAAACAGATGTACAACACCCTACAAGACCGGCTCTTCCTCGCCTGCATCCTGCTCTGTACCATTTCAGCCTGGCCATCCCGGGCGGCGTTTACTGCCCACGGCACGCAGCCTGGCCAAGTCCGAAACCTACGCGTCACCGACACCACTGAACCCGAACGGCACCGCTACTGGCTGTCGCTGCACACGAGCGACGACATCGTCAGTACAATACTCGTGGGCTATATGGACGGCACCACTATTGGTGCGGATCCGGGCTACGACTGTATGGGCTTTTCAACGAGCGTATTCTACACTTTGCTCGGCACGGACGCCTACATCATCCAGGGACGGCCGCTGCCGTTTACGGGCGACGATGTGATCCCGTTGGGCTATAAGGCGGCGCAGGCGGGCAGTTTCACGCTGTCTATACCGGATGCTGACGGCCTGTTTGAAGCCCAGGACATCCTGGTTCGCGACAAGCTTGACGGCACGCTGCACAATGTGAGCGAGGCGCCGTACACCTTTACCAGCAATGCGGGTATCTTTAACGACCGGTTTGAGGTTCTCTATGCCGATATGGCGACCGCGAGCGTCCTCTCGGCCGGCACAGACAACACCCTTGCCCGTGTGCAGGTATGCCTTGCCCATGGCACCCTTTCGATACAAAGCCCTAAGAATATTGCTACCGTGAACCTCTATGATACCAGCGGCAGGCTGCTCACGTCGCGCAGCCACGTTAACGCGCCTACCGTCGCTATCGAAGCCGGCTGGACGAAACAGGTCCTGATCGTTCAGGCAGTTGCCCTGGACGGCTCCACCGTGACGCGAAAGGTTATACAATAAACGGCAGTACGCCTGGCCACGCTGCCGCGCCATCCATTTTTGGGGAGTGGGCGGGCCGACGCAGCTTGGGAACTGCACCGGCAGCCCCGCTGATGGCAAGGACAGTAAGGACAGGCGCACACTGTAATTTCAGATTTGGTGAAATGAAGAACCCGCAATGTAAGGCTGCGGGTTTCTTTTTTTTTTGTGCTACCCGTTCCCCTCCTGCGGAGGGGTGCCTGAAAGGCGGGGTGGGATTGATGCGTTGTGATTACTGTGAAAGTAAAGGGAAAGATTTTTCTATTCGGGCGTGCGGCTATCCCTACGCTTTACGTGTAAGGTAAAGGGAGCGATTTTTACCACCCCGGCCTACGGCCTCCCGTCTGTTTTACGTATACGGTAAGGGGAACGATTTCTCCACCCCGGCCTACGGCCACCCCTCCGGAGGAGGGGAATGGGACGTGTGTTTCCCCTCGTGCGGAGGGGTGCCTGAAAGGCGGGGTGGGATGGATGGAGTTTGCCTGCTGAGTTCGATTTGCGCGTGAGGTACAGGGGACGTCTCTTCCACCCCGGCCTACGGCGACCCTTACGCTGTACGTGTAAAGTAAAGGGAACGTTTTTTACCACCCCGGCCTACGGCCACCCCTCCGGAGGAGGGGAATGGACGGCATTACTTTGTTGTCTGTTTCTGGCCGAAATGTGCTATTATATATTGTTCGAGTTCCGCCATCACACTCGCCAGATCGTGCTTCACCCTGTAATCGATGATGCGGTATAGATACAGGCCCAGTGCAGTGAGGTGGCCTTCCCTGCGCGCATCGTAATCTGCTTTATCGTTATGGCTGGCGCCGTCAATTTCGATAATCAGACCTAAGGATTTGATATAGAAATCTACGATATAATTGCCAATTACCCTTTGACGGTCGAAGTCGATATGATGGAATTTTCCGCGGTGTACCTGTTTCCAGAAAATGACTTCGGCAAGATTACCTGCTTTGCGGAGTAAACGGGCTCGTGACGTAAGTTTGGCATTGGAGGGGAGGTATGCAACATCCCTACGATAAATGGGGATGCCGTTGATTGTGGCGATTATTGTTTGCATGGCGTGTATTTGTTCGTTAAATGTAAGGATTTATGCGGGTAGTTGTGGTGTTCCAGGTTAAGGAGCGTTTTGCTGTCATGGCTTGCGGTCACACCTTCGCTGTACGTGTAAGGTAAAGGGAGCGTTTTTTGCCACCCCGGCCTGCGGCCACCCCTCCGGAGGAGGGGAATGGGACGTGAGTTTCCCCTCCTGCGGAGGGGTGCCTGAAAGGCGGGGTGGGACGGCTGCGGCGTTGTGATTACTGTGAAAGTAAAGGGAAAGATTTTTTTACTCGGGCGTGCGGCTATCCCTACGCTTTACGTTTAAAGTAAAGGGAACGTTTTTGCCACTCCGGCCTACGGCCACCCTTACGCTTTACGTATAAGGTAAAGGGTGCGATTTTTACCACCCCGGCCTGCGGCCACCCCTCCGGAGGAGGGGAATGGGTTAGTTCAGGCGTTTGCGGACGTCCGCTTCCGTGAAGCCGAAATAGCTGCAAAACTCAGAGATGGTGACGGGTTGATGAGGCTGTTTGCTGTTCCGGGCACGGATTTCCCGAATCAGGCGGCGGCAGTAGCCTTCGCTGTAGCCAGTCAGTAGTACGATGTCTTTGGTGTGGATGCACAGCCTTGAGGTGCCTTCGGAATTTTTCATGTTGTGGTGTTTTTGGTTTATAATTGTTTTATCAAAATCGCTGTTTTTATTTTTTTATTGCCGCTTTAAGCCGCACTAGTACCGCTTTAGTACCGCACTAGTACCGCATTAGTACCGCACTAGTGACGCACTAGTGACGAAGTACCGGCGCTGTTTGCCCGCATTACTGCCTGTCGGAAACCGGGTGATTCGGTTTTTACAATAACTGTTTGAACTGCGGCTAACTTTAAATCAAATATCGCAAGGTTTTGAAATTTTAAATCACATATTGACAATAAATTAACATATATACCTGCAATACTGTCAGAGTGTTGTTTTGGTTATGCTGCAACAGCGGAACATTTTGTACACAAACAGACAATAACGGCACTGTCCCGAACGCAGCGGAACCAGCTATTTGGAAATCAGCACCATAACGATATTCCTTTGTGCCATTATTAATTCTAAATTTTTTAATCATGGCGAAACAACGCGGATTTTTAAAGGTTGAAGGAAAGATCGATGACATTTCCTTTTTTAAGAGAAAAGATGAATATCTTTTACGGCAAAAAGGCGGTGTGAGCAAGCACCGCATCATGAATGACCCTAAATTCAAACGGACACGGGAGAACGGCGTGGAGTTTGGGATGGTTGCCAGTGCAGGCAAGCTGTTGCGGGATTCCTGCGGGATTCTCGTCAATAAGGCGAAGGACGGCACAATGAACACCCGGATGATGCAGGTCATGACGGCCATCAAGGCGATGGATACGACGTCAGTCCGGGGACAGCGGCAGGTTTACAACGGCCTTGGCACCACCGCCGGCAAAGAACTGTTCAAGGGTTTTGAGTTTAACGGACAGGTTTCGCTGCCGCAGGCGCTCAGTGCCGCGTACGCACTCACTAAGGCGACGGGTAAAGTGGTGATCAGCGACCTGATTCCTGCCGACCACATTACGGCACCCCCGCATGCTACGCATGTTTCGTTCCGGGCGGGATTCCTGAACCTGAATTTCCATACGGGAGAGAAAGCGATTACGTACAGCCCGGTGGTGAATCTAGCCCTTGGTGCGACCATGGGCAATGTGACCCTCACTCCTACCGGCGTACCTACGGGTACCGGCACGGTGCTGTACCTGCTGCTCATGGAATTTTACCAGGAAATGAACGGGGTGCAGTATCCGTTAAGCAACGGACAGTTTAATGCACTGACGGTGATTGATGTGGCTTGATCTTATTCCCTTTTTTTTTTGAAGGCGCCCTGAGAGGGGCGCTTTTTTTGTGATGTGGGGTTTGGTGGTTTTTTTACGACGGCGTGGGGTCACGCCTACGTTTTACGTGAAATGTAAAGAGAACGTTTTTTTTCCACCCCGGCCTGCGGCCACCCCTCCGCAGGAGGGGAATGGGACGTGTGTTCCAATCCTGCGGAGGGGTGCCTGAAAGGCGGGGTGGGATTGATGCGTTGTGATTACATTGGGAGTAAAATAATAGAATTGGCGTTGTGGCTTGTGGTTAAACCTACGCTGTAAGTTCAAATTAACGGGAACGTTTTATCCACCCCGGCCTGCGGCCACCCCTCCGGAGGAGGGGTGCCTGGAAGGCGGGGTGGGATTGATGCGTTGTGATTACATTGGGAGTAAAATAATAGAATTGGTGTTATGGCTTGTGGTCAACCTACTCTGTAAGTTCAAAGTAACGGGAACTTTTTGCCACCCCGGCCTGCGGCCACCCCTCCGCTGTAGGTGTACGGTAACGGGAACGTTTTTACCACCCCGGCCTGCGGCCACCCCTCCGGAGGAGGGGAATGGGACGTGTGTTCCCCTCCTGCGGAGGGGTGCCTGAAAGGCGGGGTGGGATTGATGCGTTGTGATTACATTGGAAGTAAAATGATAGAATTGGTGTTATGGCTTGTGGTTAAGCCTGCGCTGTAAGTTCAAAGTAACGGGAACGTTTTTGCCACCCCGGCCTGCGGCCACCCCTCCGCTGTAGGTGTACGTTAACGGGAGCGATTTTTCCACCCCGGCCTGCGGCCACCCCTCCGGAGGAGGGGAATGGGACTGTGTTTGTGGGGTGGGGTTATTGGAATACTACGAATGTGCCGGTGATGTGGCCACCGAAATCGAGGAGTGCATCAGTGCTGAATGACATGCCTTTGTTGTTGTGGAATGTGAGGGTGTATTTGTCTTCTGCGTGCTGTTGGATGTCGAGTGTACCATGTACGACCAGGTAGGTTTCGTTGGCGGGGCTGAAGGTCGCGCTGACGTAGTCAGGTGCGTCCTGCATCCTGTCAAAATGATACGTCCCGGTAAGCGGTTGCCCATCAGCAGGCCTGTTGACCTGAACGGACATTACGGGAGTGTTGCCGCCGTTGGTGAGCATAAAATCGACCACATCGAGTCCTGTGATTGTCGATGTGGTGTAATTGACCGAGCCCTCGGTCAGCGTGTAGGTACCGGTGTCAAGTTGGATCGTGCCGTTTAATGTGAGGTCGTCATCAGACGTGCAGGCCAGGCAGCATGACAGTAATGCAATGAGGATGGCAAGTTTTTTCATAGTAGCCTATTTAACGGGTGCGGATTTTTGCGGCAAGATAATTAAATATGGTTATCTAAAAAATACCCACTAGTGGGTATTGTGCTGTGTTTGCCTGACCCCTATTTTTAGCAATGCAAGCTATTACTATTCCGGCCTCGTTTCCGGGTGTACAAAACAGGTATTTTTACGTGGTTCAGCGTCGCTAAAATAGTTTATGTTTGGACAAGTCCCGGGCGGCATTCCCCAAAGTGTGCCCTGTGAATTGGCAACGAAGGCATACCAAAAACAATCAAACCATTACCACAATGAACAAGATCATTATCCTGAAAGCAAACAGCAATACGGGCAAAACCACTAAAATCAATACCATTGCCGACTGGATCATCACCACCCATGGCGCTGCCAACACTATCGGGCTGGATCCTGCCCATCTTACCAAAGACAGCTGTGGCGTGCTCACGGTGGGTAAGCTTAACATCCTTGTCAACAGTGCAGGTGACGACCATGCCAGCGTGCTGAAAATTGATGCAGCCCTTCAATCATTCCATGGACAGGTGGATATCATCCTTTGTTCCTGCCGTACCAAAGGCATCACCTACCAGCATTTGTACAAAAATTACAACCGCAGCACTGGGTGGCTGGACGTCATTATCCCGATTGCCGAATTTACCCCTGCGAACCCGACGCGTCAGGCGGCAAGGGATGCGGCGCTGCTTGCGGAGATACAGGCCTGGCTCACAGGACTTCCGAAACTGTGATGCAAAAGCAGCTACCATGCCCCGGACAATTCTTGCTTTTACTACTGTAAACCGTTACATTTAGCCAATAAATATAAAACGGCACCTATGTCAGACGAACAAAAAAAACTCCTTGAATCCCAGCTCTGGAACATCGCGAACATCCTGCGCGGCAAGATCAACGCGAACCAGTTCCAGGATTACGTACTGGGATTTATCTTTTACAAATACCTGTCCGAAAAGATGGAGAAATACGCGAACGAGATTCTCCGTCCGGACCATATCGAATACACTGCGATTAACGAAGACACCCAAAACGAATACATCGAGGCCGTCAAACATGCTGCGGTTGAGAAGCTTGGTTTTTTCCTGAAGCCTTCGGACCTGTTCAGCAGCCTGGCTGCCAAAGGGAATGCTAAAAAAGCACAGGACGGCGATGATGATGAAAGCGAGGAAACCTTTATCCTTGAAGACCTTGAGCGCATCCTTAAAAACATCGAGAAAAGCACAATGGGGGCCGAGTCTGAGGAGGATTTTGACAACCTGTTTTATGATATCGATTTGAACTCGACGAAGATTGGCCGTACCGTCAGCGACCGGAACAAGGTGATCGTGAAAATCATCACGGCGCTCAATGCGATTGATTTTGATCTGGACAATACCGAGGGCGATGTGCTGGGTGATGCCTACGAGTACCTGATTGGGCAGTTTGCTGCCGGTGCGGGACAGAAGGCGGGCGAGTTCTATACGCCGCAGGCGGTGTCGTCGATATTGGCGAAGATCGTAACGACGGGCAAGAGCCGACTGAAGTCTGTTTATGACCCTACCTGCGGCTCAGGTTCCCTCCTACTTCGCGTGGCGAAAGAAGTGGGTGAAGTCGCGCATTTTTACGGGCAGGAGCAGAACCGAACTACGTATAACCTCGCGAGGATGAACATGATATTGCACAATGTGTCGTACCATGATTTTACGATACGACATGAGGACACACTGGAACGCCCGCAGCATTTGGATTATAAATTTGAGGCGATTGTGGCGAACCCGCCGTTCTCTGCACAGTGGAGTGCGAACCCGCTGTTTATGAACGACGAGCGTTTCTCGCAATACGGCAGGCTGGCGCCCAAGACGAAGGCCGACTTTGCGTTTATACAGCATATGGTACACCAACTGGACGACAACGGCATCATGGCGTGTATTGCGCCGCATGGGGTGCTGTTTCGCGGCGCTGCCGAGGGGCATATCCGGAAATATTTGATCGAGGACCGCAACTATGTGGATGCGATCATTGGGCTGCCGGCGAATTTGTTTTACGGTACGAGCATCCCGACCTGTATATTGGTACTGAAGAAATGCCGCGAGTTCCCTGATGACATCCTGTTTATCGATGGCAGCAAGGAGTTTGAGAAGGTCAAGAACCAGAATGTACTGCGCGGTGAGCATATTGACAAGATTGCGGACACCTACCGCGACCGAGCCGTGGTGGACAAGTTCTCGGCCGTGGCTAAGCTGGAATCCATTAAGGCAAACGACTATAACCTGAACATCCCGCGCTATGTAAACACGTTTGAGGAAGCCGAGTCGATCGACATCAATGCGGTGGCGCTGGAGCTGAAGGCACTGGACCGGGCGATAGCGGAAACAGACCAAACGATTGCCGCATTTTGTACCGAATTAGGAATCAATACCCCATTTTGAGCATGGAAAAGTTAGTACCGAGGTTACGGTTTCCGGGGTTTGAGGGGGAGTGGGAACTAAGAAAGTTAGGGGAGCTAATTGAGATAAAGAGCGGAGTAAGTCCGTCCAATTATCTTATTGAAGATAATGGTCGATATCCATTTGTAAAGGTTGAAGAACTAAACAACTGCGATAAATATCAGGCATTTAGTCGATTTTATTCAAATAATAAGAAGAATCTGATTCCAAAAAATTCGATTATCTTTCCAAAAAGAGGGGCTGCAATTTTAAATAACAAAGTTCGCATTAATGCTGTCGATATCTTGATGGACAGCAATATGATGGCGCTTATTCCAACAAATATTGATTCCGAATTTCTATTTTACAAAATTTTAGATGAGAAATTATACGAAATAGCTGACACCTCGACTATACCTCAAATCAATAATAAACATATTGAACCATATAAGATTATAATCCCTAAAAAAGATGAGCAAATTAAAATTTCGGCTTTCTTAAAACTATTTGAAGATAGACTAAACTTGTTACTAAAAAAGAAAACCCTTTTAGAGCAATATAAAAAAGGGATGATGCAGCAAATCTTTAGTCAGGAGGTTCGGTTTAAGGATGATGATGGTGGAGATTTTGGGGAGTGGGAGGAAAAGAATTTGGGAGAGATTGGCCAAAGTTATATTGGCTTGACCTATTCGCCAGATGATGTCGTGGAGGAAGACGGAATTTTAGTATTAAGGTCATCCAACATTCAGGATGGCGTGATAACTTTTCAGGATAATGTGTTTGTAAATGCGGAAATCTCGGAAAAGAACTTCGTTAAAGAAAATGATATATTGATTTGTGCAAGGAACGGAAGCAAGCATTTAATTGGAAAATGTGCCATTATTAAAAAAGAGCATGAGGGATATGCCTTTGGCGCTTTTATGACAATATACAGAAGCAATTATAATCGTTTTTTATTTCACTTTTTTAAATCAGATTTCTTTATAAAGCAAGTTCATGAGCATTTGGGGGCAACTATAAATCAAATTACTACCAAAAGCCTAAATGGTTTTATATTTCCATTCCCACCCGTGAAAGAACAAACCAAAATCGCCAATTTCTTATCTGCGATTGATGATAAGATTGCGTTGGTTGGGAAGGAAATTGCCGGGATGGAGAATTGGAAGAAGGGGTTGTTGGGGGAGATGTTTGTGTAGGAGTTTACAGTTAACGAAACAATAATAAACAATGGGCCTATTTAATTTTTTCAGGAAAAAGGCAAAAGCGTCGGATGACGACACCGACAATTTTATGGCACGCATGGAGGCCATGGTAGCGCAAATCAGGGAGGCAGAAGGGACGCACGATGATGAGCTGCCCAATCACCAGGGTGAATATGGCTTCTCCACAGACAACCCAATACTGCTTACCAGTGTTTCTGAATCAAGAAAGTACCTGGATAAACTGATTTATATCAAGCCGGGCTCCTCCCAATACCGCTGGGAGCGAACCGGTGCGGTACGCAGCAACATCGTCAGCACGCCAATTGACCAATACAATTTGTTAGATGCTGATTTTAATGTTGTTACAACCATTTACATCTGGCCTTACAACAAGGTAAATTCCAAAAAAGTGCCGGAGGGTTTTGGTTTAATGGATGTGGATTGACGATGGTTGTATAGCCTTTTTATTGTAAACGGACTGTTTATTGGTAAGTGGGGGGTGTGACGGAGGAAGAACACATTACAATCGTAAATTTTCTATCTGTTAGATTTTAACATTGGGTTGGTTGAGGAGGAGATTGAAGGGATGGAGAAATGGAAGAGGGGGTTGTTGGGGGAGATGTTTGTGTGAAAGAAATAGATAAAGAAAGCATAATAGCAATAAATAAAAATGCAAACTGAAAGATAAGATTATAATGGGTATAGAGTTAGAATTTTTCCCTACGGCAGTTCCATATTTTCGCAAGTTTGTTGAATCAAATATGCCAGATTTCTTAATTCATATGAGAGAGTATAGAACATACCCTCAAGGTGGATATGGATCGTTTTATCGTGATAATGAGGTAATTCAAGTTCTAATCAATATTTATCATAATATAGACGAAACTTTCGGCGATTTATTAATTCCGCAAACATTCGCATCACCCAAGTCATTAGCAAAAGCGTGGGAAAGTTTTTACATCTTTTTAAAAAATGATGATAAGTTATTTGATGATATCTATTCGAAACTTTCACCGGAAAATTCAGATGACGAAGATTACTTCTTCCCCGTTATTTTAACGTCAATTGATCAAGATAGAAAGAAAGTTATTGAAATGCTTGAATTTATTCTTGCATTAGGTGAGGTCGCCAAGTTTTTAAAAAATCCAGCGGTTGACATTGACGAAAAGAAAATAGAATTTAAAGCGGTTCCTCAACGTGTTTTTGATGTCGTGATTATCACTGCAATTATAAAAGAATATTTGGCTGTTGTCGAATTGCTAAACAATGGGTTTACTCCAAATTTTCACGATCCTTCAAGAACTACTTATTTCCAAGGTATTTTTACACTAGAAAGTGGTGCAGAGATTAAAGTACTTGTGGTCTGTTCTAATCAAATGGGTATGACTTCAGCGGCCTCCTTAGCGTCGAAGGTAATTTCAAGATTTACACCAAAATTAGTTGCTATGTGCGGAATTGCTGCA
Source organism: Flavobacterium magnum (assembly GCF_003055625.1). Taxonomy (NCBI): domain Bacteria; kingdom Pseudomonadati; phylum Bacteroidota; class Flavobacteriia; order Flavobacteriales; family Flavobacteriaceae; genus Flavobacterium; species Flavobacterium magnum. The sequence continues at coordinate 1,804,535 of NZ_CP028811.1, read as the reverse complement.
GGCATTTCAGGTAATATTGGCGACGTAATGATTCCAGACATTCTATGGGACTATGGGAGTGGAAAAAGCTCGTTAGAAGCTGAAGAAACAACTGTCCTCTTTTGGAAACGGACCAAAATTGTAGAAAAATTTTCTCCATACAGATTTCCAATAACCATTCAACAACAATTAATAGGGGCATTAATTCGCCTGACAAAACAATCGCTAATAAATGACACAGTATATAAACTTGGATCCCACTTAAAATTTGATGGAAAAGCAGAGAAAATAAGGGCGCACATTGGACCATTTGTATCGGGTTCAGCAGTTATAGCAAATGATAAATTATTAGAACAAATAAAAAATCAAGATGGAAAATTAATAGGATTTGATATGGAGGCTTTTGCAATAGCATACGCCGCAAGTGTATCTGATATAACGCCACAACCAATCGCATTTATAATTAAATCTATTTCAGACTTCGGCAATATGAAGAAAAGCCACATGGAAAAAGATAAGCATCAGGAATATGCTGCATTCACAAGCGCAAATTATTTACACCAATTAATAATTAAAAATGGTTCGCTATTTAATTTGGAGTAAAGTTGATAAAGATTAAGTTGTTGAAAATAATCGAGGAAATTGAGGGGCTTGGAGATTCGGAAGAAGGGGTCGTTGGCGGGAGATGTTAGTTTAATAAATTTTAAAAATAATTAATTTATGGTAGTACCGGCAAGTTATATTGTAGAAACAGTGGATTTAACATCTAACGATGCATTACTTCCATTATTTGAAAGTTTAGTAAATTCCATAATAAGTTTGCACCAATCTAATGTTGTCGATAAGGAAATTCAGATAAAAATTGTTAGAGGAGATTTGCCATTTCAGACAAATATTGAAAACATTCCAACGATTCAATCAATCATAATTACTGATAATGGAATTGGATTCAATGAATCTAATTACAGGTCTTTCGAAACCCCTTTTTCAAAAACCAACAAGGATTTTGGTTGTAAAGGAATTGGAAGATTTACGGTAATGGCGGCTTTCAATTCGATAAAAGTAAGAAGTAATTATATGGAAGGTTCTGTTTGGAAATATAGAGAATTCAGTTGTGATGCAGAGAATGAAATAAAACCTGTGACTTTAGAATTATCTGAAAATCAAGAATGGAAGACAACTGTCGAATTAAGAGATTGTTTTAATCCAATCATAAAAGATAATACAGCATTAAGTCTTGAGGCGATCTCGAATGAGATAATGCACCATTGTTTAATTTATTATTTAAGCGACGAGTTGCCAAAGATAACAATCTTTGAATCCGAAGAAAAAAAGGGAGAAATTATAAATGAACTTTACCAACGTGTATCTAAAGATAATGAAAGAGTGTTTAAAGTTGGTAATCAAAGTTTCAGGGCCTACATTACAAAAGTTGCAAAAGAAGGAAACAGACGAAATCATTATGCATATTATTGTGCTAATTCCAGAGTGGTTGGACAACCGAAAAACATTGGTAAAATAAATAGTTTATTTAATTATCCGCTTTTAATTAATGGAAAGCCTTATTTGTTAGAAGTATATGTAGTGTCTGAGTATTTTAATAAAAATGTGTACAAAGCCAGAAATGGTTTTGCCATTCCGTTGGAAAAGGAAAACCAAATTTTTGAATTTTCAAATAAGATTTCTTTTGAAGAAATTGAGGAGGAGCTCGTTAAAATATTAGAGGAAGAATACGATGACCATGTAAGAGATTCAAAAGAGAAAAGTCAAACGGAACTACAAAATTACATTTATGACAAAGCACCACGATTTAGGAGTTTAGCTAAAAATAAAGAATTGCTCAGTACAATTCCACCAAATTTACCTGATGATAAAAAAGAAGAGTTTCTTTATAAAATATCTTTTAATGCACGAAGAAATGTTGAGAAGAATATACAGGAATTTATTGACAATAAACAAATTACTGAGGAATCAATTGAAATTATAAAGAACGATCTTCGTGATAAAACTGCTTACGATGTTGATAGTTTAGCCGATTACATGATGCGGCGGAAAGCAATTATTAGGCTTTTTGAAAAGTTTTTAGAAGCGGATATAGACGGCAAATACAAATTAGAAGCTGATATTCATAATTTAATATTCCCGATGGGAATTACAAATAATGATGTTGACTATGAAACACATAATTTGTGGCTTCTAGATGAAAGATTTCTAATGTACAAATTTGTTGCATCAGATAAGTCAATTACTTCGATGAGCCAAAAGAAAAGTAGTAAAGAGCCTGACTTATTGCTTTTAGACGAAAACCCACTTATGTTTGACAATCCAATTGGTTTCGCAGATAAAAGCAATGGCGATGTTGGTTCGATGGTGATATTTGAATTTAAACGTCCCGGGAATATTGCTCACCAAAAAAATAAAACAGATTATCGATGGGAGTTTTCGCTTCTTGTTGAGCCATATTTTGATGATTTTTTATACTCTCCCGACAAAAAGAACTATAAAGGTAAGCAGGTAATTCTTAAAAAAGAAACGCCAAAATTTGGATATATAATCATAGATGTAATTCCTCCTCAACTTGAACAATATAATTTGGATAAAGGTTGGAATAAAACTCCTTTCGGCTCATACTATAAAATGGAACCAAACAAAAACATGCATTTAGAGGTAATGACATTTACTAAATTATTGGAATTTGCTACAAGCAGACATTCACCATTTTTCGACCGGTTGTTTTCCGTATAAAATTCACTTCAAAACTGTTTTAGAAGTCTTTTCTACATTACAAATATTAACTAGCGTATATAAATGAACTTAGGAAAACCAATATTAGAAGAATTATTTAATAAACAAATTAGATTTAGGATTCCTGTTTTTCAACGCCATTACGTCTGGAACGAGCATGACCAATTGATACCGTTATGGGAAGATTTCCTAAATAAATATAACGAGCGATTTAACAAGCAAAAAATTCATCCGCATTATACAGGGTCAATTGTTCTATTCCAAGAAACGACAACCACAAGCACCCTATCAACTTATAGTGTAATTGATGGTCAGCAAAGGCTGACTACTTTTCAGATTTTAATAGCATCTTTTAGAGAGATTTGTAGAAAGTATGTTGGAGACGAAAATTTAATTAAAGAACTTGATAAATTTCTGTTCAATGAAAAATCATTCGGTGACAGTGATTATGATACACAGAAATTTAAACTCGAACCCACAAAATTTAATAAAGAGGTTTTCAAAATTATTATTGATAATACTTATGAGCAAGTAGAAGAGCTGCTTATTACTCCAATATTATCAGAATATGGCTATGGTCATAGAACATATAGACAGGCGGCAAAGAACAGAAGTAAGATGCTGGCCGCATATCTTTTTTTCTACGAGAAACTTGAAGATTTTATAACAGGTACAAAGCGCGATATGACTGAGCTTATACTTCAGTTTTTGTTGGTTCTCAAAAGAGATTTTCAGTTTGTCGAAATCGGACTTACTCAACATGATGATCCCCAGATGATTTTCGAAACTATGAATGGGCGCGGTGCGTCGTTGACCGAAACCGACCTGATAAGGAACTATATTTTCATGCGTGCGAACAGCAGTCATGAGGATTTAGATAAAATTTATGATAAATATTGGAATGAATTTGATGATCCGGAGTCAAATTTCAAATGGCATGAAAAAATAAGCCGAGGCAGGTACTTTGAGTCGAGTTTACAATTCTTTATGATTGATTACCTCACTCTTAAACTGCAAATTGAGATGAGATATGATCAGGTATTTTATCATTATAAGCTGTTTATAATCAATAACTCTGATTTTGTAACGGTAGAAGATGAGCTAAAAGAATTATGCCGCTATGGTAAGATATTTAAAAGGCTTACCAGGCCTGATGGCGAAAGTAAATTTGATAGACTTGCCGGCAGATTAATTGATATGGGAATATCCACTATCTATCCATTAATATTATTTATTGAAGGAGACACAGAAATTTCCGAAGAGAACAAAGGAAAGATTTACGAATATTTAGATTCATACGTCACCAGACGTTTTTTATGTGGCTACACAACAAAAAATTACAATAATGTCTTCTTGGAATTTTTAAAATTTCTGACTAAAAATAAGGATGCTGACGCATTCAAAGAGCACCTTAAGGCGAAAACTGCCGAAACTAACCTGTGGCCATCAGATAACATTTTTATGGATAGACTTCTAGAAAGGCCGCTCTATATTGAAGAACGGAACAGAACAAAAAGTATTTCCAATATATTATTAGAAGTTGAGCATTCAATAAGGGGAAGTAAGCAGGAAGCTGTGAAATTTTTTAATCACGGTCTAACAATTGAACATTTGTTACCACAAACATGGTATGAGCATTGGCCATTAGACGGTATTGATATATCGGAAGAAGATTTCAATATAGCAGTGCATGCTGTTATGACGGAAGATGATAAAAATGGAAAGTTTCATAAAATTCAAAACCGAAATAGGTTATTGCATTCCATTGGCAACTTAACAATACTTACAAGCGCGTTGAATCCGAGTGTAAGCAATAGTCCATTTGAAATCAAAAAACAGGAAATAGCGCAACATTCAACTGTTCTTTTAAATACTTATTTTCAAAATAAACCTGATTGGGGCGAAGCTCAAATTGTGGAAAGAAGCAAATACCTAATCGACAAGCTCAAGCAAATATGGAAAGTTTAAATTTAAGGTTATGAAAAAACACTATCAAGAAATCGTCGACGAAGTATTTGGATCAATGTACAAACATCGTACACTTAGAACATTGTTTGATCCCGGCTCGTATGAATATTCACAAACAACCATTGAAAAAAAAAGGGAGATTTTAAACAAACTTTTGGAGAGCGGTAAAATTACGATACAGGAAATTGAAAAGGGATATAAGCATTTCTATGGCAAAGAACTTTCAAAAAAAGCTTATGTTTCAGACTCATTTGATGAAGGTTTAAAAATTATAAGCGACAAAACGGATTTCAAATAATAGTTTATGGAAGTACAGTCAGTTGACATACAAGAACCAGTGATTTTAATCAGGATTAATAAAGCATATCAATCCGGGTTCACGGATAAGGAGCTTTATGAATATACACGCGGCAGATGGAAACTAAATCCTGAGCGTGCTAAAAAAGCTACCTATGGAATCGCTGTATACAAAGGCATTATTCGGGAAGTTTATGAAATCACTGGTGTCCATCCAGCGGGAACAACTATAACTACTAGGAGTATAAAAAGCAACAGCGGTTTAGATACTAGAGAAAGTCTTATCAAACGCTTTGAATTTGAGGGACTTTTAGCGCCCACCGATGTTAGGGGAAAATATTTGAATAAGTCTGTCAAACATTATTTTGTTCGTGGTAATTCAAATCCAATAAATTATGTGAACCTCTGATCATTAACCCATGACCTCCCATCCGAACAAATCCCCTAACAAAACCTTATCGCCCAATTGGTTGCCAATGGCCATGAGATGTTTATATCCCGGACGAAAAGGATTTGCCTGCAAAAAGAGAAACCAGGACATCCACCAAATGACCTTTCGTTTGTGCTTTTTAACAAAAATAGTCCTTGTCTCTTTTTTTATGTTACAAAGCCAATATATTTGCGCTGTAATGCTTAATTAAAGTCGCTTATGAAGCAAGTTTACTTTTTATTTTCCTGCCTGCTGGCTTTCCCATTTTCTTCAGGTGCCCAAAATTTCGCATGGGTACGGGAGGTCAGGGGCAATCAATATGAATACGATGACTTTATTATCGGGCAGGCCGTTGATGATGACCAAAACAGTTATATATTGGGCGATACGGAGTCGTATACTTTTGATATGGATCCCACGCCTGACGGTGTAGATATTATAGACAATTTTAATATCCAGAATCTCGGGGCTACATACCTCCTGAAGCTGGATGCGGATGGTAATTATCTCTGGGGGCACATGTTCGGGGACTACCGGCGAGGCGATCATGCCATTGACATCAAGATTGGTACTGATGGGAATATCTATGCGATGTTAACCATACAGCATCATCATCCAACGCAAAATGTCATCAACGGTTTTTTTGAGATTTACAAGATATCCCCCGATGGTACTATTTTGTCTACTGTTTCCATTCCCCGAAACTATGGAAATAACAACAACATCTCTGCGGATTCATTTGACCTTGACAGCCAGAACAATATGTTTATATCTGGGTATTTCACGAATAATATTACGTTAAGCGCTTCCAATCCTGATCTCAACTTAAGCATCACGGGTATTGGGAATTATGTCATGAAGCTTGATCCGGCAGGAAACTTTATCTGGACCAAGCAAATCGATGTCCATCATAATGATTATTCCATGCTTCAGGTCAGGCCGGATGACAATATTAACCTTATCCTGCCTAAGTCCTCCAATTATATCCTTTACAATATCGATGGTGCCACCAAAGCCACCTTGTGGGAAAAGGAGTTCGATCACCATGAGCCGTTGGCTTATAAAGTGTCAGATAACGGAATTGTTATTCTGGGTGACAAAACCTACTATACCACGACCGATATTGATGTTGATTTGTCTGCCAATAATGCGATTGTAAGCGGAAGATGCCAATTCATGCTTTTCATGGACCTCGATGGCAATTTTGTTGAAGTTAAGCGCTTTGGGATAGTGAATAATACTGACGGATTTTCGTTTAGCGCAATCAATGTAGACGCTGCCGGCAGGTACACTTTTGGTGGCTGGTATCACGGAACCATGGACTTTGACGCTTCCGCAAATACGAACGTCCTGAACTCCGGCTATTTTGGCGATGCTTTCCTGCTTAAGTATGACGAGAACCGTAATTTTCAAAGCGTTATTAAATTTGGGCAGGAACTCCCATTGCAGACTCCGTATAATATCTGCGATAAATTCAGGATAAGGAAAATTGCTGTAGTGGATGACGAAAACTATTTGGTAGGAGAATATAACAGGGTCTGCGATTTTGATCCTTCGCCAACTTCTTACACATCACTGGATTCGCTCAATCCTGCTACTTACAATTACAATGGGTTTATACAGAAACTGGGGCCCTGTAATCCTGCTATGCCTGCGGCAAGCCCGACGCAGCAATTCTGCAACTCACAAAATGCAACCATCAGTAATTTAACCCCTTATTCCCAAACCACGCATTGGTATGATGCGCCAACAGCAATTACACCGTTGACGGGTACGACCCTGTTAGTGGATGGCCACGTGTATTATGTGTCAAGGCAAATAGGCTCCTGCCCTGAAAGTCCAAGAATGGCTGTCACAGTCAGTATACTGCCTACACCTGCACCCCCTGTTGCGGTTGACCAGACTTTCTGCGAAAGTGAGTCGGCTAAAATATCTGACCTTGTGGCTACCGGGCAAAATCTTAAATGGTATCAAACCGCTACGAGCACTGCTGCTTTGTCGGCTACAACACCATTGCAAAATAACACGATTTATTTTGTATCACAATTTATAGGCTGCGAAAGCCCAAGAACTTCGGTGCAGGTTACCATCAATAGTACTCCGGAACCCGTGGCTGCGTCACCACAGTCATTTTGCATGCAAGATGCCGCAACAATCAGTAATCTTGGGGTTGCAGGGCAAAATATAAGATGGTATGATTCTGTTACGGGAGGAAATATTATTAGCGGAAATCCTTTAATACAGGACGGCGTTACCTATTATGCCTCGCAGGAGATTAATAACTGCGAAAGTTTACGGGTTGCGGTAACCGTTCATGTGTATGCTACATCTGTGCCTGTCGCCACAAGCCCTCAAAGCTTTTGCTCCGTTCAGAATCCGGTGCTTAGTGATCTAGCTGTGACGGGAAGCGGTATACAATGGTACCTTTCGGCTTCAGGCGGTACGGCTTTACCTGCCAGTACTTCGCTTACAAACGGAAGTATTTATTATGCCTCACAAACGCTGAATAATTGTGAAAGCATTGGCAGGATACCGATTGCCGTAGCGCTTATTACCACGCTTAATGCCAATGATTATCACAATTTCATCTGTGATGACCTGAACGACGGAACTGAAGTAATTGACCTAAGTGATTACAATCAACAATTACTGTCGGATATCTCAAATGCTACTTTTACCTATTATCATTCGCAGGCAGGTGCGGAACTTCTCAGCACATCGGACCAGATTAATACACCTTCGCAATATCCATTGTCGTTAGGCGTCAACGATATCTACGTGAGGATTACGTCAGCCAATGGATGTTCGCAGGTTGTTCAACTGTCGTTAACGGTGGTGGCGATGCCTGTAATCCAATTGCCTGATATTGTGCCGATATGTGAAAATACAGAAATTACCATCGACGCGGGACCCGGATTTAACAGCTACATGTGGTCAGGCGGGGAAACTACGCGTACGATTAGAGTTTCGGATACCGGCCCGTTTACTGTCAGCGTAGCAACAGTACATGGCAGTGTAGTGTGTAGTGACACGAAAAGCTTCAGTGTCGTAAAATCTGACGTGGCGGTGATTAACGACGTGACTGTCCAAGATTGGAGTGATGACGAAAATACAATTACGGTTCTGGCTGCCGGAAGCGGAGATTACGAATATTCGATAGATGGTACAGGTTTCCAGGACCAAAATGTTTTCGACGGAGTTCCCAGTGGTATTTATACGGTTTATGTTCGCGATAAGAACGGTTGCGGTGTGGTGTCGCAAGATATAGTGCTGTTGATGTATCCGAGGTTTTTTACGCCCAATGGTGATGGATATAATGATTATTGGCAGGTTAAATTTTCAGTTCTCGAGCCTCTATTAAACGTACGTATATTTGACCGGTATGGAAAGCTGATTCACCAGATGCCATACAATGGGCATTGGGATGGGAAGTATAACGGAGCCGAATTGCCGGCTGATGATTACTGGTTTGTGGTCACACGTTCGAACGGGAAAGTGGAACGCGGCCACTTCAGCCTTAAAAGATAATATAAATGACCTCCCAATCCGAACAGATCCTCGAACAAAACCTTATCGCCCAGCTTGTAGCCAATGGCTATGACAAGGCGTATATCCGAGATGAAAAGGATTTGCTCGCGAACCTAAAGACGCAGTTGGAAAAACACAATAACAAACGTTTTTCTGATACCGATTTCCAGCAGATCCTGAACCACCTGACCAAGACGAATAATGTATTTGAGAAGGCCAAACTGCTGCGGGATCGGTTTGCTTTCCGCAATGACAGCAACGAAGTCGTGTATGTCGAGTTCCTGAATATGGAGCACTGGTGCCAGAACCAGTACCAGGTTACCAACCAGGTCACGATGGAAGGCAGTTTTAAGAACCGCTATGATGTGACGCTGCTGATTAACGGGATACCAATGGTGCAGATTGAATTGAAGCGCCGTGGGCTCGAAATGAAAGAGGCGTACAACCAGATCAGCCGGTACAGCAAGCACTCTTTTGGCGCGTCGCTGGGGCTGTTTAACTTCATACAGCTGTTCGTCATCAGTAATGGCGTGAATACGAAATACTTCAGCAACTTCACAGGACAGCAACCCGACTTTAAGCAGACGTTTTACTGGACCGATGAAAACAACAAGCGGATTTCGCAACTCGCCGACTTTACGAATAGCTTTCTAGAAAAGTGCCATTTGTCCAAGATGATCACCAAGTACATTGTGCTGCACGAGACCGACAAGGCACTCATGGTGCTGCGGCCGTACCAGTACTTCGCCGTAGAGAAGATCATTGAACGGGTGAAGACTACGAACAGGAATGGTTATATCTGGCATACGACCGGATCGGGAAAGACGCTGACTTCATTCAAGGCCAGCCAGATCCTGTCGAAACTGCCTAAAGTGGATAAGGTGGTGTTTTGTGTGGACCGCCGTGACCTGGATTACCAGACTTCCAAAGAGTTTAATGAGTTTTCGCCGGGCAGTGTGGATGGTACACATAATACCAAATCGCTGGTCAGCCAGTTTGCGGATGACAGTACGCGCCTCATCGTCACAACGATACAGAAATTGTATACGGCAGTGACCAAGGAGCAGCACCTGAAGACGATGGACAAGCTCAAAGACAGGAAGGTCGTGTTTATTTTTGATGAGTGCCACCGCTCGCAGTTTGGTGATACGCATAAAAAGATTAAGGCGTATTTCAGCAATTACCAGATGTTTGGATTTACAGGTACACCAATCTTTGTAGACAATGCGGTTTCCAAAGCGGGAAAGAAGCATACGACGGCAGCGCTGTTCGACGAGAAGCTGCACCAGTATGTTATCACTGATGCCATTAAGGATGAGAATGTACTGCGGTTCTCGGTAGAATACGTTGGGAAGTACCGCGAGAAAGACGGTTCGCGAAACGAAATCGACATTGAAGTTGAAGCCATAGACACGCAGGAACTCATGGAGAGTCCGCAACGGTTGGAGAAGATTGCAGACTACATCATACAGCAACATCCTGTCAAGACGCATCGCGGGCAATTTACGGCGATGTTCTGCGTGAGCAGCGTGGAGCTGCTGATCAAGTACTACGATATTTTCAGGCGTCTGAAGCAGGAGGGCCGGCATGACCTGAACACGGCTACTATCTTTAGCTATGGTGCCAATGAGGATGATAAAGAGGAATTCGGAGCCATGGATTTTCAGGACTTCGATGTGATTGCCGACCCGGGAGGAAAACCTTATGCATCTTACCACACGCGCGATAAGCTAGAAGCCTACATCGGGGAATACAATAAGGATTACCAAACCAATTATACGACGAAGGACAGTGATTCCTTTTACAACTACTATAAGGATGTGTCGGATAGGGTCAGGAAGCGGAAGATCGACCTGCTTTTTGTGGTAAACATGTTCCTGACCGGATTTGACAGCAAGAGCTTAAACACGCTGTTTGTGGACAAAAATCTCCGTTACCATGGACTGATACAGGCCTACTCGCGCACCAACAGGATATATGGGCAGAAGAAGTCACAAGGCAATGTGGTTGTGTTCCGCAATCTTAAAAAGGCTACTGATGATGCCATTGCGCTGTTCTCGAACAAGGAGGCGAAGGAGATTATTATCATGAAGCCGTATGTGAACTATGTGGATGATTTTAATGCCGCTTATGACAAGCTTTTGGCTATTGCACCTGCGGTGGATTCGGTAGACGATTTGGCCAGCGAGGATCAGGAGCTGGAATTTATCAAGGCGTTCCGGGAGTTGCTCAGACTGCGCAACGTGATTGCTTCCTATGCTGATTTTACTTTTGACGACCTTGACATCGAAGAACAGCAGTTTGAGGATTATAAGAGTAAGTACCTGGATTTGTATGATAAGGTCAGGACTTCCAAGGAAAAAGTATCGGTGCTTGATGAAGTCGATTTTGAGTTGGAATTAATCCACCGCGATGACATCACGGTCGCATACATCCTGAACCTATTGGCGAAACTGAACGCTATGTCGCTCGAAGAAAAACAGCGCAAGCAGAAAGAAATCCTCGATTTAGTTGCCGGCGATGTCAGGTTGAGGAGCAAGCGGGAACTTATCGAGAAATTCATTACAGAGAATTTGCCGTTGATTGCGGATGACAGCATCGAAGAGCAGTTCGAAAGCTTTATGGATGCTGAAAAGCAAAAGGCGTTTGACCAGTTTGTAGCACAGGAGCAGCTCGATGGTGACAAGTTAAAAATGTTGGTTGAGAACTACCTGTTTTCCCAACGGACACCGACCACACAAGAGGTGATTGAGACGCTGGAAAGCCAGCCTTCCGTCCTCCATCGGAAAACAATTGGAGAAACACTGCTATTGAAATTCAGGAGTTTTGTCGATACTTTTTTTGGGGAGTAGGCACTTTTGTAAGCGAATCGTGTACCCGATGAAAGTGTCCAAACATTTTCTTCCGAAAAAAAACTTCTCGTCATTGAAAAACCCGAAGCCTTACGCTCCGGGTTCCTTCATCCAATCGTATAAATTAAGTTACAGCTTGTTGATGTAATTGCTGTACAGATCCTTAAACTGATACCCCACCGCAATCCGGTCCTTGCTCAGTTTCTCATATTCCACCAGCCCCCAGAGCAGGAATTCCTTGAAGAAATATTTTTCTTCGGGCAGGCAGCCGGGCTGGTATTTCTGCAGTAAGGCTTCCAATGGCGCAACGGCATCCAGTTGTTGTTTGTAGGCGTCATCCGTCGCATCGTCGAGGAGCTCGAAACCCGTTTCGGTAAAAAACCATTCGAGCAATGGCGCATACGGACTCGCAGTGGCATCGCGTTCAAGCTTTTCTATTTTAGGAAAATACCCAGGGAACAGCGTATGAATCGCATCGCTTATGAGGTGCTGTGCCACTACGGCCGCGCCTTCCTGTTCGCCCTCGTACACAAGTTCCACTTTTCCGGTAATCGACGGGATAATCCCCATAAAGTCGGACAGGCGTACCGTGGTGGTGTCAGTCCCTGCCAGCAATGCCCTGCGTTCGGCGGTACTGATCAGGTTTTGATAGGCCGTGATGCTCATACGCGCACTCACGCCGCTTTTGGCATCGATATATTCGCTTTCGCGTGCCTCAAAACTGATTTGCTCGAGTAAGTCTTTGGCGAGTGCAGGCACCAAAACAGCCCCTGCCTGTTGCGCATCCAGCCTGGCTTCCTGCTGCGTAATGCTGCGGGCCACGGCTAACGTTTCAGGATAATGCGTCAGGATCTGGGAGCCGATACGGTCTTTCAAAGGGGTAACGATGTTCCCGCGGTTCGTATAATCTTCAGGATTCGCGGTGAATACAAACTGCATATCAAGGGGCATCCTGATCTTAAATCCACGGATCTGGACGTCGCCTTCCTGCAGGATGTTGAACAACGCCACCTGGATACGCGCCTGCAGGTCGGGCAATTCGTTGATGACAAAAATGCAGCGGTTCGCTCTTGGGATCATACCGAAGTGAATCACACGGTCATCGGCATAGGATAGTTTCAGGTTGGCCGCTTTAATGGGATCAACATCCCCGATAAGATCGGCAACGGTAACATCAGGTGTGGCCAGCTTTTCAAAAAAGCGGTCAGATCGGTGTACCCAGGCAATGGGGGTGTCGTCACCCTTTTCGGCAATGAGGTCTTTGGCAAAGCGCGAAATGGGTTCAAGCGGATCGTCATTGATTTCAGAGCCTGCGACGATGGGGATGTATTCGTCAAGCAGTCCGACCATTTTACGGGCCAGCCGCGTTTTCGCCTGACCCCTTAGCCCCAACAGGTTGATGTTGTGGCGTGATAAGATGGCGCGCTCCAGTTCAGGGATGACTGTATTCTCAAAACCATACACGCCTTCAAAAACAGGCTGTCCTGATTTTATCCTGAGGCGCAGGTTGTCGCGCAGTTCGTCTTTGATGCTTTTGGAGGTATAGCCTGATTGTTTTAAGGCTACGAGTGTGGTGGTGTTTTCTATATTCATGTTACTTTTTTTATTTTTTAACCAAACAGAAACACAGGTCTCATTTGAATGGTTGTGGCATTTCATTTAGGATAGCGTGTCTGGATAAGTCCGCGGACACCGGTTCCGGCAGCACTATGTTGCTATGTTGTGAGTTATTATCAAATCAATTGATTTTCTTCTTCCGGTTCGTCTCATAATCGGCAAAAATCATTTCCCCGAGGCCTTTGAGTCCGGTATAGAACGCCTTCCCCTGGTTGGCTTCGGTAAATTTATTGACGAACTGCTGCAGGTACGGGTCGCTGGCAATCATAAAAGTGGTGATCGGGATGTGCAATTTCCGCGCCTGCGCCGCCTGATTGTAGCATTGCTCGGTGATGTATTCGTCCAGCCCATTGCTGTTCATGTAGTAGGTGCCGTCTTTTTCACGCACACAGCTGGGCTTGCCATCGGTAATCATAAAAATCTGCTTGTTGGTGTTGCGCTTCCGGCGCAGCATGTCCATCGCCAATTGCAAACCCGCGACGGTGTTGGTATGGTAAGGCCCGACCCTCAGGTAAGGCAGATCCTTGATGGCAATCGGCCACGCATCATTGCCAAACACCAGAATGTCAAGGGTATCCTTAGGATAGCGCGTGGTAATCAGTTCTGCCAAAGCCATGGCTACTTTCTTCGCCGGGGTAATCCTGTCTTCGCCATACAGGATCATACTGTGGCTGATGTCAATCATCAGGATGGTACTCATCTGGGCTTTGAACTGTGCATCCTCAACGACCAGGTCATTTTCGGTGAGTTGGAAATGATCTAGGCCATTATTGATTTGTGCGTTGCGCAGGCTCTCGGTTACCGATATACTGTCCAAGGCATCGCCGAAGGCATAGGCCCGGAATTCCCCCGTCAGCTCATCGCCGCTGCTCGAATACTTCGTGCCGTGATTCCCCCTACCCGATTTGTTGAGATTGCCGAAAATCTGATCCAGTGCCTGCTGACGGATTGCGCGTTCGGTCTTCGCGGTGATGCCGGTTCCTGAGGTACCGTCGTCTTTAAGCACTTCGCGGATGTATCCCTTCTTCTTTAAATCTTCGATGAAGTCATCAATGGTATAGGCGTCGTCAGTGAGTTTATATTCCTCGTCCAATTGCCGAAGCCAATCGATCGCCTCATCGAAATCACCCGAAGTATGGGTGATCAGCTCTTTAAAAATACCAAAAAGTTTATCGAAAGGCGACAGCAATGGCGCGTCGTAAGGCTTGAAGAAAAATCCTTTTTTAGTATGCTGTTCCATAGCCAATAAAATTATCTCATAAACTTAAGAACCTTTATCAAACGAATGTTAATTCTTTCGTAAATGACGGCGCAGTATTCCGGTTAAAAGCCATCGTGCCGGAGGCCGCCGGCAACGAAGGCGTGACTGAAGCCGGACGCGACGTATTGAATAGTATATTAATGTGAAGCCGTCCTGTAACGGCTTGCGTACAAGCTGACTTTGGGGCGTATCGACCGGCGTCATGGCCGCACAATTCACTCCGGCACCCACCGGAACGAAACTACTGCCAATCCCCGCCCGCGAATCCTTTTTTAAACGCTGCCATCCGCTGCGCGGAAGTCCCATGCGTAAACGAATCCGGTACGACATGCCCCTGCAGCCGTTTCTGCAGCGCGTCATCCCCTACCGCATTGGCGGCACTGAGCGCCTCCTCGACATCGCCCGCCTCAAGCCATTGGTTGCGTCGTTGGCTGTGGTGCGCCCAGACGCCGGCATAGAAATCGGCCTGTAATTCCAGCTCTACAGAAAGCCTGTTGGCACCGCTTTCATCGGTCTGCTGCTGCAGGTCGTGGACTTTGTCCGATGTGCCCAGCAGGTGTTGCACATGATGGCCAATCTCATGGGCCAGCACGTAGGCAATGGCAAAGTCGCCTCCCTTGGCGCCAAAACGCGACTGCAGCTCTGTAAAGAACGCCATGTCCATGTACACTTTCTCGTCTTCGGGGCAATAAAACGGTCCTGCGGCTGACGTGGCATACCCACAGCCGGTACTGACGCCTTCGGTAAACAACACCAGCGTGGGCGGCTCATAGCTCATCCCCTGCTCCTGAAACAGCGCAGACCAAACGTCTTCCGTATCGGCGAGCACCACGCGCATAAACTGGCCAACTTCCTCCTCCTGTGCCGTCAGTGCCCGGGTTTGCTCCTGTTGGGTACCGGGATTCGCCTGTTGTAACAACTGTGAAGGGTCTGCGCCCGTAAGCAGGCTGTATATTACCGCGATGACGGCAAGAATCCCGCCTCCGGCCACTGCCTTTCCGCCGCCCGACATCCCGCGGCGGTCTTCCATATTTCCGCTTTCGCGGTGCCCAAACCATTTCATATGATCGTATTTTTTATGAAGGTAAGAAATAACGGGCTGACAGGAAAGCCATTGTAAACGATTGTGGGAAAGTTATAATACCACAACCGATGAGCCATGTATATTACTTTTTTTATGGCGCCTCCCGTTACGGCTTCCTCCGTCGCCGTACCGTGACCGCGCACTCCGCAGTGCATGGCACTTTGCTGCGGTCGCTGGCGCGGCGCCGCGTCACCCGCAGGCGCATCCGCCAAATCCCGATTCCCGCCCCGTACCGCATCCACCTTGCCATACACCATAAAAAAACCGGGAACAATGCCCGGTTTTCCTTATCTGTATACTTTTTGATTATTCCTTGACGAATTTCGCCTGGTATTGCCTCTCGCCCGAGGTCGCCCGAAGGATGTATACCCCTGCCGCAAAGCGCGACACGTCGATCACCTCAGTGCCCTTCTGCTCGAGGACCACCCTGCCGGCTGAATCCAGGATCACCACATGCTCGGCCCTGAAGTCGCCATCCGACCTGATGTTGAGTAGCGACGAGGTCGGGTTCGGGAATATCCTGATGCCGTACCCTGCAGCCACCGCCTCCTGAGAGAGCGTTTCCTGCTGTACCATCTCAGGCATCCTGACCATGCACGAGATCAGCGTCACGTTGGCCGCCGCCCGAAGGCTCTCGCAGCCGTTGAGGGTCTGCGATACGTAGTAAGTGCCCGCCGTAAGCTGCGAAGACCCCGCAAGGGAAGTCCCGCCGCTCGCCGAGGCATACCACCTCAGTGCCGTGCCCGTAGCCACAAGGTCGCTTACCAGCTTGCCCTGGCAGAGTGACTGGTCAGATACCGCCGGTGGCGCCGTAGCATTCACGCTCACCGACACCGCGCGGCGCGCACTCGTGCAGCCGTCGATGGTCTGGGAGACGTAATAGGTGCCTGTGGCGAGCTGCGCCGTCGAGGGCAGCGCCGATCCGCCTGTGGCCACCGTATACCATAACAGGTTGGTTCCCGTAGCCGTAAGGGCAGGGCGCTTCACGTTGCAGCTGAAGACCTGCGGCGAGGGCGCATCAGGCATCGCCACGGTGTTGATGGTCACACTG
The DNA here is from genome assembly GCF_003055625.1 of Flavobacterium magnum. Classification (NCBI taxonomy): domain Bacteria; kingdom Pseudomonadati; phylum Bacteroidota; class Flavobacteriia; order Flavobacteriales; family Flavobacteriaceae; genus Flavobacterium; species Flavobacterium magnum. The sequence goes on along the minus strand of NZ_CP028811.1, from coordinate 1,787,723 downwards.
ACCGTCGTACGGTCGCTCTCGCAGCCGCCCACCGACTGTGATACGTAATAGGTCCCGCCTGAAAGTATCGTCCCCGTTGCCAGTGCCGTGCCGCCCGCCTGGGACGTGTACCATTTCAGGGACGTGCCGGCCGCCGCCAGGTTGGCCACAGTAGACCCCGAGCACAATACCTGCGCCGTGGCAGCCGGTGCCGACGGGTTGGTGATGATAACCGATACCGCCCTGCGCCCGCTTACGCAGCCGCTGACGGTCTGGCTCACATAGTAAGTCCCCGTGGACAGCACCGCCGTAGAGGACAGTGCCGTACCGCCGCTCGGTACCGTATACCAGGCCAGCCCGCTGCCGGTAGCCGCAAGGCTTGGACGCCTGGTGCCGCAAACGAACGTCTGCGGTGAGGGCGCCTCAGGCATAGGTGCGCCGCCCGTGATCACCTCTACGGCCGTGCGTGCGCTCTCGCACATCATCGAATTGGTCTGTGAGGCGTAATAGGTAGCCGTAACCAAAGGGGTAGTCGATGCCAACGGCGTGGTGTCGGTCTCAGAGGCATACCACTTGATGCCGCTGCCCGTAGCGTAAAGGTTTGCCACCGTAGCCGCCGTGCAGAAGAACTGCGTGGAGGCGGTCGGCGCCGAAGGGTACAGGATCGTCACCGATACTTCCCTCCTCGGGCCTTCACAGCCGTCGATGGTCTGGCTCACATAATAAGGGCCCGTAACGAGCTGCGCTGAGGAGAGCATCGGGGTGCCGCCCATAGGCGACGTGTACCATTTAAGGCCCGTGCCCGTAGCCACCAGGCTTGTCCTCCTGGATCCGCAGTTGTAGGCCTGTGCCTGTGGCGCATCGGGAAGCGCAGGGCCCGAAAGCGTCACAAGGACTGCCGTCCTGGCGCTCTCGCAGCTGCCCGTCTTCTGTGAGGCGTAGTAGGTGCCCGCAGTAAGCTGCGTGCCCGTGGACAGTGCCGTACCGCCTGCGGCGGTGGCATACCACCTGATGTCGGTGCCGCTGGCCGTAAGGTTGGCCACCGTAGCGTTATAGCAATGGGTCTGGTCGTTTGACACCGGTGCGGCGATCGTATTGACGATCACCTCAACGGCCCTTCTCGAGCTCTGGCAGCCGTCGATGGTCTGGGTCACGTAATAGGTGCCGCTGGCCAGAAGGTCTGAGGAGGCCATGGCCGTGCCGCCCGAAGGTGTGGTGTACCACCTCAGCGTGGTGCCCGTGGCCGAGAGGTTCGTCCTCCTGGCCCCGCATACGAAAGTCTGAGGTGAGGCTGCCGATGGCATGCCCACCTGTACCGTCACGCTGACCGCAGTGCGGTCGCTCTCGCAGCCGCCCAGGGTCTGGCTGGCGTAATAGGTTCCCATCTCCAGGGCCGTATCGGCGCCAAGGGCAGTACCTCCTGTCGGGGAAGCGTACCATTTGATGTCGGTGCCCGCTGCCGTAAGGCTCGAGATGCTGCCGCTGCAGAACGACTGCGCCGTGGCCGTCGGGGCCGCGGTGTGGCTCACCGTCAGGTGCAGGGTACCGGTCTCGGTACAGCCCGTGGCATTCGTGCCGCTGTAGGTATAATCGCCGCTGTTGGTGTAGGTCACACCGTGCCACAGGTAGGAGCCGCAGGCTGTTGCCGTCTCATCGGTGGTGGTGCTGCGGTTCACCGTCAGGTGCAGCGTGGAGGTATGCGTACAGCCAAAGGCGTTCACGCCCTCGTAGGTGTAGTCGCCGCTTTCGGTATACTCACGGCCGTTCCACTCGTAGCTGTCGCATGCCGTCGCCGTCTCTTCAGAGGTCGTTGACGGGTTGATGGTCAGGTGCAGCGTCGCGGTGTGGGTACATCCGGCTGCATTGATACTTTCGAAAGTGTAATCGCCACTTTCCCTGTAACGTTGGCCATGCCAGTCATACGAATCGCAGGCGGTCGCTTCTTCAGACGTTGCCGTGCTGTGGTTGATTGTCAGGTGAAGCGTTGCAACGTTCGGACAACCTGAGGCATTGGTGCCTGTGTAGGTATAATCCCCGCTCTCGGTATAGTTCTGACCATTCCACTCATAAGAGTCACAAGCCGTGACCTCTTCCGATGTTGCGGTGCTGTGGTTGATCTGAAGGTGCAGGTTGGCTGTGTTGATGCAGCCCGATGCATTGGTGCTTTCATAAGTGTAATCACCGGTTTCGGTATAGGTTACACCATTCCACACATAGGAATCACAGGCCGTTGCATCCAGCGATGTCGTTGTATTGCGATTGATCGTGAGGTGCAGCGTCTCGATATGAATGCATCCCGATTCGTCGGTGCTTTGATAGGTGTAATCGCCACTGTCATGATAGTTTTCACCATGCCAGTCATACGATTCGCAGGCAGTAACGCTTTCGGATGCCGTGATGACGCAATCAACCTGACAGGTAATATACCTTGATCTGGACACTTGCTCCACACCACAAGCCGCATTGGTATTCAGATGATAACGGATCAATCCGGAATAGCTTCCTGACTGCCATACGACGGGCGTCACGCCGGAAGCCAGCAATACGCTACCATCTTCATTTGTAATCGTAATATAATCTGTGGAAACGGAACTGGCGAAAGTGTATTTCTTTTGATCCAGTACCACGACGTTCGAAAATTCCCCCGGCCAGCTGTCCGGAGCGATAAGTTCGGGGCTTTGTGAGCATACCGGTGTAAAAGTCGCGGCAGGCCACAGCCCAAACGGAGCTCCGTTACATCCCGGGTTCACTGCGGGGATGGTGGTAAAACTTCCGGCAACCCATTGGCTCCAGTTGACTTCGCAATACGAACGGATCCAATAATAATATGTCGTGTTCGGAAGCAGTCCACTGTACGATGTCGAATCATAAGCGAGCCTTGTCGCATTGACAGGATCGGAATCCAACGGTGCGATATTTTCGGTAGAGAAATAAACTTCAGCCCAATGGGTGCCATCCCATGCTATACGTCCCATTTCCGATGTCAGTAAAGAAGTCCTGATATTCGTGGGGGCATCGCAAGGGACATCGGGGTAAGCCGTAACCGTTCTGACCCTGCCGATATTTTCCGTGCCACAGGCCGAATTGGTGTGGAAATACACCCTAACCGTGCCGCCATCCACATAGGAATGGAAGTTGACCGGCGTGATACCGTAGGCGAGAATTTCGCTGCCGTCAGCGGAAGTAACGGTAATATAATCCGTAGCCACGGAACTGCTGAACGTGTAATCCCTGCTCAGCAACATCGTTACATTGGAATAGGATCCCGCAAAGGCCGTATTGGTGATCACTTCAGGCTCGCCCGTACGCAGTGGCGTAAAAGTTTCTGTCGGGAACAGGCCTCCGTTGGTACATCCGGGTGCCGCCGTCATAAACGAACCTCCGGCGACCCAGGCACCCGGGCCTGATGCGCAAACAGAGCGCACCCAGTAGAAATAGGCTGTTGACGGCGTCAGGCCGGTCACTACGAAGGAATTTTCCCCGGCAGTGTTATCCGTTGTCGGGAAACTCGCTGAAGGGGCGATATTCTCTGTAGCCACATAGAACTGGTATCCGTTCGACGGTGGGAACAGCGGGATATTCCATGAGATACGCGCTGATTCCGATTTCAGCTCACCGGCAGATAAGCCTTGCGGTGCAGCACAACTTCCCGGCGCCTGGCAGGCAATCGTCCTCACCCGGTTTACATTCTCAGTCCCGCAGTAATCATTGGTATGGATGTAGAACCTGATCAGATTGCTTTCAACGCCTGCGCCCGAAGACCAGGCCAGCGGCGTGGTGCCATAAGCGTAGACCACGCCTCCATCAAGGTTGGTTATCGTGATAAAATCGGTACTGACAGAACTTCCGAAAACGTATTGCCTGTCAGGAAGCACGTTTACATTGGTGTATTCCCCTGCCCAGGCGTTGGTAGCTATAATTTGGGAACCTGTATCGCAGGCAGGTGTAAAAGTAGTTGACGGGAATATGTTTCCGGACCTGCAACCCATAGCATGCGTGGTAAAACTGCCTCCGCTGACCCATACGCCGCTATTGGTACATATCGAACGAACCCATACATAGTATGTAGTACCGTCGAGAAGTGCTGTAAAGTTCCTGAAATTATTTGTGGTGGTATTGGTAATAGTCATGGTGCCCGGGACCGCCGTGCTGGTCGTAACGTACACCTGGTAGCCTACGGTCGGTGCCAATGCCGGTGTGGTCCATGATACTGTTGCCGTGGTCGTACCTACATTGCTGACCGTAACGGCTGATGGCGCGTCGCAGGGCGTCATGAAGCTGCCGCTATTCCAGTTGCTGGTCACCCCCGGATAGCATACGGTGCGTACCCAATAGTAATAATTGGTACCCCTGTTCAAACCGGTAATTTCCTTTGAAAGGCTTCCAGCAGGGATGGTGCCGGAAACGGTTACCGATGACGACGGTGTGTTCGGACTCGTGGACAGGTAATATTCATACCCGTAAGTCGACGGGGTTGCCGGGGCCGTTACCTCTATCGTGGCGGCATTTGCCGTGATGTTTGTCGCAACAGTGGTTGGCGGTGCATCACATGGGGGATTGCTGCAGCGCACGTATTTCGACCTGGAGAGGCCATCTTCGCCACAAGCGGCATTCGCATGTACATAAAAACGCACCACGCCTGTCATGCCTGAAATCCACGTAACCGACGCAGTGCCTCTGGCAATGAGTGCCGTGCCGTCTGCATTGGTTATTGTGATATAGTCGGTGGCTCTTGACGTGGAAAAAGTGTATTGCTTATAAGGGATTACATTTATATTATTGTAGATAGCGGCACTGGTACTTCCTGATAGCAATTCCTGACTGCCGGTGCAGGCAGGTGTAAAGTTAGGGACTGCAGCAGACAGAGGACCGTTGGTGCAAAGAAACACCGCCTGCGTGGTAAAGCTGCCCGCGGCCCAGTCACTGAAAGCGTAAGAACCACAACGCGAACGCACCCAATAGTAGTAAGTCGTTGAAGGCAACAGCGGCTCAAGCACCACCGGATTACCACTGCTGTATCGGAAAGACGAGGAATAAGCATATCCAGGTGCGACGGGTGAGGTACTGTACACATAATCATAACTGCCTTCATTTGCAGGATCGGTCCATGATAAGGTAGCGGTATTGGCAACAAAATTAGACACCGTAACATTTGCCGGAACAGCCAAACAGGCCGCTTCGGCAGTGAGATACAAGGATGCACTGTTCTGTACCGTACTGCATGTGGAATCTTCATGGAGGTATACACGCACTATTCCGGTGACATTTTCAGATTTCCATGTCAAAGACCCAATCCCACGTGCGTAAACCGTGACCTTGTCCGGACTGGTGATGGTAATTACGCGACTTGAAGAAGAAGAAAACGTAAGAACCTTATTGGGAAGCACATAGACATTAACATATTTTCCGGTGGTGAATCCCGAAGAAGATAAACCGCTTACAAATTCGGTTGTTCCGCTGTATGCCGGCGTAAATTCCCCTGGTGAATTTATAGTGCCCGAGAGACAATCAGTTGTTCCCAAAGTTGTAAAGCTGCCTCCTGCTGTCCATACACTTTTCGATGTGCCGCAATTAGACCGTATCCAATAATAATACAGTGTATTCCCTGCCAAATCGGTTTTGGTGTAGTTCCTGAGGTTGCCAGGTACCGTGAAATAATTGGATGTTTCGGTCGGTGGCGTGTTTGTCAATGAAAAACAAATCTCAAATCCGGCAGGATTGCCGCTTACCACTGTCCAGTTCACTTTCACTGCATTATTGGCCGGAAGGCTTGATGTCAGGTTTGCTACCGCACTGCAGCTTACGGTCGGGTCAACCGTGGTAATACTTCTGGTTCTAGTTGTAAAATCGCTATAACAAAGGGTGTTGGTATGGAGATAATATCGTACAACACCCGTTTTATCTGCGGAGTACCAGGTAAATGGCGTAAAACCGCTGGCGTAGATCTGGTTGCCCGACGCATCTGTAATGGTAATGTAATCGGTGGCCACGCTTGATGTAAATATATAAGAACGGTTGGCAAGGATATTTACATTCGAATACTCTCCGGTCTTGCAGAAGGTTGAAATCGCTTCCGCAGCGTTAGTGTATGCGGGTGTAAAAGTAGCAGTCGGGTACAGGCCATTGGATGCTTTCGTACATCCGCTGACACAAGTCACATAAGCCGGCACACGGTTTGTGTTGCCCGGATTATTTAGTCCAAGCTGACCATAAGCATTTTCACCCCAGGAGTACAGGGACGCATCAGAGGTCGTTGCCATCGAGTGCGTAAATCCGGTACCGATAGAAGTCCAGTTGTTGTTTACCCCGACCTGCGTCGGAATGGATTTGTTCACAATGGTGTTGTCGCCAAGTTGTCCGTAGCTATTGTCTCCCCACGCCCACAATGTACCATCAGTGCTGATGGCAAGGCTGTGTTTGATGCCTGCTGAAATGGATTGCCATGTCGCGGTACCAATCTGGACAGGAGTGATTTGTGTAGCGGTAGTTCCGTTACCCACCTGACCTTTATCGTTGATGCCCCATGCCCATAAGGTACCATCTGTTTTTAAGGCAAGCGTAGTGGATCCGGCACGGGAAATGCTTTTCCAGTCGGTTGCCGTACCGATTTGCACCGGGACTGCTGAATTGGTCGTAGTGCCGTTTCCGAAGACGCCGTTAAGGTTTCTTCCCCACGCCCACAACGTACCATTTGTTTTGATTGCTGTCGTAAAATCGGCGCCACAGACCACAGTTTTCCAATCGGCCGCAGTGCCCACCTGAACCGGAGTTACACGGGTCGTTGTAGATCCATCGCCGACCTGACCATAGGTATTAAGCCCCCAGGCCCATAGGGTTCCATTCGTCTTGATTGCGGCCGTATGTGTTTTTCCTGAATTGACCCATTTCCAGTTGGCTTCGCTACCTACCTGAGTGGGTGCATAAGTATAATCAGAAACGGAGCCACCGGTGCCTAACTGTCCACTGAAATTTCCGCCCCAAGCCCAAAGGGTGCCATCGCTTTGGATTCCTGTCGTATAATTGTCACTTAAAGAATCTGAACCCATACTTACCATCGACCAGGCCGCAGTACCCACCATGGTAGGATTTCCGAGATACGCACCATTACCGGTACCTAATGAACCGGTACCTCCATTACCCCAGGTCCACAAAGTGCCATCAGGCCTGATGGACGCACTCGTCGAATAACCGGCGGTTACACTCTTCCAGCACAGCCCGGAGCTGTCCGGAAGGATTTGTTGCGGACTGCACGTAATCGATTTGGTCCTGGCTACATTTTGCGCGCCACAGCTCGTATTGGTATGCAGATAATAACGTGCTACACCGAAATTCATATCCGAAAGCCACGTCACCGGTGAAAATCCTGAGGCGTAAATCGCGGTGCCCTCAGCGTTGGTCACGGTGATATAGTCCGTGGCGACTGAGCTTCTGAAGGTGTAACGCGTGTTCGCTGATATGCTGACATTTGAATATTGCCCGGCAAAACTATCGGCAGCAATCACTTCGTCACTGCCTGAACATGCCGGTGTAAAAGTAGCCTGCGGGTATAGGAAGTATGGCGAACTGTTGCAAAGTAACCTGCGTAAGGTCGTAAAGCTTCCGCCGATCCACGAGCCCTGCATCGTACCGCAGTTGCTGCGCACCCAATAATAATAGGTTGTGTTTTCGGCCAGGCCTGTAATACTCACCGACAATCCACTTGTAACCGCATTGATCGTTGGCGGCCCAATGATGGAAGTTGAGTAATAAATTTCATATCCTGCCGCAGGGGGCGTCGATGCCGCTGTCCATGACAATGTCGCGGAACTCGGCGTGATGTCGGTAATAGTCAATGCAGTCGGTCGGGCACAGGGCTCGGGAGTGGTAAAACTGCCTCCTGGAATCCAGGCACCTAATGACGTTGCTGAACACTTTGTCCGTACCCAGTAAAAGTAAGTTGTTCCGGAAACAAGGTTTGACACATTGGCCGTAACCGCACCCGCAGCGGTACTTCCGGACGGCACTGTCGCAGCGGTAGGCGCAGTATTTGCCGTACTGTAATAATACTGATATCCCTGTGCCGGAGCGGTTGCCGGAGCCGTCCACGAAAGAGACACGCTGTTAAACGTTACATTTGATGCTGTAACGTCGGTTGCGTTTCCACAAGGGTTTTCACAAATGATGTACCTGGTCCTGTTTACGTTGCCGGTACCGCATGAAGCCCCCGCATAAATGAAATAACGGATCGTCCCTGAGAAAGGGGACTGCCAGCTGACAGGATTTTGCCCGGCAGCGTATACAAACGATCCGTCAGTGCTTACAATCGTAACGTAATCAGCGGCCGAAGTTTTAAATGTATAGAGTTTGTTGGCTATTACATTGACTGTTGCATATTCGCCATCCCATGCATTGGTATTGATGGTTTCCTGTCCACCGGTGCAGGATGGAGTGAAATTGGTCGTTGGAGCCTGTGAACCGCTCGTGCAATATTGCGTCCCGAGGGTTGTAAAGCTTCCTCCCGAAATCCAGGCGCTCTTGTTGGCGCCGCAGGTGGATTTTATCCAGTAATAGTACGTGGTCTGGCCATTGAGCTGCGCTATAGGATATGTCCGGAGGTTTCCGGCTACGGTTACCGTAGTACCAATTGTCGTTGCCGTAGGCGCCGCATTGGTACGTGAAAAATAAATATCCCAGCTTGCCGGCTCATAGCCCTGCAGCTCCCAGTTTAAGGTCGCAGTATTTGCACCCGCGACTGATGTCAGGTTTTTCGGCTTACCGCAGGTTGCCGTAACGCTCAAGGTCCTTTGCGTTGTATCCGTCCCACAGGCGCTGCCGCTGTGTACTGCCACCCTTATGCGGTTGTTGGTCGTGGTGAAAGTCCCCGGTGACCAGGTGAAAGGTGATGGCCCGGTTGCATAGACATCGACACCATTCACACTTTCTGATAAAGTAATATAATCGGTCGGGATACTTGAGGTGAAAATATATTGCTGGCTGTTTTCGAATTGAAACCTTGAATATATACCGGCTGCATCAGTAAATATCGGCTCAGGCGCTCCGGTCAATGCGGGTATAAACGTTGACACGGGGCTGTGTTGGGTGGACAGCGTGCATCCCGGCATACAATATACCGTTGTAGGGACATACACTTCAAATCCGCCCGGAGTGATAGCGATTTCCCCGCTATAGTTAGAGCCCCAACCATATAATGATCCGTCAGCCTTGAGGCCTAGCGTATGTGTATTGCTTGAAGTCAAAGCGGTCCAATCGTTGCCGGTGCCGATCTGGACCGGTGAATAGACGTCCCCGAATGCATTATTTCCCAATTGTCCGTCGCCGCCGTTACCCCATGCCCATAAGGTGCCGTCTGTTTTTAATGCGAAACTGTTGATTCCTCCGGCACAAACGGATTTCCATGTCGAAGTACCTATTTGCACAGGGGTTGTCCTGGTTACAAAAGTCCCGTCACCCACCTGTCCGAAACTGTTCCTTCCCCAGGCCCACAAAGTTCCGTCGGTTTTGATGGCAAGCGTCGTTTCGGCAATCCTCGAGATACTGGCCCAGTCTGTCGCTGTACCAATCTGCACAGGAACGCTTGAGTTTGTGGTAGTGCCGTTTCCGAATCCTCCTATAGAGTTGCTTCCCCAGGCCCAAAGTGTGCCATCGGTTTTTAAAGCGGTGGTAAATGACGATCCGCACTGCACCATCTTCCAGTTTGTAGCAGTCCCGAGTTTCTTAGGATTGACACTGGCCGTAGTAGTACCGTCGCCAAGTTGTCCTGAAGTATTGATTCCCCAGAGCCACAATGTCCCGTCGTTCTTAATGGCTGCAAAATGCGTGGCACCATTGGAAATGCTTTTCCAATCGGTTGCGCTGCCTATTGTTTGTGGCGTAAGGTATGTCGTTCCATTGATATCGCCCCAGTAACAGATGTTGCCGTTGGTTTTTAATCCGAGTGAGGCGTTTCCTGACATGGAAACTGCTTTCCATCCGCCTGAAACCCTTTGTGGCGTCCTGTAGTCGCTTGTTTCGTTTATACCAAGCTGACCTTTGGCATTGAATCCGAATGTCCACAAACTCCCATCGGGTTTTATGGCTCCGGTGTGGCCGTTTCCTGTAGATACGCTTTGCCAGCATTGGGCGGAAACAGTAAAGTTAAAAGATAAAAAGGCGAAGAGAAGAAACTGGGTAATTTTTGACTTCATATAAATTATTTTGTCTTTGAATTAGTGCTTTTTGTGCAAAAGCCACCAAAAATAAAATAATTTCCGAACAATCAGGCTAATAATCTTAACAATCTGTTAAGTTGCCCTTTTTTAACAAAAAAGGGTCGCGATTAGCTTAACTCCTCCGTTAAAGTGCAATGCGTGCCAATACCAAATCTTCTTTCTGCCGGTCGACATTAAAAAAAAACCGTCAACAGGTTGTCTTTCAGCCCTTCAAAAGATTCACCTTGATTGCTTCCCGCTGCCCACCGTTATATTATACGTCAATATATCGCGCGCGGTGTCGTTCTTTCCAAAACCGGCAACCATGATCCAGACGCGTTTTCCATCCACATCGACGTATTGGTTTTTGTCCAGTGAAAATACCCACAACTTGCCGTTAACCCGCAAGGTTGCCTTGTCTGTTTTATATTTTTGGAAATACACAGTCAATTTGGGCGTGATGACATTCATGAATCCCTTTGCGACTAAATGCTGCCCCGAATATTCGATCGAATACCCTTCAGTGTCCGACTTTCGGACGGTGGTTTCAACAGGGCCTGAGGGTACAGGCTTGGGTTTATTGTCATACCATACTTCGATCGTATGTGCGATGTCCGGTCGATTGATGTTCCGCAGCTGAAAATCCAATCCCGTAATTTGCCGCACTTTCTGGTGTAGCGAAATCGCTTCCGGTTCGCTTTTCTTACTGTAGTACCTGATTTCGTTGCCATAACCCGAAGTGTTGGCCACATAATCATTGCCCGGCACCACAAATTCGTCTCCCAACTGACGCGACAGTTCATCCACCAGGTTTCTATAATCGAGGCTGCTGAATTGGATGTAGACCTTAAGTTTGTCCGGCGCCAGACTGGCCACACCATCAACCATTTCTTTGGGTTTGAGTTCTGTAACCGATCCCCCGCTGTTGACGCCGTCTTTGTTTGTTCCGGCTGCCATCGGATCGGTGAGTGCTGTCGTCGACGTTGCTGCCTTGAGTTTGCGCGCCTCGTTGTTGATGCCAATATAATTACGCTTTTGGTTCAGGGCGTCCTTGAGTTTCGGACAGGTGTTGGCGTACACCTGTATGGGACGTTGGTTTTCCGTAATGCCGATGAGTTCGCCGTCACGCTGGTAGTAACTTTGGTTGGCAGAATACATTTCAGCCAGCAGCGTCACGGATTTGTCGACAATCCTTCCGGTATCCTTGTTTTTCATATCGGCCCACACCATTTTCACAAGATCGAGTTCGCTCTTGTAGCGATCCGTAGCCTTACTGCGCTGCCCTTCCATGTAATTGAAGAAAAAGATGATTGCGGTGATGGCAATGGTCAGGAATGGCAATATGAGTGGGACAACCCGCTTCTTTATGGCCTTCTCCAGCGGACTTAAATCGCCATCCTCTGAATTGAGCACATCGTTGATTTCCTTCCTTTTTTTCAGCGCTTGGGGGCTAAGCGACTCGAGTTCCGCGCGAAGCGACTGCCGTTTACTGTTTGGTTCCCTCAGTGCCATTGTCAGTCATGTTGCATTTTAAAACGTTCCAGAAGTTCGCTAACCTTGATGCGGAGCCGTTCCAGGTGCGAATTCGTCACACTGCTGTCGTACATGTCCAAAGCGTTGATCATCAGCTCAAAATTGTACAACTCAGCCTGCTTCTTCCCTACCGAACCGAAACGGCGGCGCAGCTCACTGCCCATCTCAAAGAGCCGATCCCAGGGCCCGTCCTGTGCCGCGTTTTCCGCATCGAGGAACAACAGCGCCAGCATCATTCCGGTAGGGTCGGTGTTATCCCAATAATCCATATCCAACGCCGACTGGAGGGGTTGTGCGGCAGTGTCCTTAAGTATGGCAATGTAGTCCTCGAGCTCACGACTGTCCGGCTTTTTAGTTCGCTTTTCTTTTCCGAAATGCAGTATCACATCATAAATCAGCAAGGTATTTAACGGATAGATCCGCTTGCTTTTTTGGTACGCATCGCGGTAACTGATGATGGCGTGCTCAATCAAGCTGCGCTTTTTTGAAAGCGTCCCTTCCATATAAGCCAGCCTTTTGTATGCGCTGCCCATCAATGCGTGCCGTTCGGCAGTGGCATTAATGTCCTGCAGGTTTTGAAGGTGCTTCAAGACGTCGCGGATTTGTTTTTCTGCGGAAGCGCGGTTTGCGTTATCGTCCAAATATTCCTTGAATGCCTTATACGTGCAGTTGCTGAAGAACTTGTGCAGCGCATTGACGGAGAAAGCCGCGTCATCCCATCCTTTCAGTTCCCTGAATTTCATATCAGCCGCGTCATACATGGCCAATTCGTAGTAAATCATCGCCTCGGTTTCATCAATCCTGGCGCTGCTCAGGCCGGCACGCTTCCTGTCGGCAGTAATCCTGGCGAGCTTGTCAAGTACCTTTTGCTTTTTGGTGTATCGCACATCGAGTTGGTTCAGCAGGTTGAAAAGATCGATATATACCTGCTCTTCAATGATGTAATTTTTGTTTTTTATCGGATCGGCGGTACGGTTCGAAAGCTTATAATACGGGTCACCATAACATTGGTAAGCGCCCCAGGTATTGTCGTTAGGTTTTTTAGGATCATAAATGCGTGATCGGGCTTTCCTGACCGCAACCCCAAAAGTTTCCCCGGCGAAAAGGTTTTCATAAAAGATTTCTGCAAATTCCCGAGCCGCGTCATCGGCGACCTGCCATCCTGCCACGACGACGGCACGCACCCCCATCTCAATCAATTCGGTTCCGATGTTGGCTGCCAATCGGTACCGGTCGCGTACGAATTTGTCATCAACACTGCTGACTGCTCCCAAATGGCAGCAATTCACGAACACCAATTCAGGTACGACGGGCAACTGTTGTATATCGGCGGGTGTGAGGAAGATGTTGTTGCCCAGTACAATTCCTGAACTGAACGTATTTTCCGGATCATAAATGCCGTGTCCCGCAATGTGGACGATCTTATATGAATCGGTATAAAGCACTTTCACGATATCTGAATAGTCGCTGCCTATCAGCGACAGGTTTGCCCACCCTTTCATGTCCATCTGCCTTTTTACCACCTCACCTTCTTCGCGGGCCTGCTCGAGTTGGGGCAGGAATCCGCCGAGTTCCGGATCTGCGATGATCAACGCCTTCTCGCTGATGATGCCTTCAATTTTCGGGGTAAAGTCGCGGGTAGACAATTGTCTGATCATGCCGGCATCGATACACAGTGGCCGTGCTTTGACAGAGCTGTCCTGGAGCAATTCCCAGGGATACGAAGCGCTGTCCTTGTCCAATATCCAGGTGATGTGGCCTTTGCGCTTCAACTGGTTCTTGAACGCATTCGGGATCAGCAATTCAAAAAGCGATTTGGCGACCGCATCGGACCACTGTCCGCCCACTGAAATCTCTTTCAGGAATGAATCGGTAATGGCGGTATTCGAATGGAGTTCGCTTACCTCGTCGCGTGCATCGCCGGTGCTCGCACTAAAAATGAGCTTCTTGCCCTGATATGTACCGCCTTCATCGGTGGCCGGATTTTTGCCGTTTCGGTAAATGGGTTCAGTACGGATGGCCAGGCGGTTCCACCATTCTTCCGAATTCTGTACCGGAAGCGTCTTGCGGCAGCCGAACAGTTTGCGGATCCGCGCAGTCTCCATCTTGATATTATAGGTTTCGTTATCGCAGCATTCGATATTCTTCAGCGCGAACAATGCACTGATGGTGTTGGTTTCGCATTGCTCGATGAATTCAATGTTGGTGATCTGCGGATAGCCGCAATCGAGTGCCGCCACCGTGCTGTTGGCGTTGTTCACCCCTTCGATCACTGCCTTGATGGAATTCTCGATACTGAGATTTCCATAACCTGTACCGATCAGCAGCGCGGAAATGCCGACCGTCTTATAGCCCGTATTGCCGGAAGGCATCCCGATCAGGTAATTGGCCGCACCTATCGCGACGCTTTTGGAAAGCATGTACGCGGTCAGTTTTTCGGGTTCGCCGAGGCCGACGATGATCGCGCCTTCAAAAAAAGGATCCCGTTTGTAAATCACTTCATAGGTTCCGATTGGCCCGGGATAGCCGCCCATGCGGTGCTTGTACTGCAACATGGAATTTAAGTTGTGGTCAATGGCTTTCTCCGCCTGCAGGATGGCGTCGCCGTTAAAATGGCCCGCCAATACCGGAAAAGACGCATAGGCCAGATCGCCATGGCTTACTGAAACAATTAACGGATTGCGGCTCACGACGGCTTCGGTAACCGCGGTCGTCCCCATAATGGAACGCTCGAGACCAGTTTCGGAAAGATCGAAATCGGTATGCTCATTAATAGTAAATGTCTTTTGCGTATCGCGGAAAACGGGCCGTTTTTTGGAAAGCCTGTTTGTACTTCCGCGCGACAGGATCTCTTCGATACCTGAAAAGATCTTGTCGTCGTTGGCCAGGTCGCCGTGGGTTACATCTACATAGTACACCTGTTCAAGCTCAATCATTTTGGCCGGGATTCCGGTAGCCCAGGTCACGCTCTGGTCGCCTTCCCTTGTGTAATTAAACACCAGTCTTCCGCCCGTAATCGAGAATCCGCAAGGGGTTGCCTTATCCTGTCCCGCGATATAAACCATGTTGGTGTAATCTATCCCTGAGCTGGCGCTGAGCACCTCATCGCGGTAGGCGGCAAATTCCTTTAATCGCTCTTTGGTACCGGCCCCGACGGGGGGCAGTGGCCACGCATCGTCATTCATTCCGCTGCGCATTTTTTTCCACAATTCGATGTCGGCATAATCCATGCCTTCACCTTTGGAAAAGGGTAACAGGCTTAAGATACCCGGCAACGAGGTGAAGAACGAGACCAGTTCCTTTTTGGAATGCTTCATGTCCAGAAAGCTGAGTTTGTTGATAATCCCGTCCATCCCGAACAATACGGCGGGGATGCGGTGCGACCCATTAAGCGGGGAACCCAGGAACAATAACCTGAAACCACTGCGGCGGTTCAGGATTTCCCAGGTCTCCCTGTGATACACGATAAAGTCGCGGACAAGCACCCCGCCCATTGAGTGGCCGATAATCTTAATCTGTACGCTGAGTTTGAGCAGCTCGGTGATTTTCTTATTCAGCTCTGCCGCAGCGTCCTTCATCGGCTTGCGCCAGTCAAACGGGAAAATCACCACGTCGTATTGCTTTGACAATTGCAGGTATAATTTGTTGTAGGAACTTTTAATGATTGAGCGTGCCCGGATGTCCTTCCCGTCAAGATCAGTCATGTGGCTCAGGTCGCCTTTCAGGATGCCCCAGTAATTCAGCCACATACGGCTTTTTTCGTCGTAAATATTGGAACCCATTATGCCCGGCAACAGCAGCACCACCGGACGTTTACCCGATGGTGGTGTCGTCGCAGGATGCAGCTCACCGCCGTCTATACCCAGGACGCCCCTGTCAGAGGCCGGGATTTCCAGTTGCGGTACACGCTTGTATCCGTTGACAGTATTGCCCGGCGCGGTCTTCAGGGCGTTAAGCAGTGCCTGTAGTGTTCTTTGGTTGTTGAAATAATGGATGTGGTCCACATTGGTACCTTCGTCGAAGAAATACTGTATGGAACCGCTGCGGCATACCCCAAGGTACATAGAATCGGTATTGACGACAAGGTCGCTCCGCTGCCTGTAGAACAGTTTGCCCAAAATGACCAATAACCCGCGGAAACTGAGGCTGAGCCTGCCATTTCCCGAAATCACTATCAGCGAACTGCCGTCAATTTCTGAGCCGGGACTTCTTGCGTTCAGCGCTTTGATGAAAATTGACTGGGGATGCATGGCCTCGAGCCCAGGCAGCACGTTGATGTTGCTTTTTTCCTTCAGTACCGCGCTGATCAGGTCGTGGAGCACATCGGCAAATACGCTGGTCGTGCCGGCAATGTTGAAAAATACATTGAGGATATGGTCCATACGGTCCGAGGCAAGCAACGTTCCTGCAGAAGGCGATGCGACACGGACGAATTTTTCAACGCTGATGCGCTTATCCCTGAACAGGGACTCCAGCTCGGCAATGCTTTTCAGGTCCTGCTTTCGGCCTTCTTTTTTGAACAGCGCCAATTCCTGCTCGCCAAAGAACTTCCCGGCGGCATACTTTGACAACAAATCACCGATGAGTCCGCCCCTGGAATGCGTAATCAGGTGCAGTGTGCATTTATCAGGCAGCGCTTTGACGAGGTCCACCGTATTCTGTAACGGACTGGCCGTAAGGGTCCTATGCTGGTATGCAAGCACGTTTCCGGAATACAAGTTATACATTTCGTCGAACACCCTGTTTTGGGCCAGCCCGCCGAAGGCGCCTTCGGTATTCGAATTGGTACCGTGAACAAACAGCAGAATGGGCTTGTCGTCGGCAATGGCTTTTTTATCAGTGGCATAATACTGCAACGTAAAATCCCTCTTGACGATATGAAGGCCTTCCCGCGTAGCAGACAGCTGTTTGTTTTCGAGTCTGGTCGCGATGTCGCCGACGAGTTTATCGCCGGCAGGTTTTGCAAACACATGGATTAGCTTGAGTACAATGCTACCTACTACACCCCGCTGTGCGCCGCTTGCCAGTTCCAGCGGAAGGCTGGTTTCGATTTTGCCGCCGCGTGTCTGGGGGACTTCACCGAAAAGCTCCTGCAGGGTATCGCCATCGGCCATCCAGGAAGTATTGTCATCATACACGAACTGGTAATATTTGTCCTTGTCTGCCGTGTTGATACTGTGGATTTCCGTAGGCTCTCCGCCCCTGCTGTGGATTTCGATACGGTATGTGGCTTCCGGCCGTTTTTGCCCGTCGGCTTTGTCCTGCTGTTCCCTTGTAGCGGGAAAACTGTAAATTATTTCAGCCATAATATGGTGTATTTAGGATTTAAGATAAACAGGCACGGGTTTCCGACCGGTCCGTTCCTCTGGTCAATGAAATCTTCATGTTGTTGTTTCAGGATGTCCTTCTGGGATCGCCTTTCAGGTACAGGCCGCTCCATTTGTACCAGGCATCGGAGGTATTTTTGCCCGCCTTGCCATCCGCAGTAAGTGCGCTGCCGTTCTGGTTTAACAAGTCCTGTAATACTTTCGCTTCCGCAGAAGCGAAGCCGGTATAATATATGACCTTATTCCCGGCCGCGATAATCTGGTCCTTAACGGAAGTAACGGCAGGCGCAGACACAGCGATAGAAATGACCTTGTTGTCGACCATTCTTTTCAACAAAGCGGCTGCACCGCATTGTTTTGAAACCAGGTTGGGGTCGTATTGGCCGTCAGCGGCAAATTTTCCCTTGACATATTGGTCTGTGTAACTCCAAAGGTACGGCGACGGCAGGTTTTTCCTGAAGTATCCGAGTCCGTTGTAACATTCGATCCGATACAACATTCCGCCGAGGCTCCAGTCCTTCCATGCGTTAAGGCCGTTGCCGGTCAGCGCATCGGCAGCACTGTATTCCCATGTAAACGGCGGGTTTCCTTTAGCGGGCTGCCCCTTAGGCACGTGTACTGTACGCGCAGTAAGCGGATCACCGTTATGAAGATGGCAGTTGAAATTGAGCCCGGCCTCCATATTGTGCAGCACGCCAATGACATACCATGGAATACCCAATGGGGTGGCTACTGCCTGGTAACGCGCCTTGTTCGAAGCGATTTTCGTGACTGCCGTGTCAATCTCATTGACTTTTGCGGGATTTAGATTACAGGTATTAAACCTGGTCTCGTACAAGGTTTTTTGTTGTGGCGTCATGTTGTTTTGGTTTTAGACGATAAATGTAATGCATTGATTATTAAGAGAAAATACCCATTAGGGGGTATTTTTTAAGCCCCGTATCTGATGAGTTTTCTGCCTCACAGCCCTACAATTTTCTCAGTATTTCCTTAATTTTCAGCACTTCGTTATGTGATGCGGTTCCGGGCTGGACGATTTTCGCTTTTTCCCACGCTTTGATATCTTCGATGAAGTACGCCTTAAGGTCAGGGTTGGTGGTGTAAATCTTCCGGGCCTCCGTGTAATGATCCTGCAGCAGCAGCCCCATCGCCAGATTGGCATTGATCCATTTGTTTGTGTTGTCGTAATAAAGTCCCTTACGGGCAAAGACTACCGCGTCTTCATAGTGTCCCGAATAGATACTGTAATGCGACAGCGTATCGTACAGCGGCGACAGCTCATGCCTGATGGCTGCGTCATAAGGGGTGCCCACAATGGCTTTCTCTATTTTTGAAATTCCATTTTTGAGTATCCTCGCGGCCTTTGCGTAGTCCGGGACGAGGTTCTTGGCAACCAGCTTGTATCCCTGTGCCAGGTCGAGAATGATTTCCTTATCCGACTGCTCGTCGTCAAATGCCTTTTCCCTGAGGTGCTGGGTGATTAAAAGGCCCTTGATGCGCATGATGCTGTCGTTATCGGTACTTGAGAGACTGATCGAGTCTATCTCAAAGCGCGCATACTTCAGCATGGCCTGTCGCCTTTGGAGTTTTGACAATTTGCTGAGTCTTTTTTTAACCATGAGCTTCTTATACATGCGCGATATATCGCGTAGTGCTGTCCTGATCAGGTTGTCGTAATCCTTATCGCCGGGATGCTCGTTTACATTCGGGAGCGCCATGCTGTAGGTCAGGATTTGTCTTAAAAGCTCAATGCTGCTGTCCGGATTTCCATATACCTTCTCCGCAGTGTAATCAGTAAGCCCGGTTTTGGCATAGTCCAACGGACTGTAAATCTGCAATTCTTTGGACCTGTACAAAGCTGAAATCTCGCCTTTCTTCCAGATGTAGACCTTCCCTGATAATGTGGAAGCCAGTATATTTTTCCCATCAGGAGAGAAAATCGCATTGGTAATCCGGCTTTCGGAAGTAATCAGGGTGCGCATGTTGCCATTGCCGTCAGACAATTCGACTTCATTGCTGTGGGCTATCAAAAAATGCTTGCCGTCTGGGGATATCGCAATGCGCTCGCCCACGTTCCCATACTCATCGGCATCGTAATAAGCGGTGTAGTAATCGGCATGTGTTTTGGAGCTGCTTTGATGTCCTTTTGGGAGTCTGGCAGGAATCGGAAATTTCCCGGGCTTGTTGTCTTTACCCACCACATACAGGCTGTGGCCGTCAGGGGCGATGCAAAAATCGGTAAAACCATTTCCGGTGTTGCCAATAAAACCTTCCATCTTACCGTTACTGCTGAACCGGTAAAAGTCACCGTATTGCGTCTGCCCGATGATGGATTTACCGTCACGGGAAAAAACGGCCTTGTGCAACTTTTGCCCGAAGGCGGTCAAAGAGTCGACAGGCTGTGCGGTGCCAACATGATACAGGTTACCGGCCAGAATGAACGAGTTCCGGTCCGGCGCCATGCTGTTTGATGGGCCGTGGCCCGGAGCAGCGGCATATCGCGTGGCCCGCCCGGTTTCCATGTCGACCAGACAAATTCCGCCGCCATCCACCGGCCTGCCTACGAGCAAGCCACTCTCCGGAAAAGCAAAATACACATAGTCAATATCCTTAAAACGCTGCTTTTCGAAAATAATCCCTTTCGGACCATAATACAGCACGGCATCCCTTTGCACGACATTAATCCGGCCTTTGTTGTCGTAACCCACTTTGCCATAGCCGTCTGCAAACATGCCGGTCAGGTAAAAATCAGGCGGCCTGTTCTCGAACCCGTTTAAGTAATTGCGCAGGATGTCGGGCGGATGCGCAAACGCGTCCTTGGCAATCAGGTAAGCCAGCGTCGGGTTGGCCGCATTTTTGGCCGCAATCATATACAGTTGCGCCCTGTTGTCCTGGGATTGACGGTGCTGGTACCAAAAACCAAAAGACGTAAAAGCCAGTACCAATAGCATGACCAATACGACCGTACGCTTTTTATTTTTCGTGCGAAGGCCTTCGGCAAGCAGCGACTGTTCGCGGACGACCTTCATTTTATTGAGCGTCGGGATGATTGATTCGCTGTTGATCTCATAGTACACGCCGCCCGACCGCCGCTCACTGCGCACCAATCGGGTTTCGTGTTCGAGCCTGTCCAGGATGAGGTTGAGATTGTTCACGGAAAGCCCCTGCTCTATCAGTGCTTCGCTGATGGCATGTTTGTGGAAGATATTCCGTGTATTTTCGTTGAGCACGAGGATTTGCAATATTTCGGTAGCCACGGTCCGGTCAGCAGCGGGCAGACGGGACAGTGCATTCTCGTAAGACTGTCTGATGATATCCTTTATGGAAGTGTGTTCCAGGAAAGCCATACGCTCCTGCGGGGGAAGGTCGTAGAGGAATTCGCAGACAATCTGCACATCGGTCAGTACGGCATAGTCGTCATCAAAATGGGCATTCAGTTTGGCTTCCAGCGCGACCATAAAAGACTCCGTAAAAGGATTCGGGAACCTGCCCAGGTTTTCACCCGTAAACGGGCAGGCCACAATCTGATGAATGTCCTGGCAGGGAATCGATTTGATGCGCAGGGTATGGTCCTTAAGATCGGGGATGGCCATGAACAGCCGGGAGAATTTAGCCAGGTAATCTTCGCGGAACACAAAGATAAACTTCATACGCAGGGAACGGTTGTAGTAAACTTCCCGAAAAAGCTCGATGATGTCCTTCTGGAATTTCCTGCGATCGGCCGGTGTGAGTTCGCCGTCAGTCGTGGTGCCACCCATTTCCTCAAACAGCGTGATGAGTTCCTCAAACTGATCAAAAATAAAAACCGGGATCGGCGAGGCATCGTCAGCCAATGCTTCGCTGTAATGGATCTCGTCTACGAGGGTCAGCCGCAAGGGTGGTTTGGTCGCAGTGTCGGTCTCATCGGCAGCACCTTTGGGCCGAAGGCTCAGAACGCGTTCGCGGAATGCCGCAAACGACACGCTGATCTGCGGTTTATTGTCGGAATTCAGATCGTCAAAAATGGAGGGAAGGTACACCTGCTGATCTTCCTGCTCTTTAATCCTGTAAATGATAAAGGTGCCGTTGTATGATGGCGAGACGCGCATGACTTCGGGTGAATAATCATATTCAAGCAACTTGGGGGCGAGTGCCGCATTGATCAGCGATGACTTTCCGAAACCACTTTGGCCGAAGAGCAATATGCCGCGATACAGTGACACTAAGTTGAGCAATTGTTCCTTTTCCCAATTGCGTCCGGCAAAAATATCGCGGTCCGAATACCGGAACGGCTTGATGCCGCGGAAAGGTTGCGGTGCTTCGCTGTCAGTATGAGCTTTCGTTATATCCATATCAAAGCGGCATTTCTTTTCCGAACATTTCCTTGTAGAGGTATGGGACGGTTGACCAGATATCGTCTTCAATGAAACTGAATTTATAATCACGGATGTAAATGTTCTTGATCACTTCGTCCGGTTTCATATCAATGGACCATTTCTGCAGCGCGCGGAAGATGTCTACATTTTTCTTCCAAAGGGCCGTCTTGAATATCAGCCGCAGGTTGTAATCCCTGAGGCTATAACCGACAAACAGGAACGTGTTGCGGTTTAGCCCGCTGAACGCATTGTTGATCGATTGCGGTATCGGGTATAAATCGAGCCGCTGGTCAGTCAGGCCGCGTTCCATATTGCTGCTCACCTGGCTCATCCTCAGGATAAAATGCAGATAATCCTCATCGGTCAGGACTATCGCATCTTTTTCCGGCAGGTAATCGCCGTCTTCATTGAACGGATCGCGGATGTCACCATGCAATTTGTAAAGGAAAGGCATCTCTGCCGAAATATCCGGCCCGAAATCCTCGGTATATTCTGATGCATCTCCGCGGTTCGGCTTGTAAACACCCTTTTTATAACCTTTCTTGTAACCGTTGGCTATGGCGCGGTCCAATGCCGTCTCGAAAAGGTGGTCATAATTCGTGGAAACGATATATTTAAAAGGCATTTCAGCCAACGCATTGAGGATTGGCGACGTTCGTTTATTGTCGATGGCGTGCGCGAGCTTGTCGACCATGGCTTCCCGACTGAAAGTCTCCTGGTAGTACTGGCTGACCCAACTCAGCGGGAGCCGCTCCTGTTTCATGTAATCGCTGCGTTCCGTTGTGGTGTCGGCTGCGAAAAGGGCATCGATAAAATAATTGTTCAACTCGTTGCCCAACGGCGGCCGGTCATCCTTGCCGTAAATACCTTCGAAACCGGGACGGGACAAATGGTAATTCACCGCCGCACCCAGGAAAAGCACCACCCTTCCCTTGTATTGTCCCGCTTTGTCACCACGGTCGTATTTTTCGCAGATTTCCGCGGCAAGCTGTTGCAGCTGTCTTTTATTGTCAGCGCTCAGTGACTGGTACAAGTCTTTAGCATCCATCTATTGCGTGGGGTGGGTTTAGGGTTAATGCAACTGTAACCGTTTCACAATCAGCATTTTTCCAAATGTAGGTATTTTCGATTTTCCTGAACCGCGTATTTTTACGTGAAATTTGATCTGGTGGCAATCTGCTTGTAACAAAAACTCCCGCAAGTGCGGGAGTCTTCTTCGTGGTTGCTGGTCTATTTGGTTTTGAAATTAATTAATTGCCTTTTTGGTTATTGTCCTGCCGTCAGCAGCTGTAATCTGCACCAACAAGACTTCCTGCGCGGCATTGAGGTCGGTAAGGGCCACGGCGTCAGCGTTGACCTGGTGCTTTTCGTAAATCATCCTGCCTCGGGTATCAAACACCTTCACGTGATCAATGAGTACGTTTCCGGCATCGATGTTCAGGACGCCCTGCTCCCTGAACAGGACCACGCGATCAGTCTCCAACAAAGGGGCGTCGGAACTGAGCGGACTGTTTTGGTACACGATCTCAAAACGGTTGTGGTACGTTCCGGCGGTTGCCGCGAAGGCGTAGTCGGCCAATTTGATGTTGTGGACAGTCCCCGTAAGATTGTCTTTAAGGAAAACATCCTGCGAATCATCAAATAAACCGTCTGTGTGGTCTAGTGAAATTTTGTAGGTTCCGTCAGCGTCTGTCTTGAATCCTAATGGCACCACGTCGGTGTCGGCAAAAGGCAGGGCTCTTCCCTGAATCACATATTCGCTTCCGTTAATCAGGCTATACAGTTTCGTGCCCTGTAATTCAGCGAGCTTTCCGTCAAAACGCAGGTCAAAATTATCGGTAGCTTCAGGAACATAACCCACGAGCATTTGGTTGACGGAACCCAGCGACGAGGAAAGGTTGAGCCAGATACGGCTTCTCTGCCCGTCAGCTGCAGTGCGATAAAATTGGTCGTCAGTGTTGTTGACGCGCATGCTGTTGGTAAAGACGGCAGTTCCCGGAGCGTCCGCCAGGGCCATAAACCCTTGTCCTGTCTGTATCGTGCCATTTGGCAATGGGCTCACGGGCACTGTGTTGGAAGCGGCGGCAGCGCCCGTGGCGTTGTAAGAAGCGTAGTTGGCACCACTCGGTGCGCTTTGCTGCAAATGCGCCCAAAAATAAATCGTACCTATATTAGGATTTGCTGCGAGGAATGCATCTGCATTGATTGGCGAAGGGTATGGATTGCCTATCAGGTTGTATCCCTGGTTGTTGTGCGTCACGGGAATAGAGATATCGCCTTTGCGCGGCACGCCGGTAAACACCCCTTGAAATGCAGTCGGTACATTCGGGGTATAGTTATCAGGAGCACGGATGGCATAACCTTTTGCTGCCTGGAAGGTATTGGTCGCCGGGTTAACATAGACGAACGCGTTGGTCGTTTCGCTGATTTCATAAAAACGGGTCGGCAGAGTTGCCGGTGAAAAAGCCAGCAGATTTTGTCCTGTAACGGGCGATGACCAATATACATAATCCTGGCGGACCATAGTGGCATTCCTTTTAATCGTAATGTTTCCTGAGTTCCCTGTAGTTACTGAGCCGCTTTGGATCAGGTTCGCATTGTTTTCGAAAGTGAGGGTGGCGCCTGCCTGTACCGTAACATTGCCGGTAATCGTCAGGTTGTCACCAGGGCTGATGACTGCATTGAATCCCGTCCCGACAATCAGGCTGCAGGCGGAAAAACCGCCCGGATTGACATCGGCCGACACATAATCTCCATTGATTACCGCAGGTTGTGTGGGAACCGGATTGCCGTTACTCCAGAACAGACCGTTCCAGACTGTAGGCTGCGAACAGGCCGTGACGTAGAAAATGGAGAACTGGGATGCAGCAAAATTATTGTTTCCGGCGGCGTCAGTGGCGACATTCGCGGCCACGTTGACGGTTTTATTTCCATTGCCTGAAGGAGTGAGGTTGACGCTGTAAGACGATCCACTTCCCGAAAAATTGGACAGCGTACCACCCGTTGCGGTGATGTCGGACTGTACAAAATTCACGACCGATTCACTGAAGTTGATGTTGATTACTATCGGATTGGCGCTCGTTGGCGTTGATTGAGCCGATGTAATCGATACCGTTGGCCTTGTCCTGTCAGACGTTATTGCGAATGTCCCGACGGAATTGCCATTCCCGGCACTGTCGTTTGCCACACCGGCAAAAACAAATACGTTAATCGTACCGTCGACTGCAGGCGACAAATTAGCAGTATATGTTGTTCCGCTTCCTGAAAAAGCGGAAAGCGTACCTCCCGAAGTGAAGATATCCGAAAAGGTGAAACCTGTCACCGGTTCGGTAAACGTAAAAGTTAAAGGAATTGTAGCCAGGTTAGAAGGATTCGTTGCCGACGAGCTGATGGTGATGCCCGGGCCATTCCTGTCGGAAACCACACTGTATTGTCCTGCCGCGGTGTTCGTATTTCCTGCTGTATCATTCGCAACCCCCCCGCTTACATTCACTGTAACGGTACCATCGGCTGTGGGCGTAACAGTTGCCGTATACGTGGTTCCGCTTCCTGAGAAATTTGACAATACACCATTTCCGACCACTATTTCCCCAGAGGTAAAACCAGCAACGCTTTCACTGAACGTAACAGTAATCTGGAAGTTATTGGCACTGGTTGGATTTGGGGTTCCAGGCGCGGTGATTGCGACAGTTGGCTGCACATTGTCATAAATCCAGGTCAACGGTGTCGCTGCCGTATTGGTATTTCCTGCCGCGTCGTTCGCTACCCCTGAAGAGATGCCTGCAGTTACCGTTCCGTTCGATGCAGGCACGATATTAAAAGTATAAGTGGTGCCGCTTCCGCTAAAGGAGTTCACCGACCCATTACTGATGGCGACATCTGCCGCTATGAAGTTGGAAACCGATTCACTGAAAGTGACTGTGACACTGATATTGTTGGAATTGGTGGGGCTAGGTGTTGAAGAGCTGAGGTTGACGGAAGGCTGCACGTTGTCGAAAACACGGCTCAATTGTGCTGCCGCCGTATTGAGGTTCGAAGCCTGGTCGGTTGCTACACCGGCAGCCACGTCAACGGTTACCGTGCCATTTGACGAGGGCACAACCGTAAAAGTATAGGTAGTGCCGCTTCCGCTGAAGGAAGTGACTGAGCCATTTCCGACGGTGACATCGCCCTGTACGAAGTTACTAACCGATTCACTGAATGTTACTGTAACCGGAATGTTAGCATTGGTCGGGTTTGATGCGCCCGAAGTAATGGACACTGTAGGCTGTACGTTGTCATATAAGGTATTGCGGCTCAGCGTAGCGGTATTGGCATTGCCTGCAGCATCATGAAAGGCTCCTGCCGGCACGCTTACGACCACCGTTCCGTTTGACGTCGGAGCAATTGTCACTGCGTAAGAGGTGCCGCTTCCTGAAAAATTGGTAACGGTACCATTTGTCACCTGTATGTCTGCGCTGGTAAAATCAGCCACTGATTCCGTAAGTGTAATATTCTCGACATATGGACTCGTATTGGTAATTCCCGGAGGTGGGCCCGGAGTCTGGAACGCCGGAGGGACATTATCGTAAGTCCTGCTGAATTGCGACGCAACCGAATTGCCGTTGCCGGCCGCGTCCGTGGCAACACCTGCCGCAATGTTTATGGTGACAGTACCATTTGAAGTGGGCACCACGTTAAAAGTGTATGTCGTTCCACTTCCGCTGAAGCTGTTTACCGAGCCATTGCCGAGGGACAGGTCTGTCTGCACGAATCCGGTAACACTTTCATTGAAGGTTACAGTGACAGGGATACTTGACGCGTTGGTGATACTGGCAGTACCCGAAGAAATGCTTACCGTCGGGCCGGTCCTGTCAGAAGTGATGCTGAAAACCGACGACGCGACGTTTCCGTTACCGGCGGAATCATTGGCTACTCCCGATGAAAGGCTCACCGTAACGGGTCCGTCAGCGGTTGGCGAAACGAATACGGAGTAGCTCGTCCCGCTGCCCGTAAATCCAGACAGTGATCCATTGGTGACCGAAATGTCGCCATTTACGAAATTCGAAACGCTCTCATTAAAAGTAAATGAAACTGTAATCGGGCTGGCGTTTGTCGGATTGCCCTGGGGTGAAGAGATCGATACCGTAGGCTGGGCCCTGTCGACCGTCACGCTCGCCGGTGAAGCGGCTGTATTGCCATTCAGTGCCGCATCAAAAACCCCGTTGGCAGGAATGTTTGCGGTTATGGTGCCATCAGCCGTGGGCGTTACCGTTACGGTGTAAGAGGAACCGCTGCCTGCCAGGTTCGAAAGGGACGCATTGGTCATTGAAATATCGGTTGTTGCGAAGCCCGTCACCGATTCGCTGAAATTAATTGTAAGGGTGAATGAGCTGCTGTTTGTCGGGCTGCCCACTGAATAGTTCATTGACGTTATGGTCGGTGCCGTCCTGTCAGAAACGCGGGAAAGCTGTGCTGCTGCGGTGTTCCCGTTTCCTGCGCCGTCAGTGGCTTTTGCGGCGGCGACATTTACAGTCACTGTGCCGTCAGCTGATGGCGTCAGATTGGCGGTATACAAGTTACCGCTTCCTGAAACACTTCCAATGCTTCCACCGGTTACGACCACATCTGAAGCATCAAAACCCGTAACACTTTCGCTGAACGTAAACGTAATCGGGATGGGATTCAGGTTCGTTGACGCTGCGGCGCTCGAAGTAATCGAAAGCGACGGCGCATCGCGGTCTACCGTCTGTACCCCTCCTGAGGTAAAGGCAGCCACATAGCCATTGGTATTAAACCCATTGCCTGTGGCGTCAGTGATATTGGTATTGGATTTGAGGTCGAGCCTCAATGTTCCGGTGCCCGTAATATTACTGACGGCAATCGTCATTGAAGTGCCTGAAGAAGAGGATGGCGTGCCGATTACGCCGGTGACCCCTGTTCCCGTGACGGTTAGCTGGAAGTCATCGGCTGACACGTTGTTTGCGGTTTCATTAAAAGTGATGGTATAGGTCACCGACGCTGAATTTGCGCCTGCAGCGGTCAGCGCGATTGACTGCACGACCGGTGGTGTGATGTCGGCACCGGAAACCGAGAAGTTGCTCACACCATTGGCAGTCCATCCCAACACAGGTGTGGTTCCGCTAAAATCCGGCAGGTCACCACCTACATCATATCGCTTCCAATTGGAAAGGGTACAGACCCTGCTGAGCAATACTGCCCGCGAGCCTGAGGTGTTGCCTTCATAACGCGCATTATCGGCTTCATCACTTACGCCGGGGCCAATCCCCACGGCCACCGCATTGGTACCGTTGGTCAATCCCGGAGGCAGGTTAGAATAATTGTCTTTGAAAGCCGCAGCGGTACTTGCGGTATTAGTATTCAGCGAGTTCCAATCCGTTGTGGAAGAGGTGCAGGCGAAAATTGCCGTAAAGTTCGTACCGGGAAAGTTTGCATCTACGGTTGCTGTCGATCGGAACACGATGATTTCGTCACCGGCATTCGGCAGGGAGAGCTTTCCATCGGTATCGCTACCGCATTTTGTACCGGAAAGAACGGTATAATCGGCACTGGTACCGGCTTCGGACACGGTCTGCACCGTCCCCGCAAGAATACCTCCAGATGGCACGGTGTAGCGCAGCAGGATCTCGTCGGTAAGGCCTGTGGCCATAAATTCGTTGGAAAGGGTATTCCAGCCGGCATCTGTAAAGTAAAACTGTGTACCGGCGTTGAGGTTTACCAATGGCACCCAGCTGAATTCGGTCTTGGTATTCGGCGCAGGATTACCCGTATCTGCCCCGATACCGATAACTACGATGTCTCCCGGCTGAAGCGTCTGTCCCATGGCGTCGATGCTGATCCCCATCAGCGCCAATCCAAATAATAATTGTAAAATTTTTCTCATAATTTAAGCAGTTGGTTTATCCTATCGCGAACTTTATCGGAAAATAGAAGCTTCAAACATCATCAGTCGTGCCAATATTCGCAGATACGCAAATGTAACCAAGCCACTCCATTATATATTGCGTAAAAACACCTGATTGAAAACCACGTAGAAATACCTGTTTTTGACCTCCGGCTGATGATTTTCGATATTAATCATTAGCTTTAGCCCAGTTATTAATTTCTAATCCCTAAAAACCTTATTTATGACAAGCGAAAACGTAATTCCTCTAGAAACTGCCCAGGAATGGGCACATGCATGGGTAACCAGCGGCATCAGCCCTGTAAAGGCTTACCTGATACCTGAGGCCGACATTACACAATTGATGGAAGAAGCTGACGTACAGGATGTACGCGCCTACATGGGCATTGACGCCAATGGCGTATCAAAAATGATGCTCGTCGGAGTAGACAAGAATGGCAAAGACCTGATCGATTACAGTAAAGGATTGTACGTTTATGATTTTACGATGCCTTGTCCTAATACCTGCGATGTAGCCAGTCCTTTGTATTTTGAAAGATAAATTATGGGTGAAATTCTGGCATTGATGGGTTATGTGGTATTGCTGATAAATTTGGCCTTATTTGCATATAAAGTTCCGCAATTCAAAAATCCAGCTTACAGAATTTTCACCTTGTATCTGGCTGTAATATTCCTGATCCAGATTTCATCATACATTCTCAGTTTCCTAAAAATTCATAACCTCTACCTGTCCCATTTTTATTTTATCGCGCAATTCATCGCGCTGAGCATTTTCTACAACATCCTGCTTAAGGAGCCGTTGCAGAAAAAAATAGTAAAAATGGGATTGGTAACAGGTTTAACGGCTTTAACCATACAATACGCGATGAATCCGGGACTTTTTTTCAGGTTCAACCTGTTTGAAATCTTTATTACCTCATTCCTGCTCATCATCTATTCTACTTTTCATTTCTATAATTTACTGAACAAGGCCAAGGCGTTCTATTATCTCAATTCGGGGATACTGGTCTACCTCTTCGGCAGCACCGTATTGTTCCTCGCGGGCAACCTGGTATCAAACCTGACTTCAAAAATGAACACCATCACCTGGACGCTCAACGCCTTCCTGTACATCGTGTACCAGGCGTTCATTTTCGTAGAATGGAAAAAGAGCTTTTCAGGCGGCCCCAATACCAAGGACATTTCATGAATACCAATACGATACAGGAAAATGACCTACTCGTCGTAATCATCTACACCTGTGCCGCGTTCCTGCTGATGGCGACAGTGCTCGTCCTGTTTTACCACTTTTCAAGAAAAAAGATCGTGCAGCACGAATTGGAAAAACGCGATTTGCAGATCAGCCACCAGAAGGATCTGCTCAAAGCCACGATCATCACCCAGGAAGAAGAACGCAAGCGGATTGCCCAGGACCTGCATGACGACATCAGCTCAAAGCTCAATATCGTGTCGCTCAATACACACCTGCTCACCGCTTCGGGACTTTCTGAAAATGAACTTGCCGAGATTACGGGTCACATTATCGAACTGACAGGCAAGGCGCTTGAAAATTCCCGGCGGATTGCCCACGATCTCCTGCCTCCGGTATTGGAGAAATTCGGGCTTCATGCGGCCATCGAGGAATTGTGTCACGAGTTCAAGAGCGCCAGGCAGGCTGAGATCCATTTTATGAACAAACTGCCACCTTTCAATATGGCTGAGGAAGAAACGCACCTGCAGGTTTTCCGGATCCTACAGGAATTGCTTAACAATTCTTTCCGCCATGGCAAGGCGACGACAATCCACATCGTATTGGATGAGGTGGACGGAAAGCGCCTGTGTGCTTACACCGATAATGGTAAAGGCTTCGACCCGTCGGAAATGAAGAACAAGAAAGGACTCGGCATGAAAAATATCGAAAGCCGTATTGCGATTCTTAACGGTAATCTTACCTTTGACAGTGCCGTCAATCGTGGCGTGCAGGTTACATTCACATTCTAAAAACATTTTTATTATGGCCCCAACTAAAATAAAAATAGCCCTTGCCGATGACGAACTGCTGTTCAGGAAAGGCATTTCATTTTTGCTGCAACGCGAAAAAAATCTCGAAATTATTTTCGAGGCGTCCAATGGATCAGAACTGATCGACCATCTGAAATCATTACCCGAACAGCCTGACATCATCCTGATGGACCTCAAAATGCCGCTACTTAACGGCGTTGAGGCGACTAAAGTCATCCACAAGATGTTTCCCGGAATCCGGATCATTGCACTGACCAGCTACAACACCAAGCCTTTCATCGCAAACATGATCCAGGTGGGTGCAGTGTCGTTCATCGTGAAAAATGCCACACCACAGGAAGTAATCCATACGATCAATGAAGTGGCCCAGAAGGGCTTTTATTACAGCCCGGATGTCATGAAGATCATCCATGATGACATGCTGACCAAGAAGACTACGAGAAGCAACCTCGACACCGATTACCTGACGGCACGCGAGATCAAAATCCTTGAGCTGATTTGTGAGCAGAAAAACACCGTCGAGATTGGCGAGACATTATTCATCAGTCCCCGAACGGTCGAGGGACACCGAAATAATCTGCTGATCAAGACGGAGTCCCGCAACATTGCCGGACTGGTAGTCTATGCGATACAAAACCGGATCGTAACTTTGAAAAACTTTGATTAGCTATTCTTTGAGGATTTTTCTTGTAATCGTATCTGTCCCTGACGTCAACTTTACAAAATAGGTGCCCGGTGGCAATCCCGAAACATCAATGATGTCTTCGGGGTTTTTAAACTCAGCCACCTGCAGGCCTTTAACGTCATAAATAAAAACACCATCAACATGGGCATTGCTGCCGGTCCTGATCCGAAAATCATTCGTTACCGGATTCGGATACAGGGCGAATGACTGCTGATCAGCTTCGTAACGCCCCAAAGACTGCACGTCAAAGGCCACGACGCCATTGGAAGTCCATCCGTTTGGCGTGGTTCCGAATGCGAGATCGTTCCCAAATGCGCTGTCGTATCTGCCCCAGTTAGCGAGGTTGCACACCGAAGCAAGGATTTCTTCACGCGTACCGCTGGCGATGCCCTGGTAACGCGCATTGTCTGATTCGTCCGCCTCAAGCGGTCCGGAACCAACGGCCACCGCATTGACGCCATTTTCAAGTCCGGGTGCCAGATTGGTAAGGTTGTCCACATTCGACACGGGCGAAATACCCGACTTGCCTACTGCGAGTGCGGTGAACGACAGCGAGCTTCCCGTAAGCATAAAAATCGCAGAAAAATCAGTATTACCAAAAGTCGCAGGCGTAGTCTCATCGTCGGTCGACTGAAAAACGGTAATCTGGTCTCCCGCGTTCGGCAGCGTGATCATTCCGTTAAAATCATTGCCGAATTTCGAACTACTGATGGCTGTGTAACCTGAAGGCAGCATTTCCTCGGTAACGGTCATTACGGTCCCCGCGCTGATGCCTCCGGCAGGTACGATGTATCGCAGCAGGATTTCATCGCTAAGGCCGGACCCCATGAAATCTGAATCTACAGTATTGTACCCGGCATCAGTAAAATAAATTTTTGTGCCGGCCGGCAGGTTCACCAGCGGCACCCAGCTGAATTCGTTATAGGCCACGGTGGCCGTGCCGGTGTCGGCAGCATACCCGATCACGACAATATCACCGGGATTCAGGGTTTGCGCCACGACGGCGCCCGGAATGAAGAACAAGGCTGCAAGAAGTAAAATTTTTTTCATGCTTTCTGAGGTATTATAGTTGATATAAAAAATCCCCGAAAAGATCCAGGGATTTTGTATCGATGGGTTGTACTGATTAACCGCGTGTAGGGTAAATTCCGTTAAGCGCGATGCAGTAATTCAGTGCCAGCGTAGGCTGAATATTGTTGATGGGCTGGCTACCGCCCGCAGCGGTAACGTTAAGCGTCGCATTGGACGACCCCATTGCCGAATTCGCAGTCCCTGCATAGCTGTCCACACCCGGTGTCTGGCGTAAGAAGCAGCCTTCAGGCGAGTCAGAATCCTGTTCGTCCCCTGAATTCACAGCAATCCTGACGTTTGGCGGCGTCGTTATGGCCGTATGGGTATGTGCAGGCATCTGCGCACTGGTCATGGTATTGGTCTCAGTACCGTATACCTCGCCCAAAGTAATTTCGCTCAAGCCTGGCCGTTGCCCGGCACTAACCGCTACCCGTCCGCGAAGGTCAGGCAGTGCGAACGTGGTGACGCCATTGCCTCCGTACGTGGTGCCAAGGATTGTAAAAAGCGCTTGGTTTGCCGATATCGACATCAACTGTCCGTTGCAGAGCGCCCAGTTACGCGGTGCAAAATTTCCTGCAAAAATTCCGATTTGTCCTAAAAATGGTTCTAGTTCCATATGTGTCTTTTTAATAGTTTGTAAAATGATTTACGGCCTGGAGGGATAGATTCCCTGAAGCGCGATGACGTAGTTGATGCCCAGATAAGGCTGCTGATTGTTCATTGGCTGGTTTCCGCCATTGGCCATAATGGTAACGGTAGCGGTGGAAGCACCCATCGAAGCGTTTGACGAACCTGCATAGGTATTCACACCCGGCGTCTGCCTGAAAAATGCACCGGTAGGATCGCTTGAATCCGCCTCATCTGAATTATTGCAGAGTACGGCTACAGAGCCCAGCGCAGAGTGCGCGTGCATGGGAAGCTGGGTCACGTTTAACATCTGGGTTTGCGTGCCCTGGAATTCTCCCAGGTTGGTCGGACTCAGGCCAGGGCCATTTCCGGCATGGCTTGGAATCGTGCCACGGAGATCCGGCAAACCGAATGTAACCTTGCCATCACCGCCGTATGTCGTCCCTAATAATGAAAAGAGTGCTGTATTTTGTGCAATCGACATGAGCTGACCATTGCATAACGCCCAGCCTTTCGGCGCAAAATTCCCGGCGAAAATAATTATTTCTCCTATCGTTGGTTCCATAATATCGTGTAGTTTTTTTAATTATTTGAATTGAATTGTTTGTCCCTGAGGTTAGTTGTGGGACGGATAGATCCCCTCAACGCAGATGCAGAAGTACATCGACAGCGTAGGCATCATGTTAGGTACCGGCTGGTTGCCACCGGCAGGGCCCATGGTCACGTTAAACTGCGAAGCCCCCATAAGCGCGTTGGCACTCGCCGCATAGGTGTTTACGCCCGGAGTAGCCCGTGGGTAAGAATCCACCGGAGAATTCGAATCCTGTTCGTCTCCTGAATTTGCACCCACCTTCACCGCACCCGTAGCACCGTGCGTGTGCATTGCCATTTGGGCGGTAGTCAGTGTGTTGCTCTCGGTACCGACCTGCTCACCGAGCGTGTAGTACGAAAGTCCGGGGCCCTGCCCGGCGCTGGTAGCCACCCGGCCACGAAGGTCCGGAAGAGCGAACGTCGTTACACCGTCGCCACCGTAAGTGGTCCCTAAAATGGTGTAGAGGGTTGTGTTTGAAGCAATCGAAAGCAGTTGCCCTTCGCATGCCAGCCAGCCACGCGGGGCAAAATTGCCGCCCCATAGCATAATTGAGCCGATCAAGTAATCCATAAGTCTATATTAAATTGGTTAATAATAGTCCAAATGTAGCATTCGCATCAGGCCATGTTCAGCGCAATTACACCCATTTTAAAAATCACGTAAAAATACGGGGGAACTGTAAAGGCACAAAAAACCCCCTTGTAGCAAGGAGGTCCGGGGGAATTCTAATTAACAACTATGTAAAATCTTACTGACTGTCCATTACATAAAAATAACCTCGAGGGCCAACACATAATAGACGATCAACGTCGCGATCAGTGCATAAAAACCTATTTTCCTGACATAGCCCATTTTGTCCTTATTGTCTCCCATTGTTGGTATTTCGTCGTTGTGCATCGTATGACCTGTATTGATTACGAGCCAAAAATAATGTTGCCGCATGACATATTTTAGCGTAGAAATACGTGTTTTTCAAAAAATTTACGTCGGAAAAAATAAATCTTCAAAAGCTGAGTTTCCTTTACATAACGGGCCACTGCGACTGCGAAATCTTAATGTCCTGTTAAATTATAAGATTATCATAAAATACTGTAAGCCGGCACACTAGCCCTATTAGTAATTTAGTCAAAAGATTTAAAACCGTTAAAACCAAACGTTATGAAAACTTTATCCTTAATGATGTCTGTTGTCGTGTTCGCTGTCTCGGGTTATTTTTTTGTGACGGATTTCCGTGAAACCACTGAGTTGAATTACCTTATATATATGAGCCTGCTTGTCATCCTGATGCTCATCTGCGTCGTAGGGGTCATGATCAACCTGCCGATGATTTTACGCCAGCGCCGGAAAGTAAAAACGCTGATTTACAATAGTTACTCGAGCAAACGCATCCCCAACAAGGAATTCGACAAACAGCTGAGCATCCACTAGGCTATCTATTCTCTTTATACTGAGGTTCCGCATCCTGATTGGGTTGCGGAACTTTTTTTATTTTTTTTCAGGAGCATGAACCCGCTGTCCGCTGTATCTTTTCCCGGCTAAAGAAGCCGGAAAAAGGATGCCGCTGCCATCGGGGCTGGCGTGCGGCGCCCGAATCGGATTTTGTCAACAATTCAGGAAAGTGCCTGCTGACATTTGATTTGTTTCGCTACTTTTACCTTCCACAAAAAACGCCTGACAAATGGAAATCGCAACCGCCATCATGGTTTTTATCATCGCGCTGGCAATCGGAACCTTCATCGGAAAACTGATTTTTTCCGCGCGGTTTCAATCGGATAAAACCAGCCTTGAGGAAAAAATTATCGCGCTCAACACCCAGTATGCTTACATGGAAACGCAGCTGAAAAACGAAAAATCGGCCGCTGACCGGCAATTGCAATTGCTCATACAGGAACGCGAAACCATCCGTACAGAAAAAGAGGCGTACGCGATCCAGCTGTCTAAAAAGGAAACCGATTTTGACAACCTGCTCGAACGCCATGCCGAACAAAAAGCCGAAGTCGAAAAGCTTCAGGAAAAATTCACTAAGGAATTTGAAAACCTGGCCAACAGGATACTCGAGGAAAAATCAGTAAAATTCACCGAGCAGAATAAAGAGAACCTAAAAAATATCCTGTCTCCGTTACACGAAAAAATCCACCTGTTTGAAAAGAAAGTTGAGGATACCCATAAGGAAAGCATCGATTACCATGCGGCACTGCGCGAACACATCGGGAACCTCAAGTTGATGAACGAACAGATGAGCAAAGAAACGCTGAACCTGACCAAGGCGCTCAAGGGCGACAGCAAGATGCAGGGCAACTGGGGCGAACTGATCCTCGAACGCGTACTGGAAAAATCAGGACTGGAAAAAGGACGCGAGTATTTCGTCCAGCAAAGCCACAGCAATGAGGAAGGCAGCCGCGTGTTTCCCGACGTGGTCATCAACCTGCCCGACGGCAAGAAAATGATCGTCGATTCTAAAGTCACGCTGACCGCCTACGAACGTTTCATTAATGAGGAGGATGAGGCCCTCAAATCAGCCTACCTGAAAGAACATGTGCTTGCCATCAAACGCCACGTCGAGCAATTGGGAGATAAAAACTACCACGATTTGTACCAGATGGAGAGCCCGGATTTCGTACTGTTGTTCGTCCCGATCGAATCGGCTTTCGCCCTCGCCCTTAATGAGGACACCGCACTGTACAACCGCGCGTTTGAGAAAAATATCGTGATCGTCACCCCGTCGACGCTGCTGGCTACGCTGCGCACGATCGACAGCATGTGGACCAACCAGAAACAGCAGGAAAACGCAGTTGAGATCGCACGGCAGGCGGGCGCCTTATACGATAAATTTGAAGGTTTCGTCGCCGATCTTGTCAAAATCGGGAAAAAGATAGACGAGGCAAAAACGGAGTACCAGGGCGCGATGAACAAGCTTCTCGATGGAAAAGGCAACCTGATCAACAGCGTGGAAAAACTTAAAAAGATGGGCGCCAAAGCCAAAAAATCGCTGCCCGAGAACATCCTCAAACGTGCCGAAAACGACGAAAATGATTATGATCGAACCCCTGTTTAAGCCCGTATCCGATTCGCACGTCACGATTTCCGAACTGATGCTGCCGTCACATTCGAATTTCAGTGGAAAAATCCATGGTGGCTATATTTTGTCGCTACTGGACCAGATCGCATTTGCCTGTGCGTCGAAATTTTCGGGCTATTACTGCGTAACGGCCTCAGTAGA
Organism: Flavobacterium magnum; assembly: GCF_003055625.1. Lineage (NCBI taxonomy): Bacteria > Pseudomonadati > Bacteroidota > Flavobacteriia > Flavobacteriales > Flavobacteriaceae > Flavobacterium > Flavobacterium magnum. The sequence continues at coordinate 1,751,242 of NZ_CP028811.1, read as the reverse complement.
TACGGTCGATTTCCTCAATCCGATAGAAATCGGGGAACTTGTCACGATGAAAGCCAGTGTGAACTATACCGGGAAGAGCTCGATGATCATTGGTATCCGCGTGGAATCTGAGAACATCCGGACAGGCATTGTCAAACATTGCAATTCCTCTTATTTTACGATGGTGGCCAAAGATGAAAACGGAAAAAATGCTGCCGTTCCGGGTTTACTGCTCCGGGATTTTGAAGAGGTGCGCCGTTTTTACCGTTGCCTCAAGCAGATTGCACAACGCAGCGAACGGCAAAGCCACGAGGAGGTATTTGACTATAAATCGGCAGCTTCTTTGGAAAATTTAAAAAAATACAATATTAAGGTAGGGTTTCAACCGACTTGATTGTTATATAAACGGTTAATTGTGTGCGAATATGAAAAATTAAATTATTTCGATAATTTTTCAACAGTTTTGCATTTTACCCATTTTTGTTAGCATAACCTTAACATAAATTTATTATTTTTGGTCAGCATTTAAAAAACGTATGAAACAGAATTACAAACTTTTATCCCGGATATTTCTCTTTTCTGCAGTACTTGCCGCGGCAACCTTTATCGGCTGCTCCAAAGACGAAGATGAATACATTGAACCGATTCCGGAGCCAGTGGTCTCGCCGGTTACGGTAGACCTGACCAAAGTACCTTACGATTCGCTTTCAAAATACCATTTTTTTGATGGTGAAGGTGAAATAATTGCCGCAATGAAAGACCTTTCCCCATCGCTTGATGTGTTGCCTTATGCGCCAGCCAGCGCGTTGTTTAGCGATTATGCGCACAAAAAGCGCTTCGTCTGGATGCCGAAAAATACGAAAGCCACTTTCAACAGCGACGGGACAATCCTCGAACTTCCGGTGGGCGCGGTGCTGATCAAGAACTTTTATTATGACAATGTGCAGAATATCGCCAATGTCGGCGGAAGGCGCATCATTGAAACCCGACTGATGATCCGCAAAAGCGAAGGGTGGATTTTTGCAGATTACAAATGGAATGCGGAACAGACTGAGGCAACATTCGATCTGCTGGGAAGTTTTACCGATGTCGTTTTTAAAGATGACAATGATGTGACAAGGACCGTCAACTACAAAATCCCGAACGAGTCACAGTGTGTCATCTGTCATAAGTCGAGGGATATCAATGATGTCACGACCTATATCCCTATCGGAATCAAGCCACAGAACCTCAACAACAATTACAACTACGGTACGGAAACGAAAAACCAGCTGACCAAATGGATTGAGAAAGGCTATCTGGACAGCAACTTCACCTTCCCTACAGCTGAAAACACGACAATTGATTACAACGACACTTCGCAGCCAATTGAATTGCGCGCCAGATCCTATGTTGACATCAATTGCGCGCACTGCCACGGCGTGGACAGGCATTGCGACTATCGCCCGATGCGTTTTGCTTTTTCGGAAACCAAGGACAACCTGGCCAACATGGGCGTGTGCGTGAACACCGAAGACATGCAGAGCTTCCCACCTTCTTTAAGCAAGATTGTAAATGCAGGACGGCCTGAGAATTCGATGCTGTATTACAGGATCAACACCACCAATGAAACCTACCGTATGCCGCTTCACGGACGCACCGTCCTTCATGATGAGGGCATTGCCCTGATGCGCGATTGGATCAACTCATTGGACCGCTGCGATTAAAACAAACCAAACCACCATAAACTAAATTTTTATGTATTTGAAAAATTACCCCAATAAAAGAAGCTCGGCGCTTTCGAAAATCCTGGCCTTCGTTGCCATGGTAAGTTCAGGAATGGCATTGGCTCAAAACAGTTGCCAGACTGCGACCCCAATAACTGTAGGCATGTACACGGTGCCGGCCATTGATGGCTCAAACATCTCATCAGTCTGTTCAAATGCAGGCGCGGCAGAATGGTATGCATACACCCCTTCAGCCAACTACACGGTAACGGTGAGTTCCGACTTTGAGCAGAATATATGCGGCGATACTAATTTTGTGGTATATACCGGCGACTGCGCAAACCTCAGCTGTTATGTGGAAGACGATGATTCGGGCTCTTTAGCCTGCAACACCGCACCGTTCAACAGTTATCTCTCGAAAAAGACTTTTGATGTACAGGCTGGCATGACCTATTATATTGCATGGGACAGCCGCTGGAATACTAACGGATTCGATTTCCAGCTTACTGAGGCGCCGCAGGCTGTCGTGCCGGTTTCTTATATCTCCCAAAACATCCCGACAATCCCGACAGGAAACAGCATTTACAATAATTGTGTCGTGGATATGAACGGGGATCACCTGGACGACCTGGTGAATGTGAGCTCCCATACACTGAAGATCCATTACCAGCTCCCTGACCATACATTTTCAAACACTACATTCAACATCCCCGGAACAGGCAACCTGCCCGATTGGAGCATTGCAGCCGGCGATTACAACAGGGACGGGTTTAACGACCTATTATTGGGTAGCGGAAACGGACTGACCTTCTGGAAATCGAACGAGACCGGTAGCGCTTACACAAATATCACGCCGGGCCAGTACATTTTCTGCCAAAGGACAAACTTCGTCGACATCAATAACGACGGAAACCTCGATGCATTCTCCTGCCACGATGTGCAACGCAATGTCTACTACATCAACGACGGGAACGGTGGCATGACCTACTACCAATCTGGAACGACACCAGGTGCTTACAACCTCGGACTTACCACTACCGGCGGCAACTATGCTTCGCTTTGGACGGATTATGACAACGACGGCGATGTGGACATGTTCATCTCAAAATGTTCAGGGCCTCCGTGCGAGTTGCACCGAAATGACGGAAACGGCGTCTTTACTGATGTGTCCGCACAGGCGGGCATCAATGTCACTCCGATCCAATCATGGTCTTCAGCAATCGCTGACTTTGATAACGACGGCGATATGGACATCATGATCGGTTCCAATGGCGGTGTGGGCCACAAATTTTTCAGGAATGACCTTGATACGACAAACAATGTGGAAGAACCTTTTGCGAACATTACGGCCGGTTCAGGCTGGGATACCGACAGCACAAACAACCGTGATTATATCGCGTACGACTTTGACAACAACGGCTGGATCGATGTAATGAGCACCGGTGGCCGGATTATGTTCAATCAGGGCAACATGACATTCGCGCCTTCCAATTACAGTGCTTTAAATATGGGCGCCGTCGGAGATTTGAATAACGACGGTTTTCTTGACATCTTAAATGAAAACATGATCCGATATGCCGTGCCAAACGGCAACCACTGGATTAAAGTGGCACTCAACGGCGTGCAAAGCAACGCCAACGGAATTGCAGCCAGGGTAGAAATTTACGGTTCCTGGGGCAAACAGATCAGGGATGTGCGCAGTGGAGAAGGGTTTGAATTCATGAGCACATTAAATACCCATTTTGGGATAGGCAGCGCAACAGATATCCAAAAACTCGTGATCAACTGGCCAAATGGCACGATCGACGTGGTTGAAAATCCTGCGATTGACAGCATGATCACTATCAATGAAGGTGCATTCCCGCTTGCAGTGACGGCCGCCCAGGGCGACGAGTTCGTGATGTATCCGAATCCGGTGAGTGACGTCATCAACATCAAATCAAAATCAAATGCCGCAATCATCAAGGCGGAGATTTTCGATCTGAGTGGAAAGCTGCTGTTTAAGAAAGAGTCCGTAAACAGTACTGTTCCGGTAAGCACGCTTTCTTCGGGAACTTACATCATCAAAGTATTGGATGTCAGCGGAAAGCAATACACGCACAAATTCGTGAAATCATAATAAAAGCCATAGAGCGGCCCGGAGGGATCAGACCCTAAATGGGCCGCTTTCAAAAATCTATGCCGGATAACTTTTTCAGCAAATCAACCGACAGGACGATGATTTGATCCGCCTTTATGATTGGAAATGAGGTGGACGAAGCATACAGTAACACCACCAAAACTACAATCATATGAAAAAGGAATACTCCAAAAGGAGACGGTCACGCACCAGCATTTCGATTATGCTGGTCATGTTTTCGATACTCTCCATCCAGCAATCTTTCGCACAGAATACTTGTGCCAATGCGCTCCCCATTACAGCCGGCGTATATACTGTAGACGCGATTGACGGCTTGAATATCACCGGCACGACCTGTTCTAATGCATCTTTGGCCGAATGGTTTGCGTACACACCCACGGCCAATTACAGCGTAACGGTCTCTTCTGATTTGGCCCAGAACATTTGCGGTGATACAAACTTCAGCGTGTATACCGGAAACTGCGGCAGCCTGAACTGTTACACAAAGGATGATGATTCCGGGGTAATCTTGTGTAATACGCCTCCAAACGACAACCAATCGTACCTTTCCAAAAAAACATTTGACGTGATGGCCGGCGTCACTTATTACATTGCCTGGGACAACAAATACAACACCAACGGCTTTGACTTCCAACTTACCGAAGCGCCATTTGTACCCAGTCCCTGCTACACTGCGACACCCATTACCGCGGGTTTGACTACCGTAACCGCCATCAACGGCTCTAATGTAAACACAGCCTGCTCTACAACGACTATGGCCAACTGGTACGCTTATGTGCCGACGCAGGATTATTTCATTACCGTCACATCGGATTTACCGCAGAATATTTGTAAGAACACCAATTTCAGTGTTTACAAGGGTTCCTGCTCAGGCGGACTGACCTGCGTGATCAGTGATGACAATTCGGGTGCCATTGCCTGCAACTCGGGCAATACGCAGTCCAACCTTTCCATAAAATCGTTTAACGTTACGGCCGGAACAATCTATTATATCGCCTGGGACAACAAGTGGAGCACAGCAGGTTTCGATTTTGAGCTGATTGAATCGCCTACCCCGTGTTCAAGCGCGATTGCCGTGAATGCAGGCACCTATACCGTAGGTGCAATTGACAGCACCAATATGACCACCAGCTGCTCGACAGCTACCATGGGCAAATGGTACAAATATGTCCCGTCCCAGGATTTCCATGTCACCATCAGCTCAGATTTACCGCAGAACATCTGTAAAGACACCAACTTCAGTGTCTATAAAGGGAGCTGTTCGAACACGCTCACCTGCGTAACCAGTGACGACAACTCAGGCACCATCGCCTGCAACTCCGGCAACGTCTTCTCAAACTTATCAAGAAAATCTTTTGACGCCGAGGGCGGCGTAACCTATTACATCGCCTGGGATAACAAATGGAGTGCAGACGGTTTTGATTTTGAAATTACAGAAGAGGAAATCAGCGTACCCGTGAACTTTACGTCTCAGACCATTGCGACGATCAACAGTACCTATAATATCTGCATCGCAGACATGAATGGTGATCTGCTTGATGATCTCGTTGGGGTAAGCACCAACCTGCTCAAGACCCACTACCAGAATGCGGACGGCACTTTCACCCCTGTCTCTTTCACAGTTCCGGGAAACAGCAACCAGCCCGCGTGGAGTATGGCTGCCGGTGACCTCAACAAGGATGGTTTTAATGACTTGCTGCTGGGCGGTATCAACGGACTGACATTCTGGAAGTCCAATGCTACCGGCACCGGATATACCAGCGATACACCGGGTCAGTACATTTTCTGTCAAAGGACAAATTTCATTGACATCGATAATGACGGAAATCTCGACGCATTTTCCTGCCACGACGTGAACCGTAACGTGTATTATATCAATGACGGCAGCGCGAACATGACGTATTACCAATCCGGAACCACTCCGGGAGCATACAATCTGGGGCTCACCCAAACCGGCGGAAATTATGCTTCGCTGTGGATGGATTATGACAACGACGGCGACACCGATCTTTTCATCTCAAAATGTTCCGGGCCACCATGTGAGTTACACCGCAATGACGGTAATGGCGTCTTTACCGACATCTCTGTTCAGGCAGGGATCAGTTACCAGCCGGTCACAAGCTGGTCATCGGCCATTGGCGATTTTGACAATGACGGCGACATGGACATCCTGATTGGTAAAAATGGTACTGTAGGGGCCAGGCTTTACCGGAACGATTTGGATAAAACCAATAGTGTGGAAGAACCATTTTCCAACATCACTGCGGGTTCGGGATGGGATACCGACAGTACCAACAATACCGATTATGTCACTTACGATTTTGACAATGACGGATGGCTGGACATTTTCGGGACAGGCGGAAAAATCATGTTCAACCAGCACGACATGTCATTCCTTCCGACATATTACAACGCGCTGAACCCCGGGCCGATCGGCGATCTGAATAACGATGGCTTCCTTGACATCCAAAATGGCAGTACCATACGGTTTTCGGTGCCAAATGGCAACCATTGGATCAAAGTAGGATTGAAAGGCCAGCAAAGCAACAGCAACGGCATTGCAGCACGGGTCGAAATTTACGGTGCCTGGGGCAAACAGATCCGCGATATCAGGTCCGGTGAGGGATTTGAATTCATGAACACACTCAACGCCCACTTCGGGATCGGCGCGGCGACTGCCATCGACAAACTAGTCATCATCTGGCCCAGCGGGACAATCGATGTTGTCAACAATCCGTCGATTGACAGTATGGTGACGATCAATGAAGGCGCCTTCCCGCTATCAGTAACCGAAGCGCAAACCGATGCTTTTGCGATTTATCCCAACCCGGCAAACGACGTGATCAACATCAGGTCAAAATCGAATACGGCAATCATTAAAGCGGAAATTTTTGATCTTACCGGAAAACGGGTGCTCAGGAAAGATTCCGTAAATCAGGTCATTCCTGTCAATATGCTCTCGTCAGGAACTTACATCATCAAAGTCCTTGACGTCAATGGCCGGCAGTATACCCAAAAATTTGTAAAATCGTAAAGAATTAAGGCGGTTTGCTGTCAGCGTAGCCACCCTTTTTTTAACATACTGACGCGTCAGATAATTGCCAACCGGCACCACAATAAACCAACACCTAAATTAAAATCAAATGAATTCAAAAAATTACTTTAAAAGGAAACTGGCGGCCTTCGGGATTGCTTCCAAAATCCTGATCCTCGCAGCCTGTCTCGGCTGCTACGGTTCCTATGCGCAGGACAGCTGTGCTGGGGCACTTTCGATCACCGCAGGCACATATACCGTGACGGGTATCGATGGCACAAACATCACGACCACCACCTGTTCAAATGCTTCGTTGGCTGAATGGTATGCCTACACCCCAACAGCCAACTACACCGTGACCGTAACTTCCGACTTACCTCAAAACATTTGCGGCGATACCAATTTCAGCGTGTATACGGGTACCTGCAACGGACTGAGCTGCTACACTGAAGACGACGACAGCGGAACCGTTGCCTGCAATAACACAGGCCAGACTTACTTATCAAAAAAGACTTTCGAAGCCCTGGCCGGGGTAACTTATTACATTGCGTGGGATAACAAATGGAATACCAACGGTTTTGACTTCCAGGTCATTGAAGCGCCATTTACACCAAGCCCATGCTATGCGGCGACGCCTATTACGGCCGGAACCGTGACCGTCAATGCGATCGACGGCACTAATGTAACCACCTCCTGCTCTTCGGCGACGTTGGCAAAATGGTATACGTACGTCCCCACTCAGGATTATTTCGTAACGATTACGTCGGATTTGCCGCAGAACATTTGCAAGAATACTTTTTTTGCAGTGTATAAGGGCTCCTGTCTTAATGGGCTGACCTGCGTAACCAGCGACGACAACTCAGGAAACATCGCTTGCAATTCAGGAAACACTTTGTCTAACCTATCGGTAAAATCATTTAATGTTACGGCCGGGACGGTTTACTATATCGCGTGGGACAACCGCGGCGGTGCCGACGGCTTTGATTTCAAGCTCATTGAATCCGATACGCCCTGTTCCGCGGCACTGCCTGCCACGGCGGGAACCATCACCGTAGACGCCATTAACGGCACGAATATGACCACAAGCTGTTCTACGGCATCGGTGGCCAAATGGTATGCCTATACACCCTCGCAGGATTACTTTGTGACCATCACATCAGACTTGCCGCAAAACATCTGCAAAGACACGAATTTCAGCGTTTACAAAGGCTCATGTTCGGGGACACTGGCCTGTGTCACCAGCGATGACAACTCAGGTACCCTCGCCTGCAATTCGGGGAATACGCTGTCAAACCTGTCCGTAAAATCTTTTAATGTCACCGCGGGTACCACATATTATATTGCGTGGGACAACAAATGGAGTGCAGATGGTTTTGATTTCAAAATCATCGAATCCCCTACTCCGTGTACAGCAGCCATTCCAGTTACAGCAGGCCTGATTACCGTAGATGCGGTCAACGGCACCAACATGAGTACCTCCTGCTCTACTACCTCAATGGCTAAATGGTACGCCTATGTCCCGGCACAGGATCTGCACGTGACCATTTCTTCGGATTTAATACAGAACATTTGCAAAGACACCAATTTCAGCGTGTACACCGGTTCGTGCACCGGTACGCTCACCTGTATCACAAGCGATGACAATTCAGGCACCGTCGCGTGCAATTCCGGAAATACATGGTCCAATCTCGCGAAAAAAACCTTCGACGTCGTGGGCGGTATGACGTACTACATCGCCTGGGACAATAAATGGAGCGCCAATGGTTTCGACTTTGAAATTTCGGAAGCGCCAATCATCGTTCCGGTCAATTATACTTCACTGTCGATACCGACCATTAACAGCAGTTACAACATTTGCGTTGCAGACATGAATGGTGATTTTCTCGATGACATCGTAGGCGTTTCGGCCAATTCGTTGAAAACCCACTACCAGAATCCTGACGGTACTTTTACTGCAGCCACTTATGCCGTTCCCGGAAACAGCAACATGCCCGGATGGAGCCTCGCTGCGGGCGACCTGAACAAGGATGGCTACAACGATCTGCTGTTGGGAAGCAGCAATGGACTGACTTTCTGGAAATCAAACGGCAATGGCACAGGCTACACGGCCGACACACCGGGTGACTATATTTTCTGCCAAAGGACAAATTTTGTAGACATCGATAATGATGGCAATCTGGATGCGTTTTCCTGCCACGACATCGACCCAAATGTCTACTACATCAATGACGGGAACGCGAATATGACGTACTTCCAATCGGGCATCACGCCGGACGCACTGAATCTGGGCATTGTCATGAGCGGGGGCAATTATGCATCCATCTGGACTGATTATGACAACGACGGCGATGTCGATTTATTCATATCGAAATGTTCGGGACCACCATGCGAACTGCACAGGAACGACAATGGTGTCTTTACCGATGTATCTGTACAGGCAGGGATCAGCTACCAGCCGGTCACGAGCTGGTCGTCAGCCGTAGGCGATTTTGACAATGACGGCGACATGGATATCCTCGTAGGAAGAAATGGTTCGGTCAATGCACGCCTGTTCCGTAACGAACTCGATACTACCAACGATATTGAAGAGGCTTTCACCAATGTGAGCGCGGGCTCCGGATGGGACACCTATGACGATTACAACCAGGATTACGTAGCCTATGATTTCGACAATGACGGATGGCTTGATATTTTAGGCGCAGGCAATAAAATCATGTTCAACCAGCATGACATGTCTTTCCTTCCTACGGTATACACCAATCTCGATCATGGTGCTATCGGCGATCTCAATAATGACGGTTTCCTTGACATTCAGAACGGCAATACGATCCGTTTAGCGGTGCCCAACGGCAACCACTATCTGACCGTAGGTTTGCATGGCGTACAAAGCAACGCGAACGGAATTGCCGCAAGGGTCGAGATTTATGGCGCATGGGGCAAGCAAATTCGGGATATCCGGGCGGGTGATGGTTTCCGGTACATGAATTCGCTCAATGCGCATTTCGGCATCGGCAGCGCGACGACCATCGACAAGCTGGTCATCAGGTGGCCCAGCGGTACGATCGATGTCATCAACAATCCATCGGCAGACAGTCTGGTGACCGTAAACGAAGGCGCATTCCCGTTGGCCATTACCGAAGCCGGAAACGAGGCATTCGTGATTTACCCGAATCCCGCCAATGACATAATCAATATCCGCTCGGCCTCTAATGCCGCCATCATCAAGGTTGATATTTTCGACCTCAGTGGCAAACAGGTCATGAAAAAAGAGTCCATCAACAGCACCGTGCCTGTCAACACGCTTTCTGCAGGAACTTACATCATGAAAATCCTTGACATCAACGGCAATCATTACACATACAAATTTGTAAAATCGTAGTTAATTAATAAACAACCAAAGAAAAAGCCGCATTGTACAGTGCGGCTTTTTCAATTTAAAAAGTTATGATCCGTTAGAATACCCTCGATAAGTTAAACCCGAAAAAGATATCGCCTTTACCCCAGTCACCGGTAGACTGCCCTAAAAATCCGGCTTCGTGGATCTGCTGCGAACTCGTGAAATGCATCTGGAATACGTGCCCTCCAGTCTCGAGGTCAACGCCAACGGACAGCGGATTCTTGTAAATGGAATTTGACGCGCGGTTCAGGTGCGCTGCATAATCGACGTTGATCGACCATCTCTTTCCTATTTTATACCGTCCACCCATACCGATGGCGTACTGCGTATTGTCCTGATCATCGTTATCGACAAAATTTTCGTGGAATACGGTGGGTGCCAGTTCGAGAGACAACTTGTCGTTGAATTTCCTCGACACCAGCAGTTGCTGGACATACACCAGGCGGTCATCAAATTTCATCAATGGATAATTGCTTTCCTTCAGCGTATTGTTGATCGCAAGGCTGCTGAAACCCACGATGGCGAACGGAAAACCGTCCCTGATCTGGTTTTGTAGCGTATATTTCACCGAAAAATCGTACGCCACTTCGCTTCGGGCCCCACTGATGGTGAGCCATTCAGTCCAACCATAAAGGAATTTCAATTGCGTCACGGCGTTGTCGAGTCCGTAGAATCCTTCGAAATCATCTTTAATCGACCCGAATCGGTGCGCCACAATGAAGTACAGGTCGCCTTTTGCAGCGAGTTTGGTGGATTCAATATTGACGATTTTAAGCCCTTTAAAAGCCGACTCAACTTTTTCGTGGGTGCTGACGGAATCCACTCCGGCCAGCAAATCTTCCTGTGCGAACGAGAGCGCAGGCAACAACAGTAACGATAGTAATAGTTTTTTCATAGTTATGATTAAGTAAAAATTTATTCAGAAATAGTAGCCTGGTCCAGTTGGAATTCCTCAAGAAGATCATCATAACCGACAAACCGGCCTTTGATCCTGATGGATTTCCCTACTTCAAATCCGGTGGCGGTGGAATCCTTGAGCCTGGCCGATAATTTTTCGTCCAGCATAATAGAATGCGCCCCCAAATCTGTACTGGTGATTTTACCGTATACTTCAATAGTCTTATCGAGGTATTTTTTATTCGAAAGACTGTCGTTTTCGGAAAATTGCTTTTGAAGTTCCGCAACCTTTACGCTGTACGCCGCCTCTTCAGTAGCAATGTCCCGGTGACCCTTATACATATAAAAATACAGCCCGACGGCTGCAATCGCAATGACAACAAAAACGGTAAGTATAATTTTTTTCATATCATTTTGTTTTCTTACAAACATAATTATTTATTTTTGATTAAAATCCTATGAAAATGCATCTCAAAACACTTTTAAAAATAACGTTCACCGGAATCCTGATCAGCGCCTGCTCTAACGACAGTCCTGATGACCTCATCAAGGCGCAGCCGGGGACCGAAACGGTGACCTACGTCGCTAACGTAAAACCCATCATTACAAACAACTGCCTTTCGTGCCACACGTCACCACCTGTCAATGGAGCCCCCATGCAATTGACTACTTACGAAGACGTCAGGAATGCGGTTTTAAACCGGGGCCTCCTGAATCGTATTTCGAGGCAGAACGGTGAGCAGGGGTTAATGCCCAACGGAGGACCAAGGATGCCCCAACACAATATCGACGTCATAAACCAGTGGGTTGAAGACGGACTTGTCGAACAATAAAAACAGAAAAAACATGAAAAAAATAACACTGATCGCAATGATGCTCCTTGCCGTGACGGCTGTAGCACAGGACAAAATGATGACCAAAACCGGTAAGATTACTTTTGAAGCCTCGGTCCCCGCATTTGAAGAGGTGAAAGCGAAAAATGATGCTGTTACCTGTGTACTCAACCCTAAAACCGGCGAAATTGCAAGCCTGGCCCTCATGAAAGGTTTCCGTTTTAAGGTAGCGCTGATGGAGGAACATTTCAACGAAAATTATGTCGAAAGCGACAAATACCCGAAATCCACATTCAAAGGCAAAATAGAAAATTTTGACGCATCGGCACTGACCGCAACGCCCAAAGATTACACAATCAAAGGCAAACTCGAAATGCACGGAAAATCAAAGGACATCAGCATGACGGGCAAAATCCGCAAAACCGATGGCGGTATTGAAATCATCTCCAGTTTTTACGTCAACGCAGACGATTATGGCATCGCAATACCATCCGTGGTCAAAAGTAAAGTGTCTAATAAAGTGGCGGTAAAATGCGAATTTACGGTCAAGTAGCCGTTTTACAATACCAATCCGGAAAGCACTTCTATCGAGGTGCTTTTTTATTTAATCCAACGTAACTCTCGTAAAACTATTGAGCCTGTCCAGGTGGAGGATGGTTTTCGTATTCGCTTCGTTTTCGGTATACATCACGTCAAACTTCGCCCCGTATACGATTTCCTCAAAAGTATAGGACGTTTTCGCCACGACATTCGTACTGAACATGTCGTCAAAAGTCTTCAGATACACCAGGACCTCGCCTTCGACCGACTTAAAGTCGGACTCCCTGAACCCCCACAGCGGACTCTCCTCGGTGATCGGATGCACCAGGGTCCAGCTCAGTGTCAGCGCATTAATCCTGTCCAGTTCGAGCGGCAGCGAATAAAACCTGTTCGTCAGCTTACCCTCTTCCTCAACGCTCATACCAAGGGTTATTTTTGCCAGCGCGTCCGAAAAATCAGTATTCTTAAAAGGTGTGAGTCGCATCATCAATGCCGATCCGCCACGATATGGCGCAATCAGTGCGTTGTGGGAAAATTTGATGTGTGCTACGGGCTTGCTGAAACGTCCAAAGAAAAGTCCCGTGGCAATGGCAAAACTCAACAACCCGACCAAAGCCTCGGCTGCCGCGAGTGAGCTGGTCAGGAAACCATTCGGGCTGATGTGTCCGTACCCCACCGTGGTAAAGGTTTGCGCACTGAAAAAATACGCTTTCCCGAACTTCACGATTTCGCTGCCGGTCGTTTCAATCCCATCGAGGTACTCCACCCCAATAGAATAGTAAATGCAGGCGAACAGGAAATTCACCAAAATATAAAAAGTGAAAAGTATAGCCATAAAACGCCACCGCGGCATGCTGATCATAGTATGGTACCAGCTGATGCGTGAAAAAACAGTCATGCCGCGCTTGCTGATGTTGGCCGTGCCGTCTTTATTTATGAAGCGACCGCCGTAACTGCCCGGATTGGTGCCAAACCCGGTATTGGCATCGGCAGTAGCTTTAGAATTGATTTTGCTGAGTAAAGACATTGGTTTATTTTTGGTAAAGCTAAAAAATATTTACTTTTATCGGACCCTCAAACCAAACCGTTGAATATGGAGAATGACAAACTAAGCATCACACATACTTACAGCGCTTCCGCAGAAACGGTCTGGAGCGCCCTGACGGACGTTGCCAAAATGAGGCAATGGTATTTTCCGCAGCTCGAGGAGTTCCGCCCGGAAAAAGGTTTTCAAACCGAATTCAACGTGCAACACGATGGCAACGATTTTATTCACATCTGGAAAGTGACCGAAGCCGTGGCATTACACAAAATAGCTTACGAGTGGCGCTATGGCGGATTTCCGGGCAACTCAATCCTCTCCTTTGAACTGTTCCCCGAAAATGGCAGAACAAAACTGATCCTGACCCACACCGGGCTCGATAGTTTCGAACCGTCACGTTTTCCTGCACTTTCAAAGGACAATTTCATATTGGGTTGGAGCCATTTCACTGCATCGCTTGATACTTTCCTGCAAGCACCATAAATACTGACGCTGACAAAATCCCTTTACAACAAAACAAACCCTTCCCGTTTATGAAACTAAAATTCCTGTTACCCCTCGCCATCCTTTCGCTTTGCGCCTGCTCATCGGAAAATGAAAAGGCCGACGACTCGGTACTCGGCATCTGGAAAAACACCGCGGCTTTCGATGGCAATCAGTCGACAACGCCGGGCACGGCAATGGACATTTGTGAGAACAATATAAGGCTCGCGTTCGGCGCGGACTATTTTTACAATGAATCTCTGGCGAGTGAAGTTCCGTGCGATATCGTGACGGAAAACACTTATGAATGGTCTGAAACCGGCCCCAATGCATATGAATGCAGGCATTCGGGTGACAACACCCTATATTTTACAGCAACGATAATGGACGGTACCATGACACTTTACCGACCTGACCTCGACAAGACTTACCTGCTTCGGCACACGGCCAATTAAGCTGTTTGCCACAGCTGCAAACGCATCGTATAAACTGGATAGGATTGCTTATCTTTGTACCCGATAAAAAAACACGCTATGGAAACTGTTTTAGACAATGCACTTCCTGTAGGCAAGCCCAAATGGCTTAAGGTAAAGCTGCCCATCGGCCAGAAATATACTGAACTGCGCGGATTGGTCGACAAATATAAACTCAACACCATCTGCACCTCAGGAAGCTGTCCTAATATGGGCGAATGCTGGGGCGAAGGCACCGCGACCTTCATGATTCTTGGCAATGTGTGCACGCGTTCCTGCGGATTCTGCGGCGTAAAAACCGGCCGGCCTGAGACGGTCGACTGGGATGAGCCCGAGAAAGTAGCCCGTTCAATCAAGATCATGAAAATCAAGCATGCCGTCGTCACAAGTGTCGACCGCGACGACCTTAAAGATGGTGGGTCAATCATCTGGATTGAGACCGTTAAGGCCATACGCAGGATGAATCCCGAAACGACACTCGAAACACTGATTCCGGATTTTCAGGGCATCGAAAGAAATATAGACCGCATCGTAGAAGCCAATCCGGAAGTGGTATCACACAATATGGAGACCGTGCGCCGACTGACACGCGAAGTGCGCATTCAGGCAAAATATGACCGCAGCCTTGAAGTATTGAGGTACCTGAAAGAGAAAGGGATTAACCGGACCAAATCAGGAATTATGCTCGGGCTGGGTGAAACTGAGGAAGAAGTCATACAGACAATGCAGGACCTGCGCAATGCCCATGTCGATATTGTGACCATCGGGCAATACCTCCAGCCTTCGAAAAAGCACCTGCCCGTGAAGGAGTTCATCACGCCCGAACAGTTTAAGAAATATGAAGA
The DNA here is from genome assembly GCF_003055625.1 of Flavobacterium magnum. Lineage (NCBI taxonomy): Bacteria > Pseudomonadati > Bacteroidota > Flavobacteriia > Flavobacteriales > Flavobacteriaceae > Flavobacterium > Flavobacterium magnum. The sequence goes on along the minus strand of NZ_CP028811.1, from coordinate 1,735,873 downwards.
AATCGGCAGGGAAATGGGATTTCGACACGTGGAAAGCGGGGCTTTGGTGCGCTCGAGTTATCATGCCCAAAAGCATATTCTTTAACCGGTACACGTTACAGGGTGTGAGACGCAGCCTTACACCCTGGACCCTGAACCCTGAACCCTGGACCAATTGAAAACAAAAATCGCCATCAACGGCTTTGGGCGCATCGGCCGCAATCTTTTCAGGTTACTGATTGATCATCCGGAAATTGAGGTGGTTGCCATCAACGACATTGCCGATAACAGGACGATGTCGCATCTCATCAAGTACGACAGCATACATGGCATACTCCCTTACGACTGCACTTTTGATACCGATGCCATTACAGTAAACGGCAAAGCTTACCGTTTTTTCCACGAACGCGACATTTCAAATCTCGACTGGGGGTCAGTCGCCGTCGATGTAGTGATCGAATCGACCGGTAAGTACAAGACTTTCGACGAAATCAACGCGCACATCCTGGCCGGTGCCAAAAAGGTGATCCTGTCCGCACCGTCCGAAGTCGACAACATCAAAACTGTCGTATTGGGCGTAAATGAGCACATTCTTGACGGCACGGAAACCATCGTGTCGAACGCAAGCTGTACCACGAACAACGCCGCACCGATGCTCAAGGTCATCAGCGACTTATGTGGTATCGAACAGGCTTATATCACGACGGTGCATTCGTATACTACAGACCAAAGTTTGCATGATCAACCGCACAAAGACCTACGCAGGGCGCGCGGCGCATCGCAATCCATAGTACCTACCACTACAGGGGCGGCTAAGGCGCTCACCAAGATTTTCCCGGAATTTGAGGGCAAAATCGGGGGAAGCGGCATCCGCGTCCCGGTCCCTGACGGCTCACTGACGGACATCACCTGCTATGTGAAACGCGAAGTCAGTATTGAAGAAATCAACCACGCCTTCCTGAACGCCTCCTGTGGGGAGCTCAAGGGCATCCTCGCCTACACCGAAGACCCGATCGTCTCGGTCGACATCATCGGAAATCGCAATTCGTGCCTATTCGACGCACAGCTGACATCGGTCATTGACAAAATGGTTAAAGTCGTTGGCTGGTACGACAATGAGATCGGGTATTCGTCAAGAATAATCGATTTAATTAGGATTTTGTTTCAGAAATAAATTATATTTATTGCGGCTAATCAGGACTATGCAATGAGGTTAATAATCGTTTTCTTACTTTTAATTTCGTGCGGTAATTCTGATATTTCTGCGGCGACCGGGATACAAACGGGCCCGTCCATTTCCTTATCAATCCCAAAAGCTTTCTGTTCCTTATCCGCAAATCCGATCCCGTCATCCACATCAAACCAAAGCAGCCTCAAACCTGAGGAAGTTTCAAAACACGCGGCCCTGACTACCGAAAACAAATTTTCAAAAGTCGTCAGCATCCTCAGCCTTGCACTGATTTCAATCCTGTCATTACTGAGTCTGTCACTCTACCGCAATAACAACATACGCAAGCAGACCAATGCGCTGCTACAGGAAAAAAACAGCGAATTGCTGCTGGCCAAGGAAAAAGCGGAGCGTGCGTCAACCGCGCGGTCTGAATTTCTCTCCACGGTTAGCCATGAGCTGCGTACGCCGTTGAACGCGATTACCGGGATCACGCACCTGCTGATGGAGGAAGATCCCAAACCTACGCAGGTTGATTACCTCAAATCCCTGCAATTTTCAGGAAATTACCTGCTGAATTACATCAATGAGATCCTTGAAATCAACCGCATCGAGTCCAGGAGCATTGAAGTGGAAAAAATCGACTTTGACGTGCGCGCACTGTTCACGGGCATCCATCATTCGATGAAGGAACAGGCAGCGCAGAACCAGAATGAGTTCCTGCTGGAAATCGATCCCGACCTTCCGGAAATGCTCATAGGCGACCCCACGAAACTATCCCAGATCTTCATCAACCTGGTCAACAACGCCATAAAATTTACACAAAAGGGTAAAATCATGGTCCTGGTGAAATTACTGAAATCCGAAAACAAAAAGTCGACGGTGTATTTCGAAGTGTCCGATACCGGCATCGGAATACCTATAGATAAGCAGGAAAGCGTTTTTGAAAGTTTTTCGCAAGGGTCTATTGAAATCAAACGCAAATACGGGGGGACAGGATTAGGGCTCGCGATTGTAAGGCGACTGATTATCATTTTAGGCGGCAATATCAACCTTTCCAGTAAAATCGGCCAGGGCACAGTCTTCTCTTTTACGCTCGAATTCAGGGAAGGTGTCAGGCAACCCATTCGCAGCCCGCATTTCAATGACAATGATCTTATTTCCAAAAAAATCCTGCTCGTTGAGGACAACAAGATCAACCAGATGATTACCAAAAGGCTGCTTGAGAAAAAACAGATGTACTGCGACATCGTGGAAACCGGCGAGGATGCGGTGGCGATTGTGAAAGAAAACCGTTACGACCTGATCCTGATGGACGTACACCTGCCCGGGATTAACGGCACCATTGCCACGCAGCAAATCAGGCTTTTTGACTCCACGACGCCTATCGTTGCGCTCACGGCCATTTCGTTGCTTGAAAACCGTGAGATGCTCTTATCTTATGGGATGAACGAAGTCATTACCAAACCATTTGAACCGGACAATTTCTTTGCAGTGATTGCTGAATACGTCCAGAAAGAAAGCGCCTAGTATCTTACAATCAGGCTCTTAATCAGGCTCCGCACAAGGGGTTCCGCTTTTTGGGCGGCTTCGAGCACTTCCTGATGCGTTATCGTGCCGATGCTTTCCTCATTGCCCATATCGGTAATGACCGATATACCGAACGTTTCGAGTTCCATATGCCTTGCTACGATGACCTCAGGCACCGTTGACATCCCGACGCAATCCGCTCCAAGTATTTTCACCATCCGATATTCCGAAAGCGTCTCAAACGTGGGGCCCTGCAATCCGAGATACACACCGTCATGCACCGGAATGCCCAATTCACCGGCAATTTCTTTGGCTTTGGCCATCATCATTACGGAAAACGGCTCGCTCATATTGACAAACCGCGGACCGAAACGCTCGTCGTTTAAGCCGCGCAGCGGATGCTCAGGCAACAGGTTGATCTGGTCTTTCAGGATGACAACCGACCCGACGTGATATTCAGGGTTCACCCCACCCGACGCGTTGGAAACGACCAGCTTGCTTACTCCGGTATATTTCATGACGCGAACAGGGAAAGTGACTTCCTTCATGTCGTAGCCTTCATAAAAATGAAAACGCCCCTGCATCGCAACGACCCTCTTTTCTCCAATCATTCCGAAAACCAAAGCGCCTTTATGTCCCTGTACCGTAGAAACCGGAAAATTCGGGATCTCGTGGTAAGGAATCGTAAATTGAATGTCAATGTCTTCTGTAAAACTTCCCAATCCGGAACCGAGTATTACGCCGTATTCCGGATGGAAATGATTCGTCCTTTCATTAATGAAGCTGACGGTTTGCTGTACTTTTTCCCACATAATTATTAATCATTTTATCGAATTGATCACCGTCCCGAAGTATTACCGTCCGGATCGGGAGATAGTACAGCCTCGCGCTGCCAAGCTTCCTAGTGAGCCGGACGTAGTCTTTCTCAGTGGTGATGATGAGTTTGTTTTCGGACAGTCTTTTTATTTCGGCAAGGTCTGACGCAGTAAAGTCATGGTGGTCAGGAAATGTCATGAGTGTATCCGTTTCGTTCCGGAGATGTGCGAAAAAAGGGCCGGGCTTCGCAATTCCTGCAACCAGCGTTTTGGGCAGGGCCTTCGCCTCTTCGGCCATCATTCGGCTATTTTCGGACAAAACATAATCCGAATAATCAATACTGCTGAAAAATACTTCCTGGCCCGCAAGTGGATTGATTTTCCGGCGGATCGCTGCCATCGTGTCCATGCTGATGTCAGCCGGGCATTTGGTTATCACGATGATATTGGCGCGCCGTGCCCCGCGCCGGCCCTCTCTTAAATGGCCTGTCGGGAGCATGAAATCATCCGGGTACAGGTCGCCATAAGCAGTCAGCAGCATGTAAAATCCCGCGGTAACCCGTCGGTGCTGGTAGGCGTCGTCCAACAAGATGACTTCGGGTTTCACAGGCAGAGATAACAACCTTGCGATCCCATTTTTCCGGTCAGCATCGACCGCTACCTGAATATCCGGAAATTTTCGATGGTATTGGAATGGCTCATCTCCGAGTATCTCAGCATTGGAATCTGGGTCAGCCAAAACAAAACCGGACGATTTTCGCTTGTAACCCCGACTTAAGACCGCGACCTTATGATTTTCAGAAAGCAATCGGATCAGGTATTCAACCTGCGGAGTTTTCCCGGTGCCGCCGACACTCAAATTCCCAACGGCGATAACGGGGACGTCAAAAGATGCTGATTTTAAAATGCCCTTATCGTAAAGGAAATTGCGCAAACCGGTAATCCAGCCGTACAACACGGCAAACGGAAAAAGTATTATTCGCAGCAAAACCATGATGCGAAAGTAGAATATTTTATCTTTGGATACTTTAGTTACCTTTTAAATTATGCTGATAAAAGAAATACTTTCCGCCCTTGAGGAAATGGCTCCGCTCGCCTACGCCGAAGATTTTGACAACGTCGGTCTGCTCGTAGGCAATGCCGAAAACACGGCGACCGGCGTATTGGTTTGCCACGATGCCCTGGAAAGCGTGATTGATGAAGCCATTGCGAAAAACTGCAACCTCGTGGTTTGCTTCCATCCGATCCTGTTTTCTGGACTGAAAAAGATCACCGGGAAAAATTATGTCGAACGCGCGGTCATTAAGGCCATCAGGAATGATGTGGCAATTTATGCCGTGCACACCGCTCTGGACAACCACCGCGACGGCGTGAATAAGATTTTCTGTGAGGCATTGGGGTTGAAGAATGTCAGGATGCTCGTTCCCAAAACCGACTTTATCCGAAAGCTCGTGACCTACACCGTGGCCGAAAACGCGGATAAATTACGTCAGGCGTTGTTCGCGGCCGGTGCGGGCAGTATCGGAAATTATGAGCACTGCAGCTTTAATTCGGCCGGGACAGGTACCTATCGGGGCAACGACCACAGCAATCCGGTAGTGGGCAGCCGCGGCGAATTCATGCAAACACCCGAAATCAAAATCGAAGTCACCTTTGAAAAGCAACTTGAGAAGAATATCCTCAAGGCACTATTCTCGAATCATGTGTATGAGGAAGTGGCCTACGAGATTTATGCGCTGCAAAACCAGCACCAGCATATCGGACTGGGGATGATTGGCGAACTTGAAACGACGTACAATGAGTTGGATTTCCTGCATTTCGTTAAAGATAAGATGGGTTGTGGCGGCATCCGCCATAGTGCGTTCCGGCATAAGAATGTCCATAAAGTGGCGGTCCTCGGCGGTGCAGGAAGTTTCGCAATCGGACATGCCATCCGTGCCGGCGCTGACGCTTTCCTGACTTCTGACCTTAAATACCATCAGTTTTACGAAGCGGAAGGGAAACTGCTTTTAGCGGATATCGGACATTATGAAAGCGAGCGGTATACAAAAAATTATATTGTTGATTATCTTACGAAAAAAATACCTAATTTTGCATTCATTTTATCAGAAGAAAATACAAATCCAGTTAAGTACTTATAATTTATGGCGGCTACAAAAGAATTGAGTGTTGAAGACAAGTTAAGGGCAATCTACGATTTACAATTGATCGATTCTCGAATTGACGAAATCAGGAATGTCAGGGGCGAACTTCCGCTGGAAGTGGAAGATCTTGAAGACGAAGTTGCCGGTTTGAAATCCCGTTCAGAAAAACTGAAATCTGAACTTGACGTGATCGAAGACCAGATCAAAGCAAAGAAAAATGCAATCGATGAGCACAAAGAGGCCATCAAAAAATACACCAAACAACAGGAAACCGTACGAAACAACCGTGAGTTCAACTCGTTGACGAAAGAAGTGGAATTCCAGGAACTGGAAATCCAACTGGCTGAAAAGCAAATCCGCGAGATGAAGGCTTCCATAGAATATAAAAAACAGGTTGTGGCCCAATCCTCTGAAAAACTCGAGGAAAAACAGGCACACCTTGACCATAAAAAGTCAGAACTTGACGCCATTATGGCTGAAACTTCTAAAGAAGAAGAGTTCCTGTCACAAAAATCAGCGGAGTTCCGCGCATTGATCGAGGAACGACTACTGACGGCTTACAACCGCATCCGCAGCAGCGTGAGGAATGGCCTGGCCGTGGTATCTATCGAAAGGGGCGCATCAGCCGGATCTTTCTTTACGATCCCGCCGCAGACGCAAGTCGAAATCGCTTCAAGGAAAAAAATCATTACCGATGAGCATTCCGGAAGGATTCTTGTAGACAGCGCGCTGGCTGACGAGGAAAAACAAAAAATGGAAAAGCTTTTCGCTGACATGCAATAAACCAAAAACCTCCAGAACGGAGGTTTTTTTATATGAAAAAAATACCGTTTTTACTGCTGACCAAATCCATCGGTTGCGGCATCAACCTCATGGGTGTCGTCAATCCGTCGAAAGCACAAAAGCTCGCTTACCGTTTCTTCAGCGAGCCCCGCACAGGCAAACTGACCGCTGACCGGCTTCCTGCGATACTTTCCTCCGCCGAACGGCAGCAGTTCTTATTTGGCCAACAGCCTTTCAACGCTTTCGTCTGGAAAGGGAATCACGATGTCATCTTATTGGTTCACGGCTGGGAAAGCAACGCCGCACGCTGGGAAAAACTGCTGCCTTATCTCCGCAAAAGCGGGAAAACCATCGTTGCGATTGATGCGCCTGCGCACGGACTCTCGCCGGGCAGGGAATTTACCGTACCGACGTATTCGGAGTTTATCAACATCGCTGCACGGCATTTCAGGCCCTCTTCAATCATCGGTCATTCGATCGGCGGGACGGCAGCCCTGTACTACCAGCATCGATTCCAAAATCCCGAAATCAAAAAAATGATAACGCTGGGTGCGCCGTCAGAACTGCAGGTTATCGTCAATCAGTACACCCGGTTACTCGGACTGAGCCCGCGAACGTCAGCCTTGCTTGACCGTTACTTTCCCGAGCATTTCGACATTCGAATCGCCGACTTTTCCTCGCATCTGTTCGCCAGGTCGATAGGTGTTCAGGGCCTTATCATCCACGACCTTGACGACACCGTCGTCTCTTTTGCCGAAGCGCAGAAAATTGCAGACTCCTGGAAAAATGCGGGTTTTGTCCAAACCAAAGGACTTGGGCACAGCATGCACGACGAGGCACTGTATCAACAGATTGCTGATTTTTTAGAAGCATGATCCCGCTGTCCGCTGTATCTTTTTTATCCTCCCTTGCTGCGCCGGGAGTTAAAAAAGGATGCCGCTTCCATCGGGGCTGGCGTACCGGCCGGCCTGACGCAATTTCGCTTATTTGCGCTCCGAACCATTCCACTAATTAATTACCTTTGCGTTATGGAGGAAAATTTAAAGCGCATCAACAAATTCATTGGTGAAACCGGATTCTGTTCCCGCCGGGAAGCGGACAAGCTGATTGAGGAAAAGCGGGTAACCATCAATGGCGAAATCGCTGAAATGGGCACGAAAGTCTCGATGGACGATGAAATCCGCGTAGACGGAAAACTCATCCGTGAAAAAAATGAGAAACCCGTATACCTCGCATTCAACAAACCTGTAGGTATTGAGTGCACTACCAACCCCGACGTGAAAGACAACATCGTCGATTACATCAACTATCCCAAACGTGTGTTCCCGATAGGACGGCTCGACAAAGCCAGCGAAGGCTTGATTTTCATGACCAACGACGGCGACATCGTAAACAAGATCCTGCGCGCCCGAAACAACCATGAAAAAGAATATATTGTTACCGTTGACAAACCGATTACCTCACGCTTTATTGAGCGCATGGGCAACGGCATTCCGATCTTGGATACGGTGACAAGGAAATGCAAAGTTGAAAAAACCGGTAAATCTGAATTCAGGATCATCCTGACACAGGGCCTGAACCGCCAGATCCGGCGTATGTGTGAATATTTAGGTTATGAAGTAGTCACGCTGAAAAGAATCCGCATTATTAATATTTCGCTTGACCTTCCTGTGGGCCGTTACCGCAACCTGACCGACAGTGAAATCAGCGATCTGAACCAGTTGATTGCCCCTTCGAGTAAAACGGAAGAGGCGAGTTTACCGAAGCCGGGCAGCCGTACGAACGAACGTCCCCCGGAACGCAAGCCGATGGTTTTCAAAAAAGCGGAAACCCGGGAAAATGAAAGCCCGCGGTCGGTTCCGAATTCTAAGTTTTCACAGAAAAAACCGCTTCCGAAAGTCGAATTTATCAAGAAGGACGATCCGAACTACAGGAAAAAAGGGGACTATTAGCTCACTTCCTGCGCTGTTCCCTGGCCAATAACGTATTTTTCAGCAGCATGGCAATCGTCATCGGTCCGACACCGCCCGGAACCGGGGTAATGTGCGAGACTTTCTTGCTCACGTTTTCAAAATCGACATCGCCCGTGATGATGTAGCCTTTCTCAGAATTTTCATCGGCAACGCGTGTAATCCCGACATCGATGACTACTGCACCGTCTTTCACCATTTCCGCTTTGAGGTAATTGGGAACGCCCAAAGCCGTGATAATGATGTCGGCCTGCGTGGTAATCTGCGCTATATTTTTGGTGTAGCTGTGTGTTAAGGTTACAGTGGAATTTCCCGGAAAACCTTTCCTTCCCATGAGTATGCTCATGGGACGGCCCACGATATGGCTCCGGCCAATCACGACCGTGTGCTTGCCTTTGGTTTCTACATTATAACGCTCGAGCAATTCCAAAATACCAAAAGGCGTCGCCGGTATAAACGTGGTCATGTCGAGTGCCATCTTTCCAAAATTTTCAGGATGGAAACCATCGACATCTTTAGAAGGATCTATAGCCATCAGCACTTTTTGCGTATCAATCTGGTCCGGCAACGGCAATTGCACGATAAATCCATCGATATCATCATCAGCGTTCAGGTCGTGGATCTTTTTGAGCAATTCAGTTTCCGATGTGGTGCTGGGCAGCCTGACCATGGTCGACTCAAACCCGACGCGTTCACAGGCCTTGACTTTGCTGCTGACGTAAGTGAGGCTGGCACCATCGTTTCCGACGATGACGGCGGCCAGGTGCGGTACTTTTTCCCCACGGCTTTTCATGGCCGACACCTGTGCGGTGATTTCTGTCTTTATGTCTTCCGAAGTTTTCTTTCCGTCAAGTAGGATCATCATGTAATTGTTTATAGGGTTAATGGGACAGGGCGTCCGTAAACAGTCAGGGTGCAGCGTCCATCACCTGAACTTTGCACCCTGAACTTATCATTTATCTCATTCCTTTCATGCCGCCCATCATTTTCATGAGGTTTTTTCCTCCGGGCCCCTGCATCATCTTCATCATTTTGCTCATCTGGTCGAATTGCTTCATGAGTTGGTTGACCTCCTCAATCCTGCGTCCGGCACCTTTGGCAATCCGGGTTTTCCTTTTCATGTCGATGATTGCCGGGCGAGAGCGTTCTGCCGGTGTCATTGAATAAATGATCGCTTCAATGTGCTTGAACGCATCGTCTTCAATCTCGACATCTTTCATGGCTTTTGACGCGCCTGGAATCATCCCGACAAGGTCTTTCATGTTACCCATTTTCTTGACCTGTTGGATCTGGCTGAGGAAATCGTCGAATCCGAATTCATTCTTCGCAATCTTCTTCTGTAATTTCCGGGCCTCCTCTTCATTAAACTGCTCCTGCGCCCTTTCTACCAGCGATACGACATCACCCATCCCAAGGATACGCTCGGCCATACGATTTGGATAGAATACGTCAATCGCTTCCATTTTTTCCCCGGTACCGACAAACTTGATCGGCTTGTTCACCACCGATTTAATGGTCAGGGCGGCACCCCCTCTGGTGTCACCATCGAGTTTTGTCAGGATGACACCGTCAAAATTGAGTCGGTCGTTAAACGCCTTGGCCGTATTGACGGCATCCTGTCCTGTCATCGAATCGACGACGAAAAGCGTTTCCTGCGGATTCAACGCCTTATGGACATTCGCGATTTCAGTCATCATTTCTTCATCTACCGCAAGACGACCTGCTGTATCGACGATGACTACGTTGTAGCCTTTTTCCTTCGCATATTTAACGGCATTCAAAGCAATCTCAACGGGGTTGTTATTTCCCAGCTCCGAATACACTTCAACGCCTATCTGGTCGCCAACTACGTGCAGCTGGTTGATCGCCGCGGGACGGTACACATCACAGGCTACCAGGAGCGGCTTCTTATTTCTCTTCGTCTTAAGGTGGTTGGCCAGTTTTCCTGAAAAAGTCGTTTTACCCGACCCTTGGAGTCCTGACATCAGGATAACCGTCGGATTTCCTGAAAGATTGATGCCTGCCACATCGCCACCCATCAATTCGGTCAGCTCATCCTTTACGAGCTTGACCAAAAGCTGGCCCGGCTGCAGCGTGGTCAATACATCCTGCCCGATTGCTTTTTCCTTTACCGTATTGGTAAATTCCTTGGCTATTTTAAAATTGACGTCGGCATCCAGGAGCGCGCGGCGCACTTCCTTAAGGGTATCGGCGACATTGATTTCGGTGATTTTGCCGTGGCCTTTCAGGATATGAAACGCCTTATCGAGTTTTTCGCTTAAATTATCGAACATAATGCTGTCTTTTAAAGGCGCAAAGATAACGTAATCCTGTGAAGCGGCAAAGCGCCGCCGACTACAAAAAAAACAAAAAACCAGCCCTGAAAGCGGGCTGGTTTTAAAAACAAACCAAAAAATATAAACTATTAATTAACACACGTGTTATTGTCGCCCTCGAGTTTGAAGAGCGTGCTGATTTCGCTTTGGTTAAGCTTCCTCCTGTACACCCTGATGTCGTCGAGGCTTCCCTTAAACTTCCGTCCGAAATAATAATCGAAAAGTTGGGTATTGATGAAAATCGGGTCAGGAGATTCCGCCGCGCCGATAAAAACACCGTCGCGATACAGGTTTACATGGGCCGAGGGCGCGCCGTCCTCAACCGTTACGACGAGATGGTGCCACGCGGGATTGTCAGTCTGCATATTCCACGACCCGTCCCAGAGGTTAAAAATCGGATCCTGGTTGGCATAAAACAACGGCCTGTTCAGGTCATACAATGCCAATCCGAAACTCAGCGGGTTGCCCTGGCTTGCCTCTGATTTTTCAAAAAGGAATTCAAGGTCGGTTTCGTTGGTGTTGTTCGCCTTAAACCAAAGACTTACAGATACCGCGCCACCCTCGATATTGTTGCCCGGTGTAGCCATTAATTTAAGATAATCCAGATCGCTTCCGCTGAACGTGACCGCGCTATTGGCATTGCCATTCCTGTCAGTAACGAATACCGGCGGATAATTGTCATTGTATATCGCGTCCGCGCCCGACATAAGGTCGCGTGCCTCATTCGCGAAAGGCATGTAAATCACCAGACTGTCCATCAGGATGCGCGGATTGTTGCATGGCGTCTCCACAGGAAAACAATTGTTCATCGCAGACTGGATTGCGGCGAGCAGTTCCGCGTTGCTATGGATCACCACTATTTCACCATCGATGGTGACGCTCATCGGGTAAGCGATTGCGTAAAATTCGTTAGCGCCGAGATTTGACAGGAATCCCAAAAGCTGTGCATCGTTCTGGAACGTATAGGTATCGGCCACCTGAAAATCGCTGTTATAGCCGAAAACTGTCACCGGATATACAATTGAAAGGCACGGAATCACGGCACTTACAGGATTTCCGGACTCACAGGACACTTTGTGCATATGCATTTCCTGCTGATTGTGTATGACTGCCTCGCTTCCATCGGCGTATACGATAGTCACCGGAAATTCCATATTGAAATGATCATTGCCGTCAAATTCGTGAATCGTATTCTTCACCGCTTCCAATGACCCGGCGTCAGTGACCTGGGCGCCATAAGATGTGGTATTATTCCCGTCAGTGTCATAAATCCAGACCGTGTAGGGCATCCTGATGGAGAAGCACGCAGTACTGTCCAGGGTATTGTCACCGTCGTCGGAAGCGGAAACACGACGTAACAGCGTCGTCAACTCAGATTGACGGTCGAGACGCTGCGGATTTGGCGTTACCGAATCCTGATCCTGCTGGCAGGCCGCCGGCAAAAGGCTCAGCACCGCAATGAACGCCAACAGCAATAACGTTTTTTTCATAATTATGGACTAATTTACAGTAGAACAGTTAACAGGCAAAATACCCTACTTATTTAACACCCGCAAAAAATTGTTTCCAAAAGTTAGGGTAATTTAAAATTGGATTGTTATATGGTATATTTTTGCTTCTAAAAGTAAATATAAAATGGATGAAATAAAACCTGCCGGCGTTTGTGAGGAACGAATTTTTGCTTCTTTCTTCCGGTCAAATATCAAAGCAGTGCGGAATTATCTGTTTTATAAGTACGGAAATGAGGAGCATGCCAATGACATTGCGCAGGATGCGTTCATAAAACTTTGGGAAAATTGTGCCTCGGTTCCCTTCGACAAAGCGAAGGCTTACGTGTATACGATCGCCAATAACGCCTCACTGAATCTGGTCGCACACCATAAGGTCGTGCTGAACTATTCAAAAAATGCGGGCAAAAGCGGGGTCACTTCGGAAAGTCCGGAGTTTATACTCGAACACGATGAATTTGGAGAAAAATTGAAAAAGGCGATTGCCAATCTCACTGATTCCCAACGCACCGCCTTCCTGATGAACAGGATTGACGGAAAAAAGTATAGCGAAATCGCTGAAATGTTAGGCATAACGGTCAAAGCCGTAGAGAAAAGAATCAGTGGCGCGCTGGTTTCGCTAAGAAAAGAAATTGACAATATTTAGTAAGATTATGAAGAAGGAACATGATTTAGCCAAATGGCTTGCAGGTGACATGACGGCAGAGGAGCGGGTAGATTTCGAAAAATCACCTGAATTCAGCTCATATGATAAAATTGCGCGTGCATCGCAATTCCTTGAAGCACCCGGCTTCGACGCGGATAAGATGTATCAAGGCATCATATCGCGTGAGAAAATACAGCCCAGGGTGATTCCGCTTTACCGGAAAAACCTCTTGCTTAAAATTGCAGCGGTATTGGTCATCGGGCTGGGTATCTGGTTTTCACTGCCCCAAACTGACCAGCCACGCCATCAGGAATTGGCTGCTGCGGGAAAGACCTCGGTTTTCAGCCTTCCGGACCATTCTGAAGTAACGCTGAATGCGGACTCGGAAGCAGATTACAGCAGCAACGATTGGGATGACAACAGGAAAATTAACCTGCGCGGGGAAGCTTTCTTTAAAGTGGCTAAAGGAAAAACATTCGATGTGCTTACAGACTGTGGAAAAGTCACTGTGGTCGGCACGCAGTTCAACGTTAAATCCCGAGGCCAACGGTTTGAAGTCACCTGTTTCGAAGGAAAAGTCAGGGTGCAGTGCGGCAAGAATACTACCTTTATCACGAAAGGCCAGAAAGTAGCGTTTGAAAACGGACAGCCAATCCCAAGTCAGTTTATGGCAAGCGACAGGCCGTCATGGATGGACAGGCAGATGGAATTCACTTCTGAAAACCTTCAGGGCGTTGTGGCCGAAATGAAGCGGCAGTATAATGTGGAAATTGAGGTGACAGGCGCGGATAAAACCAAAAACCTGGCCTTCACCGGTGTCATGCCCGCAGACAAACTTGAAGTGGCCCTTGAAATCGTCAGCAGGACTTTTGGCATCCATGTCAAAAAAACCGAATCCGGAATAATCCTGTCTGGGAATGAGTAAAAAAAAAGGCTGCTGTCAATCGTAGTTTTCATGATTTGCTGGATATCCGTTTTTTCCCAGCAGCGACAGCCTTTGAAGAATATCATCCGCGACATTGAACGAGAGCATTCGGTGCACTTCAATTTTATCGACGAACAAATCGGTAATATTGATATCGACCCGCCGGAGTCTTCGTTGTCGCTGGCCAAAAAAATATTTTACCTCGAAAACCATACGCCATTGCATTTCGATGTCATCGGTGGGACGTATATTTCGGTTTCCCTTAAAAAAAATAACGACGCCCCCCCCGAAAGCGAGATGAAGGTTTCCCTTGAAGAAGTCGCCGTAGACAAATACCTGACGACGGGGATTTCGAAAAAGTCAGATGGGGTTTACCAGATCAAGCCAAAGAAACTCGGGATCCTGCCCGGACTCACCGATCCCGATGTATTACAGACCATGCAGCAGATTCCTGGGATTTACAGTGCTGATGAAACGGTTTCAAACATCAACATCCGCGGCGGCACCCATGACGAGACACTTTTTTTGTGGAATGGGTTGCGCATGTTTCAGACCGGACATTTTTTCGGTCTGATTTCTGCTTTTAACCCATACCTGAACGACAAGATTGAAATTTACAAGAACGGCACTTCGGCGTTTTACGGCGAGAGTGTTTCCGGTGTCGTCGCCATCTCTTCGGGACTTGCCGAAACCGACAGCACGGCCTGCATCAGTGCAAACATGATCTGGGCGGGCTTCAATATGAAAATCCGTACGTCCGAGAAAGCCGTACTGACACTTTCGGCCAGGCGATCGATGACGGATTTCTTCAGTTCTCCTGCTTATAAAAAATACTACAACCGGATTTTCCAAAACACCATCGTCACCGATTTGAATGACAATCAGGCGGTAAATTTCCAGAGCGATGAGTATTTTTATTTTTATGACACCACAGTGCAATACCAGCAAAATATCGAAGACAGGCACACGCTTACGTTTTCAGCGATTGCCATAAAAAACTCACTGGACCTGTATGAAAGCACGCTGAACGGCAGTACCTCGATTTCCAAAAACAGTACGCTGGGCCAGCAGAATTTCGGTGCCATTATCTCGTGGAAAACAAACTGGAATATGAAAAATACTTCGGAAATGTCCGTGTACAGTTCCAACTACAATCTCGATTCCCGGTATGAAAACATCAGCAACAACCAGATCCAGAAACAGAAAAACAGTATCACCGATTCCGGCCTGAGGCTGGCACACCACTATATGTTGACCGACCTGTGGACGCTCAGCGGCGGATACCAATATATTGAAACAGGTGTCCGCAATGATGAGGAAGTCAACAATCCTGCGTTCCTGAAACTCAGCAAAAAAGTACTGCGTACGCATGTTGGCATCGCGGAGACCGACTGGAAAGCGCCCAACAGGCAAACCACATTCCGGCTTGGCTTGCGCACCAATTACATCAAAGAATTCGGAAAATTCCTGTTTGAACCGCGGATGCAGGTTTCGCATGCCTTTAATGGCAAATTCCGCGCTACCGTCTCGGCAGAACAAAAAAGCCAGAGCACTTCGCAGGTAGTGGACCTGCAACAGGATTTTCTTGGGGTGGAGAAAAGACGCTGGGTGATTGCCGATAACGCGCTGATCCCGGTTCGCCGAAGCAGGCAGATTGAAATCGGATTGGCCTACAAAGACAAGAAATGGCTGGTAACATTTGACAATTACCTGAAAAAGGTGCAGGGCATTTCAACCAGCGGGCAATCATTCCAAAACCAGCTTGAATTTGTCAAACTAAACGGCAGCTACCTCAATTATGGCTCTGAATTGCTGGTGCAGCGCAATCTCGGACGTTTTTACGCCTGGCTCAGTTACGCCTACAACAACAACAAATACAATTTCCCGGATTACATTCCGCCTAAATTCGCTAATAATTACGAGATCTCGCATATGGTGTCAGGGGCGCTGATTTATGACTGGAAAAAACTCAAGACGGCACTCGGTGCGAAATGGTATTCCGGCCGCGCCGAAACCACGCCGATCAGTACAATCCTAACACCAAACCAGCCCGGGATTATCTATAATAACCCGAACAACGACCGCCTGGCTGATTTTTTCCAGATGAATTTTTCGGTGTCGTATTCGTGGAAAGTAAGCAAAAAGAACCTTTTTGAAGCCAGTTTTTCGCTACTGAACCTTCTCAATAAACGGAACACCATCAATCGGTATTACCGCGTCAATACTGCTACCAACAGTGCGGAAAGCGTCAACACGTACGCTCTGGAGCGCACTCCCAACCTTAGTTTAAAAATGCAGTTTTAAACTTCGGGATGCCATTACAAATTACCGCGTTGCAACAACTGATTAAATTTTAACAATTGGTGTGCGTATTCCACAGCCATGTTATCTGAGGTTTTATTACGGGACTACAGCCGCCCCTTCCCTGAAGGTAAAATACAAATATTCCATAACACCTCGTTACGGAAAATCCACATGTCCAGCAATTCTTATGGCTGTCGTTTTTGACGTTTCCAGTTGACCTGCGTCGCTAAAGAAGATGCTCACTTTATTGTGCATGGGGGTGTCGTCCCGAGCCTGGTTAAAACTGGAAGTAAATAAACGGCTGCGTACCCGATGTCGAGGTGGCATACACCACCCAGAAAGCGAGCGACAGTACCAGCGCCTTACCTATTACCGGCAGCCTGTCAAAACCGGTTTTCATCAGCGTGGTCACCGAATTGGGGAGGAAATGCCACAAATACCCAATCAGCATGACCAGGAAGACATTTTTGTAACCCATGATGATAATCGCCCATTCGTTGAAATGGAAGTTCAGTTTGCCTATCATCCCGATGACATCGAAAGCAGTGGCGAAATCCCGCGCGCGGAAAAATATCCAACAGAAAGCGACAAAATGGAAGGTGAGAATGATGGAAAACAATCGGACAAGACTGCCCCCGAATGTCTTTTTCTTTGGATTTTTTTCCGGGAAATATTCTGAAAATATCTTGTTCACCGCTAAGGCCATACCGTGTAAGGCGCCCCATATGATAAAGCGGAAACTGGGTCCGTGCCACAATCCGCCGAGCAACATGGTGGTCATCAGGTTGACATTGGTAAACAAGGTGCGCTTCCTGTTTCTGGACAACAGGAACGTCAGCATGAATACGACAAGTGCCGCCAACGACACGATTAACGGGACCGGGCTTCTATCAAAGTACACTATCCCGAAAACGATCAATCCGGCAAAAAATAAACAGGGGAACAGGAAACCGCCGAATGATCCTTTACGGTTTCCGCCCACAGAAATGTAGAGGTAGTCCCGAAGCCAAGTCGACAGCGAAATGTGCCACCTTCTCCAGAATTCTGTGATAGACGCCGATTGGTAAGGCGTGCGGAAATTGACCGAAAGCCTGAAACCCATCAGCAGCGCAATCCCGATAGCCATATCGGAATACCCTGAAAAATCGCAATAAATCTGGATGGTGTAGCCGTAAGAAGCCATCAGGTTTTCGAATGCCGTGTAGCTTTTCGGCGAATCAAAAACGCGGTCGACAAAATTCAGAGAAATATAATCTGAAATGAAGGTCTTCTTAATCAAACCGCCGATAATCAGGAAGAGCGCATGGTTTACATCTTCACGTGTCAATCTCAGCCTGGCATAGATTTGCGGAATGAATTCGGACGCGCGTACAATCGGACCGGCTACCAACTGCGGGAAAAAGGACACGAAAAACATATAATCGAGGATGTTTTTAGTCGGCTGCAGCTCGCGCCTGTAAATATCGATAATGTAACTCATCGACTGGAAGGTGTAGAACGAAATCCCGACCGGAAGGATGATGTCGTGAAACTGCAGGTGCTCGTCGAAAAGTCCGTTGTAATTTTCAATCAGGAAGTTTGTGTATTTAAAATACCCGAGAAAGCAAAGGTTCAGCACGACGCTCAGGACAAGGTAAAATTTCCTATATCCTTCAATTACCTCCTGATACAACAGCCTGGCGAGGTTGTAATCGACCACGCCGGAAAAAAGAAGCAGCACAAAATACCCACCGCTGGATTTATAATAAAAGAACAACGAAAATGCGAACACATACAGGTTGCGCATGGCATGGGTCTTTGCCTTGGTAGTCAGGATGTATAAGGGGTAGAAAACGAGGAACAGCCCCAGGAACAATGCGGTATTAAAAAGAATCGGATGCTTTGGGTCATAGGTGAACCAACTGCGCACGTCGGCTGCTGTGACCTGCCCGAAAACCAACGTAAACCAATGCTGTATGTCTGCGAAGCCCATTATTGTTTCGTGTTTTTATAATTCCGGAATGTTGCCAGGATGGCCTCACTGAGCAAATCGCCCTGCCGCTCGTAGCCTGCTTTTGAATAATGCACCCTGTCCCCTGCCATCAGGCCTTGCCGGTAATTCCGTGTAACACCGTATAGACCACCCAATTGCGCATACATATCCCATACCGCGTAATTGTTTTCCGTGGCTACGTTAAGTATTTTCTGCGCATAGTCGGCGACATAGATATTCGGTATTTTTCTGCGAAACATCGAAGGGGATGGCGTGGCCACAAGGAGTTCAGTGCCGGTTTCCTGTTTTCGTATGTTTCCCAGAAACAACTCCAATTGCGCCATGTAATCTTCGGATCGCATTTTGTCAAAGGATTCGTTGGTCCCCAGTGCCACCACGATCAGATCCGGTTGCAAGGCTTTAAGCTGTTCAAAAAACATTGGATATTTGTTGTAATCCGAAAGCTTGGCGCCATTGACGCCGATGTTATGGTATACGATTCCGGGTTCATCATTTTCCAGTACAATCCCGTTCAGGGTGCAATTGTCTTCGGACTTATTCGGCAACAGGTAGATTTTCTCCAGGCGGTCTTCAGTGACATAGAAATGTGTGTCATTGTCGGAAAGCAGCGGCAGCGGGATGAATTCCGATCGCTCGATTTTCTTTTTCTGCATCTCACTTGAGGGGATCTTTAACGTCTTCCCTGCCCTGATCCGATCATTTTTAAGTCCGTTCGCTTTTTTAAGCTGCGCAATCGATACATTATATTTATCCGCGATGATTGACAATGCTTCGCCATTCCTGATTTTGTGCGTGATGGTCTTAGGCACGTTCGACTCAAATGAGATCGTCCGTTTTGCGGTGGCGATATTGAACGTATCCTCGTTCCCCGGCGTGATGATTTTTATCGTATTGAAAAAATTATCGGGCTCTTTGGCGTTGAGTTCAATGACGAAGTCGTCCCGGCGCGACATCAGCGCGATGCCGCTCAGCCCTACCTTACTGCCGTCAACGGGCGAGACGATACGGTGGTTTTCCCAACTTCCGTTAGAGGAAAACCGGATGTCCCACGAGCCGTTCGTCTTTGCCAGGCTGTGCGGAAAAACCAGGCCGCGTCCACCATTACCGAATGCGGCCTGTAATGTCTTGCGCACGCGGTTCGTCATCAGGTCGGCCTGGATGTGCGAATCGCCAATGTGTACAATATTGATTTTGCCCGAATGCGTTTTTTCCAGCTTGTAGAGTTTTTCCAGAAAACCGCTGATGGCCATGGGGTTCTGGATGCCGTTTTCCGGAATGATGATCGGAATCGTATCCGCTTCGATGCTGTCAGTGACCACTAATGTCGAATCGACGACCTGCCCGTACAACTTCGGAAGTGCGAACAGTAAGACCATCAGTAACCATTTACTCTTCATTTTGCGGTGCTTCATTATCGGGGTTGATGCTGTCTGCAGGACTTTCGCTGCTCTCCGTGTAGGCACCTTCCCTCTTTTTCCTCAATTCCTTAAATTCGTTATAGCCCTGGTCCAATTGGTTAAAAATCATCGCGGCTACTTTCCTGGCACCACGGAAATTGAAGTGCGTATAGTCCTTATTGGCCATGGCAGGTGCTTCTTCGACCCATTTCACCATCGATCCATCGCCGCCCATCAGCGTGTAAAGGTTTACAAAAGCCGCGCCCGTCCTGAGCGCATAGTGTTTCTGCGCACGGCTTAGTGGGGCAACCGCTGAATCGGTCTTCATTTCGGTGTCGTATTTTGTAGATTTGTCGGCTGTGGAAATAATCAGGATCGAAACGCCGGGGAAACATTCTTTAAGCCGGTTTACGGTGCGGGTCATGCTTCGTTCGTACCAACCATAATCTTTTGTACCGTAATTCAGCACATTGGTGCCGTAATGCAACACGATCAGGTCATAATTCAATTTTTTCTGGAACGCCTTCATCAGTGCTACATCGAAATTTGAGATCGGGATTCCGGAATTGCCGCGCTGCGAAAAATTGTCGATGTGTACACCCTTCCCGTCGTCAAAATTAAAGCCGTAAACCGGTATGGCACGCGCATTCTTAAAATGGACTTTCAGGGATTTGAGTCCGCCTTTCGACAGTGCCAGCGTGTTGAGCACATTGTCCGGAACGAGCTTCTTGTGGAGCGTATCTTTGCCAACGACGTAGCTGATCTCGCCATTTTTATTCTCTGCACTGCCGTAGAAGAGCGTCGGATTGTCGAGCTGTGCGGTGTACTTCCCGTTCTTGTATTTCACCCAGGCCGGCTTTAGCGTATCATTGGCAAAAAACACATGCCCGTTGACCCCGAACGGACGCAGCGGATGCTTGACATTGAGGTAAGACTGCATTTTCCAGTTGGCAGAAAATTCGTGCACTATTGAACTCCTCGAACCCGCAGATTCCGAAGTGATCGCTACAAAACCAACACCTTTTCCACCGTATCGGTTCTGGAAATTATTGCGCAAATCCTGGACAATCATATCGCCATCGGTCATAGAGTCGCCAAAATAGGCGATACGGACATTCCCGTTTTGCGCCGTCTCAAGCTGGTATAGTTTTTCATAAAAAGGCACGAGGTATTGGTGGCCTTTGTAATCTTCGTATGATTCCTCCGGGAATTTGATGCCGTTGGTTTCGTAATACGTAACGGGCTGGTTGGCCAGTGTATCGCCAATGTCTGCGCGCGATGAATCAGTTTCAGCCTCAAACGCGTCGATGAGCATACTGTCGATGAGCACGTGCTGCACATCGCCGGGCTTTTCCGAAAAAATCCGTTTGGGCAGGATTCGTTTGACACCCAGAAAGAATATGGCTGACAACAGTACGATCAGGAACGAACGGAAAAAATACGATTTAGGATTCACTCAACACGGGATTACAATTGATTACATGCGCTCGGGCACCTGTATTCCAAGCAACGCAAAAGCCGCTGCGATAGTATCGGCCACCTTTCCGGACAGTTGCACACGGAATGTTTTTTGTAAAAGGTCATCAGTACCTAAAATCGGGACAGTCTGGTAGAAAGAGTTGTATTCCTTTACGAGTTCATAGGTATAGTTGGCAATAAGCGCGGGACTGTGCGTCTCGGCGGCATTCCGGATCACTTCAGGGAACTGCTGCAACAGCTTGATCAGTTCCTTCTCTTTCGGATCCAGAACAGGGATCTCGACATCGGCGGAAAAATCGAATGCGGCTTTCCTGATAATAGATTGGATGCGCGCGTAAGTATATTGGATAAACGGCCCGGTATTGCCTGCAAAATCAACCGATTCCTCAGGATTGAACAGAATGCGTTTTTTCGGGTCTACCTTTAAGATATAATATTTTAATGCGCCCAGACCAATCATTTCGTGCAGGCGTTTCTTTTCGTCATCGGAATACCCGTCGAGCTTGCCGAGTTCGTCAGAAATTTTTGCGGCAGTATCAACCATTTCGGAAATCAGGTCGTCAGCGTCGACCACGGTCCCTTCTCGGCTTTTCATCTTTCCTGAAGGCAGGTCAACCATGCCGTAAGACAAATGATAAAGCGATTCAGCCCAGTCAAACCCGAGCTTTTTCAGGATCAGGAACAATACCTTAAAGTGGTAATCCTGCTCGTTCCCGACGGTATATACCATGCCACCCACATCAGGAAAATCCTTTACCCGCTGGATGGCCGTACCGATATCCTGGGTCATATACACGGCGGTGCCGTCAGCACGCAACACAATTTTACGGTCAAGGCCTTCATCTGTAAGGTCAATCCAGACAGAGCCATCCGGATCTTGTTCAAAAATGCCTTTGGCCAGGCCAAACTGTACGACTTCCTTACCTAACAAATACGTATTGCTCTCGTAGTAATTTTTATCAAACGACACGCCGAGCCGCTCGTAGGTCTGCGCAAAACCGGCATACACCCATTGATTCATTTCCTCCCAAAGGGCCAGCACTTCCGGTTTGCCGGCTTCCCAGTCAAGAAGCATCTGCTGGGCTTCCATAAGGATTGGCGCTTTCTTTTTGGCATCGTCTTCACTATGCCCTTCGGCCATTAATTCAGCAACCTGATCTTTATATTCCCGATCGAAGGCAACGTAAAAATTTCCGACCACCTTGTCTCCTTTAATACCTGTAGATTCCGGGGTCTGGCCTTTTCCAAATTGCTGCCATGCCACCATCGATTTGCAGATGTGGATGCCGCGATCATTAATAATCTGGGTTTTGTAAACATTTTTACCCGACGCTTTCAAGATTTCAGCTACCGAAGCGCCCAGAAGGATGTTGCGTACGTGCCCCAGGTGGAGCGGCTTATTCGTATTGGGTGACGAATATTCGACCATAACGGCATCAGCATCCTGAGGCGGGGTTACAAAACCGAAATCGGCATTTTTCCTGATATCATTAAAGTAACTATTATAATAGGTATCGGCAACTACCAGGTTCAGGAAGCCTGAAACCACGTTAAAACGCGTGACGAGGTTGGTGTTTTCAACAAGAAATGTGCCAATTTCATTACCCAGGTAGGGTAAACCACTTTTTAGCTGTTTTAGCAGAGGAAAGAGCACGAGGGTGACGTCCCCTTCGAAGTCCTTCCGGGTGGCCTGAAACTCGATTTTGTCAATAGTAACATCAAACAGAATGCGTATCGCATCTTTGATTTTCACGGTCAAAATCTGTTGTAAATCCATGCCTTTCGAATTTGAAAGCGCAAAGATAGATGTAATTCCGAAAAAGTGTTATAAAAGTTAGTAAAATAGCATTGCAAACGTTGCAAATGTTAAAATGCCAACCTATGCCTTAATGTTAACACGATTTTAGCATTTTTTAGGATTATTTATAAAATAATTGTTATGTTTGTTTCCTTAAAATTTATTATGTGGTTATGAAAAAAAGTCTATTTTTATTGATGTTATTGGTATCGTTTGCAGGATTTTCGCAGGCGATTTCGGTGAACACATCTTTCTCACCTGACTATCTGGTCAACGATGTCCTGATCAGCGGGAATTGTACTACCGCCTCGGGTGTAGTGGCACAAACTGGTACAAATTTCGGTTCCGTAAATGGTATCGGGTATTTTGAAAACACCAGTAACAATCCTAATTTCCCGTTTGCGAAAGGGGTTGTGCTGTCAACGGGCGACGTAACAAAAATTCCCGGGGTGAATCCGGCGACGCCTAACACCACCACGCTCAGTGATGGGAACGCTGCCTGGACGGGTGACACCGATCTTCAGAATATACTTCTTTCACAATCCGGAATTACTTTCAATTCGACCAATGCGTCGTTCCTGAAGTTCGATTTCGTACCGGTTTCAGCGAATTTCAGTTTCGATTTCGTTTTCGCTTCGGAAGAGTATGGTGCCCTGCAGTGTAACTTCTCTGACGCGTTCGCTTTTATCCTGATTGATAATACCTTGGGCACTTCGACAAACCTGGCTGTCGTGGCAGCGGGCTCCCCAATTTCCGTAGCGACAATCAGGAACTCGCTGTACAACGCGAACTGTCCTTCAGTCAATCCAAGCTTCTTTGGTGCCTATAATGGTAGCGGTTTCGGTCCTGCCATCAACTTCAACGGCCAGACTGTAAAGATGACGGCCTCTGCCGTTGTAGATGTTACACACCAATACACCATCAAACTGGTAATTGCTGACGGTGTGGATTCGAACAATATTCCAAGTCCTTTATATGATTCGGCCGTATTTTTTGGTGCCAACACGTTCAATATTGGTAGTGAGGTGCTCGGCCTTGATTACACGGCTGTGAATGCGACAGCGACACCTCCAAGGGATGCTATTTGTCCAGGTGGCGTGATGCCTACACTCGGCCCAGTAACGCCACTGCCTGCAGGTACGACTTACCAATGGAAAAAAGATGACCAAATCATTCCCGGCCAAACGGGTCCTACTTTGAATCTCCAGGCATTGGGGGAAAACGCTACACATACTTACACTTTAGTTTATACAAAGCCGAGTTGTGATCCGTTTGCTGATTCAATCCTTGTGGAAGTTTACAACCCGTTGTTTACCCCACAACCGCCAAACCTCTACAAATCGTGTGAGGCTGCCAGCGCCACGCACAGTTACGACCTGACCCCGAATACCACATTCATGATGGCTGGCCTCCCAGCTGACGCGATCATTACATACCATGCCACGCAGGCCAACGCGAATACCGGCGCAAACCCATTGCCTACAACACAGGTCATCACCCATGCAGCCGCTTTGGCGGGTGTAACGATCTATGCCAGGATTAAAAGTGGTACATCCCCTTGTTTTGAGACCAAATCGTTCCAGTTAAAGTATACCGCCGAACCGGTGATCAACACGCCAAATATGGCAACCCCGGCGGTTGCAGCGATTTTCACCAAATGCGCAAGCAACTATCCTGCGCTGCCCGCGAGAGCCAACTTTAACCTGGCACAAATCAGTCCTGTGATTCTTGGAACCCAGGATCCTGCGGTGTATGTTGTAAGATATTATGGCTCTCTTATCAATGCCCAAAATAACCTTACGCCTTTAACCAACCTGAACAACCAGACGACAAAAGATATTTTTGTGAGGGTAGAATTGATTGGCAACCCTGCATGTTATGCAGTGAGTTCAGCACCGGCATTTACGATTACTGCCGTGCCGAAAGCGCCGATTGAAACACTTGATGACGTAATTGTATGCAGCAGCAGTACCGGCTATGCGCTTCCTGCCCTGGCTGACCCCAACGCAAAATATTTCACAGACACCGATGGTGGCGGTACAGAAATCGCAGCCGGCACATTAATTAACACCACACAGGAAATATATATCTACAATAACCCAGGAGGGAATATATGTCCTAACGAAAGCAGTTTTCAGGTTACTAAAGTCAATTTGACAAGCTGGACACAGGACATTCCTTCTACACCGGTGTGTACAGAATTCATCCTGTCTGAATTGCCTTATGGTGTTTACGTGCCAAACGATGCCGCACCAGGACCCGGCAATTTACCAATCCCAGCGGGACAACCAATTACAAACAATACTACACTATACGTTCATGTTGATTCGGAAGGACTGACCCCTGCATGTTTTGACAGGAAACCGGTTAACATCAACATTATTCCTTTCGTACCAATCAGTGATTCTGATTACCCAAATCAGTTCAGTTGCGGCACATACATCTTAGGCACGAACATGCCTAACAATCCGCAGGTAACGTATTGGACAGGACCCAACCAAACGGGCCAGCAGAAATTTATCGGTGATGCCATTACGGTTAATAATACTACCATTTATCCTCACCAACAATCAGGACCTTGTACCAATGATGATGTGTCATTTAACGTAGTAACAAGCCTCACGCCAAATCCTTTCCCTTTCACCAACGGACAGATTTTTAATACATGCTCTAATTTTAACCTGCCGGCGTTGACTATTGGCGAATACCATACTGCACCGCAATCAGCAGGAGGCGGCACACAATTGTTCCCAGGACCGTTGACTACAGCCGGACAAAACGTAATATATATTTATGTTCCTGGCCAGTCCTGTACTTATGCCCCGGTTGGAACGGATTACAAGTTTACCGTGAACATCCAATTGGCACCAATACCTGCGATTGCAGATGTTCCGGCCCAATGTGATTTCTACCTGCTTCCGCCAAACCCTTACGGTAGTGCGAACTATTACGAAGGCACTTACCCTAATGGCGTACTTGTAGCGGATAATTTGAACTCTAACAATTATGTGGTCACAGGTGCAGGAGTTCATACTTTCTACCTTGGAAGAACGCAGCAAACCTGTCACGTAGAGGAATACTTCACTGTTACTATCAACAATACGCCGATAGTCGATGTCTTCGCTGATGCGGTGGCCCCTTGTAACTCTACCACCTACACCTTGCCGACGTTAACACAACCTGGTGCATTTTACAACCAGCCCGGTGGTGTAGATCCGATAGCAGGCAATACAATAACACAAGCTACTTCAGGCGTGCGTACGATTTATGTGTACCAAGCGGGAAGTACTCCGGGAGTATGTGATGGCCAAGACAGCTTCACGGTATCGTTCAGTATCGTTGATGTTCCGGCAGTTGCTAATCAGTACACTTGTGCTGACGATTTTGTACTGCCTGCAATTCCTACAATCCCGAACGCGGTGGCCGACTATTATGATGCGCCGGGTGGTCCTGCAGGAACAGGAACCAAGCTGACTATGCCATATCACGTCATAAGACAGGTTCCGGGTGCAACTGAAACCAGGACTTTTTACCTCTATGCTGACGATGGCGCTCCTGTACCGTGCAGGGACGAGAGTTCATTCACCGTTACACAATATGCGCAACCGGTAATCAATGCATTCACCGATGTGACAGCCTGCGGCTCGTATACCTTACCGGCGTACAGTTCGTTCTCGACCACACCTGCCAATGCGGTAAATCACTATTACACCCAACCGGGTGGACTGGGAACCGAACTAATGCCTGGTGATGTGATTTCAACTACAACTCCTATCTATGTTTATGCAGGCATCATTTCTCCTGAAAACACAGTAGCGTGTTATTCTGAAGCACCTTGGAATATCAACATCACGCCTAATCCTGTCATTACACCGGCAGTTGCAGACCTTGCAGGTTGCGATCAGGTGGTTTTGACGCCACTTACCGTTGGAAACTATTATAGTGATGCGCTTTATACAACCCCAATCACGAATTTGACGCTCACGACAAGCCAAACCGTGTATGTGATGGCAGTCAACAATCCGAACAACTGTCAAACTACAGATAGTTTCGAGGTTGCCGTGACCAACTCACCAGTACTGACCCTTAACGACGCAGACGCCACTATTGATGCCTGCGACAGCTATACCTTGCCTGCGTACAATGATGCTTTGTTCACGACAACAACAGGAAGTGTAGACCACTATTTCCTTTCATCAGGTACTGAGGTTTTCCCTGGGGACGTGATCAATGCTTCTGACGTCATTACAATCGAGGCACACAACGGCAGCTGCGCTAACCTGACACCGGTTACGCTTACCGTAAATATTTCAGCCACTCCGGTGCTTGCACCAGTGTCGAACCTCGCCGGTTGTGACCATGTACAATTACCGGCTCTGACCGTGGGTAACTACTACAATGATGCGACGCACCTGAGTCCGATTACCAATACGGACCTTACGCTGAGCCAGACCGTATACGTATATGCTGAAAGTGCAACGAATCCTAACTGTGCGCCACCGGTATTGAGCTTTACCGTCAACGTGACGCCGACTCCGGTATTGGATCCTGCAGACACTGCTGACATAGATGCCTGTAACTCTTATACCCTTCCTGCATTGCTTACTCCGGGTGCGGCTTATTACTCGGGTCCAAACGGAACGGGTGCTGTAATTCCTGCCGGGACAGTGTATACTGCCAATACCACGGTATTCGTATTTGCTGATAACGGAGGTGGTTGTAATGCGGGCGATGACAAAGTGATCAACGTGTACAACGTCGATGAATTCCCGAGCTACAATGGTTGTGCACCGTATGTATTGCAGCCGCTCACAGCAGCCAACGCAAATTACTACACCGGCACTGGTGGAAGTGGAAACTTGCTGACCGCCGGAACGCCAATCACGACAACACAGACCATCTACGTGTATGGTACTTCACAGGGCGGAACCTGTACAGACGAAAGCTTCTTTACAGTCACTAAACTGGCTGATGCAGTTGCCAACCCCGTAACAGATCCTGCGATGCTGACCACTTGCGACAGCGATGCGAATCCTGACGATTTTGTAACCGCGATCGATCTTGATAAATTTACCGCAGTAGTCTTAGGTTCGCAGAACCCAGCGGATTTTACGGTGAAATACTATCCTACACTTATTGATCAGCAAATGCAGACAAACGAAATCACTACAGATGGCACTCCTGCACCGGACAGCGCAATAAACCCTGTTTGGGCGCGTATCCAGAATGCGACCGGCTGTAATGCAAATGTTGAAATCCTTACGAATGTCGTACCATTGCCGCATATCGATGCTGCGTTAACCGGCATCGTGTGTATCGACCCTGATACCGGAGAAGTGACACCTGCTTACATCGAAAGTGGCTATCCTGGTGGTACAGGAGCTGGTTCTTATAGCTTCACATGGACTGATGCGGACGGTGTTGTAGTCGCTACTACACCTAACCTGCAGACGACTGAGGCCGGAACTTATGAACTTACCATCCGTGCAAACGGTGTAGCGACGTGTGAGTCTGCACCAATACCTGTAACCATCATCGAATCGGCAAGACCGGCTAGCGTTGAAGTGGAAACTACAGGTTGGTTCACCGACCACCAGACCATTACCGTGAAAGCCATACCGTATATCGGTACAAACACTGATAATTTCGTGTATTCGTTAGACGGACAGGAACCTCAGACTGAGCCTGTATTTACAGACGTATCAGGCGGCATCCATGAGATCCTGGTAAGTGATGTCAACGGTTGTGGTGCAACCCCTGCCCCATTCTCTGTAGAATTGGTTAGCAGTCCGGCATACTTCACACCGAATGGCGATGGGGTAAATGATGTCTGGAAACTGAACGGTACCAACAACATTCCTTCAGGATCGGTATCAAGCATCCAGATTTTTGACCGCTACGGAAAATTGGTAAAACAAATCACTTCAGACGGTCCGGGCTGGGACGGAACCATCAGCGGGCAGCAATTACCGGCTGACGACTACTGGTTTACGTTGATATACGTGGATCCGTTGACGATGAAGCCTAAAGAATTTAAATCTCACTTCTCGTTAGTACGATAATTGATCTAAAAATGAAAAACCTCCTTAACGGGAGGTTTTTTTTTGCCTATGCCTGAACAAATAACAATCGCTATGTAACATAAGGGCCCGTTGCGTGACTAACCCGTCGATTAAACAAACATCATCAAAACAAAACCCAATGAAATTAAAAATTGCGCTTATCTTTTTTGTCGCCGGAATCTTTTCGATGAACGCCCAGAACCAAGGTTCTGTTTCCGGGAAAGTGACCGACAGCCAAACCAACACCCCAATTTCCTACGCAACAATCGTCATCAAGGCGGACGACAAGATTACGACCGGAGGCATCACTGATGACAACGGAAACTTCGAAATCAAGAACCTGGAACTGAAGAAATATACAGTTGAAATCCAGTTCATCGGCTACAAAACGTACAAAACGGAAATCACACTTTCGGGCGATCAGAAAAATGTCAGCCTGAATAGAATCAGCCTTGCCGAAGAAAGCACGGAACTCGAAGGCGTCACCGTGGTTCAGGAACGTTCTACTGTAGAACAGAAAATTGACCGGAAAGTAATCAACGTCGGCCGGGACCTTACCACTGCAGGCGCGACCGCATCGGATATAATGGGGAATATCCCTTCAGTGAATGTCGATCAGGACGGTAAAATCTCGCTGCGCGGAAACCAGAATGTACGCGTACTCGTTGATGGAAGGCCCACCAACATCGACGCAGCCCAGTTGCTGAAACAGATTCCTTCCACCTCAATCAAAAAAATCGAATTGATTACCAATCCGAGCGCGAAATACAATCCGGAGGGTATGTCGGGCATCATAAACATCGTCCTGCACAAAAACGCAAATGACGGCTTCAATGCGAGCCTGAATACGGGCGTCACATTTGCCACCACACCAAAGTCCAACAGTTCGATTGATATGAACTACCGCAGGGGGAAAGTAAATTTCTTTGGCACCTATGGCAACAACTTCGGGTACCAGTTCAACAACGGCGACGTGACCCGGGAAGATGACAATTCAAGTCAGCTTTTTGACATCATGAACGACAACAAGTCGCACCTGTATAAAATCGGGATGGATTTCTACATTGATGACCGCAACACCATTTCGGCCTACACCAACCAAAACCTTTTTGTAGGCGACGGCTACATCCACACCGACAACCTGTTCGCAACGCCCGGCATGAATTTCACCTCAGACGACCACTACCGAAACGACAACGGTAACAGCACCTACAACCTGGCTTACAAGCACCTGTTTGCTAAGGAAGGCCATACACTCGACGTGGAAGCCAACCACAACTGGTCTAAAGATGAGCAGGCAGCTGAATTTGACCGTGCCGGAAACACCACCGCTGCAGATTATAATGATTTTAAAGTCCAAAGAAGGAAAAACTCGACCATCAACGTCGATTACGTAAATCCGCTCAATGAGAAAACCACCCTGGAACTCGGCGCTGAATCGCGGACGATCAGGACAGACAATGACTATTTCACCACACAGCCCGGTGAACTCGCATACATCAAATTTTTGTATGACGTTGATATTTATTCCGCTTACGCCACCTTCGGCCAAAGATTCCAGAAATTCAGCTACCAACTGGGTGCGCGTGTCGAAAGTTATAAGGTTGAAGCGACCAATAACGGTGCCAGGGCTTATGAGGATGACTATTTCACGCTTTACCCATCCGCTTACCTGACGTATCAGCTCAACGAGAAAAACAGCCTCCAATGGAGTTACAGCCGTCGCGTCGACAGGCCAAGCCTCGAGCAAACCTCACCCATCCGGGAATTCAGCACGGTGCGTTTCAAATCCATCGGGAATCCCGAACTTGACCCCCAGTTTACCAATTCTATGGAGGTAAATTACACGCGCATGCTTGAAAAAGGCTCCATTTCGGCCGGGGTATTCTACCGCATCATCAACGACGAGATCAGCCGCATCCTGATTCCAGATCCGGACAACACCCAAAACCAGATCATGCTTTTCGACAACTTTGACAACAACAAATCTTTCGGATTCGAATTGTCGTCAAATTACAAAATCAACAAATGGTGGGATATCCAGCCTGCAATCGACTTCTCGAGCATCACCCAGAAAGGCATCGTCTCCATATTCAATCCCGCCATCAACGATTTTGAATCGGTGCAGACCGAAATTACCGCCAACGCTTTCAACGCCAGGATGAACAGCAATTTCAAAGCCACGAAAAAACTGAGCTTCCTGCTGTTCGGATTTTACCGCGGCGGCGTAAACGGCATCCAGTTCAACGGCAAGGAAATGTACAAGGTCGATGCCGGCGCGCGTTACAGCTTCCTTAAGAACAAGGCCACGATGAGCGTAAGGTTCAACGACATGTTCAATACCATGCGATTTGCGTTTGAAGGCGACAACCCTTACCCGCAGCACGGCCAGTTCACCTGGGAAAGCCAGTCGGTATACATCAACTTCAACTTCATGTTCGGCGCCGGAAAAAACCGTGCTCTACAGCGTAAATACAGGGAAGACAACACCAAACAAGGTGGCGGCGGACTTTTCTAAATCCTGTTTCCAAAAACTACAAACCCCGAATGTGCGTTCGGGGTTTTTTATTTTTCAGGAGCCATTTCCGGCTGTACGCTGTATCTTTTTCAGGATTTGCCTTACGCAGGCTGCAGGCAAATCCCAAAAAAGGATGCCGCTGCCATCCGGGCTAGCGCAAGACTTCCACGGCAATTACCATCTGATAATGGCGCTGCCCCACGTAAATCCGCTTCCGAAAGCCGCAAGCACCACGAGATCTCCCGGTTTAACCTTGCCTTTTTCCCAGGCTTCGGTGAGCGCTATCGGGATGGAGGCGGCGGTGGTATTGCCGTATCTTTGTATGTTGTTGTACACCTGATCATCCTGTAGCCTGAATTTCTGTTGGATGAATTGGGAAATCCTAAGGTTTGCCTGATGCGGGATCAGCATGTTGATATCGGAGACTGAAAGGTTGTTGGCCAAAAGGCCTTCGTTAATCACCTCGGTGAAGCGCACCACGGCGTTCTTAAAAACGAATTGCCCGTTCATGTGCGGGTAGTAACTTTCGTCATCCGGATTGTTATCGGCCAGGATGTCGGTGACCCACCGCGAACCCATGCCGGGTGCGTCAAGGAACAACTCTTCTGCGTGCGCCCCTTCCGAATGCAAATGGGTCGATAATATGCCTTTGGTATGGTCTTCTTCCCTGCTCAGCAGCGCGGCGCCGGCACCGTCGCCAAAAATAACGGAAACGCCACGGCCGCGTGTCGTCATGTCCAGCCCAACCGAATGCACTTCAGAACCGATAACCAGGACATTCCTGTACATACCGGTCTTAATGTACTGATCGGCAACAGAAATCCCATACACGAAGCCCGAACACTGGTTCCTGATGTCGAGCGCACCCACCGTCTTCAAGCCCAGTTCTTTCTGTACCGACACGCCGGGCCCCGGGAAGTAATAATCAGGGCTTAAAGTCGCAAATACAATGAAATCGATATCTTCATAAGCGATTCCCGCACGCTCGATGGCAATCCGTGCGGCCTTAACCCCCATCCCCGTCGTATTGTCCTCCCCACGGATGATGTGCCTGCGCTCCTGAATCCCGGTGCGCTCCTGGATCCATTCGTCATTCGTATCAATGACCTTCGACAAATCATCGTTGGTCACTACGTTATCGGGCACGTAAAACCCCAATCCGCTGATTCTTGAATTGTACATATTGCGTGTATTTGGTTATACTGAGAATGGCCAGACAGGCAATTCCAACACCACAAGATAGGATTTATTCCGGAACTGGCAATGTAGCGATCGACTTTAGAAACTTGCCGATTTCACGAACTTAATGGACTGCCTGCCCGTATTGCTGTGCAGGTTGACCACATATACGCCGGCCGCATACGGAAAATCAAACGAATAATTCCTAACCGAAGCGCCCTCAATGGTGTCGCGCTTCAGCTGGCGGATCAACTTCCCTGCGCTGTCGTACAATTCAATCACCAAATGATCGGACCCGATGAATGCCACGGACAGGTTTAACTTCTCCCTCACCGGATTCGGGCTGATTGAGGCGGCAAGCGGTTTGCGCGGACTTTCAGTAAAAGGCACTGACAGATTCTGGTCGGTGAGTTTATAGACCGTCGTCCCCGACGCATAGGCCAAATGATCATTCACGACTACAATCCGGTTCATGTTGCTGCCTACCCCGGTGTCCGTCCAGATGTCGCCGCCATCAGTGGTTTCCAGCAAGCCAGTGGCGTGGCCGCCCATCCAGCCGTGGGTTTCACTTACAAATCCCACCGCCTGAATATCAGTGTCCGGAACTTCCTTGCTGACCCAGTTGGCACCGCCATCGGTTGACCTGACGAGCTTCCCGAGCAATGGCGATACGGATTCCACGGATCCGAATAAAATCTGGCCGTCTCCATGCAAATCCTGAAGTTTCCACACATATTCGCCCGGAATGCCGGAATGGTATAACGGGGTCCAATTGGCACCGCCATCCACCGTTTTCAGGATTACGCCTCCATTGTCATCCTTGCCGGAAACAAATCCGGTATTTTCATCGATAAAAAGGATTTCCACCAATGCGTTGGCGTAGGCACTCATATCGATAAACTGCCAGTTGTCTCCACTGTCGACCGATTTGATGATGTAAGCCGGAGAAAAATAGGCGCCACAGCCGTAAATGGTCGTACCACCCACAGCCGAAAGACCGCAAATCGCCGGAATGGTCGTCGGAAGGTTAGTTACGGGCGCCCAGGTAGCACCACCGTCAACGGTTTTGAGAAACGTACTGCTGAGCGTCCCGACAAATCCGATATTTTCGTTCAGGAATTCGATGTTCCGAAAGTACTCGTTTCCAGGCTCAAGTTCGAGTTGCAGTTGCCAATTGGCACCGCCATCGGTCGTTTTATAGACTTTAGAGAAATAGCCGTTGGCCGCCCAGCCTGTATTTTCATTCAGGAAAAACACATCGTCATAACGCTGGAAACCTTCATTTTCATAAACATTGGTAAATGGCGCCCATTGCAATTGCGCAGATACCAGAGCAGACGTGAATAGCAGCAGGAAGTAATATTTTTTCATCTTAAATAAATATCGATTGCGCTGTAAATGTACATTATTTTAGGAAAAAAGAATGTGGTAGCGATCTATAAACGATTCAGCACCAAATCCATATCGGCGGTAAGACCGAGTTCCTGCTGCAACGGGATTTCATAAGGGCTCTCGAAGAAGATGATTTTCCTGTCACGGACGGCTTTGACCAAATAACCGCCGCCTTTAAAATAGCATTGTTTAACGACCACTTTAAGGTCAGAATTGTCATCAGGATACAATTCATGTGCGTAGAGCAGCAGCAATTTTTCCTTGTCTTCAAAAGGGATCAAGAGGTGAAGCGGTATCTCATTGACTTCCCCAAACAGCGAGGCGGTATACCGGCTATCGGGCCTTAAGTACACTGATTTTGATTCGCCAAGTGTGACAATGTGCCCATTTCGCATTACGAGCGTGCGGTCTGAAAACGAAAGGGCGTCAATGCTGTCGTGCGAGGCGATGATACAACTGATTCCTTTGTGCTTAAGGTATGCAAAAAGGTTCCTGCGCAGCGCGCCTTTCCTAAAGCTGTCGATGTTGCTGAAGGGCTCGTCGAGCAGCAGCAACTCGGGCTCCAGCGCCAAAACCCGTGCCAGTGCTACGCGCTGTTGCTGACCGCCACTCAAATATTTCGCTTTGGTTTGGGCAAACTGATGCATCTCGACCATTTCAAGAAGCTCAGTGACCCGCGCTTCCTTTTCGGCAGGATACATGTTTGAAAGGAATTTTCCGACGTTTTCAGCCACGCTTACATAGGGCATGAGGTCAAAATCCTGCGCCAGGTATTTCATGTTTTGAGCGCCTGGGACGAGGTGAAATTTCGGTCCGAGGATATCATCCCCATTCCATGAAACCGACCCGGAATTGAGATCATACAATCCATAAATCAGTTTCAACAACGTACTTTTTCCGCAGCCGCTTTCCCCGATTACAGACAGGTTCCCGCCTTTTTCAAGTGTAAAATCGATGTTGTCAATGACAGTTTGGGTATCGTAGGCGAAAGATATATTTTGTACGCGGAGCATGTGAAATTAATTTCTGCAAAAGTAAACCTTCGTTCCTGAAACCTCATGACCGGTAAAGGTTTTAACAAAAGTATTTTTGGAGTGGATTACCGGCGTTGGCGCACAGTAGCACTTTAACATTTGGTGGACGTTTTACACATACGGATATATTTAAAATTGCGTAAGGGACTGCACCTTCCCCTTCCCTGAGGGTAAAATACCACTTCTTCATGACATAGTGTTACGCGAAATCCACACCGTCTGTTAAATGTCAGCAAACCCATGAAGCATCGTAAAAAGCAAGGGCGGCCACTCTTTTGGAGCGCCGCCCTAACCAACCTAACCAATAATAAACAAACTATCTTAAGTAAGATAAACTTTATAATGCTGCGTGTCCACGCGTGCTTTCAAATCATTCAACAGGCAATAGAGCCCGAAAAAAGTGCGGTTCACATAAATGAAATGCTCTGACCCGCGGTTCCCGTTCATTTTCCTTAGTTTCGTATCATTTGCAAATTCTTCACTGAGCGCCGCAATTTCGTCGAAAAACTCAGGATCGGAAAAATCGAATGCCGGTTCGTGGTGCGGCTTGGTGAAGAAACGCATCAAGCGTTGGAAAATATCAGAGAAATACTCAATTTCCTCGGGAGTGTCATCGGTCCTCAAGATTTCGAGCTCGTACAGCTTTTGCTTAAAAAGCACCGCATTTTCAATGATTTCAGGCCTTGCAAGTTCGAAATAAGGAATGTAAAAATCCTCGGGCACTTT
This sequence comes from Flavobacterium magnum, assembly GCF_003055625.1. NCBI lineage: Bacteria > Pseudomonadati > Bacteroidota > Flavobacteriia > Flavobacteriales > Flavobacteriaceae > Flavobacterium > Flavobacterium magnum. The sequence goes on along the minus strand of NZ_CP028811.1, from coordinate 1,700,187 downwards.
CTTTATGCAGCCGAAATCAATCGCAACCAGATTGGCATCCCTGTCTACAAGGAAATTCCCCGGATGCGGATCCGCATGCACTTCGCGAAGTCCGTGCATCTGGAACATATAAAAGTCCCAAAGCGCCTGGCCGAGTCGGTCACCGGTTTCCCTATCCTCATTGTGCGCGGTAAACTCTGAAAGATGTTCACCCTGCATCCAGTCCATCGTGATGGTTTTTTTAGAAGACCACTCCGGATAGTACGACGGAAACCTCAGCCCTTTTATTTTGGCGCACGATTTTGCGATGGCAACGCCCTGGGCCAGTTCCAGCTCGTAATCGGTTTCCTCGAGGAGTTTGTGTTCCACTTCTTTGAAGTACCTTTCAGAATCTTTCCCGCGCAGGTTAAACATCCTTGTCGCAAAAGGCTTGACGAGCGCCAGATCTGAACTGATGCTTTCCGCCACGCCAGGGTACTGAATTTTAACGGCAAGCTTTTTACCACTTTTTGTGGCCTTATGCACCTGACCAATGCTCGCTGCGTTGACAGAATCCGGTGTAAAGGTATCAAACACTTCTTCGGGATATTTGCCATACCACGTTTTGAAGGTCTTTCTCACCAAAGGTGCGGATAGCGGCGGTACGGAAAACTGCGCCAGCGAGAATTTATCAACATAGGCTTTCGGCATGATGTTCTTATCCATACTCAGCATTTGGGCTACCTTCAGCGCGCTGCCTTTAAGGTTCTTCAGGCCTTCATAAATGTCATCGGCATTATTTTCGTTGAGCTTTTCGCGGGTGAGCGACGGATTCACGATTTTTTCGCCATAATAAGCCATGTAATTTCCACCCACTTTGAGGCCGGTTTTCACCAACTGGCCCGCGCGTTCAATTTTACCTGTCGGAATTTTGTCTAACGTTTTCATAATGCTGATTTCCTTTCTTTCCAAAGGAACTTCCCTAAATCAATCAGGTTTTCCATCGGTTTGGTATCCAGTAAATCCACGACAGTATTGACTGATTTTTCAATAATAATGTCCGTTTTCTCGAAACCTTTAGACCGGTCTTCAATCCAGAATTTCAGTATGAGTAAGAACTGCACCCAAGCGCCTTCTGATACCACCGGCGTGGTGGCCTTTTTCATCCTGGCCATGGATTCTGTACTGTTTTGTTTGTAGAGATGTACGATAAAATCCTTGAAACGGTTTCTGAAAGGTTTGAGTTGTACCAGATTTTTCAGACCTTCACCATTTTCCTTCATCGCAAAAAGTACGTATGTGCGGTTCAGCGTCAGAATTTCAAACAGGGTAAAATACAGCGCCAGCAGTTTGTTCTTGTCCGAGTACGACAGGTAGCCGGGTTCCTTTTCGATAGCGCTGATGGCATTCTCAAAAAACTTAACCCAAATTTCCTGTTTCACCATGTCCATTGAACCAAAAAAGGCATAGAAATCAGACTCAGGGATTCCATGTTTCTTGCAGAAGGTGTAAACGTTAAGGTTATTTCCAGAATGTTCCAGCACATCATCCATATACCATGCAATGATCTGGGCGTCATCAATAAACTGATTTTTTGCTGTATTTTTTTTTGTTGTAGCCATAAAAAATGGTTTTAATTTTCAACGTAAATTTACGTTTCAATAATTTCTGAAACATAAAAACAATTGTTAAAAATCTTTCAAAAAAATTGAACAAACCGGCACAAAAAAAACCGGCCTTTCGGGACCGGTTTATTTTATGTACAGGAATAATTATTTTTTTGCTTCCTGTTCAGCATCCTGAATCATCTTCTGGTTTGCGGTGATAGCAAACTCAACGCGCCTGTTCTGGCTCCTGCCTTCAGGCGTATCATTGGTCGCAATCGGATCGGCAGGCCCCATACCTGTTGTAGTGAAACGCGCCGCTGAAATGCCTTTTGATGACAGGTAATTCTTCACCGATGCTGCCCTTTGCTCAGAAAGTGTCTGGTTGATCTGCATAGAACCTGTACTGTCGGTGTAACCGTAGATTACAATGTTGGTATCCGGGTAATCATTAAATACTTTGACGAGCTTGTCAAGGTTGGCAGTCGCCGTCGCTGTAAGTGTGGATTTGCCGGTATCGAAACGCACCGCATTCTCATTTAGTGTCAACTTGATCCCTTCGCCTACACGTTCTACTTCGGCACCCGGAATGGCATTGTCAATTTCACGCGCCTGCTTGTCCATCTTATTTCCGATGACACCACCGGCCACGCCGCCTACAACACCGCCAATTACGGCTCCAAGCGCGCCTTTGCCTCCTTTGCCTGCGTTGTTCCCGATGACACCGCCCGCAATGGCACCGCCGATGGCACCGATAGCAGCGCCACGCTGCGCATTATTTGAATTTTTCACCGCATCACAGCCCGTAAGCAAAGATGAAGAAAGCGTTATAAACGCCAGAGCTAAGATTGAAATCTTTTTCATGTTATTGTTTTTAATTCGTTTTATTAAATTGGTAAGTTACGTTGGTCATTTTTCCTCCGACATCTATTTTGTCAAGCAACTGGAAAGAAGTTTCGGTCTGGTTTGCAAGCGTAAGTACATAACCGTCACGCACTTTTTTAGCCTTTTCGCCCGCATTTAAGAGTTTCAATACGAATTGACCGTCCTTATTTACAAACCATGTAAACGGAGAACTGAAGGATGGGCAATTGGAGTCAGTGATGGCCATATCGCCTTTGTTGTTGTTCGAGACGAATTTCCAGGTACTGCCCTCAAAACATTTTGAATCGGCGATCTGGAACGAAAGCACCCTGATGTACTCCGATCCCGGATAGGTCACTGAACTCAGCACCCAATTGCCTTTTATGGCAACCTGTGCCCTGGTGTCTGTTTTTGTATTGGTAGCTGAAGTCGATTTGCATGACGCAAGGGACACTGCCAGTACAAATAATAATGCGATTTTTTTCATTGTTTAGGTGTTTATAAATTTAACAAGTACAAAGATACATTCCCAACCCAATATTATGTTTTAAGATTTAATAATTAATTATTAAAATTAGCATTCGCGACAATTTGTCATTCTGTAGGCTTTTGGTATTTATTTTGAAAAGCACCAGCCAAACTAAAAAAAATTTAACACTATGACAACAGGAAAAATTCATGTTTCGGTTGAAAACATCTTTCCCTTAATCAAAAAGTTCCTATACAGCGACCACGAAATTTTCCTTCGTGAGCTCGTATCCAATGCCACCGATGCAACCCTGAAATTAAAGCACCTCACGAGCATCGGTGAGGCAAACGTCGAATATGGCCATCCTGTAATCGAGGTAAAAATTGACAAGGAGGGAAAAAAAATCCACATCATCGACCAGGGGTTGGGGATGACTGCCGCGGAGGTTGAGAAATACATCAACCAGGTCGCCTTCTCCGGCGCTGAGGAGTTTTTGGAAAAATACAAGGACTCTGCCAAAGATTCAGGCATCATCGGACATTTTGGCCTCGGATTCTATTCTGCTTTTATGGTGGCCGAAAAAGTGGAAATCATTACCAAGTCCTACAAGGATGAGCCCGCCGTGCGCTGGATTTGTGACGGCAGTCCCGAATTTACCCTGGAACCGGCTGAAAAAACCGAACGGGGTACGGAAATTATCCTGCACATCGCAGAGGATTCTGTTGAATTCCTTGAAGAAGGCCGGATCCGCTCTTTGCTCGAGAAGTACAACAAATTCATGCCTGTGCCAATCAAGTTCGGGACAAAGCAGCAGGTGCTTCCGAAACCTGACGACGCGCCGGAAGACTACAAAACCGAATATGAAACGGTAGACAACATCATCAACAACCCGACTCCGGCCTGGACCAAACAACCGGCTGACCTCAACGAGGATGATTACAAAAGTTTCTACCGCGAATTGTACCCCATGCAGTTCGAAGAGCCATTGTTCAACATCCACCTCAATGTGGATTACCCATTTAACCTCACAGGAATCCTTTACTTCCCGAAACTGGGTTCGGATCTGCAAATCCAGAAAGACAAAATCCAGTTGTACCAGAACCAGGTTTTCGTTACCGATAATGTCGAAGGCATAGTACCGGAATTCCTGACGATGCTGAAAGGTGTGATCGACTCGCCGGATATCCCGCTGAATGTGTCGCGCTCTTACCTTCAGGCCGATGGGAATGTAAAGAAAATTTCGAATTACATTACCCGCAAAGTATCTGATAAGCTCAAATCGCTGTTCACGGATAGCCGGGCTGACTTCGAGCAAAAATGGAATGACATCAAGGTCGTATTGGAATACGGTATGCTTTCTGAGCCTAAGTTTTACGAAAAGGCGGGCGCATTTGCCCTGTACCCTACCGTAGACGGTAAATACTTCACACTTGATGAACTTAAGGAAAACCTCAAGGAAAAGCAAACCGATAAAAACGGAAAACTCGTGCTCCTATATGCTGCCAATAAGGATGCGCAGCACAGTTACATTGCCGCTGCCGCAGAAAAGGGTTACGAAGTGTTGCTGCTTGACTCTCCGATCATTTCGCACCTGATCCAGAAACTGGAAGGTGACAACAGCGACATCACATTCGTCCGCGTCGATTCTGACCACATTGATAATCTCATCAGGAAAGAGGATCTGGCTATTTCAAAACTTTCGGACGAAGAAAAGGAAACGCTTAAGACTATAGTGGAAGGCGTCGTTCCGCAGCCGGCTTACACTGTACAGCTTGAACCGCTCGACAGCCACGCAGCCCCATTCCTGATTACACAGCCTGAATTTATGCGTCGTATGAAGGAAATGAGCCAGAGCGGGGGCGGCATGTTCGGGATGGGAAATATGCCTGAGATGTATAACCTTGTGGTCAATACAAATTCTGAACTGGCGACAGCCATACTCGGAAACCAGGATGAAACGGTTCGCGCCGGATTGGTTAAACAGGCTTTGGACCTGGCAAAACTTTCACAGAACCTGCTCAAAGGCGAAGAACTTACCGCATTTGTGAAGCGCAGTTTCGAGATGATAAAATAAGATGCAAAAACGGTCTGGAATGAAAGCCTGTAGGAATTCCCTGCAGGCTTTTTTTGTGCGTTCAAATGACAAAATCTGGAAAAGATGACTTGAAAAATAAAAGACTTCCGCGTAAGCCGTAAGTCTTTTTTTATTAATTTGACAGCGTAATAATTGATTGCCCGCAGCCGGGATAAAAACGTGCAGTTTTCCCTGAACTGCCGAAAAATATGACTTATGATAACAGTGGTTATTGCCGAAGATCATCAGGCGATGCTCGACGGGATCAGGCTTTCCCTAAGGCTTGAAAATGACATCCGCATTGTCGGCGAAGCCGGTGATGGCGAGCAGCTGCTGGAAGTGGTACGCGAAAAAAAACCCTATGTTGTGGTTACGGACATCCGTATGCCAAAATGTGATGGCATTACCGCCACGCGGCTCATCAAAAAGGAATTCCCGAAAATAAAAGTAATCGCTTTCAGTATGTTTGACCAGCCGGTAGCCGTAGCGCAAATGAGGGATGCAGGCGCTTCAGGTTACCTGATGAAAAGTTCATCGGTGTTCCTGCTGCAGAAAGCCATCAGGGCCGTGTTTCTCGGCCATACCTTTTTTGACGATGCCATCATCGCACAGGACGCCGCCGCCATAGACAACAACGTGCTGAGTGTAAGGGAGAAGGAAATCCTGAGGCTCATCGGAGAGGGAAAATCCACCGAGGACATCAGCGAGCTGCTATGCATCAGCGTGGAAACCGTCAAGACTCACCGTAAAAATATCCACAGGAAAATTAATCTTCACGGCAAATCAGACCTGATACGTTATGCCATAGAAAGCAAATTCGATTTTTAAAAGCCGTGCATCCTCAGATCTGGATGTCGCTGTCGCTTTGGATATCGGGATCCGCATGATGGAATTTGGAAACGGTTTTCACGAAATCGGCGGCGCTGCTGTCAGAATGGGCCTTGTCATTGATATTGTATTTATTCACCAATTCAATCCTGCCGTTGTCCTCGTGCTGCGGATCCACTGGATTCCTCGATAGGGTGTGTTCGTGCACGTTGCGTTCGGCTTCGCTAAATCCGCTGCCGGTTGTGCTGTCGGGCGTATAGCCATCCTCCGCGGCAGTATTGCCATTGTTGATCGTATTTTCCATGATGTGTAAAGTTTTGACTCAAATTTCCGCAAAACACCCAGTTTCCTGTTACATTATTTGCACAAAAGATTACCAGATTCATCAGGGTGAAAGGCCGCGTACATACTTACCTTTGCGTGAGAAAGTCGTTCCGTTGTAACTTAATGATATTGTAACAATATCCTTACAATATCGTCCAAGCATCGGCGTTAGTCTGGCTGCGCCGTGTTAAAAAACAGTGTCAGACAGCAAAACAACCTTAAACCAATCATCAATCATTTATATGAGAGTTCTTATCCAGCTATTTTTAGCCGCATCACTATCACTGTTGTCGTTCGCCCTGAGTGCCCAGGAACGCGCCACGCTGAGCGGTACGATTTCAGATCACGACGGCAATGAGACGCTAATCGGCGTGAACGTCTACATCAGCGAACTGAAAACCGGCGTGTCCACCAACGAATACGGCTTCTATTCGATTTCAGTACCAAAGGGAGATTATACCGTCATCATTACCTATGTCGGCTACCGTCAAACCTCCGAAAAAATCAGCCTCGTAACCGACATCAAGAAAGATTTTAAGCTTCACAGCGACACGTCCGAGCTCGAAACCGTCACAATCAACAGTGAAAAAACGGTGACCAACATCCGGAAGCCGGAAATGAGCACCAACAAACTTACGATACAGCAAATCCGGAAAATGCCTGCTGTGTTGGGAGAAGTCGACGTGCTGAAGTCCATCCTGCAACTGCCCGGCGTAACCAATTCAGGCGAGGGATCTGCGGGGTTCAATGTGCGCGGCGGATCGGCCGACCAGAATCTTATTTTGCTCGACGAGGCCACAATCTACAATTCATCCCACGTTTTCGGGTTCTTTTCGGTGTTCAATTCCGATGCGATCAAGGATCTGAAATTGTATAAAGGCGGAATTCCGGCGCGGTTTGGCGGAAGGGTCTCGTCTGTCCTGGACATTTACCAAAAAGAAGGGAACAGCGACAGCTTCCATATGAACGGCGGTATCGGTGCGGTTTCAAGCCGGCTTTTAGCCGAGGGGCCACTTCGCAAAGACAGGGGATCGTTCCTGCTGGCCGGGCGCGGATCCTACGCGCACCTCTTCCTGAAACTCGCCGATAACGAAAATTCGGCCTACTTCTACGATCTCAATACCAAACTGAGCTACCGGCTCAATGCCAACAACAATTTATTCCTCTCGGGATACTTCGGCCGTGACGTATTCAAGCTCAACCAGATTTTCAGCAACACTTATGGCAATACCGTGTTCAACCTGCGCTGGAATCATTTGTATTCCGATAAGCTGTTCTCAAACCTTTCGGCCATTTACAGCGATTACTACTACGGACTTGATGTCGATGCTGGTGGACTGCAATGGGAATCCGGCATCGAAAATTATAATATCAAATATGATCTGAGGCATTACCTGACGGATAAGATGAAATTAAGCTACGGGATTAACGCCATTTATTACGAATTCAATCCCGGGACGGTCGATCCGCTCAACGCGGATTCAGGCATCAACCACAGGCAACTCGACCGCAAATATGCCTTTGAGCCATCGGTGTATCTTCAGGCCGAACAGGACATCACCAGCAAACTTTCGGTGAATTATGGCCTGCGATACAGCATGTTCCATAGACTAGGGGAACAAATCGTAAGCGTGTATGACAACAACCGGGCAGTAAACTTCAACACTGAACTGCAGCTTTACGAAAAAGCGGAGCCGATTGGCAGCACATATTACGGCAACGGTAAAACCATTGCAAAATTTGACAACCTGGAACCGCGTGCCGCAATTGCGTATCAGCTTGACGAACGGCAATCGGTCAAGGCAAGCTACAATCGGATGAGCCAGTACCTGCACCTGATTTCCAACACCACCTCCGTGACACCGTTGGATGTGTGGGCGCCGAGTGACCAATTCCTGCAACCCGAAATACTCGACCAAGTCGCATTGGGTTATTTCAGGAATTTTAAAGAGGAAGCCTATTCACTTGAAGTGGAAACCTTCTTCAAAAAAATTAAAAACCGTGCGGACTATATCGACGGCGCCGACCTGATTGCCAACAACAACATTGAACAGGTTATCCTCAACGGGAAAGCCCGCTCCTACGGTCTCGAAGTCCTGGTTAAGAAAAACGAGGGCCGCCTGACCGGATTCGCCTCATACACCCTCTCGCGCTCTGAGCAGAAAACGCCGGGCAGGACGCCGGAAGAAACCGGGATCAATCACGGCGGATGGTATCGCGCAGGTTACGACAAGTTGCACAACCTGTCCCTGACAGGCAGTTACCAACTGAATGATAAATGGTCTTTCGGGGGGATTTTTACACTGCAGTCCGGCAAAGCGGTAACCTACCCTAACGGCCAATATGTCTACGGCGGCGTAGTGATCCCAACTTACGAAGCACGCAACGCCAGCAAACTTCCGGTTTACCACCACCTCGACGTATCAGCGACGTACGTGCCTAAACCCGAAAAGAAAAAAGGCTGGCAGGCCGAATGGGTTTTCAGCATTTACAACCTGTACAACCGATCAAACGCTGCATCAATGGCTTTCAGGGAGAATGAAACCACGGGCGTTAACGAGGCCGTGCGGCTGTCAATTTTCGGACTGATCCCCAGCGTAACTTATAATTTCAAATTCTAATCCGATTCATCATGAGCAACATCCATAAAAATTTAAAATACCTGTTATTGTTTGTACTGGCCATTTCGATGGGCGGCTGCGAGGACGTAGTACATGCAGACCTGAATACGGCCGCCCCGCGACTCGTGATTGACGCCTCGATTGACTGGGTGAAAGGCACCGACGGCAGCCTCCAGAAAATCAAGCTCACAACCACCACCGGCTTTTATGACGCTGAAGTGCCCATAGTCTCAAATGCCGAAGTACACATCTCCAACAGCAGCAACGTCGTATTCGAATTTGTTGAAAATCCCGGGACCGGGGAATATGTCTGTGATCATTTCGTGCCGCAAATCGCGGAAACCTACAAGCTTACCGTGATTACCGGCGGACAGACGTATGTGGCTACGGAAAAACTTTTTGCCGCACCCGACATCGAGTCGGTCGCACAAAATAACGATGGCGGCGTATCGGGAAGCGACATCGAACTGAAGTTCTTTTTCAGGGACAACGGGGCCGAAGATAATTTTTATTTGACGTCGTTCCAGACAAACATCACGATTTTCCCCGATTATGACGCGTACGACGACGAGTTTTTCCAGGGCAACCAGATTTATGGTTTTTATTTGAATGAAGGCCTCAAGGCGGGCGACCAGACTACCTTCTCAGTGTACGGCGTATCGGAAAGGTATATGAATTATATGTCTATCCTGATCGGGATTATTGATGACGGGGGCAGTCCATGGTCAGCACCGCCGACGAATGTCAGGGGCAATCTCGTCAACGAAACCGACAGTAAAAATTTTGCGCTGGGCTACTTCCGGCTTTCAGAAGTGTCAAGAATGGATTACACCGTGCAGTAAACAATCTATCCTTTATTATACTTGGTCCGATATTCTACCGGGGTTAGCCCGGTAATCTTCTTGAAAACGTCGCGAAAAGCCTTGGTATCAGTATAGCCGACATCGTACATCACCTCGGAGATATTTTTCCGGCTGGTTTCAAAACTGCGCTTCGCGGCCTCGATTTTTACGCGCTGGATGTATTCCACCACGGTGTTGCAGGTCGCTTTCTTGAAACGCCGTTCAAGGCTGCGCCTTCCTATAGCGAACCGATCGGCGAGTTCATCAACGGTAATCTTGTTGTCAAAATGCTGCTCGATATAATCCTGCGCTTTCCTGACGGGTTCGTCTTCATGTTCCTTCTGACCCTTAAACATGATGAATGGCGACTGGCTGACACGGTCGATGTCAATCATAAAGCCCTTGGCAATCCCGATGGCCATTTCGCGACCGGCGTATTTTTCGATCAGATACACCAGCAGGTTGAGGAACGAATAGGCGCCGCCACTGGTATAAATCCCGTCTTCATCGGTGATTATCTTATCGTCGACCACGTGGATTTTCGGAAACATCCGACGAAATTCATTGACTGATCCCCAATGCGTCGCACACTGCCGCCCGTCAAGCAGACCCGTTGCGGCGAGGAAAAACGAGGCGATGCAGAGACTCGCAATCTCGGCTCCGTTTTCATACTGATTCCTGATCCACGGCAGGAATGCGCTATTGATTTCGGTCATTTCCGGCATGTTGCCGTGCATGGCAGGGATGATAATCAGGTCTGTTTTGCCGACGTCCTCAATCAGGCAATCCGGTACGATCGTAAAACGGCCGCTGCGTTGGCTTATGGAATCTGAAATGCCTACCAGTTTCACATCAAAAAACGGGGGAATGCCCAGGCGTTCCGCGATGGTGTTGACTTCACAGAAAATCTGGTGGGTGCCGTCGATATTGGGAAGGCTGGTGTGCCCGTTTGGTACCAAAATGGAAATATGTCTCATCTTTGTGATTTGCGATTGGGTGTGATTTGGACAAAAATAGCAAAATCGATTGTCGGAATCAACCCTCCGTTACGTCGTTTCCACACATCTTTATTTGATTTGGTGCCGGTTAACTTTGTGAAACCATCGCGGCAAGTCGTTAACTTCCATCACTTGGCCTTGTGCAAACCCATGTCAAACGCTAAATAAAAAGGTATTATGAACACCCAAACACAGACAGACGAAACCCAGAAAACAAACCTCATACAAGACATATCGGTCACTTTTGAAAACCTGTATGCCGCACTACAAGCCATCGGCGAGGAAAAACTCGATTGCAGCCCTGCCCCAAACAGCTGGTCTGCAGGGCAGGTTGCCGAACACCTGATTAAGGGTATGGGAAACATCGGGGGTATGGGTGTAAAAACGGCTGCGGCCCACCGCCCGAAAGATGCGAAAGTGGCTGCCATTAAAGACCTGTTCCTCGATTTTACAACGAAATTATCATCGCCTGAATTTATTCTCCCGACCGCCCACAAACATGATTTAAAGCAGCAACTGCATATGCTGAAAAGCATCGAGGAACAACATCAGGGCATGGCGGAAGACGCCGACCTGTCGCTGGAGAGCCTTGTTTTTGAGTTGCCGGGCTTTGGGACATTTACGCTGTATGAATGGATCGTTTTCAATATCGTGCACGCGCAACGCCACACACACCAGCTTCAGAAAATCCGGCAAAGCATCTGATATGGGTCGCATCAGCGCCTACCTGACATCCAACGGCAATTGCCGGCAGGCTATGCAGTTCTACCAGGCATGTCTCGGCGGAGAGCTGTGTGTGCGGGAATTGGGTGACATGCCCTTTGGGAAAGCCATGCCGGCGGGAATGCGTCACGCCATATTGCAGGCGACACTCACCAAGGGAAGCCTGGAGCTCATCGCGACGGACCTTCCCCACGACGATCGACTGCGGCGCGGGAATGCCATAACCCTGATGCTGCATTGCGATACGGAGGCGGAGCTACGACGCTGCTACGCCAAACTTTCGGTAGAAAGCCGCACTGCTCAGCCTGTCTCGATGGCGGAAGATGGCGGATCGTCTGCCTATCTCACCGACCGGTTCGGTAACCGGTGGATGCTGGTTTGCCCATCCGACATGGGATGAGATCGCCTCAATGTAATCCTGTAACTTTTTTATAAATCTGTATAAATTTTCGTTATATAGTCGGCTTAGTTTTGACAAACTAATGATTAAACAAATACATTATGAAAAATCAGGGCCAAAATTCCGAGTTGATTTCACCAACCGCTTTGATCTACAACCATACCCACTATGACATGCTCGTATTCTGTGACGGAAGCTGGGACCAGACCTACAGGAAAACGCTCCGTTTCCTTGACCGTAATGTAGGGACTAACATCCTTTACATTGAAAAACCTACCGCTTTCGACCCAGACGCAGACAGCTCAAAATTTATGATGATCAATGACCACATTCATGTGCTTCGTACCAATGTGCCATCAATCGATGCGGTCTTCACGCTGCTTCCGTGGCAGGTACGGACCAAAGAGGTCGCCGTAGGCTGGTTTGCTTCATCCGACTATGCCCATTTTTCTGAATTGATCCGATTCAATACCATCATCAACGATTACCGCAGTGTGTCGCTGCCTTCAGTCCAGCACAAACCGGCGTACAAAGTCATGGACGCATTCGCTCAACGCAAAGTGAGGACCCATTTCCCGGCAGCAAGCTGATAACACGCTCCAACAAGAATGGACTGCGCTCGTAAAACCAAGACACAAGGGTCATTTTCACGGCTTGGACGATGCTTTATGTTTGGAAATTTTATAAAATTATCTGCGAATTCATGAAAGACCGCTGCCGTATGATTTTTTAACTTTGGCCGAACGTCACGGTGAATCCGTTATAGCCATGGAAGATTTTTTTTCAGATATTATCAGGCACATCGAAAGCTACTACTACAAGCTCGTCGACATTACGCCTAAAATCGGACTTGCCATACTTATTTTCCTGTTGGCCTGGTTTGTTGCGTCAAGACTACAGCAATTTTCAGACGCACGCCTCAAGCGCCGCATGCACGACCCGCTTTTGGCGAATTTTATCTCGCGGTTGATCAAGGCGGTAATGCTGATTTTGGGCATTTTGGTGGTCTTCCGGATTATCGGATTGACCGGTGTCGCAACGAGCCTGCTTGCCGGCGCAGGAATTTCAGCATTTGTCATCGGTTTTGCACTGAAAGATATCGGTGAAAATTTCCTCGCAGGTATATTGCTCGCATTCAAACGGCCGTTCTCCATAGGCGAAATCATTGAAAGCAACGGTGTTAAAGGGAAAGTCATTGCGCTAAACCTGCGCGACACCCAGATCAAGAGCGACGGCAAGGACATTTACATACCTAATGCGCTATTGGTCAAGAATTCGCTGATCAATTACAACAGCGGCGGCTACCTGCTGCAGGATTTTACCGTCAACCTTGAATACGGCGCTGATTACCAAAAAGCCATTGAGCTGGTTAAGGCGAAACTTACGGAAATTGACGAGGTGATTAATGAAAAGCTGGAAAATTCAGTGGTAATCTCAGGAGTTACCGGAAACACAGTACAACTTACGACCCGCTATTGGGTTAAGACCGATGCCGATATGACCAATGGCAGTACGCGCTCTAAAGTCCTCATCGAAGTCATGGAGACGCTCAGCAGCAACGGTTACGCCCTCATTAAACTGTAAGCTAGTTTTTCGAAGGGATGAAAATATTGAACCTTGCGCCAACGCCCGGCGTTCCCTCGGCGGTGATACTGCCGTTGTGGTTCTGCATGATTTTCTTGCAGATAGCCAGTCCCACGCCGGTACCTTCATACGCCTGTTTGCCGTGCAGGCGCTGGAATACCTCAAAAATCTTGTCGCCGTATTGCGGATCAAATCCGATGCCGTTGTCTTCTACGACCAATTTCCAGAATTTTCCCTGATCGTTTTCAACCTTTTCCGCGCTGATCTTGATAATTGGCGGTACATTCGGCCTGCTGTATTTTATCGCATTGTTGATGATATTGAGCAGCAATTGCTGAAATTGGATCCGTACCACATGCACCACAGGAAGCGACCCAATTTCGAACACCGCACCGCTTTCTTCGATGGAAATGTCAGCGAGCTGTCGCACTTCCCGTATAAATTTGTTCAGGTCTGTACGCTCTGTCCTGAAAATCGCCGAATCCATACTGGAATAGCTTAGCAGCGCATCAATAAGCGTCTGCATCCTGACGGCGGTACTGTTGATGTTGGTAAGGTAGGACAGGATATTTTCAGAAAAATGCTCGTCTTCCTCAAACATCCGGCTGATGAACATCCTGATCTTGCGTAACGGTTCCTGGAGGTCGTGCGATGCAATATAAGTGAAGGACGAAAGCTCCTTATTTTTGTTGGAAAGTAATGTATTCATCCGTTCCAGTTGCAGCGCAGCAGATTTTTCCGCCGTAATATTCTTTGACGTGATGGTTACTGAATCATTGACTTTTTCCATGGCAGCGGTAAGCCATAACGTCTTTTGCCCGTCATTTACCGAGATTTCGTACGTATCCGGAGCACCCGTCAGCATACAGTTCCTGATTTTTTCGAAAATGCCGTTTTCAAAAACACCGGGATAAACTTCGGTGAAAGTTTTCCCGACGACATCATGCACCGAAAGTCCGAAATTTCCAGGGACTTCCTGATTGCTGTACATAATCCTGAAATCCACGATTTCACCCTCGCTGCTGCGGATGGGTTCGTAACTCGCAATGCCGTAATAGGTTGAACCGAGCACTGAATTGAGAAAAGAGCGTGACTGTTCGAGTTCAGCTGTGCGGAGTGTTACCAAATTTTCCAGTTCGGTTTCGATATCGGCCTGGAGCTGTTGCGCTTTTTTCTTGTCGGTGACATCTTCAGCAATCAGGAATAACAGCGTCTCATCACGACTTACGGATTGCCTGGCGTTCACCATCAGCTCGCGCACACCGCTTTTATGGCAATCGAGCTTGATTTCATAGTCATCGACGAGACCTTTATTGGGCAGCAACTCATTAAAAAGATAATGTATCTCAGGTTTGTCCCAGGCCTGACCGTCGATAGCATACAACGATTGCCCGCTGATACTTTGCGGATCCAACCCAAAATTCCGGCAAAAGACCGGATTCGCCATCCTGATGGTCAGGTGGCTGTCGAGGATGAGTATCGCATCACGGCTCGCAGCGAGCAGGATTTCAGTGTCGTTTTTGGTAAACATGCACGGGTTTGGTTTTTACCATAAAAGTAACCAAAATACACGGCGTTAACCACAGTACCCTTATTTTTGTAAAATCAAAACCAAATCATGGCTTTACGTTTCGACCTTGCCTACTTCTGCGGTTTCCTATTGCTTATTGCGACAGAGTGTTTTATAGCGGGCTTCATACACGATGACTGGATACGTCCTTATGCCGGCGACACGCTGGTGGTCATACTGCTGTACTGCTTTGTCAGGGCATTTGTAAAGATTGACCCTTATAAAGCTGCAGTCGGTGTGTTGCTTTTTGCGTATCTGATTGAGTTTGCACAGTATTTGCAACTGCTGCAACAACTGGGATTGACGCATTCAAGGGTCGCCAACCTTATTCTGGGAAACTCGTTCGAATGGATTGATTTAGTTGCCTACACCGTTGGGTTTGCCGCCATTGTAGTGACAGTCAGAATGAGCCGTCGCGGTGGACAAAAAGTTTGAAATGACAAAGCATCAAAAGCATCGTATGAAAGGTAAGCACCGCCAGGATATCAGCCAATGGTGGGGCGCAGTAATCAATTTCAGGCCGTTTGGAATGGCTGCGCAGTTTGGAGCGGGTATCAGATTTTTGATCGTAACCGGTTTCACCATGTCAATTTTTACTATCTTACTTCCAATTGAGCACAAGTTGGCGATGGCGGGGCTACAGCGGCCGTCTGATGGTATTATGTTCATCAGCCGGCAAGGGATCTGTATGGATTAAATGAATTTGAGGAACAAAAAACAATCTATATGAAAATTATTTTAGCTGTTGGCCTCGGCAGTTTTCTCGGAGGCATTTCCAGATACCTGCTGTCCGGACTCGTTCAGGCCAAAACTGCAGGACACTTTCCGGCCGGAACATTTACCGTAAACGTCGTCGGCTGCCTGTTGATCGGGATGGTGTACGCTTTTGCCGATAGAGGGCAGCTGTCGACAGACTGGCGGCTATTCCTGGCCACCGGGATTTTGGGCGGATTCACTACTTTCTCCGCATTTTCATATGAAACTTTCGATTTTGTAAAGAGCGGGCAGTACCTCAACGCCCTTCTATATATTGCTGGCAGTATCGTGCTGGGAGTTATGACCACGGCGGCAGGTTACATAACCGTAACCAAATACATCATAAACTAGCGGCTAAAAACGGCTTGGTGAAAGTATTTTCTTATAACATTTTCAGAAATACTTATAAAATTTCCATGTCGGATGCAGATTACTCTCATAGGTTGTGCGAATTAATTTTTTTTCTAACGCTATCGCTCCAAGGCGCCCTTCAAACGAAAAAAAATAAACTTATATTTGCCCCATGACAAAACAGAGAATATTGGTAGTTGATGATGATAAGGATGATCAGTCATTTTTACTGGAGGCTATAAACGAATTGTACCCTTCTTTTATATGCGAACTGGCCGACAACGGCCGTGATGCATTAGAGCATATTGATAAAAATCCGCCTCCGCCGGATTACATTTTCCTGGATCTCAACATGCCGCTTCTCAATGGCTACGAGTTCCTGAAGGAATATAAAAAGCAGCCTGAAAGCAGCAAAAGCAAGATTATCGTATACAGCACCTCTTCGCATCCGCAGGATAAGATCGCGACGAAGGACCTTGGCGCTACCGACTACATTACGAAACTTAGTGATTTCAGAAAACTCAAGCAGACACTCGAACAGGTGTTCTCCGACTATCGGGGATTGTCCCTTGCATAAATTCACAAAAGCCATCATGCATTGATGGCTTTTTGTTTGATTCCATGTCCTGAGTTTAGTTCGGTTTGGAATCGTACTGTACCTGCGGCCTTACTTCTTTCGGCTGTTTGACAGAATCCGAAACCGGCCTCTCGGCGGTGGTTTGCTTCTGTGTACGGCCTTTATCCTTGGCGCGCTTTTCAGCCTGGAATTCTGCGTCGCTTTTCTTTTTTGCTGCGTCGCGTTGCGCTGAGCGCTCTACGGCGCGCTGGGTTTCCCTCGGGGGTTGCTGCTGCAGTTGATCCTGATCGGGCTGTCCGTCCTGTTGTGCGGCCATCGGCCCGCCCACCGCAAATAATGCGATGGCCATGGCGTGTTTGATTGTCAGTTTCATAATTTCTTTTTTTTACAAAGTAAAGCCAAGCGGCAATGGAATGTTTACACTTTCCATAGATAAAGTTATATTGTTCAGGTATCCCCAATACAAAAGCCAGGTGACGACTTTATTAATTCCCCGATGCGCCCCAGCGTCTTGCCGGTTATGAATTATCACCTATCTTTGTCGGCTTTTAAAAAATCAGGCAATGACAAATAACAATATATTGAAAGGGGTATTTTTCGTCGGACTTGGTGCAACCAGCTATGGCATGCTCGCGACGTTCGTGAAAATGGCGTACGCAGATACGGGCGTATCCGGCGGGCATTTTACACCGGCTGAAGTCATCACATCCCAATTCGTGATCGGTATTGCAGCCATCCTGCTGATCAATGCGTTCGGCAGGCAAAAGCGCGGCACACATGTACTGAAAGCTTCCCCAAAGAACATCCGTGACCTGATGATTGCGGGCACTTCGACCGGACTGACAAGCATTTTTTATTATTTGGCGGTCAGGTACATCCCGGTTTCCATCGGCATCGTGCTGCTGATGCAGACCGTCTGGATGGGCGTGTTGCTTGAAATGCTCCTGGAGAAAAAGCGGCCGTCAGGCGTAAAAGTCCTCGCGGTATGTATCGTACTGATCGGCACCGTTTTGGCTACGAATCTGATACAGACGGACATCTTACCGGACTGGCGCGGCATCGTTCTGGGCCTCCTTGCCGCGGCGTCTTTTACCACAACCATGTTCACGGCAAACCGCGTGGCTGTCGAAATTTCATCGGCGCAGCGCAGCCTTTATATGCTGTTGGGTGGTGCGGTGCTCGTACTGATTTTTGCATTGGCTACCCAAAATACCCCGTTCAATTACGACATTTTTTTTAAGTGGGGCATCCTCGTGGCACTCTTCGGTACAGTGGTTCCGCCGATGCTGATGAATGCCGGATTTCCGCTGACGGGCATCGGCCTGGGAAGCATCGTATCGTCGCTTGAGCTGCCGGTTTCTGTAACTATGGCCTATTTCCTGTTGCATGAGCAGGTATTGCTCGTACAATGGATCGGCATCCTGCTTATCATCGCGGCCATCGTCGTGATGAACGTTAAATTCAGGAAACAGGACTGATAATTTAGTACTTTTAAGCAAAACTTTACCATGGCATTACCCTGGCATCTATATGTAATGGCTTCACTGTACCTGCTTGCGGGCCTGAACCATTTCAGGAAACCGGGACTGTATCTTAAAATCATCCCGGCCTACCTGCCATGGCACAAAACCATCAATTACGTCTCCGGCGCCGCGGAAATCATCATTGCGATATGCCTTTGCTTTCCGGAAATTTCGGCTGTAACCGCCTGGGCACTGATTGCGTTGCTGATTGTCATTTTCCCCGCCAATATCTACATGTACACCGATGAAAAGGCTTCGTTAAATACGCCCAGATGGTTGTTGATGCTGCGCCTCCCGCTTCAGGTCGTGCTGGTAATATGGGCTTACATATACACCGATGGGCTCCCTTTTTGAAAACATGGCTGAACCAGTTACCTTTCGTGTGCCTGATGCGGAAATAAGGTACTATCCGCATGTATTTACTTCGGAAAGGTCACACGAACTCATGCAACAGCTGCTGGATGACATCCTATGGCAGCGGGATGACATTACGCTTTTCGGCAAAACGCATCCGCAACCCCGCCTGACGGCATTGTACGGCAACGAGGGAAAACCCTATTCTTATTCCGGTATTGTGATGGCACCGCACCCATGGAGCCCCCTGCTTACCTATATCAAGGAGGAGGTCGAACGCATATCCGGCCACACTTTTACGACGGTGCTGCTCAATCTGTACCGTGACGGCAGAGACAGCAATGGCTGGCATGCCGATGATGAGAAGGAACTCGGGCGGAATCCCGCAATCGCATCGGTGAGCTTTGGGGCGGAGCGCTTTTTTCATATGAAACACAACAGCGATCCCCAACAGAAATTAAAGATCCTGCTTGAAAACGGCAGTATGCTCCTGATGGAAGGGAGTACACAGCATTTCTGGAAACACCAGCTTCCCAAAACCTCGAGGCCTGTTGGTGCGCGAATCAACCTGACCTTCAGATCAATCAGGTAATCAATAACCGGCTGTCCCAACATTCCCCGAAAAAAGTTACATTTGGTAAAACCATTTCCCATGGAAACTATTATCGACTATTTTTCACATATTCCCGCACTGCACCGCGCATTGATCCTTGCGGGCGGCATCGCATTTTTCTGGTTGCTTGAAAGCCTCAGGCCGTTGGTGCGGTTCGACTACCAGAAATGGCGGCACGCGGGCATCAACATTTTTTTCACGATGACCACTATTGCCGTGAATTTTGCCATGGCATTCGCGCTGCTGATGACCGCTGAGTGGGTAACCGAAAACGACTTTGGCGTCTTAAACCTGCTGCCGATGCTTGACCCCTGGATCGTGACGCTTTCGGGGCTGTTGATGCTGGATTTTATTGGCGCCTACCTGGCGCATCTGAGCGAACATAAAATCAGTTTGCTATGGCGCTTCCACCTGATCCACCATACGGATACCTGGATTGACACAACGTCGGCCAACCGGCACCACCCTGGAGAAAGCATCTGGCGCTTCATATTTACCGTGGCTGCGACGTTCATCGTTGGCGCCCCCATGTGGATGGTTTTTCTATACCAGTCGCTGTCAGTAGTTTTTTCGCAGTTTAACCACGCCAATATCGCGCTTCCGCAGAAACTGGACAGCGCCCTGAGCTGGTTGCTCGTGACTCCGGACATGCACAAGGTGCACCACCATTACGAGTTGCCATATACCGATTCCAATTACGGCAACATATTCTCAATCTGGGACAGGTTGTTCGGGACATTCAGGAAACTTGAAAGGGACAAGATTGTCTACGGCGTTGATACCCACATGGCCGAAGCGGAACACAACCGGCTGGGCAGCCTGCTCCGGATTCCTTTTTGGACACCGCGCCATGCCGGAAAAAAGCCCATCTGAAAAATTTTGCAGGGTTTAGAAAAGTAAAAGTATTTTTTATTAATATTGGTATAGAAATCAAAACTTTAAAAAAAATAGTGACCATTTATCTGGATTAATTTTCAAATAATGAAAAAGAGTAAATTTCCCGAATTAGACAGGGAGCAACTTGAAAAACTCACCACCCTGGCTTTGGAAGAACGAAATCCGTTCGAAATCATCAAGAAAGAATTCGGGTTGGCCGAAAAAGAAGTGTTGGATATTATGAAAAAAAAGCTCGCGGCCGACAAATATGAGCTCTGGAAAAAGAAAGCGATGGCCGGTAAACCGAAGCCGAAACCGCCAAAGATTGATGACTTCGACGAAGACCTTGACGGTAAATATTATATCAGGAATAAATTTGACTGATCTGAGCTCCCAAATGGGAGCCTTTTTTTTGCGCCAATATATACGCGAAATTTAGTTTCACTCAGACCCCACTTTTACATAAAATAATTTTTAATTAAATAATATTCATTTAATATTAAATTTTATTAATTTTGTATTCATTAATTCTAATATCATGACACAGCCAAAACTTCCCGTTACCTGTCCGAGCTGCGCTACTGCACTTTCAGTGACGCAGTTATCCTGCGGGCACTGCGGCACGGCGGTCTCAGGCAATTATACCTTGCCGCTATTGTTGCAACTCAGTGAGGACGATCTCCAATTTGTCCTGCAATTTTTCATGACCGGGGGCAGCCTTAAGGAGATGGCATCCCAAATGGGCAACAGCTATCCGACAGTACGCAACAAGCTCGACGACATCATTGAACGCATTAACCAATTGAACAAAAAATCCAACCCATGAAAATGATTTACAATCCTTTTGAGCGGCTATCGACTAACAGTTTACTGATTGCCGGAATACTTTTAACCGTAGCCGGCGGACTCCTGGCATGGCAATTCAGCGCGCACTATGATGGGGTATTAGACCTGCATTTTGTTGCAGAAACCCAATTGCAAACCCCGTTTATCGAACTGCTCATTAATATTGCCTGTCTGGGACTGCTGTTGTTTTTGGCGGCGAAAAAAATCAACCCCAAGACCCGTCAGATCGATATTATCTGTGCGGTTTTAGTATCGCGTCTTCCTTTCTACCTCATGACACCCCTTAATGGCGGCGGACGGATTTACGAAGCTACCGATCGGCTTCAGCAAATGGCCGTGAACAATGACATCAAGAGCATCCTGCCCGCCGATATGATGTTGCTGGCCATACTCGGCTTCGTGTCGCTGCTGTTCCTCGTCTGGTTTTTCGCCCTGCTCTGGAATGGCTTTAAGGTGGCTTGTAATGCCAAAGGTTCGCGTCCGGTATGGTATTTTATCGGGACTGTAATCGCAGCGGAAGTACTCTCAAAAATCCTAATCCTTTATACCTTATAAAATGAAAACAACAATCCATTGCCTGATCTTGCTGTGCTGTGCGCTGACATTTGCCCAAAACACCAAAGTGGCCGAAACAGAAATTGCAGTAAACGACCTGATCAAAGGCACGTTATACACGCCTCAGAACGCTTCCCTAAAAACCAAACTCGTCATCCTTATCGCTGGCTCAGGCCCGACAGACCGCAATGGCAACCAACCCGGACTGGAAAACAATTCGCTGAAATTCCTGGCTCAAAACCTGGCCCAGAATGGCAACGCAGTGTACTCATATGACAAGCGCATTATCGCATTGGCAAATTCCGGGAAATTGGACGAAAACAGCCTGTCGTTCGAGGACTTTATAACCGATGCCAAAGCAGTCATCGCCTACTTCAAATCCAAAAAAGCGTATTCCAAAATTATTGTGGCGGGTCACAGCGAAGGCTCACTTATCGGGATGGAAGCCGCGCGAGGGAATGCCGACGCCTACATTTCGATTGCAGGTGCAGGACGTTCTATCGACGAGGTTATCATGGACCAACTGAAAGGTCAACCACAGCAAATGCTGGATGCGGCCGCAGAGGGCTTTGCCACATTGAAATCGGGGAAAACATTCAAACTCGAAGATCCGTCGCTGGGCATGATTTTCAGGGAGAGCGTTCAGCCATATATGATTTCGTGGATAAAATACAATCCTCAACAGGAAATTAAATCGCTTACAATTCCGGTTTTGCTCGTGAACGGCACCAAGGATTTGCAGGTCAAAGTATCAGAAGCCGAGTTGCTGAAAGCTGCGAAACCCGACGCAATCCTGAAAATCATACCTGACATGAATCACGTGCTGAAAAACATTGCGGCCGGGGATGCTGAAAATGGCGCTTCCTATACAAATCCGGTTTTGCCACTGGATACGACATTCACCCATACCGTTAATCAATTCATAAATTCGCTCTGACCTGTAACACAATGGCCGTAAGTTTGACTTATCAAAAAATCTAAAAAAAGGATGAGAAAAATACTTACGGCCCTTGTTACTTTGTTCTTAATCACCGGCTTTTCTGCGGAAGCGCAAAAAAAACCAAAAAAAGCGTCCCCTTCAAAGCCTTCTTACCCGACAACTGTTTCAGTTAAAGTGGACATGGACCTGAATATTGTCAGGGATGACAAGCTGATGGTCACCGTCACACCACCGAAAATCACTTCAGAAAATACCACGTACTGCATCCCCAGAACCGTTCCGGGAACGTATTCTACAGACAATTACGGAAAATTTGTGGATGACCTCAAAGCCTTCGACAACAAGGGAAATGAACTTGCAGTAAACCACGAAGGCGACAACTGCTGGACCATCGCCAATGCGCCGCAGCTTGCAAAGATTACCTATTGGGTCAACGATACCTTTGATGTGGAATACACCCACGATATTTTTTCGCCTGCAGGCACAAATATCAACGAAGGGACCAATTTCCTGCTCAATACCCACGGCTTCATCGGGTATTTCAAAGAATTCCTGCAGACACCTTACGAACTGACCATTGCCCATCCGTCGGGGTTATGGGGCGCTACCTCGATGACCGACGCAGACGGGAGCGACGTAAAAGACCGTTTTACCACGACACGCTACGCTGAATTGGTGGAAAATCCCATCATGTACTCGAAGCCCGATTACACGACGTTCAACATCAATGGCATGGACATCCTGATCAGTGTCTACTCACCCACCGGAAAATACACCGCTGAAATGATTACGCCCGATATGAAAACCATGATGATAGCGCAAAAGAATTTCCTGGGCAGTTTTAACAGCACAAAAAAGTATACCGTGCTCCTGTACCTTACTGACCTTCGGAAAAAAGACGCCAAAGGCTTCGGGGCACTCGAACACCCGACAGCAACTACCGTAGTCATGCCCGAACTGCTGCCTAAGAAGCAAATGGGCGAGCAGATGAAAGACGTGGTGTCACATGAATTTTTCCACATCGTAACGCCGTTAACGATCCACGCGAAACAAATTCAGGATTTCGATTACAATGACCCGAAGATGTCGGCGCACCTCTGGATGTACGAAGGTGTGACAGAATATTTCGCCAACCTGTTCCAGGTCAACCAGGGATTGATCAGCGAAAAGGAATTTTTCGGCCGTATGAAAGAGAAAGTGCGTAATGCCTCACGCATGAACGATACCATGCCGTTTACGGAAATGAGCGCGAACGTACTGGTAAAGCCTTACAAGGACCAGTACCTCAATGTCTATGAAAAAGGCGCGTTGATTGGTATGTGCGTGGATATCATCATCCGCGAGAAAAGCAATGGCCAAAGAGGGATCCTCGACCTGATGCAAAGGCTGTCGAAAGAATATGGCATCAATAAAGCGTTTGATGATGCCGATCTGTTTGATAAAATCACGATGCTGACCTATCCTGAGGTAGGTGACTTCCTCAAAACGTATGTCTCGGGTGACAAACCCATCCCTTACGCCGCCTACTTCGCCAAAATGGGTGTCACCGATTACGAATTTACCGACACAGCCAAAAGCGAACTGAAAGAGGCCTGGCTGAAAAAATAGCGTTTGGCATTGTTTGAAATTTGAGGTTTAAGGTTATCTTGCGCCCGATTAACTTCAAACCTTAATTTTAAACTGAAATCAGCCATGAACAAAATATTAGGCACGATGGCGCTATGCCTGCTGCTCATCTCATGTAAGGAAGAAAAACCAAAAGGCAACCTCCAGCTTACGGGCAATATCGAAGGCCTGAAAAAAGGCACCCTGTACATTTCCAGGATCGGTGATACTTCATTTGTAACTGTCGATACCATTAAGATTGACGGCGATTCGCATTTTGAAAGCTGGCTCGATATCAAATCGCCGGAAATGTACTACATCATCCTGGATCGGGGCAAAACCAACTCACTTGACGACAGGCTGCCGTTTTTCGCCGAAGCGGGAAAGATGCATATTGAAACGAAGTTGGAACAATTTTACGCCCAAGCCAAGATTACGGGTTCCAAGAACCAGCAGCTACTCGATGAATACAGGAAGGTCAATGCGCGTTTCACAAGCCAAAACCTTGAAATCACCGAACTGCTCCTGAGGAAGCAGCATGCGAAAGTAGCCGTAAACAGCGACAGCATAGCTCGGGTGCAGGATTATGTCATGAAACGAAAATACCTGTATGCAGCGCAGTTTGCACTCAACAATAAGGACCACGAAATTGCACCTTACATCGTTTTGGCAGAGATCAACCGGAACGCCACCGTCGCGCTGCTCGACCGGATACGCAAAGCGCTCACACCGAAAGTAGCCGATTCCTACTACGGAAAAAAACTGACCGCGTACTACAACGAAAGAAAAAACGCGGAACAGGCAAAATGATTCGCAGCAAAAAGCAAAAACCATCCTTAACGGATGGTTTTTTTTCGGTATGGTCACAAAAAAAACCACCACTAAAAAGTGATGGTTTTGAAGAGCCGATGGAGGGACTCGAACCCACGACCTGCTGATTACAAATCAGCTGCTCTAGCCAACTGAGCTACACCGGCGGCGTATTAACGGTGCAAATATAATTTTGATTTTCTAATTACCAAAAAAATATTGGCAAATTTTACCGCAAAATATGATTACAACGCGTTGATTTTGGCAATGAGCTGAGTAGCAGATTGTTCCAATTCAGCACTGATTTGTTTAAAATGCGCCTTGGCATTTCCTTCTTTTTTAGCATTCACTTTAGCAATCAGGCTGTCGAATGAAGCAAGGGCCTCATCAATAATTGCATTGGTCTGTTCCGTCGGCTTTCCCGTAGTCGACATTTCGAAAAGGTAAACGGCCTCAATAATATCGCCTAAAACGTAGTTGATGTCTTTCTTTAAATTCCTAACATTTGCCATCTTGAAAATATTTTTTAAAATTCTGTGCAAAACTACACATTATCTTTGGATTAGCCTAAGAAATATAAATTTCCAGCACAGAAGCCCTGCCCTCAAGCACATAGCCATCCATTGCTGCGGGAACCAATACTGTATCGCCGGTCGTGTAATGGAATTCCTTGCCTTCGGTCACCAATGAGAAAGCGCCGTCAGTACACATCAAAACCCGAAATGATCTGCCGTCCTGCCGGATCGTTACCTTTCCGTCAAGCGGAATGAGATTGGTCGTAAAATACGGGCAGTCAACCAGCGTATTGGACTGGTTTGGGTGGTTTGTGTATTTTTGCTGCGCCTGCACCGGATTGTAATTGATTGCTTCCAGCGCCTGATCCACATGCAGTTCACGGGTGTTGCCCTGTGCATCCCTGCGGTCAAAATCGTAAATCCGGTAGGTGATATCAGACGTTTGCTGGATTTCAGCAATCACCAAACCGGCTCCGATTGCATGAACGGTTCCCGTCTCAAGAAAGAAAACGTCACCGGGTTTCGCCTCAATCGTGTCGAGCAGTGAAACGATGCTGTTGTCCCTGAGGCTGTCAAGGTATTGTTGCGGACTGGACTTTTCCTTAAACCCCACGATGATTCGCGCGCCGGGATCAGCCTGCATGACGTACCACATTTCGGTTTTGCCAAATGAATGATGGCGCTTCATAGCGAGCTCATCATTCGGGTGGACCTGGATCGACAGGTCTTCACGGGCGTCGAGGTACTTGAAAAGCAAGGGGAACTCGGTGCCGAAGCGGCTGTGGACATCAGTACCTAAAATTTCCTTGGGGGCCAATGCAATGATTTCGGTAATGGGCCGGCCCTGATGCGCGCCGTTCGCCACTACACTAACGTCTCCCTTAACCGTCGACAACTCCCAGCTTTCCCCGGTAATTTCAGAAACAATGGGTTTGTGCAACAGGGTTTTGAGTTTTTGTCCGCCCCAAATCCTTTCTTTCAGGATGGGCTCGAATTGCATCGGGTATAGTTTTGCTTCCATTTTTTATTGCAAATTTCAGGCTTTAGCGAAAACGGAGCCTGACACAATTTTGCCAATTTGTTGCACAATTCCTATTCGCCGCGGTAGGTCACAAAATTGCGCGGGGTTTCATACAGCACCACTTCGAGTTGAGAATCCGCTTTGATCCTGTTCCTGAGTTTATTCCAGATCACAACCGAAATATTCTCGGCCGTGGGATTCAGGTTTTTAAATTCAGGCACGTCCAGGTTCAGGTTCTTATGGTCAAACGCATCTTCCACCTCTTCGGAAATCATCATGCTCAGATCCTTGATGTCCATCACATAACCGGTTTCCGGATCGATATCGCCCGTCACGCTTACAATCAGTTCATAATTGTGTCCGTGAAAATTCGGGTTGTTGCATTTCCCAAAAACCGCGTTGTTCCGCTCGTCGGTCCAATCACTCCTAAACAAACGGTGTGCTGCATTAAAATGGGCTTTCCTCGAAATTGTAGCTTTCATATTATAGTGTGTGTTCTTCCAGGTAATGGTAAAATTCGTCAAAAATAATCCGGAACCAGACAGTGTAAACCTGCGGCCTCTTCGCCATATCGGCTTTGATATCCTCGACCGCCATCCATTTCCAGTCCTCAGCCTCTTCCGGGTTCAGGCTTGGACTGCCGTTGTACCAGCCGATCATGACATGATCTAGCTCATGTTCGGTCAGCCCATTGTCAAAGGGCGCCTTGTAAATAAAATGGAATAATTCCTTTAAATCGGTCCGGATTCCCATTTCGTCAAACAAACGGCGTGTCCCGGCTTCAATGTTGGTCTCTCCTTCGCGCTGGTGGCTGCAGCAGGTATTGGTCCACAACAACGGTGAATGGTACTTGCCGGCGGCACGTTGCTGGAGCATGATCTCCTTGTTGTCATTTAATATAAAAACCGAAAACGCGCGGTGGAGCATTGCTTTTTCGTGCGCTTCGAGCTTGGGCATCAATCCAATCTGATTGTCGTTTTCGTCGACCAAAATCACCTGTTCTTCTGTCATAACAATTTTTATCGACGTAAAAATACAAAAATTAGGTTGGTGTTTCAGGGTTTCTTAAGTTTCAGGAAATCTCCCTTTTTCACTTTCATTTTTCAGTTATTATCGCTACACTTGCGCAAAAATTCGCACCATGAAAAAGATAATGCTGATTATCTGCCTTTTAACCCTGAATTTGGGTTATTCAAAAGTTTTCCCTGTAGCTGTCAAATACAAGGACGGACATGAAGAAAACGGCTTCATGGAAAACATCATGCAAAAGAAAATTGACCTGCTTGGTTTCGGTTCCTGGGAGCACACTTACAACCTTGATGCTAAAGTCCTAAAAATAAGGGATTCTGAAAAAGGAAATGCAAGAAAGGTTTCGGTTAAGGATATCGATTATGTTATTTTTCATTTTGAAAAAGGCGATCTTGAATACAAAGCGATACGGTTGATGCGCATCGGCGGCGGCGGTAAACTGAACGACGACGGCATTTACCTGTTGCCCGTAGTCCGCAAAGGGCTGATTAACATTTACGGTTTTACATTTGTTCATACCGAACCCGGTAATCCGGCAGACCGATTCAGCCGCGATATCACTGTAAGGGAATACTTTTTCTATTACCAAAATCCAAAAATGGATTATGCCATCGACTATCTCAATACCACCGATATTTTGACATTTATTTCCCTGAGAAAAAAGGTAGCGCTGCCATTGACCGATCTTTTCAAGGACTGTCCTCAGATGACCGCTGAAATCGAAAAAGCAACAGCCGATGGTACCACTTCCAGACAGGAAAGAAAACAGGCGTGGAAAGAAAGCGAGGCAAAACAGGCCGAGCTTGACTCCGAATTCTCAAAATTGACCGAGGGACAGAAAATTTCAGACCTCGACACCTATCACAAGTACGACCGTGATTTTATGGAGCAGTTTATCGTCAAATACGGGGAATTCTGTCCTGAGACAAAGTAGTCCAAGATCAGAAACTTACCCTGAAAAACACGTTTGGCGTAATACCCAGCGAATAATAATCATTGCGCTTGTAACGTTCGTTCGCGAGATCGGCGGCGGTCACAAACTGTCGTTCATACTCCCGGCTGATCAGGCTTTTGCGGTTGTACAGATTGTACACTGAAAAGCCTGTCCTGAAATTAATTTTCCCGAATAAAAATGCATACTCGCACGACACATCCATTCGATGGTATACAGGCAGGTTATCGGCGTTAAACGATTCGGTGGTGCCGAGGTCACTGATGCTGCTGTATGGTTTTCCGGTATGCCAAAACCACCCCAACGCCGCAGAAAAGCGGTTCCACTTTTTATTTACGTTAAGGTTTAGCGCGTGTTTGATGTTGCTGTTTGACTGAAAATAACGGTTGTTGTTGAGCCCGTCAAATTTGTTCTGCGAATCCTGAAAGGAATAAGTGATGGCGCTGCGCCAATTGTCTGCCTTTTTCTGGATAAATACCTCAACACCTTTCGTAAATCCGTTCCCTTTCAACGTTTGCTGTTCATTCTGGCTGAAAAACCCGAAGTTCAGCCCCGTGATTCCCGAAACCGTCTTATAATACGCATCAAAGTCTACAAGCCAATTGTCCTCCCTGAAAATAAATCCGGCCGAAAATTGGTCCGCCTTCTGGATCGGGTATTTCTTATTATCGGACAGCACCCAGACATAATTCTCGAGACTCAGGTCGTTGATGCTGTTCTCGCGCGCCTGGCTCATGAACTGGTTCTTCCGTTCAAATGACAGCTGCAGCGCGAAAGCCCCGGTCAGTTTATTCTGCACAAAAATCCTTGGCTCGAGCGTGCTCGCAGCGATATTGCTGAAATAATTGTACCTAAGTCCGGATTGGAAGCGCCAGTTTGCCAAATCATAATTGTGGCTCAGGAAGAGCGCGTGCGCTACGGAGAAAAGCCGGCGCTGGTTCAGGTCAATCCCCACTTCCTGATTGTAGGTATTAAACAAATGCGAGACATCATTTCCCGAAAGCTGATAGCCGAAATCGAGCTGCATTTTCGGGTTTACCAGCGTATGGAAGCTCAGCTCCGCACCTGAATTTACAATCCTGTTGAGCTTTTTAAACACCTCGTAATTTTTTGTAATGTCATGCGCTTTGGTTTTCGAATAATCAAAATCGTACACTGAATAATACGCCGAAGCCTTATAGGAAAACCGATCAGACGGCTTGTGATGCCAATTGATGCTGTACCCGTCATCCAATATCTTCATTTGCTGACTCGAGGTGCTGTCGGCGGCAATCTTGTACCGGTAATCGAGGTTGTTACTGATTGAAAGTCCCGTGACGGTTAGCAGAATTTTCTGCGTAGGCCTGAAGATCATTTTTGCCGAATAATCATAAAACCGGAACGCGTTGCTATTGTCGAACGACTTGAAATCAGTATTTTGAAATACCTTATTGGCAAGCTGGTTGAAGGTCGTGCTGCGCCACACTTCCGTAAACGACTTGCGCCCGGAGAGCTGTATATCCAGTTTATTCCGCACCACGGGGAGCTGGACAAACACGTCTGCGTTCAGGGCGTTGACACCGGCATTGACCCGCACATCCTCCTCGACTTTTTCCGAGGTCGTGATATCGATCACACTCGAAGCGCGTTCGCCGTAATTCGCGGGCGTCGCCTTGTTATAAAAACCAACGCTTTTCACAATATTCGGATTGATCCCCGAAATCATACCAAACAAATGCCCCGGGTGGTACAGCCTTATGCCGTCAAGCAGGATCAGGTTCTGGTCCTGGGTACCGCCGCGCACGTACAGTCCCGTTACGGTCTCATTCGGACTTTTCACACCCGGCAGCTGCTGCAGCGACAGCAGCACATCCGAATCGGTGACGCCGGCAAGCACATCCGATTTTTGCGGCGACAGCACGAAACGCTGGTTGTATTTGCTGACCCCATTGATCAGGAACGCGCCCACTACGACTTCATTGAGTGCCACAAGTGAGGGCGGTTCCTCCACGGGTATTAAGGCATAATAGCGTTCGCTGATTTGTTGTGCGCGGAGTCTTACCTGGATTTCCAATTCCGCATTGATGTCATCAATGCGGTAGTCTTTCCTCAGGAGCGTTAATTCTTTGCCGGACACCAGGCTGTCAGCATAAGAGTATTTGATGTCAAATTCGTTTTCAATCTTGAGAATGGCTTTCGCCAGAGGCATTGCCGTGCATCCGAGTACCTTGGATTGGGAAAAAACCGCACCCGAAAAGAGGAAGAAACACGCAAATAAAATCCTATTCATCCGTCACTTCGATTTTATTTCGGCCGGACAGCGTGTACGTCAAGCCCAGCGGCAGGCAGACTGACTGCATCGCCTTATTCAGGTCGGTATGTGAAACCGCACCCGTAAATCCCTTGCTCCTTACTGCGTCAGGATAGGTTATGCTCACACCAAACTGGTTTTCAATTTTCTGAAACACCACCTCAGCGGGTGTGCTGTAAAAGGCGCTTTCGGTTTGCGATTGGTGGCTGTGCGGGCGTATTTCCTGCTGCCATTCCCTGATGCCGTTTTCATAAAAACTGACGCTTTTGCCCGGGGTCAGGATGACGGTACCCGCTTTTGAAGCCACTCGCACCCGGCCCTCATCGCAATGTACCTCAAAGTAACGACCGGAAGCGACAACATTAAACTTGGTACCTAAGACGGTCACAGTCCCTTGCGGTGTATTGACCGTGAATTTGCTGCCTTTGGCCACTTCAAAATACGCTTCGCCCTGTAAGCTCAGGTTACGGCTGAATTTAAAGATATTGGCATAAACCAGTGACGATTTCGCAGCGAGATGCACTTCAGAATGGTCAGCAAGGGTGATGCGCTGCTGTTGGCCAAAACCAGTCACCACCGTGTTGTTACGGAAAGCATATAAACCAATGCACACGAAAAGGAGTACCGAGGCTGCTGCAGCAAAATAATGCCGCAACTTCATGACGCGCGGCCTCGCAACAGGCTGCGCTGCAAGCCGATCTTTAATGCGCTCAAAATGCCCTTCGGTGCCAGGTGTCTGCAATTCCATTCCGGACAGGGTGTTTTTTATCTTCAGGTAATGTGCAAAAGCTTCCGCGGAAATCAACTCCTGCAATTCCCCATCAGTCATCTTCCCTTCAAACCATGCTGCTAAATAGGTGTCGTGGTTTTCCATCATTTTAAATATTAGTGGTTGTTTTCCGTAAGGTGAGCAACGCCTGATGCATCCGTTTTTCAACAGCTTTTACCGATAAATCCAAAGCGGCGGCAATCTCTGCATAGGATTGGTTTTCAAACCGGTTCATCATGAACACCTCGCGCTGCTTATCGGGCAGGCTGCTGATGGCGTTTTCAAGCCGCTGCCTGAATTCGGTTTCTTCCATCAGGAATTGCGGCGATTCGGTGTCGGTTGTTTTTGGCACAAAAGCCACCTGGAAATTACTGACGACTTTCCGGTGCTTGATGTGGTTCAGCGTCAGCCTGGTGGCGGTGGTAAACAAAAAGCTTTTCGCCTGTTCTTTTTTCAATATGCTGCAATTTTCCCATAGTTTTACGAAGGCATGCTGCGCCACGTCGTCAGCGAGGTCCGCATCCCTGTACCTGAATATCAGGAAATTCCTCAGGATTTTATAATGCGCGTCGAACGTCAGCCGGAAAGCTGCCGGTTCGCATAACCCGTAATGATCTGTGTTTTTCTCCATCGGTTTAAAAAGACATCACCACATGCTTGGGAAAAACATGTGGCAATGCCTACCGGAATCGGTTTAAAAATTAATTACAGTGCGTATTGATGAACTGTGAAAACTGCGCTGCACCGGCAATCGATATCGAACTTACCGGCGTATCAATGACCTGTACCGGATAGTGGAAATCAGGCAATTCCTGCACGCTCGCATCGTAGTACTGGAGCAATTCACCATCATTATTTACGGTAACGAGAGCACCCTGATAGGCGACTTGTAACGGATAACTCATCTGGAAGCAGGTTCCGAGCAGCGCGCCAAAATTCTCGGGCGAAACAATGCCGCAATCCATGAAGTCCGCTTCCGTGTAGCCGGCACATTCCGCCAGACATTGGTTCCCGAACGTAATTATGCCGCCCTCTCCGTCCGAAACACATACCGGATCAAAGTTCGCCGGACAGATACAGCTGGTATCGCCTTCACAGTCTTCGAACAAGTCGAACAGCTCGTAGAGATTATTGACCTGGTAGGTTTGCCCGTTTCCGGTGAGTGAAATCGGATAAACGAAGTCAACGATGTAGTCGTCACCGTTCGTGGACGGGTTTGCAAACAGGCTGTACAATTCGCTTTCGTTGTTGATTACGATCACTTGCTGGTCCTGGTTGATTACTGAGAAAGGGTAAACGATGTCATAACAGTCGAATACATAAATTTCCTCGTCGATCGTATCGAAACCGCAGGATTGTACCAATGCCATGAATTCGTCCTCGTTGTTGATTGTCGTAATCGTCATTTCCTCCTGGACCTGGAACGGAAACTGGATGCCTTCGAGGTAAAAATTTTCGGTCTCCGCTTCAAGCAGTGCAATCAGCCCGTCGTAAGAGTTGACTTCAATCACCGTACCATTGTTGTAGGACAATGTAATCGGATAAACGAAATTAAAGCATGTCGCCTGGTCGCCGCTGCCATCCCTTCCGGCAGTACCGATGGTTTTCTTGATTTGCCTGAGGGTCGTCCGCAACGATATACTCGCGTCGGTGTTGGCGGTGTTGTTCACCGGATTTTCGTCTGCACAGGAAGACAAGGTCAGTGCTGCCATGCTGAGGAACAGGAATAATAGCTTGATTTTTTTCATAATAATTATTTTTAAGTGTTTACGTCTTAGACAACCCAAAAATGCAACACCCTACTTTTTTTTACGTTTTTTTTTCAGCGGTGCCCCGAAGCACGGAAGCCATGCCGGTCTCAGCGTTTACGAACTCAGGGACTCCCCTACTCTCAAAGCACATTTTTCGCCGTCGATTGCCGCCGAGATGATCCCGCCTGCATAGCCGGCGCCTTCACCGCAGGGATACAATCCTTTGACCTGCAAATGTTCGAGTGTTTCCGGATCGCGCGGAATCCTGACGGGTGATGACGTACGCGATTCTGGTGCGTGCAATATGGCATCGTTTGTAAAGTAGCCTTTCATGGATTTACCGAATTCAGTGAAGCCTTCACGTAAA
This sequence comes from Flavobacterium magnum, assembly GCF_003055625.1. Taxonomy (NCBI): domain Bacteria; kingdom Pseudomonadati; phylum Bacteroidota; class Flavobacteriia; order Flavobacteriales; family Flavobacteriaceae; genus Flavobacterium; species Flavobacterium magnum. Next base: position 1,666,828 of record NZ_CP028811.1, on the reverse strand, counting down.
ATCTGTGTCAGGAATCCCGGGAAAACGTCGCCGAGTTCCGTTGAAGTGGTTCCGGGAACATAAGAAGTTTTCGGGATATCCGAAGACATTTTGCGCTGTGAAAAATCGACCATGCGCTGTGCAGGCACTTTCTGTGTTTGCCCGGCCAGATGCCACGCCCGTTGCTCAATGCTTTTCTGAAATTCCATTCCGGCCAGTGCACCAAATTTGGCAAATGGCTTGAAATCCTCCAGTTTCAATTCGACGACGATGCCTGAATTCGCTGTAGCCTGATCCCTTTTAGATGGGGACCAGCCGTTCGTGACCACTTCTCCGGGGCTGGTGGCGCAGGGTGCAATGACACCACCCGGGCACATGCAGAAAGAATACATGCCACGTCCGCTCACCTGTTTTACAATTGAATAGGGCGCCGGCGGCAGGAATTCTCCGCGGTAATCGCAACTGTACTGGATTTTATCGATAAGCTCCTGCGGATGTTCTGCTCTTACACCCAGTGCAAATGGTTTTGCTTCAATGAGGATTTTTTTCCTGTCAAGCAATTCGAAAATATCACGGGCGGAGTGGCCGGTAGCCAGGATAATTTTGTCAGCAGTAATTTTGTCGCCCTTTTGCGTAATGATTCCCTGGACTTCGTTGTTTTTCACAATGATATCGGTCAGCCTGGTTTCAAAAAGGACTGTCCCTCCGCATTCTATGATTTTGTCACGGATGTCGCTGATAATTTGTGGTAATTTATTGGTCCCGATATGCGGGTGCGCTTCCACGAGGATGTCGGGAGTGGCGCCAAAAGCGACGAGCAGCTTCAGTATCCGGTCGATATCGCCGCGCTTTTTGGAGCGGGTGTATAATTTCCCATCAGAATACGTCCCCGCACCGCCTTCGCCAAAACAATAATTGCTGTCTTCATGGACGATGTGATCGCGGTTGATGGCCTTGAGGTCACGGCGGCGGCCGCGTACGTCTTTACCACGCTCAATGACTATAGGTTTCAAGCCAAGCTCAATCAGTTGCAAAGCCGCGAATAACCCGGCAGGGCCTGCGCCCACTACGATTACTTCCTTTGCATTGGATACATTAGGATAATCAGGCATCTGAGGCATTTCTTCCGCAAAATCCTCACCCTTGAAAAAAATATTGATTTTAAGATTGATCTTGATGGCTTTCTGGCGTGCATCAATTGAGCGTTTCGATATCGAAATATGCTGGATTTCCGAAACCGATGTACGGATGAGTTTCGCCACATGGTCAAGCAATAACAGTTGATTCGCAGCAGTGTCAGGGGAAACCTGTATGAGGAGTTCTTTTGGCATGGCGCAAATTTAGGGAAATTCCCGGGAGTTTGCATGGGCAGCCGCAGCGTGGAATGGGTTGACAAAATTCTCATCCCTAGACGCAACAAATCACGTGATTTTTAGTGTGCAAATTTAGATTTTACATTTGAAAGGAATTTGCTTTTGTTGGAGCCTCCTACTTCAAAAACATTTGAAACCAGCATTTACCCTTTCTCCTCAAACGCATGCAGCGCAAAAGTTGCCAGCCAATGTTCGCCTTCATAATTGCCGTCGACAACCGAAGGCAGTGAGAACTGAAAATGCTTGTCCGCCAACGCTTTGAGATGCGAAAACTGTTTCGGGTACTGGTGGAGCAAATGATAGAGGTTCCACGCGCGGCTGAAGTTGAGCCCGTCGAGGTGTACCAGATGTCCGTCGGTTCGATCCGAAACCTTAGCGAGTTCCCAATCGAATTTCCTGTTGAAAAGCTGCGGCGCAAATTTCTTCAGCCATACCAGAAAATCCTTTTCCGGCATCACGCGCTGCATAATGGCCATTTCTTCGAGGCAGGGCGAAAGGAAGTCTGTACCGCTCGGTTCCCAATTAAACGGGCAGCCGGAGTCATTTTGAAATAACCGGATCGCATTTTCGCGAATGCTTTTTTTAAACGCTTCATTGTTGGTATGATCGGCATAATCCCATGCGAATGTGAGTCCGAAGCCAGTATTAGGGTGCATGCCCATCCGGATAGGGTACAACAGTTTCGGCAGGAATTCGATGTATCTTTCGACAATCAGATTGGACAACGGCTTTAAGTTTGCCGCCATTTCTTTTGCAAAAGGCGCGTTGAATGTATCGAGTTCGAGTTGTAGTTTCAGCACCCAATTCCACCCATAAGTGCGTTCGAAGGATTTCTCATGGTTTTTGGAAAGGTATGCCACTTCCTGCTGGACATTTTCTTTGGAAAGGTTGCTTTGCAGTTTTCGGATGATTTCCTCCCTCTTGTCCAAAGTAGGGAATTTTTTCAGAAGGTATACCAGACTCCAGTGTCCATGCACCGAGGAATGCCAGTCAAAACAGCCGTAAAACGCAGGGTGCAGTTGTTTAGGCGATCGGATTTCTGTGGAATCGGCCAGCATTTGTCCGAGTTTGTTGGGGTACTCCTGCTGCAGGCATTTTATTGGCAAAGTCGCGAGGTGGTTTGCTTGCTCTAAAGTAAGTTCCTGAGAAATCAGGTATGGAGAAATCAGCAGCAATACCAATGGAAAGAGATTTTTCATCTTTGAAGTTTTATCAAAAATAACGATTTACGAACAAACTGCCTACCTTTGCATACCGCGCCAGGCCCCGGGCACTTCAGCACTAAGGTACTCACGCGCTCAAAAAATGTCACGACAAATCAAACTCATCTGGGATTTCCGCGGACCGGCATCGGCGAAAACTGCGGAGCATCACGAAATTCATTTAAAGGAGTACATCGCGGCTGAAAAACTGCCGCTTGAGATTACCGGCTTTGAAATTTTTGGCGAAATGCATGCCATTGCCTTTATGGTGGTCACCGATGACAATATGATTGCGGTAAGGGATGCGCTGAAGCCGCATCGCGGGGAAATATATGGCGGGCAGTAATCAATTGGCCACCTCGCTGATAAACTTGATCCGCATCAGGCGCAGTTCGTCAATGTCATAATCGCCGTCAAATTCCTTCAGGGCGTCTTCAATCCTGTCGGTCTCCGATTCCATAAAATAATCGTGTATCTCTTCCTGCTGCTCGTCATCGAGCATTTCATCCACCCAATACCGGATATTGAGCTTGGTGCCTGAATACACGATTTGTTCCATCTCCTTGAGCAATGCATCCATCGTGAGGCCTTTTGAGGCGGCGATATCATCAAGTGGCAGTTTGCGGTCAATATTCTGGATGATGTATAATTTATTGGCGGAATTCGCGCCAGTCGACTTCACCACGAGGTCATCGGGCCGAATGATGTCGTTATCCTCCACATACCGGCTGATCAGCGCGACGAAATCCTTCCCGTATTTTTTGGCTTTGCCCTCACCGACGCCGTGTACATTGCCAAGTTCTTCCAACGAAATAGGGTATTTTAACGCCATGTCCTCGAGTGAGGGATCCTGGAATACGACAAATGGGGGGACGCCGAGTTTTTTGGCCACATTCTTGCGGAGATCGCGGAGCATGCCCATCAATACTTCGTCAGCGGTGCCTGACGACTTGGCGGCCGTAACGATTGCGTCGTCTTCCGCTTCGCTATACTCGTGGTCTTCCGACATCATAAATGATACCGGGTGATCCAGGAAATCGAAACCTTTTTCCGTGATTTTTAGGATGCCGTAGGTCTCGATGTCTTTTGACAGCAGGCCTTCGACCAAAACCTGGCGGATCAGGGCCATCCAATACCGTTCATCAAAGGTCTGTCCCGAACCGAAAAAGCTCTGTGTATCGGTCTTGTGTGCCTTGATTACCGCGTTGATCTTCCCGATCAGCGTAAAAATGACTTCTTTTGATTTGTATAAATGTTTGGTATCCCGAACGACTTTGAGCAGTTGGATGACCTGTTCTTTGGCTTCCACTTTCGTTTTAGGGTTGCGGACATTGTCATCCATATCCGCACCTTCGCCGGTTTCACCGTCAAAATCCTCGCCGAAATAATGCAGCAGGAACTTGCGGCGCGACATCGATGTCTCTGCGTAAGCGACGACTTCCTGCAATAAGGCAAAGCCGATTTCCTGCTCGGCGACCGGTTTGCCGGACATGAATTTCTCGAGTTTCTCAACGTCTTTATACGAATAATAAGCAATGCAATGCCCTTCGCCACCATCACGGCCGGCGCGCCCGGTTTCCTGATAGTAGCTCTCCAGCGATTTGGGAATGTCATGATGGATCACGAAACGCACGTCAGGCTTGTCAATGCCCATCCCGAAAGCGATGGTGGCCACCACCACGTCCACGTCTTCCATCAGGAACATATCCTGGTGACGCGCCCGGGTTTTGGCATCAAGCCCGGCGTGGTAAGGCACTGCGCTGATCCCGTTCACCTTAAGCACATCGGCAATGGCTTCCACTTTTTTACGGCTTAAACAGTATATGATACCCGATTTGCCTTTGTTCTGTTTGATAAAACGGATGATGTCGGCCTCGACATTTTTGGTTTTCGGCCGCACTTCGTAGAACAGATTCGGCCGGTTAAACGATGCCTTAAACGTATTGGCATTGGTCATGTCAAGGTTTTTAAGGATGTCCTCCTGCACCTTGGGGGTAGCGGTCGCGGTCAGGCCGATGATCGGTACATCGCCCAACTGCCTGATAATATGGCGTAAATTACGGTATTCGGGTCGGAAATCATGACCCCATTCTGAGATGCAGTGCGCTTCGTCAATGGCTACAAATGAGATAGGAACGCTTTTAAGGAAAGCCACGTACTCCTCTTTTGTAAGCGATTCAGGCGCGACATAAAGCAATTTGGTCAGGCCCGAAGAGATGTCTTTCTTGACCTGGTTGATTTCGGTTTTTGTAAGCGACGAATTCAGGACATGCGCAATGCCGTTCTCGGATGAAAGGCTGCGGATGGCATCGACCTGGTTTTTCATCAGCGCAATAAGTGGGGAAACTACAATGGCCGTACCTTCCTTTATGAGGGCCGGAAGCTGGTAGCAAAGCGACTTGCCGCCACCGGTAGGCATGATGACAAAGGTGTTGGAACCTGCAATGATACTGCTGATGACTTTTTCCTGCAAGCCTTTAAACTGGCTGAAACCAAAATACTTTTTTAATTCTTTGTAGATATCGATTTCGTCTGAATTCATTCTTTACTTAAGGGAATTTACGTAAATTTGCAAATCTAAAGATAGCAACTTTCTTTAAATCTTACAAACTTTATACTATTTCTGTTTTGACAAAAAACCACGATATACTTACTGTTGCGCGCCGTACGATTCTTTCTGAAAGCCAGGCAATAGCACAACTCGCAGGTTTGCTTACAGACGACTTTCCAAAAGCTGTTGATTTGATTTTGCGCGCCGAAGGCCGGCTCATTGTGACCGGAATCGGCAAGAGCGCCATCATAGCCCAAAAAATCGTCGCCACGATGAACTCTACAGGCACACCGTCCATGTTCCTGCACGCCTCGGAAGCCATCCATGGCGACCTGGGTATGGTACAGCCCGGAGACGTCGTCATCTGCATCTCAAAAAGCGGCAACAGCCCTGAAATCAAGGTCCTGACACCCATACTGAAACGTTTTGGCAACACCCTGATTGCGATGACGGGAAATATCAATTCCTTTTTGGCAAAAGGCGCTGATTTTGTGCTCGATACCACCGTGGAAGCCGAAGCCTGCCCGCTGAATCTTGCCCCGACGAGCAGCACCACCGCACAGCTGGTCATGGGCGACGCGCTCGCTGTGAGCCTGATGGAGCTGCGGGGTTTCAAAAGCGAGGACTTTGCGAAATACCATCCTGGGGGCGCCTTAGGCAAAAAACTGTTGCTGCGGGTTAAAGACATGCTCGAAGACAGCCACAAACCGATGGTTTCGCCAGATGCGCCGGTTAAGAAAGTTATTTTCGAGATTTCCGAAAAGAGGCTGGGTGTGACTGCCGTAATCGACGACAATAAAGTCATCGGCATCATTACTGACGGGGACATCCGCCGCATGCTCAACAACACCGATACCATCGCAGGGCTTACCGCGAAAGATATTATGACCAAAAACCCGAAGATGATCAAGCCATCGGACATGGCAATGGATGCACTCAATATTATGGAAGATTTTTCAATCACACAGCTTGTGGTAAGCGATCAGGATGACTACAAAGGGATCATCCACCTGCACGACATCTTAAAAGAAGGCATCGTATAATGGCAAAGAAAAGTAAAGACCAGATGTCCTTCATGGACCACCTTGAAGATTTAAGATGGATGTTAATCCGCAGTACGGTGGCAATCCTGATCATGTCCACCGCCTCTTATTTTTTCATCGATTTTATATTCAACACGATTATTTTCGGGCCATCAAAACCCGATTTTATTGTGTACCAATGGTATTGCCATTTGATCCAGAACCTTGGCCTCGACTCGACCACGGCCTGCTCCACGACATTCGCCTTTTCGATCCAGAATACCGAGGTGGGCGGGCAATTCTCGATCTTCCTATGGACCTGCATCAGTGCGGGATTCGTTTTGGCCATTCCTTACATTTTGTGGGAATTGTGGAAATTCATCAGCCCCGCGCTGTACGAAAAAGAGCGTAAGAACGCCGCAATGTTTGTCATCATTACGTCATTATTGTTCTTCATCGGTGCACTGTTCGGGTACTTTATCATCATTCCGCTGTCGGTGAACTTCTTTGGTACTTTTATTGCCACCGACCTGATTAAGAATGATTTCAATGTCGACTCTTACATTTCAATGATCAAGATGTCAATTATTGCATCAGGCATTGTATTTGAAATCCCGATTATAATCTATTTCCTGGCTAAATTTGGCCTGGTGACAGGCGACTTCCTCAGGAAGTACCGTAAAATAGCCATCGTGATCATCCTGATTATTGCAGCGATCGTAACCCCTCCGGACATCCCAAGCCAGGTTATCGTTTCCATACCGATATTGCTGCTGTATGAGATCAGTATTTTCATCGCTGACCGCATAACCAAAAACAGACTGAAAAATGAGCAATCTGGTAAATGAATTCAATGATTACCGTTCGAAAATGAACGAAAAGCTGTTGGCCGATAATAATTTGGTCATCAAGCGGATTTTCAACCTCGACACCAATGCTTATGCCGCGGGTGCACTGGACGTGAAAACCAAGGAATTGCTTGGATTGGTTGCCTCTGCGGTACTTCGCTGCGATGATTGCGTCAAATACCACCTTGAGACAAGCCACAAAGAAGGGGTCACCAGGGAAGAGATGATGGAAGCCATGGGCATTGCCACGTTGGTAGGCGGCACGATTGTGATTCCGCACCTGAGGAGGGCTTACGAATTTTGGGAGGCTTTGGAGGAAGCCAAGTAGGATACAGCGCTCATTCGAAAATAAAAATTATCAAAGTGGTGTTAATTTGTCCTTCCATTTTTCCGATTATGCTTTAATTTGTCCACGTACATCTTAAACGAACACCGATTTTCTCATATCCAATTTATAAAATGAAGCTAAGAGCCGAGAATTTAGTCAAGACCTATAAGAAACGAAGTGTCGTAAAAGGCATTTCGGTCGAAGTAAACCAGGGAGAGATCGTCGGTTTGCTCGGTCCGAACGGTGCCGGAAAAACGACCTCGTTTTATATGATTGTAGGGCTCGTAAAACCAAACAGTGGTAACATTTACCTCGACGACACCAATATTACCAATTTCCCGATGTACAAACGGGCGCAGAACGGCATTGGCTATCTCGCACAGGAAGCGTCGGTTTTTCGCAAACTCAGCATAGAGGACAACATCCTGAGCGTGTTGCAGCTTACCAATCTTTCCAAAGCCGAACAGGAAGCCAAAATGGAATCGCTGATTGATGAATTCAGCCTGCAGCACATCCGCACGAACCGTGGCGACTTACTTTCGGGAGGCGAAAGGCGACGTACGGAAATCGCCAGGGCGCTCGCAACCGATCCGAAATTCATTCTGCTTGACGAACCTTTCGCAGGAGTTGACCCCGTAGCCGTTGAAGACATTCAGCGTATCGTAGCCAAATTGAAAAACAAAAATATAGGCATCCTGATTACTGACCACAACGTGCAGGAAACGCTTGCTATTACCGATAAAACCTATCTGATGTTCGAGGGCGGCATCTTGAAAGCCGGGGTCCCTGAGGAACTGGTACAGGATGAAATCGTACGCCGTGTGTACCTGGGCCAGAATTTCGAACTCCGAAAAAAGAAGCTCGAATTTTAGTCCCTTTTATTTGCTGTTCCCCCAACGCTTTTCAATAGGTTCCGGTGCATTTTCCGGTCATCGACAGGCGGAAAAATGCGGGACCGCAGATTGGGCACTTACTGCCCGACCCTGAGCCACTCCAGCTGCAATCTGTTTCCGTTGAATACATTCACATCCACAGGACCGTCTATACCCGTTGCCGAAGCTTTCTCCGTAAACTGCCAGAACAGCCAGTCCTTCCTGATTTTTTCCTCAAAAAAATTGTAGTTCGCAATCCAGAATTTGTAGCCACGGAAGGCTTCTTTGAGAAAGTCGTTGTAATATTTCTCACCGGAATAAATGATAGGCTTCACCCCATAGTGCGCTTCCACCTGAATCAGCCAACGTCTCAAACCCATTTTCAGGCTGTCTATGGGCTGGCCTTTCGGCAGCTTTTCGATGTCAAGGACCGGAGGCAGGTCGCCGCGCCGGAGCTGTACGGTTTTGATGAACAATTTGGCCTGTTCAAGTGAGTTTTCGTCGGGACGGTAATAATGGTAAGCCCCGCGGATGAAATGATGCGCTTTTGCGTTCTTCCAGTTGTCCGAAAACATATTGTCGGGACGGTCGTTGCCTGCCGTAGCACGGATCAATACGAACCCTATGGGAAAGTTATTTTCAATCTTGCCCACCTGCTCCCAGTCAATCCTGCCCTGGTATTCCGACACATCGACACCGAGCACATTTCCGCTGTGGCGGCTCATGATTTCCACGTTGCGGATCATTGAAACGCGACGGGCTTCTTTCTCTTCCTTGTCGTTTACATGCGATTTGAAACTGAAATAGTAAGCCAGTCCTTCGCGGTAGTGGTATGCCGCGGCAAAAACCAGCAACATCGAAAACAGCGCCCACAGCCACGGCTTCCAATTCGGGGATTTGCGCTTCCTGGAAGTCCTGCTTCGGGAATTGGTCTTTCTCATGAGGAAAAAACTATACTTTCCTGAGTTTATTATTGAGGATCGACAGGAAAATATAGCTCAGGATAATCAGCGGAACAGCCAGGTAAACGTAAAAAACCAGCAGCAATACCGACAGCAGCAGAAAAGAGATTTGCAGCAGGTTATCCCTGACGGTCATCTTTTTAAACTTCAGCGAAAACAGCGGGATTTCTGCATTCATGATGAAAGTGCTGAACACGGTAATGACCAGCAGCACCCATTGGTTTGTCAGCAATTCGAGCCCTTCCATCGAGCCGCCCATCTTAACCAGGGGAAGGCTCAGGATAAAAAGCGCGTTTCCCGGGGTGGGCATCCCGATGAACGAATCGGTCTGGCGCGTATCGATATTAAAATTTGCAAGGCGGTAACAGGATCCAAGCGTTATGAGGAACCCAAGGTACGGGATCCAGGAGCCTTCAGGCATCCCGGAGGCATTGCGCAGCAGGAAGAACATGGTGACGCCCGGGGTCACGCCGCTCGTAACCATATCGGCCAGCGAATCGAGCTGCAAACCCAGTGGACTGGACACCTTGAAAAGCCTGGCGAAAAAACCATCAAAAAAATCGAGGAAAATACCAAGCCCTACAAACAGGAAAGCCATTTCAAAATGATCCGGATGTGTAGCCGTATCCTCAAAAGCGTAAACGACGGCGATGCAGCCGCAGAAGAGATTGCCTAATGTGATCGTATTGGGGACATGGGATTTGATGTTCATCTTCAAAATTTTGGAAACAAATTTAGCACAATAACTTTTCCTGCCGCGCGTTTTTGAATAGACTTTTGCGGAATGGGTCGCGCAGCCCTGATATTTAGCCTGCTTCTTCCCGATGCTCCGCAAAAAATTTATATTTTTGGAAAAAAATTTCAGGCGCCGCCTGTTAAAAAAATCGCTTTGAAAAAATTCCTTGTTGCCCTTTTACTGCTCACATTTTATTTCACCAGCGCGCAGGCAGTCAGGAAATATTCCAATGAATTTATGAATATCGGTGTGGATGCCGCAGCCCTGGGGATGTCAAACGCCGTCGTGGCGCATTCAGGCGATGTGAATTCCGGCTACTGGAATCCCGCGGGGCTTATTTCGGTTGAAGGACAACAGGCGGCGCTGATGCATGCCAGTTATTTTGCCAACATCGCCCAATACGATTATGCCGCCTACGCCAAAAATATCGACGACCGCAGCGCGTGGGGCATTTCGCTGATCCGTTTCGGGGTGGACGACATCCTCAATACCACGCAACTTATAGACAGTGAAGGAAATATTGACTACAACCGCATCAGCCTCTTTTCGGCAGCGGATTATGGCCTGACCCTTTCCTATGCCAGAAAACTCAAGGTACCTGGATTCCAATACGGCGTGAATGCCAAAGTGATCCGCCGCGTGATCGGCAAATTTGCGAATTCATGGGGTTTTGGTTTTGACCTCGGACTACAGTTTGAGCGCAACGACTGGAAATTCGGTTTCATGGTACGCGACATCACGACCACGTATAACGTCTGGGCAATTGACGAAGACGAGTTTGCCAAAATTTCGGGCGCTATTCCCGGGCAGAACCAGGAATTGCCGGAGAATACGGAAATTACCCTTCCGAAAGCACAATTGGGTATGTCCAAAAAATTCGAATTCCATAACGATACCAGTCTGCTGGCGTCCGCAAACCTCAATATGCGTTTTGAACAGACCAACGATATTATCTCCACACAGGGCCTCAGCGTCGATCCCGCACTTGGATTTGAATACGGGTATACGGATTTGGTTTTCCTGCGCGCGGGTGTCGGGAATTTCCAGAATATTGAACAGATTGACGGTTCGAAAAAGGTGGGTTTCCAACCCAACATCGGACTTGGATTTAAATACCGTGGCATCCAGGTGGATTATGCGCTGACGGATCTGGGTGACCAAAGCGCCGCCCTGTATTCGAATGTGTTTTCGTTGAAAGTCGATTTATCCATCTTCAGCCGATAAACAAAACAGCGACTTATGTCCAGGAACCTTACCATCTACTTTTTTTTATTGCTGACGTTTCTGCCATCGGGCGTTTTCGCACAGGGCGGGGCACTTTCTGACCAGGCAAAAATCAGCGTGCTCACCTGTGACACCGGGAACGAACTGTACTCGCTCTTCGGGCATACCGCCATCCGGATTGACGACCCGGTCAATCAGGTCGATGTGGTGTTCAATTACGGCGCATTCGATTTCGGCACGCCCAACTTTTACCTGAAATTTACCAAAGGAGACCTGCAGTATTTCATCACCACAAGCACTTTTGAAGATTTCTGTCAGCAGTACATTTACGAAAACCGGGGCGTGTATGAACAGGTACTAAACCTGGCACCTCCACAGAAACAGCGCATATTCGATGAGCTCGTGGCCTCTTTGTCTTCAGCGGACAAATATTATACGTATAAATTTATCGACCGCAACTGTACGACAAAAGTGGCAGACCGCATCAACGCCAATATAGACGGGAAATTATCATTGGATGTAAAGGGTGCGAAAGACAGTAACCGCCGGATCATCTACGGTTATGTGGCCAACCATTTTTACGAGAATTTTGGCATAAACATCATGTTCGGCGCACGCACGGATGAGAATTTTTACAAAATTTTCCTTCCGTTGCAATTGCTCGAAAGTGTCAGTAAGACCAAAAACGGCGCCAAGCCATTAACCGATGGCGTACGTACGATCAACAAACCCGTGGCCACGACACCTTCGTTCTCATTTTTCAACAGCATCTGGAGCCTGGTATGCGTGCTGTTGGTGATCGTTTTGGCAAACCGCAGGATTATTTCACTGACTTTTCTCACTGTACAGGCGTTGTTGGGCCTCTTCCTCATTTCAGCGGGCATGTATTCGCTGCACCAGGAGGTAATGTGGAATTACAACATTTTACTTTTTAATCCGCTTTTCTTACTCGTGGTAGGTTTTGTGCTCAGGAGAAAGACGAAGTGGGCCATCCGATCCATTTTTGTATGTTATGTCATGCTGGGCGTATATTTCGGTTTCCTGCTGAATAAGGTCCAATTGTGGATGTTCCTGCCGATAATCCTTACTAACGCCATTTTGCTGCTTCGGCTGCTCACACAGCAGAAAAGTTACTGCCCGCGGTAAAATAGCACGGTGCTGAAGGTCTTGATCAGGATATTGAGATCGAGGAAAACGCTTCGGTGCTTGATGTAATAGAGGTCATACTGCAGTTTGATCAGGCTGTCTGCCATCGTTTCGCCATAAGTATAATTCACCTGTGCCCAACCCGTCAAGCCGGGCTTGATGACGTGGCGTGTGTCGTAAAAGGGCATGACTTCTGACAGTTCCTGCACAAAAACCGGTCGTTCCGGCCGCGGGCCGATGAATCCCATGTCGCCTTTGAGGATGTTGATGAATTGTGGAATCTCGTCGATCCTGGCCTTGCGCAGGAACTTCCCGAAGGGTGTCACCCGGTGGTCATTGTTGGTCGCAAAAACGGCGCCGTCTTTCTCAGCATTCTTGACCATCGTACGCAGTTTGTAAATAACGAATGGCAGGCCGTTTTTACCCACGCGTGTCTGCAGGTAAAACAGTTTGCCGCGATTTCCCGCAAAGTTCCCGATGACGATAAACGGTAGCAGCAACAGGCCAATGCCGATACCTGCCAACGACAGGATCACTTCCAAAACCCTGACCATCAAGAGATAAAGCTTATTTTGATTGCTTCGGCTGAACGGGAAATAGCGATAAAAATCCTTATCGAAGTGCTGTATTGGGATGCGTTGTGTAATGTTTTCGTACACCTGGGTGTATTCGCGTATGGTAAATCCCGTCTCAAGCAGGTGAAGCAGTTTGTTGTACAATGGAACCGTCATACCGTCTGTTTTTTGAGAGGCAATGACGATTTCGGATACTGAATTTTGCTTTATAAAATCGTCAATTTCCTCAATGGAAAGATTGGTAACATAGTCGTACCGGAAGGTTTCATGTTCATAAAAATCAGAATTCAGGTAGCCGATGATCCTGTAATGCGGATCAATATTTTCCAGTCCGGTGACCAGTTCCTGTACCTGCTCGCGATCACAGATCAGGATGACTTTTTTCTCAAAACGATAAGACGCCAGGAATGCCTGATAAAATATGCGCCAGCATAGCAATCCGCCAAAAACGGCCAGGAAGAAATAAAGGATCTGGAGCCTGTTTAAAGGAAGGAAGGGCGTAAAGACCGGTGTGAGCAGGTAAAACAGTGCCGTGACCGACGAAGTGAGGACGATGCTGCGGATGACCTGGAACTGATTGCTGGCAACCTGAAGATTGTACATCTCAAAAACCGTCCCGAAGATATTCACATAAATCCCCAGCACGACCACCCAGTAGAAATTCTGCGTCGAAAAATTGAAGTAATTGAAGTTGAACAGGTAATCGACCAGATACAGTGAAAGAATCACCGAAAGCACGTCAAAAAGGCGCAAAAGGATTTTCCTTTCTGAAATTTCAAAATGTATTTCTTTGCCGGGACGCATTGTTAAAATTTGAAAAGGCAATTTAAGATATTTCACCAAAAAACATGGGCGACGATATATAAAACTTCGGGAGTTTACTAACAGGTTATGAACGGTGCAGCGCAGGGCGCTTCTGCCATATTTTTTTGGATTTCGGTTGCAGTCCCATGTCCACCTTCAGAAGGCAGAGCGAATAGATGAATGCAGGGGCAGCGATACGCATGGCCGCGTGGTTAATTGTAAGCAGCCAGAAAAATAAGATGGGAAACATAAAGAAATTTTCCTTGTTCCCCAAATGAAGAAAAATTGGCGTGATAAATAATATGAGCAACATCAATATTCCCAATGAGCCGTGCTCGGCAAGCAATCTCGTGATCTCGTTATGGGAAGCAGCATTGATACCTGTTTCGGCCTCGCGGATCTCGATGGATTTTCCTACGCCTACACCCAGTATCGGATTCTCGTAAAATGCTTTTAATTCTGACTCCGCAAGTTGCTCCCGACCCGTAAATTTACTTTCTTTTACCCTCCCGGCCGCATCCTGATTGGCGTACCTGTTCCCAATCAGGCCGTTAGTCTGTGCAAGGCTGTAAGACCAAACCATTGCGGCGCAAATCAACGAGCCTATTATAAAGTAATGCATTTTGATTTTGGCTTTCCCATTTGATCGGAAGTAGATGCCTATCATCAACAGGCAAATCATCGTGATCGCTGTAAAAATGCCACCTCGTGAAAAGGTAACAATACCCCGGAAACTGATAATGATCGCAATGACAATATTCAGCGCCATTGTACGGTAACCTTTTGACCTTAATATGGCACGTGCGACGAAGACGAATATCCCTATCCCCAACGCGGTTGAAACCTGGTTTGGTCCAAATCCGCCCGAGGTCATCCCATTCGAATCTGTTCCTGTAACCACATCTTTTACACTTGGATTAAACAAAATAAGATAGGTTGTCAGGCTGACGATTGGCAGAGCCAGTGCAAGTAGTATCGTATGAATCTGTTCATAAGTAACCTTACGTTGATAGGTATATAATGAACAGATCCCAAGGCAAAGTGGTCCGGAAATCACGAACGAGATGATCTTCCTATCCTCTATCGAAGAATTCAATACGAACGTAGCGATGATGACACTCGGGATCAGTAAGATCAGGTAAATCCAATAAGGCACCGCATTCTTCGAAAAACCACTAAAAAACATTCCGACACATATCATCAATGTCACCCCATACTTCGCAAACTCATACACGGGGAGTCCATCGGTTGCCCGCAGCAACACTTCCATTCCGGTGATATAAGCGGCAACGTATAACACTTCGTTATTGCGGTTCCGTTTTTTGACAACATACACTATGCCATAAAACAAGATGCCGATACATACGATTTTTGCGAAGAACGGAACCAAAAATATGATCACGGCGGCCAGGATGTGCAGTAAAATCAATAATGAATATTTAGAACTTTTGACTTCCATATTTCAGTTTATGATATTTTGACAATAATAAGCCGATTACCTGTTCCTCACTGTAATTGCTTTTAACCTTTTCATGTAATGCATGGCCGCAATCTCTCTGAAGACCGCAGTCAACAACCATGCGTTTCAGCGCGTCCTCCAACGTTTTTTGATCGTTCGGATCGAATAATAGGCCCGAGACCCCATCATCGATAATTTCCGCGCAAAATCCTGCATTCGTAGATATGACCGGAAGCGCAGCCTGACCGTATTCTAAAATAACCAACGGAAAACCTTCCGCAGTCGACGTCAGCAGGCCAATAGTGCCCTGAGAAAGAATAAAAGGAATGTCGGGCCTTGACCCGTGGAGCCAAACGGAAGATGCTAATTGGTGTTCTTCAATAAATCTTGCGATCTCTCCGAAGTAAGCATCACCGTAATTTTCACCGATAAAATGCAGACTCCATCCCTCATCACATAATTTAAGGCTTTCGAAAGCCCTGAGTGCCGCGATGTGGTTTTTGGGCTGCTTGAGGTTTGCGACCAGCAGGATTCTTTTACCAGGCACTCCGTTTAGGATTGTGACTTGGCGTATTGCCGGAGTTGCGGAGATAAAATTCGGTACACAGGACACATTCCGGGATAACAAATTCCGATTCATCCAAGATTCCAACTGACGGTTTACCACAAAAACAGCGCTGAAAAACAAGGAACAAAAATATAATATCATATTCGCCGACCGGGTTTGTCCAGCCCTTGCACCATAATGTTCGTGCCATACTATTCTTATTCCCGGGTGCAGGCACTTCACCAGTATTGCCATAAAGAACGATGGCCCGTGAGCATGGATAATATCAATCTTGTTGCACAGAATCCATTTTTTCAGGGTCAAAACCGCCCTTATATCCAATGTTTTTTTTCGGTTCAGGAACAGGTACCCCACTTCAGGGTGCACTGCCGCTTTCAATTCACCTTCTTTACGGGTCGCAACAATGCCTGAGAATTCGACCTTGTGGGCCAGGCCGTTGGCATAGTTTACGGCTATGCGTTCTGCGCCGCCGGCATTCAGCGAATCGATGAGTTGCACTATCCTCATTGTCGGACAAGTTTACTGATTTCTTCTGCGAAAAGCTCCGTTGTAAAATGCTGCGACCAGTTTGCCGCTTCACTGCTTTTTACGAGCCACCCCCGATAGTCGTTGATAAGCGCCTCTATGTTTGCTGTATCGGTATGGGGCTGCATCTTAAGCAATAGGCCACGTTTTCCGGAATCAAGCATGTCAGGTACGCAGGATACAGGCGTCGCGATAGGCACACACCCCCAAAACATCCCTTCTGCGATCACTTTCGGCCACCCTTCGCTTGCTGACGGGAGTATGACAAAGTGGCTCCGCTGATAGGCGTCGATTAATACCCTGTCATTTTGATTCCCGAAAACATGCATAAATTCCTGTAATTCATGCTCCGCAATGTACTTTTCCACAGCAGCGCGTTCCACGCCTTCGCCGTACAATTCTAAGGAGATATTGTGTCCCCGCTGACGCAACGCATGCACAATTTTCAGTGCGTAAATCACTCCCTTTCCGGGCGTAAGCATTCCTGCAAATACAAATCGGACCGGCCCTTCGAAATCTTCCTTTGTAAACGATGTTATTTGCTTTTTGGAATAGCTGGCGGTAAAAAAAGGTTTGATGTTTTTACCGGCACCGGCCCAGTTACCGTACACCAGCACGGCCATGTTTCGGGTTAAAAACGTGTTTGCCAGGAGGTGCTGCTGTAATCTGTAACTCAGGGGCTTTGGAACCGATGTATCCCAATTGCCGGCATATTTGGCGGTCTTTTTTTTGCCGGGAAAAAAAATCTGGATGAGTGCACCAATCAGACCTGCATTGCCTGGACATCTCAGATGAATGTGGTTTGCCCAGCACATCGCCCGAAACAGTATGATGACGTTATATGGAACCTGAAACAGTGCATAGCATATTGCCTTGGGTGTCTTGAAATTGAAGTCTTTTAAGCGGAAATGCCGGAACGGAAAAGGCACTTCAGTAACCAACAGCCCGTTTGCGGCTGGCCATACCGGACAACAGAAAGCTGTTTCCGTTACATTTTCGTGCCAAATAGCCATTTCCTTAATATACGGGGCATAAGCCTTGGCAATCCCGTTTTCATATACGAGTGGCGCGTTTGAAACAATTAAAAACCTCATCAGATATATCCATTAGATCCGCGATTTGAAAGCACCGCCGCAGGCACACCCTGGACCACAGCGTTTTCAGCGACAGATTTGTTCACCAGTGAGCAGGCGCCCACCAGGACATCGTTTCCGACAGTAATGGGACCGGCAATCACGCTATTGGCCCCTAAAAACACACGATCGCCAATGACCGGCACGCCCCTCCTCCCTTCCACACCGGACACGCCGATGGTCACGCCCTGGGCGATATTGCAATTGTTGCCAATCACCACATCAGGATGGATAATAATGGTGCCGAAATGACCTATATAAAATCCGTGACCTATCCTGGCGGCTGCAGGAATTGATATCCCGGTAAGGATTTCAACTGACTTCTGCCAGAAAAGCATCCAAAGGCGGAGTACAATCCTGAAGGGCTGCAAAGTCACCCTGGTGTGAATGTAATGGGCAATCCTGTATTGTGTACTTGCCCAGAAGCCCTGAGTAAAAAATACGATTCCGACAACATGGCCTCCGTAACTACGGTATCTCATAAAATCTGATCGTATGAGTCTGAATAAGCTCATCGTGATTGCTTTTGCATCCACATCGTCAGGTGCATGCAACGAAACATGTCTTTATCTGAGATGGCTGATTTCTTCCAATCCTGCTGGTGCCAGTTTCTACCGGTCCTGTTTTTAAAAGGTTGGGAAAGTGGCAGCATATTGAGCAGGACAATCCATTTTGATTTTCCGAGAAGCCCGTGCCGTTCGATCACACGGAAGGAAGCGGCAAACTTCCTGTAGGTTCGCCTGGTAAATGGCCATTCCCAGGCGGCATCTGACTGGAATGGGCGGTACAAGGTCCGCAATATCCAGATCGGTGTACTGGTTTGCAACGGATCATAGCTGATAATAGCGCCGTTTGGCGACAATTTTTCATTAAGCCTCTCGATGAGGACATCGACATTCGGGAAGTGGTGCAATACGCCATAAGCGTAAATCAGGTCGAAGTCAGCTTCCGAAAATTCATCGGAGAGAAAATCAACCGCCCGGGCTTCAGCGTTGGGGTATTTTTTAATTTTTTCTTTTAGGTGGCTGATGGCTTTATCGCTCAAATCAATTCCGAGGTAGGATTTGGAGTGCTCGGCCAGATAAAAGGACAGGTTATTGCCTGAAAAACAGCCGAGATCGAGTACCTTTTTATCTGACAGGTCTCCAAACCAGACCTTGTGCAGGTCATAAACCTGATCGTGGATGCCAATATTTTTCCGAACCCGGTTTAGCACGCCGTTGCGGATTTTTGCCCAAATCCGTGTCATGCGGTTTTGCCGGATGTGGTTGTAAAATTCCTTCTGCTTTTTATTGATTTCTAAAATTTCGGATGTCGTTTTCATTTGTAACAAACCGTGCTTAATGCTGAGACAATTCAGCTGATTTATAGCCGTAAATATATCCTTAATTTTACATTTGGCAATGTCGGCAGCCGATAGATTTAAGGCCGCGCGTTGCACACAACGTCATACCCCCCTTAGTAAAGCGAGGAAGATGAACAATGTGCCTGTCAAAAAGCTTCCGTCCAGAATAAGCAACCGTGTTTTCTGCGGAACCATCCTGATCAGGTGCATTGCATAAAAAACAAAAACGGCCAGCAAAATGTGCATCCATCTGAATTCCATCATCTTCACGCTAAAAAACATAAACAGGAACAGGGTGATCACATAGAAGGCAGCGATGAAGCCTGCGATCCTGCGTTGGTCACCGGGCCTGCGTTTCAGGAACGGAAAAACGAGCAGGAATGGAAATAATAAATACAAGTACCTGAATGAGGTGTAAATCGATATGACGCCCATCCTGACCATCTGCCGGATATAAAGACCCGGCTCCCTCGCCAAAAGGTCAAATTGGTTTCTCGGAAATACAAAATCCGGATGCTCCTTCTTGAATGCCATCACATCGGTATCCGAAAGCCACTGGGTGCGTGGCAATGCTCCCGAATCCCATTTTTTTGCCATTAAGTAATTCATTTCAAACCAACTGGTACCGATGCTTTCCGGAATTTCTTTGGTGTCGATTGTAATCGTCCCTTTTTCCATCAAAGGGTATAGGTTGATCAAGGCGGTAAACAGCATAAAAAACAGCCCGGTAACAATTAACGGCTTACCCCACAAGGTCTTTCGGTAAAAGAACAGGAGCGCAATCAGAAAAGCAAGCATCACGACTAAAAATGTAGGCCGCGCAGTAAAAGAAAGGGCAAAAAGTAATCCGACAACCCACAGTTTCCTAGCAGCTGCCTGTTTGGTAATAACCTCCGTAAGCATAATGAATCCGGGCACAGCAAAGCAGGTAGAGGTCATGTCGGAAGTGCCCACCAGATGACTGCGGACAATAGTAATGACGGCAATCAATATGTTTAACAAGGCCACGTTATCCCAGAATGGATTGCCCTCTGTGAACACCGCAGATTTGCGTTTTTTGAAAAAAAAGAATAAGTAGGCGATTAGGCAAATGCCCATGATGAGGCTGACCAACCTGTTACACAGCATGGGATCAGCAATTGCCAAATGGAGCAGGCTACTCAGGAAAGTATAGGGTTGGCTGAACGATCCCGAAATAAATGACCATGAAAAATGACCCCCTGAAAGTTGGGACAGGTAGCCTCTCTCATCGCCGTTGAGCCCTTCATTAAGGAAAAATGTATTGAAAAAAACTGCCTGAAATACCAGATTGGCGAGTAAAAAGGCAATGTTTAGGACCGGATAGGCTTTTTGTAAAAATCTAGTCATTTCGTTGTGGTCGATTATAGGTTAGTTGTATCCATGCTGCAAATCGCCCGGCGGACTCCTTAAGCGCAGCTTCTCTTTCGGGACCTGACAGCACGTTACTAAGCCTGATGGCAGCGAGCAGCAGCGTAATCAGGTGCCACTTGATACGGGCTTTAAATGACGGCTTTGGGTTCCTGACACGCCAAACGTAGTAACCATTTCGCACCACCATCCTGCCATACCGATAGTGGTTTGGCCTGCCGGACGGATGATGAAAATGCCGGAGTTGTAATCTGGTATCGATTACATTACGCCCAAACCGTAAGGCCCTGATACTGAAATCGGCATCTTCATACAGTCCATAGCCTTCAAAGTAAGGCGAAAACCGTATTGCCCTGACGACTTCGCTTCGGAAAGCAAACGACATTCCAATAAGCAAGTCGGCATCATATACCCGCCCGGTTATTGGAAAACCGCAAGTGCGGCCGTGTGAAAACAATGGCATTTTTCCCGGTCCGAGATTGGAGGCGAGTCCGAGGTAATTCCGAACAACATTCCGTTGCGACTCCTTATACACATGTCCGTCAAAACAGTAAAATTTTTTGCTGTTGTAGATTTTTCCTTCGGGCGCTTCCTCCCAGGCATTTTCATTGAGCGCAATGCCTCCTACACCGCTAACATCCGGATGCATTTCGAAAGTGCGGTTCATCTGCTCAAAATAATCCGGCATCAGGACCGTATCGTCATCAAGAAATGCAACGATCTGAGCTTTTGCGCTGATGTTGTCAATTCCGAAATTGCGCTGCCTCGTAAGGCCACGCAGGTGCGGAGGAACCGAAAAATAAGTGAGGTTTTTAAAATCATTCGCCCGGATCATTTTTTCGGTTTCGTCATCGGGAGACCCGTCGACAACAAGGATCTCATCCGGATAAAGCGTCTGCTGCGCTATCGAATGCAAAAGGTTGGACAACGACCCGGCGCGCTTGAATGTACAGATGATCAGGGTGCAATACATCATTACTTTGTTCTGACTCCTAATTTAATGAGTTTTTTTGCATAATATACCGACTTATGAAACTGGATGTTTTTGTATGGGATTCTGAGCAGCCTGTACACAAACGAATATTTAGGTCCGCTGAAAAGGTAATAACTGAAATGTTTGTGCTTATATTCCACCAGCTGCTGCGGCGTAAATTGTTTGATGATACCATACATCACGGTAGGACTGGGGACAGGCCGCACCAAACCTACCGGCGTATCAAGCTCCCATGGCTGCGTTTTCCTCTTCTTCCCGAGAATTTTCGCCTGTGCACCCCACCAGCGATAACCTCCGCTCGGTGGTTTCAGGTGCAGGTTTGTTGAAAATGGGTTGAACATCACGACGAGTCCGAGTTTGGCGAGAGACAGTCCGAAATCACCATCTTCTCCATAACCGCCATCAAAATTAATATCATTTCCAACCAATGCGTGTACATATTTCGTCCTGACGCATGAATTGGCATTACTGAAATTTGTTGTCACCCCGGCCCGCCAGCGTAAAGGACCAAAAACAGACAGTTTACGCCTGAGATCTTCAAGGCCCTGCTGATGGTGGTCGGCCCGAATGTCGAGTCCGTTGCAGGCGTCAGCGCCATACGTTTGAAGAAAACGCAGGTGATTTTCAATAAAATCCGCAGGAACCCTGATGTCGTCGTCGCCAAACACGATATAGTCCCCGGAACAAAGCAAGATTGCCTCATTGCGGGCACGACAGCTTCCCTTGGACTGTTGCCATACCACTTCAAGCCGGAACGGATAGTGCTTCTGTGCATATAACGATTCGTCCCTTTCGGATTCGGGGGTCGCATCCACGACAATCACCTGAGCCGGCGGATGGCTTTGCGCAGCGAGATCATCGAGCAGTTGCAGCGTAAAGTCCTGCCTGAACATGGTGGGTATGATATAACTCACTGTCGGCGTCCCTGAAACTTCTTTCAGTAGTCTGGGAGGAATAATTGTGTCGTAATTTCTTTGGCTGTAATTCCTTTTCGCGGATAAAAAAGCATGCCACTCGCGCGGATTCAGGATTCCCATCCTGTAAATCATGAAAATCGCGTGGTCAGTCTTAAAGTTTTTCCTGAAGAACACGTGCCTGTCTGTTCTGGACAGGGTTGCGCTCTCCCGGACTTGCTCACTGAACAGCCCCTTTACATACAGCGGGACACCGCCGTAGAATCGAATGGCCCTGAAGCCGAAATCAAGCGCGCCGGCCTGAACGCTTTCAAAATCAGGATCGAACCCGCCAAGGATTTCCCAAACTGACTGCCGTACTGCGAATGCGTTCGGATTCACGCGCCAACTTACACATTCGTCCAAACCATCAAAATCATTGATATACCAGAAAAAAATTGCTGTTTGGTAAACCAATTCCGGGAAAGCATTTTTGTAGCCCTGCTCAAATGAACTGTGCCAGATGTCTCCGGGCCCATCAGCCAGAATTTCCAGTTGCGCAAGATCCGGGGTTCCGTTGTACAACAGCACCTCTCCTTTTTTTGTAATGTATTGCTTCAGATTACTCATTTTTTGTCTATGATGCTGCTGTAAAAATCCAGCGATTTTATGGCAGTTACTTTTGTCGAGAATTTTTCAATAACGGTCTCCCTTGCCTTAGTTCCCATGTTTTCCCGTGAATCCGGATTGTCGAGCAGCAGGGCGATTTTCTGGGCAAAAATATCATGATTCGCAGGATCAGATTTGAAGCCGTTCTCACCGTCCTCTATAATTTCATTGCTCCAACCGATATTTGATGCCACCACAGCTTTCTCCATAGACATGGCTTCGAGCCAGGAAACAGGCAACGCCTCCGCATATGAGGGAAAGATGCATACTGCCGAATCCTGTATATAGCTCCCGATTTCGTGATAGGGGATGCTGCCGGTAAAATGCACCCTGTTGGAAATGTGTTCATCAAACAACTTGAGCATCATTTCCTTGGTAGAACGGTTTCCCGTCAGTTTATCGGGCATATCAAAGCCCGCCACCACAAGCCTGGCATCAGGATGGGTGGCCGCTATTTTATTGAAATAATGTGGGATTTCGAGCACCCCTTTTTTCCTGATAATGCCCCCAAAATACAGCACGGTGCGCGACTCCTTTTTCTTTTCATGGGCAACAAACCGCGTGGCGTCTATCCCGTTAGGGATTACGGTGAAGTCGCGCCTACAGTTAAAAACAGCGTTGGTCACCTCACCGGTAAACCGGCTGACCGAAATAATGCCGTCGGCGCGTTTAAAAGCACGGCGCTCGTGAAATTTGTTAATCCATTTGACAGGTCGCTTCTCCAGATGGCAAAAATAGGTATCTGAGCCGTTCAGTCTCAAAATCATCGGACAGGGCGTCGTAATAAACGACGTGATGCCCTCCCAGTCGGGCGCCTCGATGACATCAAACGCCCGGGAGCGCGCCGTCATTTTGATCACACGTTGTATTTTCCTGCGCGTAAGCCACCACGACAATCCCTTAAATTTCACATTGCGGATTGTGACAAACCGTATCCCGTCGATCTCCATGCGATCGTCTCTTTCCTGTCCGTAGACCAAAACGGTTACCTCGTGGCCAAGGCGGGCCAGCTCTGCAGCCAGGTTCCTGATGCTTGTTCCAATACCGCCGACGCTTTTGACATCGGGAAATGGATAGTGTGAAGTGATAAATCCTATATGCATCTTACTTTTTACGGTAGCGTATCAGCCATTTGACAAACTGCTTGAGCACGAACAGCGCTTTCTTTTTTTGCTTCGCAAGATAATATATACATTCGGGGAAACCTTTGATTTTTCCCGCATATGTATAGAATATTTTGTAATGTTGACTCCCAGATTTTCCTATTGCCGCAAACGACCAATTACGAACATCTTCATCATATCCCGGAACACAGGAAAAAATAATCTGCGGTTCCGTCGATTCAACATCACGCAGCTGGGATGAAAAGATACCGAAATCATGTTGTTTCACCAAAACGCAGGCGTCGAGTGATCGGGATATGTTGAGCAGTGCCCCTTTCTGCAGGAAAATTGATCCCGCGTCCTGATCATCGACGGCGGTATAAACAGCCAATGGCGGCGGCACAGCATCGTTGATGAATATCCATTTCCCACCATGCACCAATGGTTTTGCCGGAAATTCATAAATGTGTTGTGTACCGATCTCGAAATTCGCGAGCAAATAGTCCCGCAAAAGCGGATCTCTTTTTTCAAGGCAGATTACAGCGTTCCGCAAAGACATTTTCCTTCCGGTATGATCGAACGGTACCCACCTTTGGGGGAAATAATCACGGTCGTCATCAATGGCACGTTTCGCCGGTGTGAAATAATGCAGGGGCCTGATGATTTTCGAATGCTCTTTTTCGCCGAGCCACGCACACCACCACGAAAACGTAGAATTGCTGATGATAAAATGATCGCATAGAGCCGCAACGCCCAGCTGCTCGACGGCAGAGAAACCTGCAGTAAAATATACATTGGAGAGGAAACCAAAATGAAATTTACAGTATTCCGGATCATCACTCATTATAATAAGGCTGTATTGGCGCCAATCCGGAAAATGTTCGTTCAACGCATTGAGGTAATACCCTGACGGCAATTGGAAATAATCAGGATGGTCTACAAAGTCACCCCGTCGTATGGAAATCAATATGGTTTGACTGCTGAGCGCAGACTGCATTTTTTGTTTCAGCCCTTCAACGAAATCCTCCTTGAACGAAAAATACCTGCGTGTGGCTGCGATGTCGAAATAGCGTTCAGACTGGAACCAGCCATCAAGGTCATAATTGCCACCGTCAAACTTTAACTCTCTGAATTCGAAGCATGGCTCTTTAAAGTAGTTGAAAGTATCTTCTTTGTTGACCGGGAGTTGCTTTTGGAAATATTTGCCATAACTCCATTTCGGAAAAGAAAATTCCTGTCCATTGTTTTTCGCAATGCCCATCACTGAGGCAATCTGGAAGAGTTGATTGCCCAGATTCCCTTTCTTTTCAAGCCTGGAAAACGTAATCATGGTTTGGGCTTAATGAGTTGAAAATGATTTTCGACCATCTGCCTGATGGAAAATGACAGTTCAATATCGTGGCGCATTTCCTGATTTTGAGGCCTCTGCCCCTTCAGAATCTGCGCTAAAAGCGTCCTTAAGCGGCCGACGTCCGCTGCGGGAAAAATAAAGCCGTTGACGCCATCCACGATTACCTCTTCATTTCCGCCTACATTGGTGGTGATGACCGGGACATTTGCCGCGAGACTTTCCAAAATGGCGAGGCTGAAACACTCCATATGCGTAGGCTGTATCATGAAGTCATAGTTGCAGAAAACCTTATTCAGGTCAGCACGGCTTCCCATAAACACAAATTGATTTTCGACACCGCGATTCCTGATATTTTCCAGAAGGGTTTCTTTGTACGGTCCGTCGCCGTAGACATCAACTTTCACAAGATCCCTGGCCGTTGCGGGCAGTCCGGCTACGGCTTCGATGAGATCCTGTATGCCTTTTGAGAACCGTAAATGCGACGCGGTCATGAATTTCGGAACGATATGTTGCGTTTGCCTAATGTCGATATCGTCAATAATCACGCCGTTGTAGATGACTGCTGTCTTTCTTTTAAGCGACCTCCCGAAATCTTTCAGTATCTGGTTTTCAGTATATTGTGACACCCCGATAAATTTATCGATGTACCTTGAAAAAAGGATCCCCTTGATCCGCTTTTCTATTCGTTTCCTAACCGGGTAACCGTGCAAAGGGCGGGGATTATGATCTACGGTGATTACTGTCGCATCGGTAAGCTTCCTGAGTTTACTGAAAAAAGGGGTGCATAATTCAACGAAATGGGTAATGATGTAAGCGTACCCGGTGTCAGCCCCGATGAGATGCTGCAGGAAAAAAGCCTCCACACTTACATTTCCAAACGGAATGATATGGAGTGATGTGTAGGTTCCGTGGGCAGCTGTATTTGGAAAAAACCAATCGATCTCAATAGCGTGATCACGGCAAATGCGATCGAACTCCCAAAAAAAATGGTCCATGCCCCCCACCCTTTCCGGAAGCAGCTGATAATTGCATAGCACTGCGATTCTTGTCGTTCTCATCCTACGCCGCCTTTCCTTACAGTTCCCTGATGCTGCGCGGCCCTGCACTGACCGAAGGGAAAATGGTTGCAATCGTACCGGGGCAATGCCTGGGGTCTTTGCAGAATATCATCACGGGTAATGTCCCTGTGCTCTACATTAAACGAATACTGAACCTTCTGATCGGTCAAGATGCGCTCTGTCTCGTCGGTGAACGAATGAAATCCGCCGTAAGGATAACAGAATGTGCGGTGATCGGACTTCCCTATAATCCGCTCAAGGCAGCCAAAAGACTTTTCAATCTCTTCGCGTTGCTGCAGTGCGTTGAGCTTTGACATCAGCGGATGGCTGTGTGTATGGCTCCCGATGATCATGCCTTCACGGGCCAGTTCAGCTGTCTCGTCCGACGTGAGATAGAATCCATGTACATCGTTAATGTCGTCTGGGACGAAGTAAGCCATCAATTGGTCTATGACACTCTCGCGAAACTCATAACTGATGTAATAGTTGAGTATTTGCTTAACGCGTTTCGTATGGTCGTCATCCTCCTGTAGGTGGTATGGCCATTCCCGAAAATCAGATACCAGGGTTCCGGGCAGCATATCGTCAGAAACCATCGCAATCAGTTTACGGTACACCGCTGTTGCCGGCGCGATACCGAGAATCAGGTGAATGCGGTGCACATCGAGAATCTTAGTGTGGGTATAGGGCGCGGTCGGGATATAAAATATGCCCCACAGTTTTCGCTTGATAAGTTCCGGTAACACGTATTGATAATGCGATTTAAGTCCGTCATCAAAGGTCAGTATAATGCCTTCCGGCAGTTTTCCCGTATGAAATGCATCCAGGAAGTCCTGCTTTCTTACAAATCCGAATTCCCTTTCAAAATAATCAAGCTGGGTGCAGAAATCTTCGATATGCAAATTCTTGAAAAATGGCAGTCTTTCATTGAAAGGCTGCACATAATGGTACATGGAAGCCTTAAGCATGAGTCGCATTTTTAGATTTACGGAACGAGGCGTTGGAAAGGCCGGCCAGGTTTTCAGCAATCCTTTTGCTGGTTCCTTCCAATGGCTTACCAATTTGCAGCCCGACAAACGCAGCCCGCTGTGTGCGCCTCGCGTCGTTACCCTGGAGCAATGCGTTCAGGCTGTCAAGATATTCTGTTTCGTTTTTTACGATTTCGGTGGACTGTGATTTAACCAGTGCCTCAAGGTGCCAATAACTGAAAAATTTCTGGTCGTCGAACAGGCCGTTTTCCGGATTGCCAAATACCGGATTGATTACAGGCTTGTCAAATAAAAAGGCGTCAATCGTAATCGTCGACAGTACATTAATATTGATGTCTGAAAACCGCAGCAGCGATTTCAGGTCGTTCACATCATTCTGAGAAGGCACGCGCTGTGACCATGCTTCCTGATGCGCCGCCCTCTTGATTTCCCAATCCGGGTGATTCCAAATAATAAACGGATATTTTTCCGCAATGTCCTTAAACCGGACCGGATCTTCGGCCGGAGACGTACGAACGATAAGATTCACCTGACGTGAAAGCTGTCCTTTTGAGATAAAGTGTGCAAGCAGATCGAGATAAATCGGATCGTTTTTGCTGCTCGAATCGTTGCAGGTGAACAAGATGATGGGATTGGCATTGTCGATATGGAAACGACGGCGGAACGCCGCTTCGGTATGACCGTAGCGCTCCATTATATATGGCTCAAACTGCGGCGTCCCGACCACTGTCGCCTGTGATTCGGTTATACGTCGGTAAAAGGCAAGCAAATCGCGTTTCATGAGATCGCTCCATACCAGGTAGAAATCGAAATTCCCTGCCATCCTGCCTTTGGAAGCCAAATTATCCCAGCTGAAGATAAACGCAGCGGTCCTGATCCCACCCTTTTCAGCCGCATAAATCATAGGCGCAATAAATGAAGGACGCTGGTGTGTAAAAAAAAGCAAATCCACCGCATGGGATTCGAGTAACCTCTCATAATCTTTCGTCACGCGGTGGTTTCGCAACGAGCGTTGCTGTAGTTTTTGATACATTGAAATCCACCTTTCGGAATGGCATACGCGGGTCAGCCCGAAAATAAACCGTGTGGCCAACCCGCGCAAGGTCATGGCAGCGTTCCTGTTGGTATTGAAATTATCCTGGATTCCGAAATTGCCTTTTCGATTCAACTGGAGGTGCGCAATTTCCTTCGCCTTCCTGAAAAACCAGGTTGCGGTGGATTCCTGAAATACTTCGAGCTCTACAATACTGCAGGGCAATGCGTATTGATCATAAACCTGATGCGGAAGGCATGAAAACAGCACGACCTCATCAAACACTTTCGAGGCTTCAGGGATAAAATCGGTAAGCACGAAATTCCTGAATCCGACACCGTCAGTAATGACCACTCCTAATGTTTTCATTTTTCTCATTTTAAGCTGCCGACCCTCCCATGGTCGGAATAAGAGCGATGCACGACAAACTTTTTATCAAGTGGTTCTTCGGAAAGAAAAGTAATGTCACAAAAATAATTAAATTCGACCGGGTTCAGCCGCCATGGGATAACAGACAGACGGTCAGGCATCCAATGCTGCGCCTCGAGATATTTTAGCTTCATATCGTTCCACGACGTAATATAGTCGACCCAATGGTATCCTTTTTCCCAAGCGAGGGATTCCATGGTGCTGGCGTCGTCAAAATCACAAATCCGCAATCCGCCTACAGCGTCCTGGCTTACAGCCCGCGTTCCGTCATCGAACAAAACACCCTTAATTCCGGGTTGGCGGAAATAATGGGTATCGGTTGCAACCAGATCATCGACGGCCACAGCGGCCGGGCTACAAATCAACTCCGCCGACGCGTTTTGCATGTTGGGATTGATTTTCACCAGACGTATTAAATCATGATAGCGGATCCAGCCCATGTTGCGGTACAAACCCAAACCGGCAGCATTCGCCGCCGTCGCAGCAAGGGGATGGTATTGCCTTGCAAGACCGTACAGTTCACGCAAAACACCTTTCCCGCGGCATGATTCCAGTAGGTATACATTAATGATCCATGCGACCCCGCCGGCAAAACTGGCGCCGACGTGCCCGGTGATATCGCCATTTTCATCAAGACTGATGAACGACCGTCCATATGCTTTATCTCCGTACTGCCAGTTCCAGAACATACGTTGCTGCAGCGGATGGTTCGCCGGGTAAACCGAGCGGAAAAAGGCGATCAACCGATCCCAATCCTCTAAAGTAGCTTCCCTTGTAATCATTGTTCGTCAGTTAGCGGTTAATGCCGGGAATTTCATCGGTTGTCTTGAACGGCGACGGCATTTATCCATTGCCAAATATAAAAACTATTATCCTGATTTCCCTCACAATATGCGGCCCAAATCCTTTTCACGGCGTTTGGATCAACACCCTCCGTTTTTGAAAATGCGTCGATCCGCTCATCAAAATAGGATTTCAGTTCGTTCGAAATCCACTCTCTCTGTGGCGTTTGCACGGCCCTTTTTGGTGCCAGCGCAATGGAATCACCAAGATGTTTTCTGGCGATGTCACGGAGCAGCCATTTGGTTTGCCCATTTTGCAGTTTCATCGCATCGGTTTGCGCGAACGCCGTTTCAACAAGCCTGTAATCCAGGAAAGGCTCCCTTAGTTCGATGCCATACTTCATGCTAATCCGATCGTTGAACCGGAGCGCCCGAGGCATTTTCGTGAAAAATAAATCCCGGAACTGCAGGTTTTGCAGACGGCTGTCAAACGGCTCCGGGTAGAATTCCTTTTCCGCAAAGGCAGCGAAATCAGGGGTCATGATTTCCGGCCTTACCGGACTCGAAGTCACACCCTGTATGACACTGTCTGAGCGGTTGTGATAATAATCGTAGCCTGCCCACGCCTCGTCCATGCCCTGACCGTCGAGGATTACCGGTATTTTTCTGGCCCGTGCTTCCTTGAAAAGCAGGCTGTAAGCCAAAGTGGGGAACCCGCCGAAAGGTTCGTCTTCACAGTAGCTTATTTCGGAAATCATCTTGGGGATGTCCTGCCATTGCAGCAGTACTTTGTTGAGCGGATAAGGCGTTTGTTCCATCAATGTGCTTACCCATGGCAATTCGTCGTAGCGCGCATCACCGGAATAAAAAGTGAAAGCTTCAATGTTTTTATCCGAGGACAGGTTCTGGTGTACCATTGAAATAAGCAATGACGAGTCAAGGCCGCCGCTCACATTCATGCCTAGCGGGACATCTGCGCGAAACCTCAGCGAAATCGCATCGTGCAGCATCGCTTCATATCGTTCCTTGAAATCGTTGCCGGGACTGTCGCTGACAGCGCTGATCCTCGTGGCAAAATCATACCATTTTACAGGTTTTGCCTGCTCCAAAGTAAGCATATCCGTGGCAATAAAATGTCCTGCGGGCAGTTGCCGGATTCCTTCCCAAAAAGTTTCGTCAGGCAGACCGTAAGTCCCGAAGGCAAAATAGTTGGCCCAGACCTTATAGCTCTTGCGCTTGGCAATGCCGCCTGCAAACAGCGTCTTGACTTCACTGGAAAAGTAAAACCGGCCATCTTTAAACGCGTAATAAAAAGGTTTTACACCGAAACGGTCGCGTGCAGCAAAAAGTTTTTTATCCGTTTTGTCCCAAATGACAAAGCTGAACATACCATTGAGTTTGTCCAATACGCTGCTTCCCCACCTTTTATATGCTTCGAGCAACACCTCCGTATCGGAATCTGTCCTGAAACCGCTTTCCGGGAGTTGGCGGCGAAGTTCTATATAATTGTAAATTTCCCCGTTAAATACGATGACGTATCGGCCGCAGGCACTGTGCATGGGTTGGTTGGCAGCCTCCGAAAGATCAATAATACTCAATCGATTGTGTCCCAAAACCAAAGAGTCCCCGATCCAAGACGCCGTGGCATCGGGACCGCGATGCTTTTGGATTTCGAGCATCGACCGCAGGTTTTGTAAGTTGTCCGGGTGGTGGCCTACGATGCCCGCTATCCCGCACATTATATCAGTGACATTATGGTTGGTAATTTCATTTCTGCTGCTTTCCAGTCGTCCGGACTGTCTATATTTACATACAATTCCGGGTTACTTTGCGTAAAAGCAAGTTTTTCGCCGTAAAATGTCCCTTCCTTGATACACTCGGTTTTTGTCAGATAGATTGAGCCATCCCTGAAAAAAGCAGGCGGTAGTTCCTGTCTTCTCCCGATAATTTTTGCCTCACCGGTCGCAATACTCAGGAATCCATTTCGATCAGGCTCAAAAACCCAATGGGGATTGAATTCATGTGGTACGGGAAGCACGCTGACCAGTGCATCAGCCTCTGACTCGATAAATCTGGCAATTGCCTTATCGATAGATCCCTTTTCTCTAAACGGGGAGGTCGCCTGCAATAGGCAGACCGCATCAAAATATTCGTTTTCCGATTCGAGAAATGCCACCGCATGCTGAACCACAGCGATGCTTGCAGCTTTGTCGTCAGCGAGGAAGTCAGGCCTTACAAACGGAACCTCAGCGCCGTAAGCCAGAGCGCAGTTGATGATATCGGAGTCATCGCTTGACACGATTACCCTGGTTAACAACCGGCTTTGCAGGCTTTGCAGGATGGTGTATGCCAGCAAGGGCTGACCGCCCAATTCCTTTATGTTTTTTCCGGGAACCCCTTTCGAGCCGCCGCGCGCCGGTATGATTCCAAGAATCCTCATTAGTAGGTGATGGTTTTATGAAATCTTAAATCGGTTTGCGACAATATGGCCGCGATAGCTTTTCCTGCGGTGCCGCCACCGTAAACCCCTGACCGCTGTGGCCTTGGATTGCTGATGATGGTTTGCACTGCCTCGAGAATGGCTTCCTTATCATAACCGACGTCGGTGACATTGTATCCCCGGTCCCGCTTATGCTGTCGTGAACCGATGTTTACTACAGGCACACCTAAAAAGGCACATTCCCGGATGCCGACACTGGAATTTCCTATGAGTCCGATTGCATTATTGAGCAATATCAGGAAATCCCCGCCTTCCATATTTTTAAAGAAATGGACGTGGCCGAGCCGGTTGGATTCCCGGAAACTCCTGATACCTGTTGACGTCCCGTCGGCGCCGGCATCAACATTCGGCCAAAACCAAAGGACCGGTATATTGAGGGCTGCAACCGCGGTCAGGGTCTCTTCGATATGCTTTCTTGAATCTTTGTATTCCGTCGTCACCGGATGCTGCATGACCACGAGATAGCCGTTGGAAAGATCGGGTTTTGCCCCTACACCGCCATATTTTTCATACGGATCGAAAGGCAGCGGCGATATATCGGCAATGTCAGACGCGATGTCTATCGACGGACAACCGGTATTGAAGACAAAGTCAGGATTTTCACCCAGCCTGATGACACGCTGCTTCGCATTTTCGGAGGCAGTGAAGTGGTAATCGGCCAATTTGGTAATGGCGTGACGCACTTTTTCGTCTATGTTCCCTGTGACTTCGCCGCCCTGTATGTGGGCCAGTGGGATATTCATGTACGAAGCTGAAACCGCCGTAGCCATTGTCTCAAAACGGTCTGCAACCGTGACGACGATATCGGGCACAAGGTTGTCGAAAACCGTTGACAACTCAAGAATTCCGATTCCGGTGGTCTTTGCGGCCGCAGTAAGGTTCTCCCCTTCGAGCACGTTGAATACTTTGGCGGCAATTTGAAAACCGTCCTGTTCTATATAATTGACCGCTGAGCCATACCGTTCCAAAAGCGCCGACGCTGCAACAATCAGTTGAAGCTCGAGCTGCGGATGGTCCTGAATGGCTTTCAGCACCGTCTTGACCCTGCTGTAAGACGGGCGCGCGGTGATGACGACAGCGATTTTTCGTTTATTCATACAAATCTTCGTAGTTTAAAAAATCCCATTGCTGCCTGTCGGCAGTTAATTTTTTTCCGACAATCCCCATAAAATCCGATGCATCGATACCATGGCCTTTCGGCTTTTTGGCCTCGAGATCGTCAAATGTAATGATGTCTCCTTTTTTCATAGGTTTGTTGACCGCCAGCGACTTTTCGAAAATCTGCTTGAGCGCCGAAAACTTGCTGTTATCTTCTTTGTCTGCAGGAAACCGCATCGCTGATGCAATGTTCCGAACTGCTCGGACCAGTTGTGTAATTTCCGCAATTGTCAATGATGATTGTGCATCAGGCCCAAACTGCGCGCGGTCAAACACGGCATGGAATTCAAGGATTTCAGCGCCCATTGCCACTGCGGCGATCCCGGTTTCTATTTTTGCCGAATGATCCGAATAACCCACCTTCACCTGATACCTTTGCTTCAATTCAGATATGACGTTGAGTCCGTATTGCTCGGGCATCGTCGGATAGGATGTTGTGCACTGTAGAATTGAAAAATCGACGTTGCGTTCTCTCAGGAAACGCACAGCCGCATCCAGTTCGGAATAATTGCTCATTCCTGACGAAAGGATAACCGGCCGTCCCGTTTTAGCGATCTTTTCAAGAAGCAGGAAATTCGCCACTTCGCCGGAACCGACCTTATATCTTTTGATTCCAATCTCTTCCAGCCACTCCACTGCCAGGTTACTGAACGGAGAACAAAGGAACTCCAGGCCTACCTCATCACAATGCTTTTTGAGGCCCTTCCATTGTTCCTGCGTGAACGACGTGCGCTTCCAATAATCAAATCTTGTTTCGTCTTCGAATGAAAATTTTACCCTGAAAGGCTCAAACGCGCTGCTTTCGGCCTCTGCAATGTGCAGTTGGAATTTTACGGCATCAATCCCCGTCTGTGCCAAGGCATCAATGTAGGCGTGGGCGGCACCAAGACTGCCGTCATGGGCCTGTGCGATTTCGGCTATAAGATAGGGGAACGGGCTTTCCAAATTTTTGCTTTTAATAGTTTCAAAAATACTGATTTTAGCGCTTCGGCTGCATTTATTTTTCGGGCTGCCAATATATTTTCGTGGCAGGTAATTGCTGGTATTGTTGAAATTCCTGCTTTGTAAACCGACGGCTCTCCCTGGCAATTTTCGGCAAGGAGATAAGCAAATCGATTCCCGCCAGGCACAGCGCCTTTAACGCTTTTACATCGCCTTTAAAGACTTTCAGCTTCAACTGCATCCAGACTGAATAAGCCATAATCCGCGGAATTTGGGATAAGGGGTAAAATAACAAAAACAGGTACCACCCCGCCCTTAAAGAGCGACGCAGGCGTATGCCGTAGTCTTTGTCCTTTCTGCGATCTGCGACGTTTACCCGGTGCTGGACCAATACCTCCGGGAGGTAATGTACCTCGATGTTTTTTTTGAACATCTGGTATGAGGCAAAATCTTCTTCTCCGTAAAACCCGAACCATTCCGGGTAATCCGGGATTTTCCGCCAGCTTTCCATACACCAGGCATGGGCACAACCAACGAAACCCCTTACACGCCCCGAATCTTCCCGGCTGTCGAGTGAGGCGGGCGCATTAGTCCCCCAGAAGATACGCATCGCTATGAGTCCGCACTGCGGATGTTTCGCGAAATAAGCAGCAATCGCATCAAATGGCTTTGTTGTCAGGAAATGGGCATCGTCATCAAGCGATATAGCGAACCTGGCTTTGGTTTCATTGAGCATTTTATTCCGGCAGTACATGTAGCCCCTCGATGTTTCATTGCGCTGAAGCGTTACCCACGGGAAATGAAATCTGACGTGGTCGAAAGTGCCGTCAGTCGAACCGTCATCAAACACCAGCACCTCTACGTTGCCGTCCTGACAATCCAAAAGCCGGCGCAGCGTAAAGTCCAATGCTTCACGGCGGTTTCTCGTGGAAATCAGGATTGAAAATTGCGTCGCCGGTACCATTGATTATAACTTTTCTATTGCCGATTTGAGATAGGAGGCAGAAAGGTAGTCCCTGATGTCCTCTCGGTGCATCGCCAGATTTTCAGGATTTTCCTTCCAGACTTCGTAGAGCCTTTCGAAAAGGCCGGCAATGCGTGGCACATCGTCAGTCTCTGACCAAAACTGGTAATCCTGTCCCAGCAGCCTCCTGGCCTCGCTGTAGTATGGTGCCAAAAGCAGTATGGGTTTGTTGGCCGAAATACAGTGTGGGAATTTAGCCGGAAGAAACGGACTGATCTCGGATTTCGACTCGAGGATGACGTTCACGCAGGACTGCATCTGCAAGTGATATATGCGGTCAAATGATATACTTGACGGCACGATATGAACCTGAGGACTGAACTGGCTGTACCCCGCGAGCCATTCCCGGTGGTAGTCCGCCGGACCGATCAGCAGCAACCTGGCATCGGCTGCGGCATCCGGGTTTCGTCTCAGAAACTCCAAAAACCCGTCAAGGAGTCCTTTGGGAGACCGCTGCTTCATGAGGTTGCCCGCGTGCAACACGTTGAATTTTGACGGATCAAAATAGTCGGGAAAGGACGGATCATGAATCTTGTAATCGGCTAATTGATGCGGTATGATAATACCGGTTTGCAGAAAGTCTTCGAAATAACTGCCCATCCACTCCATAAGCAGTTGTGAGGGAAAACCACTGTACCTCGCCTTCTGCGACACTTTCCTGAAAAAGCGTTCCTTCTGTAGGTGGCTCACTTCAACCCAATTATAAGGCCTTGGATAGTAGTGAAACGGAAACGGGTCATGCACATAGGCCAGCCATTTTTGATGCAGCTGCGGCAATTGCAGCACAGCATAATGTGGGCGGAAACTACCACCTTTACTTAATGTAAGCACCAGATCGTATTCCTTCTTAATACCGATGATTGCTTTCCTGATGCTCCTGGTATCATTAAAGAATGTAAATGAAAACCCGAAAATGCGTTCGAGGTTACGAGCCAGTTCAATACCGAATTTTCGGCTCAATACCCGTTGGGAGCGGCTCAGGAAGTACTGGAGACTGAATTTAATTTCCGGTATGGCAAAAGTTTTCACGCCTTCGAGTGTGATATCCCGCAAGGTATAATGATACACGTCCACGTTAAATCCGGCGGCTGCAAGATTGCTGATCAATGCCACATTGGCTTTTGACCCGCTGCTGTCGTCAACATTGATGGAATCTGTTATGACCAATATATTACTTACTGTACTCAATGGCAATGCGCTTTAATGAAGTCGGAAATCCGCTGCGAGGCCTGTCCGTCTCCGTATGGATTCGCATTTCTATTTTCAAAAGGTGTATCAAGGAATTGCGCGGCCATGCTGACGATGCGTTCTGCGTTGGTTCCAACAAGCGTTGCGTAACCGCTGTCTACGCCTTCCGGCCGCTCTGACACATCCCGGGTGACCAGAATAGGCTTCATGAAGGCGGGGGCTTCTTCCTGTATGCCCCCTGAATCAGAGATAATCAGGCTGCAGTTTTCGAGCAGCCATATCATCACCGGATACTCCACAGGTTCCATTAGATGAATATTCCCAACGCCCGCAAGCAGGTCATCTACCGGCTTCCTGACCATGGGATTGAGGTGCACCGGAAATACGATCAGCACGTCCTTCCGTTGGGCAATGTTTTTAAGCGCAGCGCACACCGCGGCGAAGCCGTCACCGAAATTCTCACGCCGGTGTCCGGTAACCAAAACTATTTTCTTGCCTGCAAAGGCCTGTAATGCACGGATGACCGGGTGATTATAGCCTGCCTGTATTTTTTGCTTTGCCCAATGCAGTGCATCGACCACCGTATTCCCGGTGACGACGATTCGGTCTGCGGGCACGTGCTCGCCCAAAAGATTATGCTTTGCCAGTAAGGTGGGGGCAAAATGAAAGTCTGCTATCCGGCCGGTAAGCTGTCTGTTTATTTCTTCAGGGAATGGTGCCGTTTTATCATAGGTGCGTAAACCGGCCTCTACATGTCCGACCCTGACACCAACATGGAATGCCGACAATGCGGCCATGGATGACGTGGTGGTATCGCCATGAACAAGCACCAAATCGGGATTTTCCTTTTTGAGTACGGCATCAAATCTTGTGATGATAAGTGCGCTCAAGTCGTTCAGTGTTTGACCATCCTGCATTAGATTAAGATCATGATGCGGCGTGATTTCGAAAAATTCCAGCACCTGGTCCAGCATGTGGCGATGCTGACCTGTGACACATACTATTACCTCGAAATGATTTTTAAGCGTATGGTACAATGGTGCCATTTTTATGGCTTCAGGTCGGGTCCCGAAGCAAAAAAGGATCTTTATTTTTCGATGGCTCATGCGGCAAATATATTATAATTTTGGCCAATGCATGGCGCTGCTATTTTAATAACTCGCGATACAGGCGCCCCAGTACCTTTGCTTCGGAAAAGCATTCTTCAACCGCCAGGGCACATTGATGGGCATACAGGCTGTAATTTGACTTTAACTCCATAAAAGCCTCGTACAACTCCCCAACATCATTCGACGAGACGATCACACCAGCCTTAAACTCTTTGAGCAGGTCGCCTACGGTGGAATCTGCCGGACCATGATATACAAAGGGTATTCCCGCTCCAATGTAAGTGATAACTTTTGTAGGAAGGCTCAATTGTGCGAACGCTATTTTATCCGGTGACAGGTCGTCGCAGGCATACCCCAGATGAACGGTCTGCAGCAGCGCATTAAATTGCATTTCATCCATGAGGTCAAACACTTTAACACGGTCACTTTCCCATGGCCTGAGCTTGGGATCGAACAGCATCAGGGTTGTCCCGCATACGGTATTGAGTTGTGCCACGGCATCGATTAATGGCTGTGGCCAAGGAGCCGAAGCATTGCCGTAGCCACCCATGAGAATATTGAGGCAGTGATCGGGCGCCTGCACATTTCCGGGAAAATTATCGGGCACCGTCCTGGTAATCACCGTACTGTCAACGCCATACTGTTGCTTATAGCGGCGTTGCATACGCGCGGAGATAACATCAATCGAATGGGATTTATCGAGGATTCCCCTAAACAAACGGTCCACAAGTTTATGTCTTTTTTCATTCTCAAGCACCGGGTCATCGTGTACCGAAACATGAATCCTGATATTGGCACCACGGCATAGTACTGACAGCCTGTAGATA
Source organism: Flavobacterium magnum (assembly GCF_003055625.1). Taxonomy (NCBI): domain Bacteria; kingdom Pseudomonadati; phylum Bacteroidota; class Flavobacteriia; order Flavobacteriales; family Flavobacteriaceae; genus Flavobacterium; species Flavobacterium magnum. The sequence goes on along the minus strand of NZ_CP028811.1, from coordinate 1,628,738 downwards.
TCCTGAAAAGCAGTGGGCATTACAATCCAAAGCGTGTCAACGGCATTTTGTTTCAGGAATTTCCTGAACCGCAGTGAGAAAAGTATAGATTCCAGATGCAATATCGCTGTCGAAAAACCGCGACCGCGAAAAAAACCGGCACGGAAACCAAGTAACCGCATACTGCCAAACCATGGCGATGGTAACGCGGCCGATGTAGGGACCGTCCAAAGGAAACTCACATTTTCGGGAGGGTTTTGCGTCAGGCTGCGCATAATCACACCACCGCCCCATCCACCGGAAGGTAAGTAATTGGCCAAAATCAGGATTTTCTTCATGGTACGGATATTAGGTATTCTGATTTAAAAAGTGCTGATCTGATCGGATTGCAGCCCTTTATATTTCAGAAAATGCCTGTAGAAAATCGGCTTAAATATAATTTTCTGGACAAAATATTTTTTGAAGGTACCGAAAAAACGGACGAATAGCCCTTGTTTCAATTTTGGATGATTTCGGGGAGCGGATACAGTACGCGCTATAGCCTGTCCTGAAACACCGGACATCCAGCTTTCATAGGCATTTCCCATGTGATACGCGTAATTATCATAGGTTGTAAAGCGGTAGTACCCCGAATGCAACGGCGGCAGATCGAGAAAGAGCTTGTCGCTTTCTGGACTAAGCAAATCCCTGGTGTAACTCTTTTGAAAAGTGTCGAAGATATCACGCCGGTAGGTTGCTACAACATGGCCTGACCCCACTACGGCAATCTCTCCATTTGGTGAAGACAACGTGAGGATCTCTTTGAGCCTGTGCTGGTTGTAATTTCTGTCGGTCCAGATGCTGTCGTAAAACCGCTGTAAGGCTTCGGGATTTTTGACAGGCCTGAACTTTAACCTGTCAGACAGCAGGAAATCAAACAGTAAATGATCGGAATAGGTCTTGAAAGTGTTGAACATCGGAATGATGCCCACCACGCCTGCTTTTGGAAAATCGTCGAACACCGCAAAGCTGGCTTGCTGCCAATGCTCCAGAAAAAGGATATCCTGATCGCAAACCGTAAAAAAAACGGAATTTATTCCCGCCAATCCTTTCATGACCGCATTGATTTTGCCAATGTTGATCGTGTGGATTATCTCATTGATGTGTCCCTCATGAAAAAGTTGGTCCAGGTAGCCTGAAACCTCTGCGGCACTTCCGTTATCAACAACTGTGATATAAGTTCCCGGAGCCACCGTGCGGATCAACGACTCCAATGACAGCCTGAGTATTTTAAAAGAGTCCCGGAAATACCCTTCCGCGTGCGGTATATAGACCGGCATAATGACGTGATGCCATACGGTCGCGACTTTGGCCTCGGTACTTTTATTTGGATTGTCTCCGGATCTCATTGCATTGGTTTATGATTCTTCAATCTTACTTGGCATTCGGCTCCATTCGTTTATACCAGTTTTCCGTGATCTCCTCGAAGACCGTGTGCAGGTTCCTGGTAATATTCCATTCGGGAAAATGCTGTTTGATTTTTGACAGATCTGAGTAATAGCATATGTGGTCTCCGGAACGATGCTGGTCGATATATTCGTACTTCATTTCCTTTCCTGATATGGATGAAATCAGGTCGAAAGCTTCGAGTATTGAAATGGAGTTTTCCTTTCCGCCACCGATGTTGTACACTTCCCCCGACCTCGGATTTTTTATAAAATGGTCAATGAACGTCGCCACGTCATAAGAATGGATGTTATCGCGCACCTGCTTTCCCTTGTAACCGAAAACTTTGTAGGTCTTTCCCTCAAGATTGGTCCGGATCAGGTAACTCAGGAAACCGTGAAGCTCAACCCCTGAATGGTTTGGCCCGGTGAGGCAGCCGCCGCGAAGGCAGGCGGTATACATGCCAAAGTACCGGCCGTATTCCTGTACCATAATGTCGCCGGAAACTTTGGAAGCACCGAACAGCGAATGCTTGCTTTGATCAATCGTGAAATTCTCGCTGATACCGTCCTTGTACATCGGGTCATCATAATCCCAACGCGATTCTAGCTCGCGAAGCTTTATGTTATTGGGTGCATCGCCATAAACCTTGTTGGTAGAAAGGTGTATAAAAGGTGATTCCGGGGTAAACCTGCGGCAGGCCTCGAGCAGGTTCAGGGTGCCGAGGGCGTTGACATCAAAATCGTCGAACGGCCTGGAAGCAGCCAGGTCATGGCTTGGCTGTGCGGCGGTATGCACGATTACTTCGGGCTTGTGCTTTTCAATGAACTGCAGGACGCTGTCGCGGTTCCTGATGTCAATCTCAAAATGGGAAAAATTTCCGAATTGTTTCAGTAATCTTTGCTGGTTCCAGCGGGTATCGCCACCCGGTCCGAAAAAATCAGCGCGCATGTTGTTGTCAATACCCATCAGGGTATGATCCAACGCTGCGAAATAGCTGACAACTTCGCTTCCTATCAATCCGCTTGAGCCGGTGACCAGTATCTTCATTTTTTCTTTATTTAATTGATAACCCCAATTTAATATTCCGTTACTTCAGATCAGCTTGACTTGTACTGTGATGACAATAAGCTACGGTAAACATTTTTATACTTTTCAGATGGACCGTGGCTGCTAAAACAATCATACGCTGCCTGCCTGATATGATCCCGGTTGTAAAGGTGTTTGCTCGTGATTGCTGTTTGCAACGCCTTCCCGAGGGATGGGCCGGTAATTTCCTCAGCCATTTCCCCGTTAAAGCCATTTGTAATATACTGCTCCATACCACCGACTTTAAATGAGACTACCGGTGTTCCGCAACTCAGTGATTCTAAAAGTACGTTCGGAAGATTTTCGTCCCGGCTTGGCAAGATGACAATATCTGCTAAATTATAAATATTCGCCATTTCTGCATCATTCTCTACATAACCAAAATCAATGCAGTTATAATTGGCGAAAAGAGATCGGTCGCCATTTCCTACAATAAGCAGCCGCAGGTGTTCATTTTTCACAAACCGGACAGCCTCAATCAGCAAATCGATGCCTTTATTTTTGTCCCGGAAATCTGAAATAGCGAAAAGCAGCTTGCTTTCTGAATTCTTAATACCGTACTGTCTCATCAGGGTATTTACAGCAAACTTGGTGAAATACATTTCTGGAACGGCATTTGGGATTTCATAGTAAGCTACATTGCAGAACACGTCACGCGTTATGGCTTCCCGGTAAAGCCAATTGGACGGCGCAACGACTGCACCGTGTTTTATAAGTTTGTAAGCTAATGATTTAAATTTTAATACCTGCTCATTTAAGACGCCCGCCTTTTCGCGATTCAAAACTTCGTCATTGCGGAGATGAAAAATACCGGAAACGGGATTGATATCGTGTAATGTCCAAACTAAGGGTTTGTTCAATTTGCTGAAAAACCGTTTGTAATCTAATATTCCGTGGACGGCGTGGAGATGGACAATATCAGATTGTGCAATTTCAGGAATCCCGAAAAGATCATATTCACTTAACGGCAATGATACCATATTATACTCCAATTCGCTTTGTATGGCTTTAAGCTTCTTTTCGAAGTATGGAAACAATTGCAGCTTCTTCCGAACCTTTGAAATGACCTTGGTCAGAAACGTTGCATTTGGCGATATTAACGTGGTCGGCTTGTTGCAAACATCCAGTAACGGAACGTCGCCAAAAGACACAAAATACGATTCAACTCCTGACTCCAAAAGTGCATTATGAAGCCTGAACGCTGCTTTTCCGGCTCCTCCCCTGTAATTTGTACAGATGTGCACAACTTTCATGTTGTCACTTTTGAGATTAAGAATTTACCATGCATTTTCAGGATCCGTATCACGTCGTTGAGCGGTAAATACATGAGGAGAGGGATTGTCGACAATTGAAACAGATGATTCGTGAAAAAGCCCAGTGCGGCGTTAGTCATCCAATGATTGATCTGGTCATCGAATGCCACTTCCGGAAAAAGCCCTGAATTTTTGTTGACTTTTTTTAAGTCTGAAAACCATTTTGACGCTTTTATAAAATCCTGACTGTTACTGATTTCAGGAATCAGGGATTTTCTTGTCAACAGGTCATCATACTTTTCCTTACTGTAAGGAAGCCTGCGGAGGAGTTCGTGCCTTGAGTCAAAAAAACTTTTATACTGCACTTCCTTCTTCGTACTTGAGATTTGAGAGTCGTGTAACCTGTACTGTATAAGCGCTTTTTGAATATTATAAAACTGGCCTTCTGATATTAATGTTGTCCACAAGTGATAATCTTCTGCGGGCTCTTTTTCAGGGACGTAATTGAATTTTTTAAGGCTGGAGCTTCTGATCATCACTGATGGATGGGCCACTGGATTTGACGACAATAGCGCTATTGAAATCTCCGTATGGGTTTCGGGAAACATTATCGGCCCGTTTGTTCCTATTACAGTCATACATGATCCACAGACAATTACTTCAGGACGTGAGGTGAATAGATTTAGCTGTTCTGCAAACCGCTCCGGCAGGCTGACATCGTCGCCATCCATTCTTGCAATAAACTGCCCCCGAGCCATGCTGACACCCATATTTAAGCTTTTCGTATATCCCGTATTGGCTTCCTTAACAACCAAGGTGATCCTTGGATCGGAATATTGTCTTATGATCTCAACTGTAGAATCTGTGGATGCATCGTCGATGATTATGAACTCAAAGTCAATAACCGTTTGGTTTAAGATACTATCAACAGCTTCTGCGACGTATTGCCCGCAGTTGTACACCGGCATCAATACTGATATAAGTGGCGGTTTCAAATCACTGTGGTTCTTGATTGGCAAAGTACCTGAGGTCGGCGCTCACCATTTCTGATATGATATCTTTCAATTCGTATCTGGGAGACCATCCTAAAAGCGATTTAGCCTTCGATGCGTCACCCAGCAGTAAATCCACTTCAGTAGGTCGGAAATAATTGCTGTCAACTTTGATTACGACTTTCCCAATGGGCAATTGATAATCCGGATGCGCACATTCTGCAATTGTCCCTATTTCATTCTCATGTGATCCTGTAAAATCCAGCGTTATGCCACATTCGGCAAACGACATTTTCACGAAATCCCTTACTTTGGTTGTCTTTCCGGTAGCGATGACAAAATCTTCGGGCTTCTCCTGTTGCAGCATAAGCCACATCGCTTCAACGTAGTCTTTCGCGTGTCCCCAATCTCTTTGGGAGTCCAGGTTTCCGATATACAGCACATCCTGCATCCCTAGCGCGATCTTGGCGGTAGCCATTGTAATTTTCCGGGTTACGAAGGTTTCGCCTCGCAATGGGGATTCGTGATTGAACAATATACCGTTACAGGCGAACATATTGTACGCTTCCCTGTAGTTAATTGTGATCCAATAGGCATACAATTTGGCTGCACCGTAAGGTGACCTGGGATAGAATGGCGTTTTTTCGTTTTGTGGTACCTCCTGCGCCAAGCCGTACAACTCTGATGTTGAGGCCTGATAGATTTTGGTTTTCTCGGTTAATCCCAAAATCCGTACCGCCTCAAGCAGGCGAAGCGCCCCCATCCCATCTACATTCGCCACATACTCGGGCGTTTCAAAACTGACCTTTACATGCGACATCGCGCCCAGATTGTATATCTCGTCGGGCTGCACTTCCTGAACAATACGGATTAGATTTGTGGCGTCTGACAAATCTCCGTAATGTAAGATAAATCTTAAGTTAGTTTCGTGAAGATCCTGGAACAAGTGGTCAATTCTCTGGGTATTGAAAGAAGACGCACGTCTTTTTATCCCATGAACCTCATAGCCCTTTTCCAAAAGCAATTCAGCTAGATAAGCGCCATCCTGTCCTGTAACTCCTGTAATTAGTGCTTTTTTCATATTTAAAATCTGATCCAGTTTTCCGGAATTAAGTCACTGGTATTGATACTTTTGTCATTAAACCACTGTTGAGGTGCAACGACAAGTTTCCCGGGATTATCGTTTAACCATGCTCCCCACCAGCTAAAACTGCTGTTTGCAATAATATTGTGCTTGCAGCACGACATCAGTTTAATATCCTCAAAATTACTCAATGCATCGTTAAAATCAATAAAAATGACTTCGTGTTTTGATTTGAAATTTTGCTTCGCCCACAGCGTGTCATCTGAAAACACAAATAATTTCGGATTCTCAATCTTTGTTTCGATAAAACCCAAAGCCTTCCTGTAGAACAATTCATTATCGGTACCGTGCAATGGATTGCCAACATAATCACCTCTCCGGATGTGTAGTGAAACCGAGTTTGTATTGCGTATTTCCTCCAATACTTTTAACGTTTGCGGTTTCAAACTGGAAATAATTTCAAATTCCCTCCTGATCGTGCTGCTGTGTTTTAGAAAATACTTTTCTGATTGGAAATATCCATCCAAATAAAGATCATCCGCTTTTAAATCAAAAATCCGTGCATTGAAACCGAAATCACGTTCTTTATAATGCAATATTTTGATAAACAAGGACCTTACCTTATCCCAAAGTATGTGTCGCGGGCGAAATACCTTCGCAGAGAAATTAAAATGATGCAATGCGAACTGGTGCAGTTTGTAATGATCAAACGCACTGACGTCAAGTTCAAGTGGCTGATTGCGTTCTATCGCAATTGCTTTCGCCGCCGCGTACTGAAACATCTGATTCCCCAATCCTCCTATCAGCTTTACGACAATCATGTTATCTTAAGCAGGTTTTCTATCAACTGTAAATCGTCTTCGGTAAGTTCAGGATAATTTCCACAGTAGAAGCCGTTTTCATGCATTATATCGGCGCCTGGTAACGGAAATAACTGATTGACATATTTTTTATAGAATGGTTGTTTTTGCATGTTTCCGGCAATCATCGGTCTGATTTCAACTCCGGCTCGGGTAAACCGTTCCAGGTAACTATTTCTTAGTGCTGCTGTTTTACACACAAAAGGAAATGCGAAAGTGGAAAGCCTGCTGATATGATCATGATTGAGCATCAGAAAATCGGGATTTCTTTGTACCGATTGCTCAATACGAAGATAATTCGTTTCCCGCTTTTGAATGTTCTCATCAAGGAACTGCATTTGATATTGTCCAAGAAAACCGGTAATTTCTGTGGGCCGGAGGTTGTACCCGAGGTCATAAAAGGTGTACTTGGCCTGAAATTCAGAGCCGATGTCAAATTTTTCACGCCATCTCTGCTGCTGTTCTGCCGATAAATTTCTATCCCATCCGTTAGCCCTCACAATCCGTAACATTTCAGACAGCGCATCATCTGAGGTACAAACCATGCCTCCTTCAATAGTTGACATGTGATGGGCAACGAAAAAGGAAAACGTGCTGGCTATCCCAAAATTACCCGCCTTGATTCCGTTCATTTCACTTCCTAAAGATTCACAATTGTCTTCAATCAGGATAATATCCTTTTCCATGCAAATGGCCTGTATTACATCCATATCGCCGGTGAAACCAAGTATATTGGTCGCGAAGAAGGCGGCAATGTCGTCTGTTTCGAGCCGTTCTAAAAGATGCTCAGACATCGTGTTCAGCGTCGCAGGGTTGCAATCTAATGCGACAGGTACTAGTCCGAGCTGGATGATCGGCATGGTGTTGGTAGACCATGTCAGCGCCGAAAAAGCCACGCGATCGCCATCTTTAAGCCTGCCAAGATTTTTCAATGCCTGCAATAAGGCAAGGTTCGCACTTCCTCCGCTATTAAAAAGAACAGCGTTTTTTGCCTGCTGGTAGGCTGCGAATTTCGTTTCGAAACCAAGGCACTCTACGTCCATGCTGAGTCGTTCCGCATTGAGAATAAAATGTGCCAGCGCCTTCTTGGTTTCGGCTTCATTGATGAATGCATTTCGCATTAGTGGAATCTTCATCCCTGTGACTTTTTATAGTTCATAATTACTTGTTCAATTCCATCTGTGAGGTCAATTTTCGGCGAAAAACCTTGGCCTTCCATTTTTGAAATGTCCATGCATTTCCGCAACATTCCATCAGGCTTGGAAGAATCCCACTTGATGCTTCCTGTAAAATCAGTTTTCTGTGCAATAACAGCAGCAAGTTCCTTTACACTGATATCTGTTCCAGTTCCAACGTTCATATAATCGTACGGGATATCCCTTTCAAAAAAATACAAAATCGCAGCTGCGAAATCATCAACATGCAGGAATTCTCTTTTGGCAACACCAGTACCCCACAAGGTTACCGAATTCAATCCTTGTTTTTTGGCATCACAAAATCTTTTTACCAACGAAGACAACACATGTGAATGGGCAAGGTCGAAACTGTCATTGGGTCCGTAAAGATTGCTCGGAATAAGGCTGACTCCGTTAAATCCATATTGCTTCCTGTACGTTTCCAACATTTTTACCCCGGTGATTTTCGCAATCGCGTACCCCTCATTAGTGGGCTCCGGCTTGCCGTCAAGAAGATATTCCTCTTTCATTGGCTGTGGCGAATCCCTTGGATAAATGCAGGAACTTGCAATAAATATAAATTTTTTCACATCATTTCGGCGTGAAGCGTCGATAACGTTCGCCTGCATCATCAGGTTGTCATAAAGAAACGAAGCCGGAGCATTGATGTTTGCGTTTATCCCGCCCACCTTCGCTGCAATGTGAATAACGTAAAGCGGCTTGTTTTTTGCAAAAAATCGGTTTACCGACTGCTGGTCCGTAAGGTCTAGTTCGGTATGTGTGGCAGTAATGAGTGATGTGTATCCATCATTTTTGAGAACACTCAGCAGCCTTGACCCTAACATCCCCGTATGTCCTGTAATAAATATTTTAGCTGACTTATCAATCATCTGTTTCAAATAACCCTGTTTTTTCTAAGGCACTGATGGCGGTTTTTGCTCCATCCGGATTTTGCTCCCACCATTTCGATCGTGAGACTATGGCTATCTGTTCCTCAGAAAAACGCATACGTATCGTCTTTGCAGGAACGCCGCCAACAATTTCATAAGGCCTTACGTTTTTATTTACGAATGAATTTGCGCCAACAATAGCCCCATCGCCGATTATTACACCACGCCTGACCACGACATTCGAACCCAGCCAGACATCGTTGCCGATAACACAATTTCCTTCTGTGAGCGTTTCGAACGGATTGGAATAAAACAAAGAAGAGGTTGAGACCCGATTGATCCTGTGCTCTCCCACACCAACGCTCACGTTATTGGCAATAGAACAATAACGCCCGATTTTTGCATTTGTCACGATGCAGTTAAAACCAATATAGGTGTACTCACCAATGTCATTGACGCCGCTTACAATCGTGTTCTTCATCAGATTTACATTGGGAAACAGCTGACCGACAGCCGTTGCTTCCTGACGGATATGGCGCTTGCCCCATATTTTTTTGAGGATGTATCTGAATTTCATAACGCAATTTTCTTCCATTCGGGATTGAGAAAAAACAATCCAAAGGATTTAGGGAGATTCCTTACTGTATAGTTTCCGCCATCCACGACCTCAAAAGAGACAACATTTTCAATAAAGTCATGAATCTCGTGCCCGGTAGTATTGGCGCTTGTAATACTAATTGTGTAAACACCCGGAAATAAGCGTAAATCATTGATTACAATGGCGTATTCTTCGTTGACTTGGGTGTGATTCAATTCGTAGTTAGAATCACGGGCCATGATATGAAATATTGGCACATCATCAGCAGTTTTTACCTGAATTCCTACTTCCGATTTCACTTCGGCGGAAAAATTCCTGATCCCGAAAGTCAGGACCAGATCATCACCTATTGAAAATTCCCTTGTGCCCAAGCCCTCAATATTGGTTATCTTAAAAAAAGTAAATCGTATTTTTCCACTTCCCTGCCGTACGAGGTTGTTATCAAAAACCAATTCACTCTCTCTTCCATATGAATTTTCAGCATAGAGTTGAAGTGCTGATTCGATGTTTCCATCATACTTAATTTTACCGTGCTCCATCACGATTGCACGGGTGCAGAGTGTTTTGACCGCTGCCATGTTATGACTTACAAACAACACAGTCCTTCCGGCTCCTTGCGAAATATCCTGCATTTTCCCTAATGCTTTCTTTTGAAATTCCGCATCGCCTACCGCAAGTACTTCGTCTACAATCAGTATTTCCGGTTCGAGAAAAGCCGCCACAGCAAATGCAAGCCTTACGGTCATTCCGCTGCTGTATCGCTTGACCGGAGTGTCCACATACCGCTGACATCCTGAAAATTCGATGATTTCGCTTAGCTTCGACGCAATTTCTTTTTTTGTCATACCCAGGATGGCTCCATTCAGGAAAATATTCTCCCGTCCTGTCAGTTCAGGATGAAAACCGGTTCCTACTTCGAGTAGTGACGCTATCCTTCCGTTCGATTTCACGCTACCGGTGGTGGGGGCGGTAACTTTGGATAAGATTTTTAACAAGGTTGACTTGCCAGCGCCGTTTTTTCCGATTATCCCAACAACTTCCCCTGTCTTAACTTCGAAACCAATATCTTTCAGTGCCCAGACATACTCTGTCAAACCTCTTTTGCTTCGGTCATTGCTTTCTCCAATTCTTAAAAAGGGATCTTCTTTACCTCTGATTTTATGCCACCATCTATTCAAGTCGTGGCTGATTGTGCCAGTACCTACTTCTCCGAGCCTGTATTGCTTGGACAAATTCTTCACTTCTAAGATTGTTTTACTTTCAGATTGCATTTAAAAGATGGATTATACAGTATCAATGAAACTTTTCTCCGCTTTATTGAAAATTAGTAAACCAACGAAAAAGGTACTAATGCTGAAGATTGTAGTATAGATAATTCCATTTACCGAAAAACTTCCTGTACTTAATAACATCCATCTGGTCGTTTCAATAATATACGCCATAGGATTCCACTCGACAATCCAGGAAAAAGCGGGCATTTTAGCTTTTATCAGTGCAATGGGGTAATTTACAGCAGAGACATACATCATTAATTGGATGCCGAAGGTGACTAAAAAAGTAAGGTCACGATATTTTGTGACCATAGATGAGATTATCATACCGAAACCCAGGCCAAGAAGGCCCATTAGTAAGATGATTATCGGAAAAAAAACGACAGTCGGGTTTGGTTGGATGTGATAGCCATCGATAACGTAGTATACATAAAAAGCAATTAAGATAATTAACTGTAGGGAAAACTTCAAAAGATTTGACATCACGATTGATAGCGGCATGATAATACGGGGAAAATATACTTTGCCAAAAAGTGAGGCGTTCGTTTTAAAGGTATCTGATGTTGCCTGCAAACAAGACGAAAAATAATTCCACGCTGTAATACTGGCAAGATTAAATAAAAACGGGGGGACGGTACCGGTTTTAATCCCAGCCACATTATTAAATACTATTGTGAATATTACGGAAGTAAAAAGTGGCTGAATTAAATACCATAGCGGTCCCAAAATGGTTTGTTTGTAAAGTGTGACAATATCACGCTTGACAAAAAGCATTAGCAGGTCCCGGTATTGCCAGACTTCTTTTAAATGCAGCTTGAAAAAATTATTTTTAGGTGTAATTTCAAAAAGCCAGTCATCACTTTTCTTTTGCTCCATTCCGATTATTTTTTCGAAAATTCAAATATAGTCATTTACTGACAACCGAAGTAACAAGCAATTCATTATAAAAACAAAAAACCTCCTGATTGCTCAGGAGGTTTCTTTTATTTAATATTCAGTGAAACTTAGTAAGCCACCTTTTTGGTAACTACCTCATTGTCTACGGAAGTGATCTGAACAAGCAGTACCTGCTCTTCTGCCCTAAGGTCGTTCAATACGGTCTCAGAGGCATTGATGGCACCGCGCTCATAGATCAGCCTGCCGCGGACGTCGAAGATTTTCACCCCTGACATCACGATCTTACCTGAATTGATGTGAAGCATGCCCTGGTTTTTGTAAACCACCACGCTGTTCGCATCGAATGTTGGCGTGTCAACCCCAAGCGGTGAAGACTGGTACACCACCTCAAACCTGTTGGCAAATGTGCCTTCGGCAGAAGCGAAGCTGTAAGCCCCCTGCTTGATGTTGTGTGTCACCCCAAGAAGGTTGTCCTTCAGGTAGATGTTCTGGTCGCCCGAGAACAATCCGTCTACGTGATCCAGCTCAATGATGTAGGTTCCGGCCGTAGCGGCTGTGAAGCCCATCGGTACCACGTCAGTATCCACGAATGGAAGCGAACGTGCCTGGATAACATAATTGTCACTGCCGATCAAGGTAGAGATCGATGAACCGCCTTCGATAGACTTACCGTCCATTGCGATATCCTCACCCATGGTAGCGCCTTCAGCGTAACCTACAAGGATTTGGTTCATCGCATGTCCAGGTGTGTTCAAGTTGAACCACATACGGTGTTTCTCAGCCGTCTGTGCATTTCGGTAGAAGGCACCGCCTTCAGCCGTCCTCATCGCGTTGGTGAACCTGGCCGTACTTGCTGATGATTTCAGCAGGATGAAGCCCTGGCCTCCGCGGATGGCACCTGTTGGTGCAGAACCTCCTGATTGCGCAGCGGTTCCCCCGAAGGTGTTGTAGCTCGCATAGTTCGCCCCTGAGGCAGCAGCCTGGCTGATGTGCGTCCAGAAGTAAAGCGTACCTGCGTTTCCTGGCTCAGCAAGGAACAGGTCGGCATCAACGGTAGATGGGTAAGGGTTACCGATCATGTTGTAGCCCTGTCCGTTCACTGTTACAGGGATGGTGTACTCTCCGTTGCGTGGGGTTCCTGTAAAGGTTCCTGTCCATGGGGTAAGCACCGCAGGGTGGTTGTTGGCAGCACGGATCATATAACCTTTAGCCGCATCGAACGAAGTCGTTGACGGTGAGGCGATCTGTGAGAAGCCGTTTGAAGACTCATCAAGAGTATAGAAACGCGTGTTTAGCGTGTTCGGTGAGAACGGCTGTAACAGTTGTCCCGATACCGGTGAAGACCAGTAAACGTAATCCTGACGGATCAGGTTCGCTGTCCTCTTATACTTGATGTTACCTGTGTTGGCATCATTGCGTGTCTGAACAAGGTCAGATCCATCCTCGAAGGTAATGGTACCTCCGTTGACGCTGACTTTTCCGCTTACGTAAGCATCGAATCCACCAGGGAACGAAACTGTTCCGCTCTGGATCGTCAACGAACAGGCGTTAAGGTCAGCCACTGCAGTGAAGTTACCGTTGATGGTAGCAGCACTTGTAGAGGTTGGCGCACCGTTGCTCCATCCGCCGGCTACAGTCCATGTGGTCTGGTTACCCGGAGTGATCGTAGCCACGGCAGAGTTGGTCGTGCCACAGCTTCCGCTTTGGACAACCGCCCTCACGTAAGTGGTAGCGGTGATGTTGCCCACCTGAGCTCCCGTCAATGTAGTGGTTGTGTTGGCGATATCCTGGGGGCTTGTGAAAGCCAGGTCAGATGATTTCTGCCATTTCACTACACTTCCAACACTTCCTGCAAGCAGGATGTCGTCAGGAGTGGAGTTGTAACAAGCCGTTTGGTTCGATAGTGTTCCTCCGGCTGGAGCAGGAGTAACTGTTACATTCTGTGTAACAACTTTTTGACAACCTGTAGCTACATTGGTTACTGTTAAAGTGTATGTTCCTGCATTTGCAGCAGATGCTGTCGCAGTAACAGTTGGATTCTGTTGGTTAGAGCTGAATCCGTTAGGACCAGTCCAGCTGTAAGAAGCACTGTTCGGAGTAAACGTAATACTTTGGCCATTTGTAAGGCTTGCGGTATTATTAGAGAACTGAACCGCGCTTGAGCTGCTCATCTGGATACCTATTGTTGCAGATGCACCAGCATTCTGACCTGTAGCACCTGTTCCAAAACTAACATCTTGATAGACATAAGTAATAGCACCTGAGGTCAGGTTCAATTGTACCTGGAAAGTAATACCGTCTCCCAAACCTACATCATTGTGATCTGCTGATGTATATTGGATAATAAAGATGTTACCAACAGTCTGTGTCTTAATCGTAGGAGCACTTTGTATGTCAAGGTCATCCCAGAAAGGAGCCAAGAATACGTTACCGGCTGTATGAGCAGTACTTGGAAGCGCCGCATTAGAGAAAGAAACTTCTCCTGTAGTTGCACCCAGTACAATCGCACCATTCATACCTACCCTTGCAGTAGTAAATGCTGTCCCGTTGAAAGTGAAAGCAGGCATAGTAATGTTATGCTCACTATCATCGCCTAATGCTCCAGTCACTGACGTACCAGTAGCGCTGATATCAATAAAACTTACACCGCTGTTTCCATTCATGGTATACCCAGGAATTGTCACTGTTGAAGAAGTAAGCGTTAAAGGGCTACCCTCACAAACAGGAGCCGTTGGCCCTGTTGTAGGTGATCCAGGTAATCCATTCACATTGATTGTAAACGTAGTGTTTGGACCGGTACAGCCGCTCGCAATCGGAGTGATTGTAATAGTTGCAGTACCCGCAATCGGTGTAAATGATGGGATTGAAGTCACACCAGTCTGATTAGCCAAACCAATAGCCGCGCCACCACTAATATTAAAAGTAGTACCGGTGCCTGTTAAAGGAATAGCTGAAGTGGCAACACCTGCACAGAAATTCTGAGTTCCAGGAGAAGTAGCACTTGGCGTGAAGATGATCATTTGCGCAGCAGTAGAATTTGCATCAGCACAAAGTGGAGCATCGTAGAACAATCTGTAGTAGTGACCTGTTGTAGGTGTAGCAGCAGTTGTTGTAACATTTAATGTTCCCGTAGTGTTACCAGTATAAGTAGCACCGGCAGGAGTACCGTTTACAACGCTTGCCCATCCACTCACTCCATTGGTAGAATACTGCCATTGACGTGAAGATATCAAACCTGTCGCCGTAGAACTGAAACTTGCAGAACCTCCTGTGAAACAAACGTTTGCATTCGAAGGATTAGTTTGTACAGTAATCGATTGGTTGATCGTAAGCGTTGCGGGATTAGAATTGGCAGAAGTAACCGCTCCTGTAACAACAGCCCTGTACTTGTTAGTACTTTGAGCCACTGTCAAACCGGAAAGCGATAGCGTAGGCGTAGTAGCCCCTGAGTAAATACCACCATTAGTAATATTCGTCCATGGCCCTGTACCACCTACCTGCTCTTGCCATTGGTAACCACCTGAATCATCACCTGAAGCAACAACCGAGAATGAAGCTACCGTGGTAGTCTCACAAATTGTCACATCGGTTGGATGTGTAGTAATACCCGTATCACCCACTGTTAACGGAGAGTCCGGGTTAGAAGTCTTAGGAGCACAAACTCCGAGACCTGAAACAACCACATGGTATAAATTACCATTAAATGAAGCCGGAACGGCCGTAAGGTTAAGTGTAGCTGTTTGAGCGCCGCTGTAAATAGCGTCATCGACAACATTCACAAAACCTGTGAAGCCTGGAGCCTCATTAACTTGCCACTGATAAGTCAATCCAGTACCGGTAGCATTCACGTTAAACGAAGTGTTTCCTAACGTAACAACAGTCTGAGAAGCAGTGAAAGATACAATTTGTACCTGATCATTGATTACAACAGTCTGAGGGTTCGGGGCTACAGTTGTACATCCTGCGTTGGTGATTGTAGCGCCAATGATAGTAGTACCTGCAGTTAAAGCAGTTACAACTCCACTAGCATCAACAGTTGCTACTGCAGGGTTGGACGAAGTCCATGTAACACCCGGAGTCGCAGTATCAAAGTCAAGCGCTGGAGAACCGATACAATAATCATTAGCACCACCAGTGATGGCTGCAATATTGATAGAGTTATTGGTAACCGTAACATTCTGAGTTGTCGTACAGTTCGCAGGCGCAGGTCCTGTTGCAGTTGCCGTGTAAGTTGTCGTTACAGCAGGCTTAGAATAAACTACTGCCAAATTCTGACCGGCGTAAGGAATTGTCGCTCCTGCATCAGTATACAGGTCTGTCGATGGAGACCACGTAACTGTAGAAGCCTCCTGAAGATAAGTATACATTCTTCCGCTTGCAGGGACACCTGTATTGTTATTATTGGCCGTAGTCTTGCTTTCAGTGTTACTTGTAAAAGTAATGTTACTAAAAGTTGTACCATTTACAGTATATCCTGCAGTAGCAGAACCTGTAGTGGTAGACATTGTTCCATAACGATATTCAATTTTGTTGCTGGTTTCATACAACCAAGCCTGGAACTTTGCATTAGCAGCGCCCCCTAGGCTACGTGGTACGGTCGTATTCCACTCCACGATGAAAATCCTGTTTGGTGCCGAACCGGTTACTAGGGTTTTGACGTTACCGTCAGTACCTGTTGCCATATCATCCCAGTATGGATAAAGTTTCGGAATATTTGCCGTGCTTGTAGCAGAGTTTGAAAACTCATCAACAGCTGAACCAGCGCCCAACAAGATCCATCCATCCGGAGAAACGGAGTAATCACTGTAGTCAACACCGTTGAAGTTAAATGTAAATCCAATTGCGGCCGGAGCAGCTGTTGGAGTATCATCGTTATCAGTAGTCAAAACATCTGTCGCACCTACCATAGGATCTAAAGCAGCACCCGTTGAAGTAGAGAACGTAATACGGCTAGGGTGAGCAGCAGTCAGTGTACTGATACCATTGTTACATACCGCAGCAGGTACAGCGCCTGCTGTGAGTACAGGGTTTGCTGTTGCGGTGATGGTAAACGTGGTAAATGTAGAACATGGTCCGTCAACTGCATTTACAGTATAAGTATATGTACCAGATAAAGTAGGAGTTATACTGTTGCTTGCACCCGAAAGCGAACCTGTAATACCACTACCTGTTGAAGGCAAAGCCGTCCACGTATAAGTATAGTTAGAATTCGTACTGGTTACATTCACAGAAACACTGCCCCCCGGACATACAGTCGAAGAAGAAGGTGACGCCATAATAGCGTCAGCATTGCTTACGGTAATGGTTACAGGAGTCCTGCTACTTTCACAACCAGTGCCTGGATTTACTACAGATACATAGAATGTTGTTGTAGCATTGATTGCGGTGGTGTAAGTTGTAGAAGTACTGCTTTGCAAAGCTGTAGTCGTTACGTTATCAGCATACCATTTGAATGTTGGTGTGGTGAACGCATTGTTATCCGATACCGAAGCTGTTGGCACTTGATTTCCACACTGTGAAGAATCTACGCCTGTAGGAGCAATCGGGATAGGATTAACATTGATTAATATACTGTCAGTGTTAGAACAGCCCGTAAGTGGGTTAGTTGCTGTTACAGTATATGTAGTAGTCGAAGTTGGATTAACGATAATATTCTGAGTTGTAGCACCACCAGGTGACCAGCTATAATCCAGGCCTGTTTTTTCAACCGCTCCGATCACATTAATGGTGTAGTCTTGTGATGTACCGCTAAAGAAGGCACTACAATCGTCTGAAGCGCCATTCGGATTACCTGATCCACGGCTACGAAGCCTCATTTTCGTGTAACCACCAACTGCATTGGAAGGAACTAAAATAGGCAAAGTACCTGAAGAAGCACTCGTCCAGACTTGTTGCCATTCAGAATCCTCCAAATCGCCGTTCCTGTTCCAGTCAATCCATACAGATAAAATACTGGTAGCAGCACTTACTGTAAGGTTGTACGTTTGACCCGCAGTTACTGTGGTTGTCGTAGTTCCTGTAGCAGGATAAGTGTCGAAAAACGGTGTTGTTTGCACAATACCAGTATTTGATAAAGTATTGAATACCACAGAAGTGATCGGGTTCGAACCGCCACCACCGCTGCTGTCAGGAGAACAATATCCGGTCGGCAGTACAGCCGGGCCAGATGAAAGGACAATTGTAGAGGCGGACAATGCAACAGGAAATCCAGCACAAACTGTAGTCAAATCCGCTGTAGCATCAACAGGAAGCGCATCAACGTTAGCCGTAAAAGTGGCTTGGTTAGTACAACCTCCTGGTTCAGTAGCCGTAAGCGTATATACAGTTGTAACAGAAGGACTGAATGTCCATCCTGTTATTTCACTGCCGGAAACTCCTGTAGAAGGATTCCATACGTAGCTATTATAATCGGCTACATTAGAAGTGATTGTAACAGTGCTGCTTGTCTGGCCTACGCAAAGATCAGCAGATGAACTGCTCAAAGTCAAAGCAGGCGCCGGGTTAACAACAGCTGATACAGCAACCCTAGGGCTTGTACAGCCTGGAGTTTCAGCAGCTACGTAATAAGTAACTGTGCTTGATAGTGACGGTGTATACGGAGAGCCTGTAAATAAAGGTGTTCCACCAGATGAAGCAGCATACCAATTGATACTGGCTCCCGGCGTACCTGAAGCAGTAAGGCTTACGGTGCCCACACCGCAGCGTGTAGCGCCGCTTGTTGAAGAAATACTGTTCGTTAGATTAACCGTAACCGGATTGGTATACCCTACTGTTCCGCCACAAGATGAGATGCCAAGCCTGAAATCAGTTGGCGCATTGATTGGGCTGGAAATCATGGTATCAGCTACAGCACCAGGAACATCTGTCCAGGTACCCGCGCCAGCAGGTGAAGATTGCCATTGATAGGTAAGACCCGCTGTAGAACCAGCATAATCTGTACTTAACGTCGCTGTAAATCCAGCACAAACTGTCGGCGAACTTGACAATGTATTGACACCTGTCGGTGGCGTATTACCCAGTACTGACATTACTACCTGTGCAGAACCTGGAGAATTAGTACATAATGTAGTCTGGTTCGTATAAGTAATAGAATAAGTAGTGGTCACTGAAGGTGACACAACCTGGCTGAAAAGGTTTGTACCAGTTACAAATTGAACGCCATTGGCAAACCATGTTGTAGTATAGTTTGATGGTGGCGAAAATCTCCATGCCTGTGGTGAAGCTGCACTAATTGTAGCAGTCGTACCAGACCAGAAATTTACGGCGTTGGTTGTACAATTTGGTGCAGCCGCACCGATCGTACCGGTAGGACTGTTAACACCAATTGATTTGCTGTTGGTCGACAGAACCTCTTTTGCGATGATGTCAACCGTACCCAACGTTTCATAAACAATTACCTGAACATTGTGCCTATTGGTTGATGTTAACCCGGAAGTCCATTGAAAAACATTGTATTCAATAACGAACCTTCTGTTTGGGGCATACCCCTCTGTCCAATAGCGTACATAGGTAGCTGGACCGGCTCCGCCTGTCTGATCTACACGTAAGTCATTTGACCCTGCAAATATTGCTCCAAGAGGATCTACAGTATTAGGTAAGGCACCGATTGTAAAATCGCCAAGTGCCGTAGCATTGTAAGTTCCAAATTGAAGTACCGCATTAGTACCTACGTTTACATTCGTGTAATTTGTTCCAAAGAAGTTAAATGAGAATCCTAAAGGAATGTTACCCCATCCACCGTCATCGGCTGTACCTGAAGTAAGTGCAGTTGTTAAAACGCCGTTATTAGCAAGGTAATTAACAGTTCCGGGGGCAGTTTTTGGAGCAGGAGTGATACATGCGGCGGTAAAGTTACCGGCGCTCAATCCTGAATTGATGGTAGCACTTGTTCCAGGACAAACGCCCGTTGCTGAAGTAGTTACTGTAGCAGTAGGCAAAGGATATACTCCTACGGAATAGAATGCATCAACACTACAGCCACCTAATGTAGTTGTAGCTGTAACTTTAAATTCCGAAGTTTCTGAAACTGTAGCATCAACACTGTTTCCTGTAGTTGCGCTTAGTGACGCGGAAGTCGTCAGTGCAGTCCAGGTGTAGGTTATTGAAGGATCTGTCGGAGTGACGCTCAATGTAGTCGTGGCGCCCGTTCCGCAGAAAGTGGAAGTTGTAGCGCTCACTACGATAGGCTGAACAGTTACAGTTACTGACGCTCTGGCTCCTTCACAGGAACCATTGTCTTCAGCAACATATAATGTTCTGGTTGTACAGATATTTGTGTTATAGGTATCACCTGTAAACAGCAATGTACCTCCGGTAGCCGCATCGTACCACTTCATAGTACCTCCAGTTCCGGTAGCTGTAAATGAAACAGCACCTCCGGTGATAATACTGGCTGAAGTCGGAGACACGCCAGGAGCGGTCGGAGAACCGGTAACTGTAACCGTTTGTACTCCGGAAATCGTGGCACCGTTTTTAGTTACGGATGCAACACCGGTTGTACCGGTCCCTGCAGTACCGGTAATTGTGGTAGCATTCACGATTGTAAATGACGAAACAGGAGTGCCGCCGATAGAAACTGCAGTTACACCTGTAAAGTTAGTTCCTGTAATGGTAAATGTTCCCGAACTGGCACAAACGGTCAAAGGAGAAAAATCTGTGATCGTTGCTGCCGGTGTCGCCCAGGCATAATAGTTATCACCAGTATGTACGATCGGACCCGGCGCTGAAGTAGCCGTCGTCTTGGTGCTTGCAGTCGGCAACGCGCCTGAAGCTCCAAAAGCTGTACTTCTGATAGTCCATGGACCATTCAATGAAGTCGCATCAGCAAGGAAAGTCTGATCCTGAGTCGTTGTCAGTGCATCGGTTCCATTAAAGCTGACCAAAATCGTTGGGTTTGTACCTGTAGTAGCCGCAGCCCCTAACGTAGTTGCTGTCTGAACCCTGTATGCACGTGTACCCATTGCAAGTCCTGTGCCGCCTGTAACGGCGTTCGTCGGAGCAGCCGTATCAGATACTTTTGCGGTCAATACATTGGATCCTGTTGCAAGCGTACCGCTGCCGGCAGACCACGTAACAGTTCCTCCGAACGGAAAGTTAAATACACTTGCACCACCACGACCGGTAAGTACAAAAGAACCGTTCTTCACGAACGAGTTTGTAGCACCTACAGTGCCTGAAAGACCGGCAAAACCGTTGGTCGTACAAGTCACTGTATTGCCACCCATATTAAGGATGTTACCAGGAGTATTTCCACTAGCCACAAGCGCTAAAGGTGTCGTACCATACAAAACCAGATTGCTCGTGATATTCAAACCGTTACCATTACCATTTAAAGACAAGGTATTAATTTTACGGTTTGTCGGTATTGCAGCATCGTCACCGTTAACAACGGCAGATGTCGCCGGAGCGAAAAAGTTAAGTGTCAGGTTATACAAAGCAACTCTTGCAACCGGCGCTGTAGCAACTGTAGTGAAAGTACCACCGTTGGCTGTACCAGACGCAGTACCCACACCTACGGTAGGAGCCGCAGCATAACCGTACCCTGAATTGGTCACTGTAAAACTGGTCAACTGTCCGTTGGCTCCTATATTAGCCGTCGCAGCAGGCCATGAGCCTGAAGGAAATGCTAACGTAGCACCTGAACCTCCGCCACCTGTAAAGGAAAGTGTCGGCGGGGTTGAATAGGTAGCGGTAGTACCTGTATTAAGGTATACAGAGGCCACGTTACCGTTATTCACAGTAATTGTAAAGTTTGCACTTGTCAACGCAGTACCTGTTACCAAATTCCCACCTGTAACCGTAATTGTTGGTGCGGCGGTGTATCCTGTACCCGCGTTGGTTACAAGGTTAACCTGGGTTGGTCCTGCAAAACCTACAACCGGAGCAACAGTATAATTGTTTCCACCATTTGTAGTAGACAACGTTGCTACCCCTGAAGAGGCCTGAACATCTGAAGTAAGCAAACCTGCACCGGCATCACTGTTGATAGTCAAACCACCAGAGACAGTAGCTCCGCCACCACTCTTTTGAAATGAACTGGCAGTCGGTCCGTTTTGCGTATACAATACAACCGCAGTAGCGGCTGCACCGGTTCCTGCAGCATTTGCAACAATAGAAATCGCAGGTCCTGTAGAAGAAGAATATCCACTACCCGCATTTACAAGATTCAAACTCCTAAGCGTAGAAGTAGTTGCATCCCAGTTTGCGGAAACCATTGCAGGCGTACCTACATAACGAAGGCTGCCTACAGTTCCAGTGGTATGAACAGGGGCTCCGGCAACTCCCATCGCGGTAGTCGCAACGGCAGTATACAGGTTCCCTCCGTAAAAATATTGTGTACCTACAACCAAAGCTGCAGGAGTGTAAGGCGTTCCGATTGTTCCCGCCGGACCTACCCAAAGGAATTCAGCAGTACCGCCAGTAGCGGCCGCAGCCCCTGAAGTATGTACAGGAGCAGATGTTCCTGAAGTACCCGCAACACTGACTACATAGATATCGGTAGTAGTAACCCTAACGTTACCAACCGACAATGTAGCAGCGGCTGTCCACAGAGCTGCACCTGAACA
The DNA here is from genome assembly GCF_003055625.1 of Flavobacterium magnum. Taxonomy (NCBI): domain Bacteria; kingdom Pseudomonadati; phylum Bacteroidota; class Flavobacteriia; order Flavobacteriales; family Flavobacteriaceae; genus Flavobacterium; species Flavobacterium magnum. The sequence goes on along the minus strand of NZ_CP028811.1, from coordinate 1,606,660 downwards.
CGACGGTATCGGAGCTGACGTATAACCTGAACCCATATTGGTTACAGCAACGTTAGCGACCTGAATATTAGCAGCCTGCCCATAGTACTGAGCAGTATTGTCGACCGCAAGTTTACCATTGGTGTTCAGGCTACTTGTACCTGTATGACCTAAATTATAAACGGTAAGGTTTTGCGTAGTATTAATCGTATTCGATCCATTGTTCTGGAAGAACAGCTGACGGATGATACCGCGTGTCCCGTCCCCCGCAAAAGTACCGGTCCCTCCAAGCGTTGAACCGCTGCCGTTGAACGTAAGCGTAGCCAGGGTCCCGGTTCCCACCGCGTGATTGGCATAACCATTATTGGTGTAATTCCCCCCAATAGTCATCGTAATACCGACAGGCGTTGTCGCAGCCGTATAAGCCAGCAACTTACCTCCGGAATTGATAAGAACGTTTCCTCCTATAGTAACCGAGTTACTCGAACTTCCCCATTGTAAAGTACCATTTATGGTAAGGTCACTATAGTTTAAAGCTTGGTCAACAGTAATGGTTGCCCCCGCAGGAATCGTTATACTGTTACCTGGAGCAGGTACTGTTCCGCCCCATGTTGCAGGAGAAGAAAAAAGTCCGCTTTGTACCGCAGTAAAGTTTGCAGGAGCTGCCGTAACGAAATTCACCCTGTCAAAAGACATAGGCGTAGTCAGGTTACCGACAGATCCGTCACATCTCCAACCGATCCAGATCCTTTTTGTTGATGAGGACAATGAGTTGCCCATAGCAACACCGCTTAAAGTGAAAGTACGAGTGGTTGCCACGGCATAGTTACCGTCTTCTATAAAAGTGTTCGATGTTGCTACTGTGGCGATTGTCATACCCGGTATAGCGGTTCCCGACATGCTACCAGTAGCCCCAACTGTGTTTGAGGCCGTAAAGGTCTGATCGGAAATACCAACCACGATACCGTCAAAACCAGTATCTCCGGGGTTCCCAAACATATCCATCGTAAATGTCGGTATTGTCTCACCGGCAGCGAGCGTAACGTCCTTGTAAATCCAAGCCCATGAAGACGCATGCGCGTACCCCCTTGAAGTTCCATTGTTGGTTACAAAAACACCCTTGGTTCCGTGAGTTGGCGTGAAGCCGATTGTCGCCGCATTACCGAGAGCAAGGTTATTTCCTCCCGGAGTTGCCAACTGGACAGTTGTCCATCCATCCGCAGCAAAATTCGCACCCTCGAAGCTTCCACTTCCTGAAGGACTAATAACCGTTGTCTGAGCCTGCACAGCTGATCCTCCTAAAAACAGGAAGGACAGCATGAAAAATGCAGTCATCAAAAAACGAAATACCAACCTTTTTGACGTCGTGGGCGGCGAACCGAGCGGGTCGCCAACGTCATTTTTGAGCCAGGTATCCCTACCAGATCTCAAAGAATCGTAATTTTTATACATAGTTTATAATTAATTAATAACGTCTAAAGTTATAAAATAAAGTTAACTATATCATAATAATTACCATAAATTGATTCTAAATATAAAAAAAACAGTTAAAAAGCCTGTTTTAACCGACCAATTGCCTGTGTTTTTACTTTATAAGGTTATAAATAAATTACAATTTTTTAATAACCATAACGTATTTTCGGCAACGTATTTCGTAAAAACTGCGAGCGGGAAAGGCGATACATTTTGACTGTTGCGATGCTTTAACTTGACCAGAAGGCAGCTGAAAGTTTAAAATTTTATACCTTAATATATATCCAAATACAAACTTGGGCCAACAGCGACATACAACAATTGAAAATCAAGGGTTTGAACCAATTGCAGAGCGCATCGTCATGGGCCCGATAATCAGAACTCTTTTCAACACGGCAAGTAAATTTAACCTTAGACATATTTATAGGATAAACAATCCTAATGGTGCGTCAACTTTCACAGTGTAATTAACGTGTACAATAGAGATGCGTATCGATTCTATTTCAATAAGATTGCATCAGTTAAGGTTACCGCACCGCTTCCGCAAAAAAAACCTCCCGGATAACCGGGAGGCTCTTATAATATGTTCAAACAAGACTTAGTTAGCCACTTTCCTGGTTACCGTCACGTTGTCGGTAGAAGTGATCCGAACGAGCAACACTTGTTCTTCAGCACGAAGGTTTTCCAACAACGTATCATTGGCATTTATACCATCCTTCCTGTAGATCAGCCTGCCCCGGATGTCGAAGACCTTCACTCCTGACATCTCAACTTGGCCTGAATTGATGTGGATTATGCCCTGGTCTTTGTAAACTACAATGCTTTTTGAATCAAAAACAGGGTCTTCTACTGCAAGCGGCGAAGCTTGGTAAACCACTTCAAACCTGTCGGCAAATGCGCCTGGGGCTGAAGTGAAAGTGTAACCGCCCTGCTTGATATCGTGCACTGTAGCGGTAAAGTTGTCCTTCAGGTAAATGTTCTGATTGCCTTCAAACAGGCCGTCAACGTGATCAAGTGATATAGTGTAAACACCAGCCGTATCGGCATTGAAGTTAAGCGGCACGACGTCGGTATCAACAAATGGAAGTGACCGTCCCTGAATCAGATAGTTCGTATCGCCAATGATGCTCGAGATTGATGCGCCTCCCTCAATAAGCTTACCATCGTACTGGCTATCCACTCCCATAGTAGCGCCGTCGATATAACCTATAAGGATTTGGTTCATTGCATGTGACGGTGTACTCAGGTTGAACCACATACGGTGCTTTTCAACGGTATTACTGCTCCTATAAAATGATCCGCCGTCAGCAGTCCTCATCGCGTTGGTGAAAGTAGCGTTACCTGCCGAAGTTTTCAACTGCACAAACCCCTGGCCTCCACGTATAACGCCCGTAGGGACATCGCCCCCTGCCTGTGCAGCTGTTCCTCCGGAAAGATTATAGCTTGCATAGTTCGCTCCTGAGGCGGCCGCCTGGCTGATGTGCGTCCAGAAGTACAGTGTGCCCGCGTTACCTGGCTCGGCAAGGTACAGGTCCGCATCTATCGTAGACGGATAAGGGTTTCCGATCATGTTGTATCCCTGCCCGGTAACAGTCACAGGGATGGTCTGCAGACCATTGTTGGGCACACCTGTGAATGTTCCCGTCCACGGCGTAAGTACCGCCGGATGGTTGTTCGCAGCACGGATCATATAACCTCGGGCAGCCTCAAATGCCGTTGTAGACGGCGACGCGATCTGCGCGAAGCTGTTTGAAGGCTCGTTGAGGTTATAGAAACGTGTATTCAACGTGTTCGGAGAAAATGCCTGAAGCAACTGTCCTGATACCGGTGATGACCAGTAAACATAATCCTGACGGATCAGGTTGGCAGTACGCTTGTACTTAATATTACCTGTGTTGGCTATCTCATTCGTCTGCACAAGGTCAGAACCATCCTCAAAAGTTAATGTTCCGCTGGTTACAGTAACCTTACCGTTTACGTAAGCATCGAATCCTCCGGCAAACGAAACCGTTCCACTTTGGATTGTCAAGGTACAGGCATAAAGGTCTGCAGCAGCAGTAAAATTACCATTAATGACAGCCGCACTGGTTGAATTAGGCACTCCATTACTCCATGATCCGGATGACCAGGTCGTACTACTTCCGCCAACCGTAACGATTGTCTCAGACGAAGTAGCCTCTGAACATGAACCACTCTGGACAACGGCACGGAAATGCGTTTCTACAGTAATTGCACCGGAAACATAAGTAGTGTTGGTGTTGGCTATAGGAGTCCATGTTGTAAAAGGACTAACTGAACTTTCCCATCTTACCACAGATCCCGTATGACCCGATAATGTAAGTATGCCGCTGTTCGACCCTGAACATACAGATGAACCACCATTTACAGCGCCTCCAACTGATATCGGACTGACAGTAACTGTAGTAGCAGAAGAATTTGCTTCTCCACAAACACCATTTTGAACCATTGCCCTAAACGCAGTATCCTGCGTAAGAACTCCTGAGGTATATGTATTTGCAGTATTAACTATTGGAGACCAGGTTGTGAAAGGACTAACTGAACTTTCCCATCTAACTACCGCACCTGTTTCTCCTGCCAAAGTTAAAAGTCCACTTGTAGCACCGGAACATACTGATGTTCCTCCTGTAACACTGCCTCCTACTGAAGGCGCATCAACAGTTACTGTGGTATAGTTTGAATTAACCGGAGTACAGGCACCATTTTGTAAAACGGCCCTGAATCTCATTGTTTGCGTGAGCGCTCCTGAAGTATAAGTATGTGTAGTATTGGCTATTGGTGACCATGTTATAAATGGGCTAACTGAACTTTCCCATCTTACTATAGTACCGGTATCACCACTTAACGTCAAAATCCCACTTGTAGAACCTGAACAGATTGTAGTTCCTCCAGTAACACTTCCTCCCACGGCAGCAGGCGTAACTGCCACAACCGTGCTAGCTGTTGAGAAACAACCTGTATTAGGGTTGGTTGCCGTTACGACATAAGTACCTGACGCAGCAGTAGTCACATTTGATATAGACGGATTCTGCAATGACGAAGAGAATGAATTTGGACCTGTCCATGAATAATTCACAGTATTCGGTGTAAAAGTTACACTCTGTCCGTCTACAATACTGGCTGTATTAAACGAATACTGTAATGCTGATGAAGCACTGTAATTTAATCCGATAGTAGCACTGGCCGCAGCATCAAACGCAGGCACGCCATAAGTAAGATCCGGATAAACAAGATGTATCTGTCCTGTGGTAGTATCCAATTGTATCTGGAAAGTAATCGTTCCGGAACCCGCAGCGTTAAAATTATCTTCATTAGACCATTGAATAATATACAAATTTCCAACAGTCTGCGTTTTGATCGTACTGCTTGCATCCAATGGCTGCATATCGTCCCAGTTTGCTACAATTGCAGCCAGTGAATTACCTGTACCGGTAATAAGTCCGCTTGTAGCAGTTGTACTGGCAGCAATACCCTGGGGCAACGCAGAATTATTAAAGATAATATCTCCCGTTGTTGTACCGAATACCAAAACTCCGTTATTACCTACCCTGGCTGTCGTATAAGCCACACCATTGAAAGTAAATGACGGGATGGTGAGATTATGCTCAGAATCATCTGCAATAGTTCCTGCTGAAGTTCCTGTACCACTGATATCTATGAAACTTACGCCACTATTTCCGTTCATTGTATAACCCGGCAACGTTACTATCGAAGAGGTTAAATTTAAAGTACCTCCTTCACAAACCGGGGTGTTTGACCCTGCAACAGGGGTTAGAGGAACAGGATTTACCGTGACAGTTACATTTACAGGTGCAGAAGCGCATCCATTGGTCGTACCAATAACCGTATAGGTGGTAGTAACTGTTGGATTTGCATTGACTGACGCCCCTGTTGTGGCATCAAGTCCTGTACCCGGAGACCAGCTGTATGTTGTTGCTCCGTTGGCCACAAGGTTTACCGTTCCGCCTGAACAAATTGTTGCTGATGGCGGGGTTACGTTCACCACAGGCACCGTGTTGACCGTTACCGTAACAACATTTGAAATGTTGGTTACAGGCACTGCTGTACATTCAACAACCAAACGATAATATGTCGTTGAAGTGATGGTACCCGTATTCAAACTGCTGTAATTGGCAGAGGCAACTCCTATATCGACAGGAGTCGTAAATGCAGCATCTACGGATGATTGCCACAAGTATGTTGTATTCAATCCTGTTGAATATCCGGCTGATGAAATGGTCGTTGAACCGGAACCACAAATAATGGACAGGGCTGCGGACGCGGTACCTGCATTGGCACCGGAGCAGACATCTACAGAAAATTCCTTAAATCCTAAGCTTGGGGTGGTACTCCTGGCAGCGCAATCGATATCTGAGGGCACAACCGCACTTAGATCCGCACCGGCATTGGTTAGCGGTACATTGGTCAGATTTGCAGCAGGCCTCAGATCATTCGAGGAAGTAAACACCGCATTAATATTTAATGACGCCGCGTCTTTTCCGGTGGCTGCCTGCAAATTGGCCAAACTTGTCCGGTCCGTACCTGTGTTTAATGCAGAAGTTACAGCGAAATTAGCATTTGCTCCCGATGTAAAGAAATTGTTATTGTTCGAGGTAAGATTAGCAAACGTCGAATATCCAAAACCGATAGCATAGGATTTTCCAGCGGCTACAGTTGTCTGCTTATTCACAAAAATATTGTTTCTGATATCAATCGCCGTATCTGCACCTCCAACGGCTAAGGCCAGACTTGAACCGGTAGTTCCGGTACCTCTGTCTCCCGTCATGGAAACGGTATTGTGATATACCTGAAGGGAAGAACCAGTGGCCGGGATCACAAAAATACCCGTAGTGATGTCGCCAACAGTGGCATTTCCGATAACGCCGTAGACCTCATTATTTATAATCCGGTTTGTTCCCGATGCCGCAGGGCCTACAAGAATACCGGCAGAACTATTGGTTCCCGTATTTTGAACGGTCCCGATAATATTATTACTGATAGTCGTGTTTACCACTTCGCTTCCCGTAGTGGTAGTAGCAAGCCACGAATTCAACCCGAGGGAAATTCCAAACGCGTCTGTAGCGGAATTAATTCCTGAAACCGTATTGCCTGAAATCGTGTCACCGGTTTCAAATCCTACAAAGATACCGCCAATCTGAACATTGTTTGGTGATGCAGTCGCAATAACATTCTGGTTTATTGTAGTCCCTGAATTTTTGGCTACAGCACTCAAACCCTGTACAGAAATACCAAATAGTGATTTGGATAGATTATTATTGATAAAGGAGTTGTTATTATTCCCTCCGGTAGCCCCAGTATTAACCGATCCGATACCGGTACGGGTAGTCGTGTTGGAATTCCCAACAATATTACAGTTCTTAATCGTGTTATTTGAGGCGCCATTGGTTCCGTTGTTTGTTATTCCGATAACCCCTGATGTAGTGCTTGAGTTCGTATTCGTAATGGTAAGATCTCTCGTAGCCGAACTTGCAGGGCATATGGTGTTGGCTGTGCTTCCAAGCGAGCCGTCAATGATCACATTGTCGGCGCCAAATAACATAATCAATGTCGTCGAAGAGGTTCCGGAAATAGCACGGGCGCTTCCGACGGGTTTGATTGTGACGCTATAAGGGGCAGCAAATTCATTTAAGGTAACCGCGCCCGTTTCCGCAGTAAGGTCACCTGCAATCTGTAACGTGACATTTCCGGTAACGATACTGCTATTGACAGCCGAAAAGGCACCGCCTGCTACAGTCAGCGTTGGATAATCACACCCGGAAGGACAAACCGTCTTTATCCCACTGAGCGCAGTCAATACGCTATAAGAATTGATTGTACCGGTAATCGGGAACTGTCCCGAAGCAAGCGCAACACTCGTGGCCGGGGTATTGAATGTGCCTGAGTTGATACCGACATTCGGTCCCGCCGTGTCCTGGGCCACCACGAAATACTGAATTACATCATTGACGGAAACCGAACCTGCATTCAGTAATGAATAATCGATTGTAAAATCAAATGGAGAGGTCGTCCCATTGGCTTCCACAAATTTCCACCCTGTAAGGTCATTCGCATCGGCTGACTTTTTGTAATACAAACGCGGCTTAGTGCCCGGGGTTACATTAACACCGGTTACATCGGTAATGGTAACATTTGTGAATGCCCTGGTAGTATTTACTACATCGTTGCTAAGAGTTGTATAGCTTATGACCGGAGCGGCAAGATCCAATCCTGTAAAGTTGCCGGCGTCGGCACCAATATCGGTTGGTGTCAGGCCGGAGCGTGTTTGTCCGTCAAAATCATCCGTAACAGACGCAATAAGGAACCCGTTTGCTTCAGCAGCGGATGCAACCGCCGGGTTGATATGCAGATTAGGTATTGCGTTCGCAGGCGCTACAAACTTCGGATCGGTGTCGAAGCTGTCGGCATCCTGCCCTACTGCTGTTCTCCACGCGGGCAGCGAAATCACGTCCAGCGCATTGAACAATCCAAACACCGCACCGGTGCCCGTAGCATTATAAATGTTATTATTGATTGTTAATCCTGCTGGGTTTGCAGCGGTGCCTCCTACCCTTACGATGTAGTTCTTCCCGGTCGCTCCGTTGTTTGACCGGTTGTTTACAAAAATGTTATCCCTGAACGACCTGGTATTTGTGGTAACCGAACTGTTGAACGCAAATGAGTTTGCAGTTCCGGCAGTTGGGGCGCCCCCGATATAAACACTGTTATTAAAGAAACTATCGGTTCCTGCAGGCTCATTAATCCCGTTAACCTGGATCGCATTGGCAATCCCATCCCCGATGGCAATCATGTTATTCTTATAAACGCTGGTACCGCTTCCTACCCGGATTCCGTTGATTTCCGCAGTAGCCGCATTTGTGGCGGCAGTAAGACCATAAATCAAATTCCTCTCAATTATTCCGGTTGTGGTCCCTCCATATTGTATACCTGTCACCGTGGACGCTGCGCTGGCATTGGTGTTTGTGAGGTTGAAAATGCTATTCTGTGAAAGTGTGCCGCTGGCACTGCTCGCTGTAGTAAGAATTCCAATCACCGAAGCAGCCGTCCCTGTACCCGTACCAATATTACTGGTAAGGTTCCTGATAGTATTGCCAGTGAGCAATGAAGGCGCGTTACTCGTAAACATCCCTACTACCTGAGATGAAGCTCCTGTAGCATTCAGCTGTATTGAATTGGCTACCGTTCCACCAATGTTATTGCCCGCGGCAGTCCACAATACCGTAGTTCCAGTAAAGGCCCTGATACCGTAAACTATAAAAGTTCCCGAAGCACCAAGGTTGGTTACAGAAATACCCCCGATATTATTATTGCTTGAAGTCCATGTATTTGACGTAAAGTTAAAAATACCGTATGCATCGGTCGCACCGGTTGTAGTAGTAGAGAACACCAGTGATCCTGTGGCCGACTGACTTCCTATAGTATTACCATTCGTTAACCCGTTACCTTCCTGGAAAAAAATTCCCATGAACGGGCTGCTGGTACCTGAGCCTGAAGATGTAACCCCGGTCATGCTTACAGCAGCAACAGTGTTGTTTGAAATCGTAGTTGCAGCACCTGTTGAAATTCCGTTGAAATGGATACCCCAAAAACGCGCACTGCTACCGGCACCTGTTAAAGTGTAAGTACCTGTTTGCGTATTTGACGCATATCCAATGATGTTTCCTGTAATGGTAAAGGTCTGGGCACCGCTTGTGGCCGTCGTTGCCGATATCCAGATCGGGGAATGCTGCGCGCCGGCGGTCCAGGTGCGGGTGCCGGTCTGGTAAAACCTGTTATTGGTAATACTCCAGGTATTACACCCTCCCGAAACGTTAATACCTGCACTCGTAACAGCGGGAGCAAAGAAGTCAAAAATATTGTTGTTGGTGATTACGATACCACTGTTCCCAATTGCCGTGGTGGTCGTTGAACCGTTTCCGTATATTGCTTTAGAAGGCAGGTTACCTCCCGCAGGCCCGATATTACAATTTGAAATGGTGTTGTTGTCGTTTCCGTTTGCCGTGATACCATCGGTACTGAAAAAGATCGTCCCACCGTTTGTAACAACCGACATCGTGGCTGAACCCAATACATTACAATTTGTAATGGTATTCGAAGTGGCACCACCAATAAATTTCAGGGTACTGGTCCCCGAAGTAGCCGCGATACTGGTGTTTGAAATCGTAAGTGAGTTACCCCCGGTATTCAAACCATCAACCGTTACATTATCGGCACCATTGAACAAAATCAGTTCAGTAGCCATAGAGCCCGTAATGGTACGTGCGCCGCCTCCCACAGGAACAATACTCATTGACGTATAAGAGGCGGAACCTGAACCGCTGGCATTTAATGACGCAATCGCTGCCTCGGTTGTATTCCCTCCTATATATATGGAAATAACTCCTGTGTGTGTTCCTGCATTCACCGCATCAAAAGCGGCCTTTAATGTAGCATAACCTGTCAAAGTAGTGAGTCCGGTAGTTGAAGAGACCAATACCGGTAAAGCGGGATCAGCCTGTACTGTAAAGGTGGCCTTATAATTATTACCGCCGTTACTTGAAAAAACGGTTCCCGGTACGCCATCTGCATCAGAATAAACTTCCAAAGTATAATTACCGGGAACTCTTCCTGCAATGATGTTTGTTGTACCGCCGGTACCTTCCCATGTCTGGTTTCCCCCACAACCACCGCCATCATTGGATACGAATCCGTAATTCTCTGTATTGAATGTACCCGAAGCGCCTGCACTGGTCAACCAGACGCGCCACCTCAGGTGACCGTTGGTAATGTCGCCCCCACTGCATTTGAAAGTCTTATTCTGACCTCCTTTCACCACCAGGGAATTCGTGCCAAGTGTAAATGTTCCGAGGTTTGCCCCTTGAAAATCAGGATTAGCGGTTGCCGCATTCATATCATAGTAGGCATTGGCACCACCGTTGATACTTAGGATCGCATAACTTTCATAAATACCGTTTGACTGCGCAGTCACGAAATTCGCGACACACAGCAGCAACACGGCCAGCAATAATTTTATCCTTTTAGGATAAGTACTGCCATTTTCGAATAGTAGTAAAATTCGTTGCATAACTTTTGATTTAGATTTTAGATTTTTCAAGACTACAAATATAAAAAAATAACATCCCTTAATATTTTTAACCAGTAATATTGGTAAATAGTAATAGTTTTCGTTTATATATTAGAAGACATTCATATAATCTGCTAAATCTACTGAATTTTGAAACAATTTGACAGACTAACTACAGTAATTTGTTAAACTACAACGTTTTCGTGTTGAAAAAAGTTACAAAAACTTGGTTTAGCGTTAAATTTTTTCAAAATAACACAAACTAATGCGGCAGGGGCGCTTCGCGTTCGCATCAGGAATGCGGCGCAGGCTGGTCGATAAGCATTGCAAAAAGTGAGGGCTATGGAAAAATCCAAAAGCCTCTTTCCGCCAGGTCATCATTGACTGGTGTGACGATAAATTGAATTTACTGGAAGAAATTCCATACCAATCCGAACCGCACCACGAAGTCGCGGTAAGGATAATTTGGGGCCGAGTAAAAATTATTACCCGTCATTGCCGAGTTGAAGTGTTCGGCTTTAAGATAAATACGGGTTTGGCGCACGCGCGCGTTCACAAAGAAGTCCACTACAGGAAAGTTCCCAATCTCTTTTTGTTGCTGTACATAAAATTCGCCCAACACCGGATTGTAGTCGTTAGCAAAATATTTGGTGAAGTAACTGAATGTAACACCCGTTTGCACGAACATCGCCTTTTTAAAAAAGTAGTCGCTATAATATAAGGTGTTGCGCGTCACGAATTGCGGGACATTCAGGACATCGTCATCCTGGGCTGTTTTCTGGTACAGCAGGGTGTTATCCAAAGCCAGTTTCCCGTATTTGACTTCTTTCGATACCTTCAGCGACAGGTAGTTGATCGTACCGCTGTATTGTTTCGGCGTCACAAGCAGCACTTCCGGATCGGCACTGTCATTGCTGTAAAACAGTTGATCCTTGAAGACTGACAGCTGCAATTCGGCAGCCGCCCACTGCGTATCAGCCTTTACAATGAGATTGTTGATTTTTTCGGTCTTGAAATCGTTACTCCAGTTGTAGGCAATATAGCTGCTCTGGTACAGATTATAATTGAGATCCGGCAGCTTGTTCATTTTCTGGACCTGGAATGAAATCACATTATAATCATCGGGCTTCCAGCTTAGCGAAATATCGATGTTCGAAAGACCCTGGCTCGTAATCGAATTGGAATACAGCGCCTTTCCATTCCAGCTTTTCGTGCGGTAAGCATACTGTGCCCCAAACGTGTTAATGCCATCTTTCAACCGCGACGGCACCACGCCTGAACTGTTTACGATAATTGTATTGTAATGATAATTGTAATTGAAATCATCTACATAAAAACCGATCTGGCCCAACGTCTTGTTTTCGTAAATTGCGCCTACCTTATTATACATACGGTCATAACTGGTCTTATCGTTGATATTGCCGGCAACATACGATTGACCGAAACGACCACTCAGCGTCAACTCCCTGAATTCAAAAATCTTATTCTCAAAATTGAACTGATGGGTCAGGTACAGGTTGTTTTGATTGTCATTGGCATTGACCCTGAACGCATGGTCCACGAAATAACGGTTGCCTTTAAGGAACGATTCAGCATCCTGAAGGTATACCTCGAGCCTGGCGCGGTCCTTGAAGTCGTCATTGCCGCTTTCAAAGTCCCCGGTGTCGGTAATGCCGCCATTTTCCTGGTTCAGCAAGTCCTGTCCCGTGAAATGGGCATTCAGGCGGTACCGTCCGCTTTTGGTGATATAATTGGTCGTAAACCTGAAATTCCCTGTACTAGCCAGTTGATTTACGTATTTGCCCAAAGACCGCAATCCCTTATATGCGATAGAGAAATTAAGCCGCTCATGGGTATTGAGCGTAATGAAGGCGTCGAGCGACTGCCCCTGCTCCTGGACTGTTTTGAAGTACAGTTCGGTCAGCGGTGTCGGCACCGAAAAATAACGCATATCCCCTACTTCCAGATAATTGAAGTGCTTTGCCCGGAAGCCAAATTCCGGATAAGGAGAAAAAGTCCTCAGGCTGTACTGCAGTGTGTTGTAGGTCTGCCCGTCGTTCGCAAACGGCAGCAACCCGAAATTGTCCTTCCTGAGATAATTGAAAATATAATCTTTGTAGATGGTCAGCGACGTATCGATATAAGTGGTATCGCGATCCGCCGTAATAACCTTATACATATCAATGGTGGCTTTCGGCGCATTGTCGGCGGTGCTTTGGGTGTTCCCCGGAGTCCGGGTGACTGTATTTCCGGCAGGAAGCTGCTGCAAATCCTTTGTCCTGAGCGGTGTTTTCTGCGCAAATACAGACCCACACATCATAAAAATAAAAAACACAAAAAGTTTCTTTGTCATTGCAGTTGCCGGATATGGCGCAAAGGTAGTATTTTTAAAGAGAAAAAAAACTTAAAATAGCCGGGCTTCGATATGGCTGCAGGCGTTATATAACACAAATTCATTATCTTCATGAAAATTTAATAGGGTTGGAAATCCCTGCTTCCGGACCCCAGATGCTTTACTTTTCAAAACCCAAAAACATGAAAAAACTACTTTTCGTACTGCTTTTCATATGTCCGTCGGCGGTTTTTCCGCAGCATTTCGACAGGGCTTGGGAAAAGATCGTCAGGCTCGAGGAACAGGACAGGATCAGGTCGGCTTCAGAGGCGGTCGACCGAATTTCCGTCAAAGCGACTTCTCAGAAAAATGAGGCTCAAATCATCAAATGCTTCTTTTACCAGTCAAAATACATGCTCAGGCTGGACGAAAACGCGCAATCAAAAATCATCACTTCACTCCACACGCACATCGCCCGGCTCTCCCCTCCCTCAAAAGCGCTGCTCCAGATGGTGTACGCAAAATGCCTCGACAAGTACCTGAGGAGAAACAACTACAGGATTTACGGGCGCGACGCTGTCAGCGGGGAACCGGATTTCCTGACCTGGAGCACTGCAGATTTCACAAGGGAAATCAAACAGGCTTTTGAAAAATCAATTGCAGACAAAACGGTTTTAAATGCGACGCCGTTGCTGGCATATGAGGCTGTTTTCGACTTCATTTCGGTTGAACAGTCCAGGCGCGAAACACTGTATGACTACCTGCTGAAAGAATACATTGAATTCCTCTCGGCTGGCGTATTTATCGCTTCCACAGATACGCAGACAGGCCGCCTGCTTTTTACGGATACCGCCGGATTTCTGGCCGCTGATTTTTCAAAGGTGACCACGACAGACGCGCTAACCCTATTAGATCAAATGAAGGCGCTTGAAGATCATGGCGCTTCCGCAGAAAAACAACTGTACCGCATTACGCTCCTGGGCATGCACAGTCCGCGCGACAATGACTACCTCAGGGCTTTGGAACGTCTTGAAAAAATAAGCACTGACACGTCACTGACCCAACAGATCCAACTTTTAAAGGCCTATTATTTCCAAGAGAAAGCATCGAAACAGACCGCAGCGGATTACCTCATCAAATCTGCCAAAACCTGCGACAGCATCCTGGCAGTCAAAAACAGGTCGAACGCCTGGCGGTCTGCGCTGGCGTTACAATCCTCAATCCGGTCGCGGATGCTGACCGTAACACTTGAAAAATTCATTTACCCTGACCAGAACGCGCGCGCATTTGTCAATTTCAAAAACGTCAGCCACATCTCGGTGTCCTACCACAAAATCGACCACACCACCGCAAAAAAATTATCATCTGCAAAAAACCGGGACAGCCTTATTGCGAGAATCAGGAAGACCGCGCCCATTGCCGCGCGCGATTATGCCCTGCCCGACAAACACGATCATTTCGACTACACCACGGAACTGCTGCTGCCAAAAATCAGCAAAGGCATCTATCTCGCCTACTTTGAAAGTGACGGCAATAGCGATAACAATAAAGCTTTCGATGCGGATGTTGTCGTGGCTACCGACCTCAGCGCGGGCTATTCCACACATCAAAAAACGACCTTGTACCAGATAAAAAACCGACGAACCGGACAGCCGGTAGAAGGCGCCGTCGTAAATCATGATGGCGTTTCGGTAAAAACCGACAGGAACGGTTATGCTGCTGTAGGAACATCGGATACCTACCAGCCCAGCGTTCAATTTTCAATACAGGGCGATACCCTCCCGATTTACCGCTATCCTTATACGGGTTATGACACCTACGAGGCCTACACCGGCGTTGCTGCCGAAGATGAGGAATATGAATTTGAGACACAGCTAAACATTTACACTGACAGGGCCATATACCGCCCCGGACAGACCGTTTTCTATAAAGCGATTGCCATTACCCAACTGGACCAACGGACCAGCGCCGTCGGCTTTACCAGTTTTAGTGTTACCATAACTGACCCGCAAGGCGATGTCCTAAAGCAATTCGATGTGCGTACCAATGGATTCGGATCTCTTTCAGGTGAATTTACTATCCCTGAAAACACGCTTACCGGCGCATTTGCGATTGTCATCGGTCCGCCTCGAAACGCTGCTGATGATCCCGGTTACAACAAAAATAAAGGCGGACACCCCTTTTGGGATCACACTGATTTTGATGGCGAGCGTGTCAGTTTCCAGGTTGAGGAATACAGGAGGCCTCATTTTGAAGTGTCTTTCGAGCGCATCTCTGAAAACATCGGACTGGAACAGGAGGTGATTGTTCGAGGCGTATGCCATGCCTTTGACGGAAGTGCCATGACCAATTCACAGGTGAAATACACCATAGATTGCGCAAATTGTGGCATTGAAAATTCCCTTAATCATGCCGAAGGCCGGACAACCACTGATCAGGACGGTAAATTCAAAATTGATTTTACTACGCTGCCCGAGGCTAAAGCAAATGGTCAGGAAATCTTGTCTTATCAGATTCATGCCGAAATCACCGACCTGAACGGGGAGACGCAGGCGGCCAGCATGATCGTCCGGGCAGGGAAAAAATCGCTGAGAATCAACATGAAGGTCCCTGCGATGGTGGTCATGGGTGAAAAAAGCGCAATTGCCATAAACGCGACCAACCTGAATAACTATACGATCCCGGTCGATGGTACAATACAGGTGTTTTTTATAAAACCGGACAGCGACAAGTTCAAAAACAGGCTATTTCCCGTTCCGGAAATACAAGGGTTCAGCGAATCGGAATTCGGGAGGCTTTTCCCGTATGAACCATATGTCTCCGACGACAAACCGATAGGTGACGAGGCGGGAACGTTGGTGTTCTCAAAAAAAATGAATACCGCGGCGCAGCCTTTGATTGCGACCGACTTCCTGTCGGGATTCACGCCGGGCCATTACCGGCTCGTATTTTCGGCAGAAGACGCAAACCACAACACCGCCGGCAACAGCGCTTCTTTCGTTTTGAAGCAAAATGATTTGCCCATCGATCCGTCCCGGCTTCTTTCAATAGCCCAAATCAATAAGGATCCGAAAAAGGATGGATTTGTCCTGTTTCGCCTTTCCTCTCCGGTGTCCGAACTGTTTGTCAACATCGGGGGATTTTATGACAGTCAAAAATATTTTGACAATGATGTCGCGTTGCAGCAGCATCAAACCCAGGTCAAAATCCCCGTCAATACAGCGTTCAGGGACAATGTGATCATACTGTTTGAATGTGTTTTTGACAATCTGCCATACCATTTTGAGAAGAAGGTGGATCTGCCCGCAACAAGTCCTAAGATGGTCTTTACGGTAGACAGCTTTAGATCCAAAATACAACCCGGAATGACGGAGAACTGGACTTTCACGATCAAAGCCGGTGATGATCCCGGTCAGTCGGAAATCCTGGCGACCATGTTTGACCGTTCGCTTGATGCCTTCCGCCGCAGCGACTGGAATTCTTTTGACTTTGGTGAAGACCAGAATGAAGCCTCGGAAATGTTCCAGCTTGGATTTGCAACCGAGTTTTTCAGTTTGAGGAATCTCAACGATTACATGCCACGGTTCGGCAACAAGCCGGAAAAAACTGACCTGATTTGGTTTGGGTTCGATATCAACAATGACAAACCCGACCCGTCGCTATACCGTGCTCAAATCACAAAAAAAGCCAAAAAGCCTAAAGGAGTTACGTGGATACGCGGCACAGTAACAGACCAGAATTATCCTTTGCCGGGGGTAAAAGTTACTGTAAAAGGCACTATCCGCAGCACGCAAACTGATCTGGAGGGCTACTATGAAATAGAAGCTGCGCCCGGGGAATCACTCGAATTTGATCTTGCCGGCTTTACACCGCAGGCCGTCGTGGCCGAAGCTCCCGAAATCAATATAACACTGCATACTACGGAACTTGATACCGTTGAAATCAACACCGGTTACCGCGCCATTACCAAACGAGGCAATGCGTCAGCGATTGCAGTATTGGAGGAACGAGCCAATGCATCGGTGCTGCAGCATCTGCAGGGGCGTGTATCGGGTCTCAACGTGACCTCCGGAAGCGGACAGCCTGGGTCTGACACAGAGATTATCCTGCGTGGCACAGGCTCGATTGACGGATCGGAACCTTTGTTTATAGTTGATGGTGTTGCCATTGATGAAAAGGGTTTCCGGAGTCTGAACCAGAACGACATTGATTCCATCACGGTACTTAAGGATGCCGCCGCGACTGCCCTCTACGGAAACCGGGGAAGCCGCGGCGTGATCGTCATTACGACTAAAAATAATATTGCCGTCGTAAAACAGGTTACTGCGCGCAAAAACCTGAAAGAAACGGCTTTCTTCTTCCCCCACCTGACTACTGGCCCTGATGGAAAACTAACCCTCCGTTTCACGGCCCCCGAAGCGCTTACGGAATGGCGGTTCAGGATGCTGGCGCACAACAGGGACGGCGTCACAGGGCAGTTTGAGGAGAACATCACCACCCAGAAAGAGCTGATGATTACACCCAACTTTCCGAGATTTTTCAGGGAGAAAGACACCGTGGAAGTCGTTGCGAGGATTACCAATCTCAGCAACACACCCAAATCCGGACTTGCGATACTAATGCTGTATGATGCGTCAACGATGAAATCCATTGATGCGATAGCCGAGAATACGGAAAGCGGCCGGAATTTCACCGTGACCCCGATGGCCGACACAGCCGTGAGGTGGAAGATAACGGTGCCTTCAGGGATCCAGTCCTTGCAATATAAGGTGGTCGCAAAAGCCGGCGATTTTTCTGACGGCGAAGAGAATGCGATTGCGGTGCTGCCCAACGCGATTCTCGTAACCGAATCGTTGCCGCTGTGGGTCAGGGAAAACTCGGCCAGAACCTATACGCTCGGAAATCTCAAAAACTACTTTTCCGGTGCGGCGCGTCAGCACAGCCTTACGGTGGAATACACTTCCAATCCGGCGTGGCTGGCCATACAATCGCTGCCGTACCTGATGGAATACGAACACGATTGTGCAGAGCAGGCCTTTTCGAGATATTATGCCAATGCCATCGCAGCGAAAATCATTTCGGATAATCCGAAGATTGCGGCCGTATTTGAAAGCTGGAAAGCCACGGCAAAAACCACTCCGATGCCCGGGAAAAATGACGCACTGAAGTCCATCGCATTGTCCGAAACTCCGTGGGGAGCCGACGGGATATCAGAAACCGACCGCAATAGACGACCCTCCGCCCTTTTTGACTTACGGAGGCTCCAGAGCGCGCTGTCCGAAACCGTACGTACACTTTCGGAAAAGCAGAAACCGTCGGGTGGATTCGGGTGGTTTGACGGCAGTCCGGAAGACGATTACATCACACGCCACATCCTGAGCGGATTGGGCCATTTGCGAAAGCTGGGCGTTCAAAATCCCGAAACAGAAGCGATTATTGATAAGGCCATTAAGTATTCGGACGCCGCTTTCCTGAAAAATCCTGCTTATGCCGAATCCGGAATCGGTTTCAGGCAGCACGCCTGTCATGACGGGCTGCATTACCTGTACATGCGCAGTTTTTTCCTCAAAGACCATCCGTTGCCGGGCGAATACAGGAAGCGAATCGCTTTACATCTTAAAAGCGTCGCCGGCAGCTGGCAGGAATACTCCATATACGAAAAAGGGCTCGCCGCCCTGGTGTTGTTTCGTTTTGAGGAAAAAGCCGATGCCCTGCGGATTCTCGCTTCGTTAAAAGAAACGGCTTCCAACAATACGGATTGGGGCATGTACTGGATTGAAAACAAACCCGGATGGAACTGGTACCAGTCTCCGGTTGAAACACAGGCGCTGCTGATCGAAGCCTTCACTGAAATCAGCGACGACACCAAATCTGCGGATGCGATGAAAGTATGGCTGCTCAAAAACAAACAGCGCAGCAATTGGCCATCAACCAAATCAACTACCGAAGCCATTTACGCGCTTTTAATGCATGGCAGTGACTGGACGGACATTAAAGATAATACCGTGTTTACCATCGGGGATGAAAAAATCGCCAGTGAAGAACTTTCGGAAAATGAAAAAGAAGCCGAAACCGGTTACATAAAAAGGACCTGGAAACCCGAGGAAATCAGTAAGAATATGGCCACATTGGCTGTAGAAAATAACTCGAAAGTTCCGGGTTTCGGCGGTTTTTACCGGCAGTATCTGGAAGATATTGACCAAATCAAGGCCAGTGATTCGCCACTTTCCGTGATCAAAACCATGTACCTGAACCAAAGCGGGAAAGACCTGCAAAAAATAACCTCGCAAAATCCGCTTAAGGTGGGCGAATTAGTGACCATACGCCTGGTAGTAACCGCAAATGAAGATGTCGAATACATTCATCTGAAGGACCTGCGTGCGTCCTGTTTCGAACCCGTAGATGTGCTTTCGGGATACGAATGGAAAGACGGCGTCGGTTTTTACAAAAGCACCAAAGATACCGCTACGCATTTCTTCTTTGCCAAAATGCTGAAAGGTACTTATGTATTCCAATATGATGTCAGGGTAAATAATGCCGGTGACTTTGCTACCGGCATCGCTACCGTTGAGAGTTTGTACGCCCCTGAATTTTCGTCTCATTCCACCGGGATCCGGATTGGCATCCTGCGTGAAAATTAAGATGCGAAAATTCTTCCTGTCAACACCATATCCATATATTTGCCAAAAAAAATAAGACATGGCAAAAAAATACTTACGCGGCATTGCGCTGTTTGCAGGCAGCATGGCGTTTGCGCAAAACGCCCCCCAGGTCCATTTAAACCTCGATGCGCCTGCCAGCGTATGCACTCCGGAAACCTGCGTCACGCTTTCTGCGTCGCTGCTGAATCTGAAACAAACGACTGGTTATGATGTGGCGCAGATTGCTGCGCAGAGCCCATACCCATTTACCGGCGGCACGGTAATTGACGCATTGAACGATGACGTCTACAGTCCCGCTTTCCCTTTGGGATTCAACTTTTGCTTTTACAACGACAGTTACAGTACCGTTTATGTCGGTACAAATGGCGTTATTAGCTTTAACCCTCCAGTTCAGGGGAATTTTTGTGAATGGAATTTCAACAGCCCGATTCCCAGCACCTCTTTCCCAATAAAAAACGCGATTTACGGTGTGTATCAGGATACTGACATACGTACAACAGGAAATGATGCCGGTACGGTAGTCGATCCTGACGTCCAGAATGTCAATTATTATACCGGCGGTGAAGCCCCGAACCGGTACCTCGTAGTCAACTTTAATGAGTTGCCACAATTCCAATGTGGTGCGGCGGACTTGCAGACAAGCCAGGTAATACTGTATGAATCATCAAACATCATCGACGTATACGTCAAGAAAAGAACTGCCTGCGACTCATGGAACGGCGGCCGCGGCCTGATCGGGTTACAGAATATGGACGGCACGCTCGCGGCTTTCCCTCCGAACAGGAATACCGGGCCATGGGAGACAGCAAATGAGGCGTGGCGTTTCAGCCCCAACGGAATTGAGGTCGACACACCGGTTTATGAGTGGAAAAAGAATGGTGTGCTCATTGCCGATGCAAACCAGAACACACTCACCGTCTGTGAAGACAGTCCCGGGATTTATGAGGTCTCAACGGTGATCAGTGCATGCGGAAGCCTGCCTGCGACCATCTCCGCGACTGCGACCATTGCCAGTGGCATGATGCCGGTAGGCGTTCCGTCCGACTTGTTTGCTTGTTCAGACAATGGTTTTGCCTTGTTTAACCTGACGTCAAACACAGCACAGGTGCTCAATGGGATGGATCCTTTGAATTACGAAGTGCTTTTCTATCATTCTTATTCCGATGCGATGAACTATACCGGAGGCTTTATTCCCGAGGCCATGCTGAGCGCTTACATGGGGTTCGACCACGAAGTGATCTTCATGCGTGTCACGGATCTGGCATCCGGCAATGACTGTCCGGGGATTGAATCTTTTACATTGGAAATCGAACCATTTACCGTAACGCCTCAAGGCGACACAGCACAGGATTTCGAACCAGGAGATACACTGGCAGAGCTTGAAGTCGAAGGAGAAAACATTAGCTGGTGGGATGCGCCAACTGAAGGAAATGAATTGCCTGATACTACCCCGCTTGTTAATGGACTCACCTACTACGCGCAGTCAGAAAACGTAAATGGCTGCCCGAATACGGAAAACAGGATGGCCGCACAACGACTTGCTGTAACTGTAACACAGGTGGCACTGGGTACGGCGGAATTTGACAACAGCACATTCACCGTAGCACCAAACCCCGTTAAAGACATTTTACGCGTCAATTTCAGCCAAAACATAAATTCCCTTGAAGTTTACAACTTAATCGGACAGCGGGTCTTGCATGCCGCTCCGGGGACACCTCACGCACAAATCAATCTGTCCGGACTGCCGGCAGGCGGTTACCTGATGCAGATTAACGCCGGTGACAACGTAAAAACGGTTAAGCTGGTGAAGCAATAATAGGCAGTAAAGCTTAATACAATCAAGCCGTCCCATTTGGGGCGGCTTTTGTTTTTTTAATGATTTCCCGCCCTTACCATTCCCTACGCGGTCCGTTTCGGTATGCCGGATTTGGAAGTGATATTGCGACAGGGTTTGAAGGCATCGTATTGCTGCATTATTCAGACGGCAAACGATTGTTTCGCCTCTTCGCTGCGCGGGTTTCAGCGGATGGCCCCGCTTTTGGCACCATAAAAAAAACCGCTCCATTGCTGAAGCGGTTTATATCTGGCTGTGCCATTAGTTATTTCACGATCGTCATCTCATCCACAATGTGCTTGGCACCGGCGTATTTGTCGATAATCCAAAGTACATAGCGAATATCTACGTTGATAGTCCTTTGCAATTTTGGGTCGAAGATGACATCGCCGGCCATCGCTTCGATGTTTCCGTCGAATGCAATCCCGATCAATTCGCCTTTGCCGTTTAACACTGGTGAACCTGAGTTACCTCCTGTAATATCATTGTCCGTAAGGAAGTTTACCGGCATATAACCGGCCTTGTCAGCATACTGACCGAAATCTTTCTTCTTGTTTAACTCCATGAGTCGTGCCGGAAGGTCAAATTCCTCATCCCCTGCCTTGTACTTTTTGATCATACCTTCCATGGTGGTATAATTGTTGATTTTCGCGTCGTTGCGCTTGTCAGCAGGAAGGGCACGCACTTTACCGTAAGTCAGCCTCAGCGTTGAGTTGGCATCCGGATACTTGATTGGCGCCATTTTAGACACCCGCAATCCATCCACGAGGTTGCGGAACGCCGCACCGTAATCATTCTGTGCTTTGGCGATATCATCCGATTTTGCGGCAAGGTGCGTAAGCAAATCATTTGACAGCACATACAGCGGATCACCGGTTACCATCGCAGCGTTGGGCACCTCAAGAAATGCCTTCATGCGTTCTTTGGAAGAAAACATGCTAAGTTCAAAAGCGCTTGTAACGTACGTTTTAAAATCATTGTTGTTTGCCGCGCCGAGTGTATCGACCATCGGAGCGATTTTGTACCCCGCTGATTTGGTCGCATACAAATGCAATTGGGCAGCAAGTATGTCTTTTTCAGCAGGAATATACACTTCTTTGAAGAATTCGTCGATCATCAGGACCATATCGGGCTTCATCTCCGCGCGGTCCTTGGCATCGGCTTTGGCGTAAGCCTCAAACTGTTTTCCGATCCCTCTGGCAATCGTGCCGTAAGAGCTCGTACGAAGTAATTGCTGCAGGTAGTTGTCATGGCGTGCCTTTTCATTGGTCATGCCGTAATATTTATTGATGTTTGCGATGACATTGCCGTATTTTGCCTTGTTTTCAGCTTTGTTCGCCCACTTGTCGAATTTGGCTTCCTGTGCTGCCTTGGTTTTTGCCGTACCAAATTTCGAGAGCGCATCAATCATACCCTGGCGGTTCTTCCAGTAGTTTGCCGTCGAGGCGTATTTGGAAGCATACATCAACCGGATTGAGGCATCCTGATCCATGTATTTCTTCATTTGGTCCATACCGGTTTTCGCACCTTCTACCCAGGCAGGGTAAGCAAATTTTACGTTTTGCTCGATACCGCCCGCCGGCATCCAGCGGTTCGTACGTCCCGGATAACCGAGGATCATCGCGAAATCATTTTCCTGAACGCCTTTTAAGCTCACAGGCAGGTAGTGCTTTGGCTGCAGTGGTACATTTTTATCGGAGTAGTCAGCTGGATTCCCATCTTTATCAGCATATACGCGGAACATAGAGAAATCCCCTGTGTGGCGCGGCCATTCCCAGT
The DNA here is from genome assembly GCF_003055625.1 of Flavobacterium magnum. NCBI lineage: Bacteria > Pseudomonadati > Bacteroidota > Flavobacteriia > Flavobacteriales > Flavobacteriaceae > Flavobacterium > Flavobacterium magnum. The sequence continues at coordinate 1,583,501 of NZ_CP028811.1, read as the reverse complement.
TGTCCGTATCGCCTCCGAATTTACCCACGCTTTCCGGCGGGGTGCCTACCAGACGAACGTCTTTATAATCCTGGTATACGAAGTAATAAAACTCATTTCCCTGGAAGAAAGAACGTACCGAAACCGTGTATTTTCCGCCTTCGTTATTTTCTTTTTCGATCAGGGCGATTTCAGCGGCGATGGCTTTGTCGCGTTCTGCCTCAGTCATTTTGTCGTTCAGTTTGGACAGAATCCTTTTGGATACATCGTCCATACGCACGAAGAAACGCACAAACAGTGAGCTCGGTTTCATTTCGTCCTTGCGGGTCTTTGCCCAGAACCCATTCTTAAGGTAATTCTGCTCTGCCGTAGAAAGCTCTGCAATCGCATCGTATCCACAGTGGTGGTTTGTCAGGACCAGCCCGTCTTTTGACACAATCTCCGCGGTGCAGCCGCCATTAAATTGCACGATGGCATCTTTAAGGCTGTGGTGGTTGATGCTGTAAATCTCATCAGCGGTGAGTTGGAGTCCCATTTTCTCCATGTCGCGGTGGTTCAGTCGCTCAATGAACATCAGGAACCACATTCCTTCGTCGGCGCGCATCGGGAACGCCGACAGCGCAAGCAGAAAGAACAAAATAATTTTTTTCATTTTGGTAAATTTTGAAAAGTTAGTGACTAATAGTCTTTGTCCGGCTGTATTTGTTACAACGACCGCGAAGATACGATAAAGTTTGGGTTGGCAAATGACAATCTGATTTGTGCCCGGAGTGATTCGGGCAAACGGCCGGGCTGTGCGCTGAAGCAGTTGACGCTTCGATCCCTGTCACCGTTCGGTACACCCTGTTTTTGCGCTGTCAGAACAAGAGGATTTTGAATATGCGGTTACTTATTCAACGATTTTCCGAGCAGATACGATCCGCTTGAAATGCCCATCAGGATGTACGCATTAGCCTGGAAATCCGGATAGGCCTTCATCGCCCCGCCAAAAAAAGTCGTGAGATACACAGTCGCGTAAATCATCGTAAAAACCAGTTGCTGCAGGCGTGCCAGCGACAGTTGCCCGTTGTCATCCATGATGATGTCTACCCAGAAACGCCTGCTCGGCAATTTGGCTTTGAACGCGCTTACCGGCGTTGTCACGGTTGTCGTAGTAGCAGCGACGGATGTGGGTGCGGAAGTCACCGTACCATCATCAGCCGCAATGCTGGTTGCAGGTGACTGCTGTACAACAGTAGTGGTGGTTGCAGGTGCCGGAGCCTGCGTGCTTTGCTGCGCGCCGCTGATGGCCGAAGCAGTCACCATAACCGTGGCGGATATCCCGAGCAGGATCAGTCCCGTGTCGTTGAGCGTGACTTCGCCGGTCACTCCCCAATGCAAAGCGAAAACCGGCGCGATGATCAGGGTCCAAAGGAACAACTGCAGCCGCGAAAGACTGTATGGCGGTGCCCCCGGGTTATCCGGATGCGGGGTCTCTTTGAGAATATCAGTCATCATCCCGATCAGTGCAATGAGTACGAATGCTGCAATAGCGAGGATTACAGCGATGGTTTCGGTAGTTTGGTCAGCTTGCATAGGAAATGGTTTTGTATTGGTATCGGGATAAAACTAAAAACAAAACTTTGGCTATGTACACGTATAATTACCTGTTTTTTAACCCGATAACCATTCGAAATTTAGTACCCGGAAGTAAAATCAGGTAAATGTACGCATTGCGGAAGTGGATGGGAATCGTAAGTTTGGAATGCGATTTAATGCTGACAAAACCTTAAAACAACGTACTATGGTTAACCTTGACGTCACTGTAAAAAACGGCTTGCCACCGCTGCGACTCAGCGTCGATATCACCTGCCTGGACAATCCGGAAAACAACAGGAATTATCAAAGCGACCTGGGATTTAACACCGATTTTGATCTTGCCCCCGGGCGTTACACCTTACTGTTGCATGGCAGCAACCCTCCGGGAGGCACTACCGACGTGTCCCTGACAGGCGTCTTCATCACGGGCCCACTGCCGGGCAGCAGTTACACATCGGGCATTGCCACTTACGATGCGATATTTTATTTCGTTATTTAAAAGCCATCACCATGAAACAATATTATTTTTCCCTTTTGGTGCTCATGGGATGGTGCAGTTGCTGCGCGCAGGCACCCCTTCCTGCCGTAAATGCCAAAATCGAACACATTGCGAACACATCGGGCACGCTGCTCAAAGACCTGGACCATCTCAAAACCGGCAACTACCTCGATGCGCTGAGCAGTTTCTTCCAGATGACCACCAAGAACCTGACAGGCGCGCAAAAAAGCATCGCTTTCAACGGGACGCTTTTCGCAATCAAGGCCGAGGCCGATCCCAGCCTGCTGATCGACAGGAACTTTGCCTCGGAAACCTTTTCCCGCAATTTCCAGTTCAATTTTAACCTGAACCTCGACGAAAATTACAAATACACGGGCTTCACAGGAGGCTTTACGTATGCGGTGATCAACAAGCGCGATACGAAGATTGCGCAATTCTACAAAAGCGGCAAATACAAACAGTTGACCGACGCATACACCGCCCTCAACAACGACATCACCGCCGCGACAAACCGTTACATCGATTCTATTACGAAAATTCCGGGTATTCCTCCGACACAGATCGCTGCGCAGATTATGCAGGTCCAGCAGGGACTAGACACTTTACATCAGTATAAAAAAGCCAACAAATTCCCGCCGGGTTTCCTGCCAAAACTGAACAACACCCTTGATTCGGCCATGGTGAAAACCAGCAGGCTGCTGGCTGACGCTTATGATGACATCAGTAAAGCGGCATTGCTCACGCTTTCGGCAAAAGGGGTCGCGGATGACAAGGGGAAAATCAACAGCGGTCGGTTGGGATTGGTATTCTTACAAGGGAATCTCTTCGGCAAGCGCGCTCCGGCCGAACTCGACATCAGGACGACATTTTCTTACGGCGACACGCTGGCGGTGACCCCAATGCAACGCACCACGCTTAGAAGCACATTGGGCTTCAATTTCGTTTTACTGAAGTCAAAAACCGTCAATAAGAGCCTGTTTGAATGGAAGGTGTATGCCGAACTGGATAACGTTTTTAAAAACCTGCTTCCTGACGAGCAGAAAAATACGATATTGGCCAACAGCGACCTGCGCCTGCGCATTACTGACAACCTCTGGCTGCCGCTGACAATCAAATACGATGTGGAGAAATCGAATTTCCTGGGGTTCCTGAATATTTCCTATAATTTCGATTCGGTGTCGGGAAACAGTTCCGGGCCATAGTAGTCCCGAAAAGCTAGCGAACCGGCTGTTCATCGGTGTCAGGCGTTTCTTTATTTTCCTTACCGGCGAATTTATTTTTCCGGAGATTCATACCATAGGTATAATTGGTCGAAAGGATGACGTCGTTGCAGTCAAAATGCTTGATTACCCCATCTTTTTGCAAGGCCACAACCCAGCAGGTATTCTGGTGCATGCCGTAATCGATCAAAAAAATCGCTTGTCCGGTTCCCAGTGGGGTTTCGACGAGAATGCTTGGTTTGAGTTGATGTATCATGGTTTTTTTTTGTAAAAATACCGATGACCTCACCCTCGCTCTTTATACTATAACACGATTAGGTTACAAATTATATCCCTCATGCCCGATAGTCTGGCAATCAGGCATTCAGCATTTGCCATAGCTTGTCCTTCAATTCTGTCAGTCCCTGCTGTGCCACAGACGAAATCAGCATATACGGAATGTCGCCGAAATCCTGATCCAATTGCGTTTTCAGTTCTGACTTGAGTTCGTCATCCAGCATATCGCATTTGGAAATTACGACAATGCGTTCCTTGTCAAGCATTTCGGGGTTGTATTTGGTCAATTCGTTAACGAGGATGTCATACTCCGCCTTGATGTCGGGCGTATCCACAGGCACCAGGAAAAGCAGTGTCGAATTGCGTTCGATGTGCCTCAGGAAATAATGTCCCAGTCCTTTACCTTCGGCAGCCCCTTCAATAATCCCCGGAATATCGGCAATCACAAACGATTGGTAATCACGGTATGCCACAATCCCAAGGTTGGGTTTGAGTGTCGTAAACGGATAATCTGCAATTTTTGGCTTTGCTGAGGTCAGCACGGATAACAGTGTCGACTTTCCCGCATTCGGGAATCCAACCAAACCTACGTCGGCGAGCACCTTAAGCTCAAGCACGATGTCGGCTTCTACGGACGGCAATCCCGGTTGGGCATACCTTGGCGTCTGGTTCGTCGAGCTGCGGAAATGCCAGTTGCCCAAACCGCCTTTTCCACCCTGTACGACAATTCTTTTCTCGCCGTCCTCAGTGATTTCAAACAGGATTTCGTTTGTATCCTTATCCCGCACGACGGTACCCAGCGGCACCTCGATATATTTGTCTTCCCCATCGGCGCCCGTACTGCGGTCACTGCCGCCATCACCACCATGCCCCGCCTTGATGTGCCTCGCAAATTTTAGGTGAAACAGCGTCCAAAGCCCTTTATTACCAATGATGTAGACGTGTCCGCCACGCCCGCCATCACCGCCGTCAGGTCCGCCTTTCTCGATGAATTTCTCCCGATGCAGGTGTGTTGAGCCGCGTCCGCCCTTTCCTGAGGAGACATATATTTTTACGTAATCTACGAAATTTCCTTCTGTCATTTTTTAGTTTGGGTTTTCAGTATCCGATGGGCAGCAATTAGTCACTTTACGCTGCATGCCGTTCATCGCACACTATTTTTCTTTCCGCTCCTTCACCAGCACCTTGTCAATCTTAACGCCGTCCATATCGACCACCTCAAGCTCATAGTGGTGCCAAAACAGTCTTTCCCCTTCTTTCGGGATGTACGACAGCTCGGTCATGATTAATCCGCTGACGGTGTTCACTTCATAGTCGGTGATGAGTTCGTCCAACTCAAAGTACGTCAGGAAATCATGCAGCGGATACAAACCGTCGACCATCCATGAGCCGTCTTCCCTGGCCACCAGCTTGAAATCGTCTTTGTAAAAGTCCGAAGCATCGCCTACAAGCGCTTCAAGGATGTCGTTCAATGTGATAATGCCCTGAAACACGCCATATTCATCAGAAACGAATGCATAATGCACACCGCTTTTCTTGAAATTTTCCAACGCCTTGTAAGCCGTCGTCTGCTCCATGATGTAGGGCGGATCGGTCATGATGCGCTCGAGGTTGAAATTGTCCTCCTCAAAATGCGCGAAAATATTCTTCAGATCAGCCACCCCGACAATGTCGTCATGATTGTCACCATATACGGGATAAATTGAATGCAGCTCTTTCAGCATCAACTCCTTGACTTTCTGCTTGTCCGAATTTAACGGGAGGAACACAACCGACTTGCGGTGGGTCATCAGCGAATTCACCTTTCGGTCACCGATGTGAAACACCCGCTCCATAATATCGTGCTCGATCTCCTGCACTTCGCCGCCTTCGGTTCCCTCCTTGATGATGGCCTTGATTTCCTCCTCAGTGACTTTACCGTCAGTGGATGGCTTGATCATCAAAACCTTCAGCAGGGCCTCCGTAGAGATCGTCAGCAGCCAGATGAACGGCGCGGTAACCACCGAAATGTATTTCATGGGTATCGCAACCGATTTCGCAATTTTCTCGGGATAATTCAATCCGATGCGCTTCGGAAGCAATTCCCCGAGCACCAACGAAAAAAATGTCAGTATCACGACCACCACGCCCACGGCAATGGATTGCGCGTAAGGCTTCAGTGCAGGAAAACCGGCTACAAACGACTGCATATCGGTCGTGATCTTGTCCCCGGAAAAAATACCCGTTAAGATCCCGATCAATGTGATCCCGATTTGTACCGTCGAAAGGAATTTGTTGGGGGAATTGGCCAGGTCTAACGCGGCTTTTGCACTGTTGTTCCCTTTCTTCGCTGCGCTTTCCAGACGGCTTTTTCGTGCCGAAATCAATGCGATTTCAGACATGGAGAACACGCCGTTGAGGATAATCAGGAAGAGGATAATCAGTATTTCCATAGTGTGTTACGGCGCTGCCGTGTGTTTTTATAAACTGTCAATCACCGCGCTTAACCTTGCGGTAATCTCTGCAATTGATCCAATCCCGTCCACCGGATGGAATTTTCCTTTTGCTTTGTAGTAGTCGATCAAAGGTGCGGTTTCGTTGCCATACACCTCATACCGGTTCCGGATTGCCTTTTCATCCATATCATCGGCCCGGCCCGATGTTTTCCCACGCTCCAAAATACGCTGTACCAGCACCTCATCATCGGCTTCGAGCGCAACCGTAGCGGTAGTGGACCATCCTTTTGACTCAAGGAATTTTTCCAAAGCGTCTGCCTGCGGGATGTTCCTTGGAAATCCGTCAAACAAAAATCCGCTGGTATCGGGATGTTTTCCCACTTCATCCTCGAGCATCTTAATTGTCACCTGATCAGGCACGAGGGCGCCGCGATCGATGTAAGACTTGGCTTCAATGCCAAGCGCCGTATGGTTTTTGATGTTGTAGCGGAACAAATCGCCTGTGGAAATATGTGTTAAACGGTATTTTTCTTTAAGGAATTCAGCCTGTGTGCCCTTTCCGGCACCCGGTTTTCCGAATAAGATGATGTTGATCATTGCAGATGTAATATTGGGTTGTAAGATTTCAGTAATTAAGATTAATCCTTGAGCTGGTAGACTTCCGGAAGATTCCGTCCGAGGCCGTCATAATCGAGGCCGTAGCCGACGATAAATTTATTGGGTATACGCATGCCCACATAATCGATCTTGACGTCCTGTTTGTAAGCATCGGGCTTGAAGAACAGCGTGGCAATCTTGAAATGCGCCACGTTTTGCTTTTTAAAAAGGGCTTTCAGCTCGACCAATGTATTTCCGGTATCGACGATGTCCTCAATCACGATCACGGTTTTCCCCGTAAGGTCGCGGTTGATACCGATAAGCTGCTTTACTTCATTAGTCGATTCCATACCTTCATAGGAAGCCATCTTGATAAAATTCACTTCGCATGGCGATTTATAATGTTTCATAAAATCGGAAACGACCATAAACGCACCGTTGAGCACGCCGAAAAATATCGGCGTTTCCTCTGCAAAATCAGCTTCTACCTGCGCGGCCATCGAAGCTATTGCAAAATCGATCTCTTCTGCTGAAATGAATGGCTCGAATGTTTTATCGTGGAGTTGTAACACTTTTTTTGGTTTTGAATAAGTTGCAAATATACTCAATTCCGCTGGAAGCCAAAAAATTGGTTTGATAATACTTTTTGGGTTCGGCCTCCGGTTCGGGATCTTTGGCGCGCCTTTCTCCGGACGTCAAATCTCACCGCAATCAGCACCTGTTAAATTACCCTTAATATTTGCCACGCCGTTCCGGCAAACGAGACGATTCTTTTTAACTTGTATGCTGTAAACTAAAAATTCGTGCTATGAAAATGCGATACTTGTGCGCTGTATTTGCGTTAATGGTCCTGTCTTGCAACGGCCAGGTCAGAAAATCGGAAAAAGAGGCGCTTGCAAAAACACCGGACCACGTTGTCAAAACTGCAATAGGCGACCTTGTGCTGCCACCGCCCTATGCCACCGAATCGAAAGCCGTACGCAGTAAAATGGTCGACTGGCCCCAGGGACAAACGCCCGTTGCGCCGGAAGGATTTACGGTGACGCGTTTTGCAGACCAACTTAAAAATCCAAGAAATACTTATATAGGGCCCAATAACGACGTATTTGTAGCCGAAAGCGGTACCATGAGCAGTGCTGACCGCATCACCGTATTTCGCGACAAGGATCAAGATGGTAAATTTGAAACCCGCGAAGTGTTCATTGAAGGCCTCAACCGGCCTTACGGCATGCTGATCCTGGGCAGCTATTTCTACATCGCCAACACGGACGGGCTGTATAGGTATCCGTATACAGCAGGTGAGCTGAAACTAGCGTCCAAAGCCGAAAAAATTGTCAGCCTGCCCGCAGGTGGTTACAACAACCACTGGACAAGGAACCTCATCGCAAAGGCTGACGGGAGCAAGATTTACATCTCCGTAGGGTCGGGCAGCAATGTGGCCGAGCATGGCATCGAACACGAAACGCGACGCGCCAACATCCTCGAAGTCAATCCGGACGGCAGTGGCGAAAAAGTCTACGCGTCAGGGTTGCGTAACCCTGTCGGCATGGACTGGAATCCTGTAAACGGGCAACTCTGGACTGCAGTGAATGAGCGCGATGAGTTGGGTGACGACCTTGTTCCGGACTACGTCACCAGCGTGACCGAGAACGGTTTTTACGGCTGGCCCTACACCTATTTCGGTGACATCCCCGACCCCCGTATGAAGGGCGCTACGGCAGGACGCAACGAACGTACGCTGGTTCCTGATGTGGCCGTAGGCGCACACACCGCCACGCTGGGCATGGCATTTTATAACAAGGCCGCGTATCCCCCAAAATACCGTAACGGCATTTTTGCAGGGCAGCACGGCTCCTGGAATCGTTCGAAAATTACGGGCTACAAAGTGATATTCATCCCGTTTGAGAATGGCAGGCCCTCCGGACCGCCAAAGGATTTCCTGACCGGCTTCGTCGCCAATGCTTCTGAAGCTGAAGTATACGGTCGCCCGGTCGATGTTACGGTGATGAAAGATGGCTCCCTACTGGTCAACGACGATTCCGGGAATGTAATTTGGCGTGTCAGCGCAAACCATTAACTCCGGATAAATCAAGGCAGTTTATAAGTTCGGATTTTTCTTTCAAAAGTGTTTTTTAGCATAGTTTTAGAGAAATATATGCGTTTTGTACGCCATAAAATCCATAACTTTGAGATCGCCTTTTAAATTAAGAACAATTATGAGCAGCGCATTGACGATATTTTATACTGATGATGACCAGGACGATTTGGAGCTGTTCAGGGATGTCGTGAAGACACTTGGCCGCCCGATTGACGTGGTCATGCAGAGTAAACCGGAAGAGTTGCTCAGGGACCTTGAAAACCCGCCGCCATCACCACAGATTATTTTCCTGGATTTGAATATGCCCGGGAAAAATGGGTTTGAGGTGCTTAAAGAGCTTAAAAATCACAACCATTATAAAAATATCCCGATTGTGATTTTTTCCACTTCAAATGATGACAAGAACGTAGCCCGCAGCCACGAACTCGGGGCTAATTTCTACCTGCCCAAACTAAGTTCTTACGATGACTTCCGGAAGTCAATCGATTTTACACTGCAAATAAACTGGAATACCTTCAATCCCACACTTTCCGGTTTTAAATATCAAAATTAATCCGTACAGATGGCCAATGATCATGCGAGTGTGCAGGAAATGACCCGCGCCGACATTTTTATACAGCAGTTGCGAACACACACTGCCGATTCCCATAACCGCCTTGAGGCACTTCCCGTATCGAAGTCGGTGACCTCTCCCAACATCACCAAAGCATCCTACACACGTTACCTGCAACTGATGGGTGCCGTGATCCAACAAACCGAGTCGACGCTTTTCCCAATGTTGGCAGAGGTTATTCCTGATATTGCTGAACGACAAAAGATCCCCTGGATTGCCGCTGATCTGGACTTTCTGGGCGCTGCCCAGCAAGCGTATCCATCGCCTTTCTCCCTAGAGATTGATTCTGTCGCTTTCGCTTTTGGGATGATGTATGTTGTCGAAGGTTCTGTACTCGGCGGTCGTTACATCCTCAAAAATATCCAGCAGAACCTGGGCTATCAGGAAGAAGGCGTACGGTATTTCTCGGGTTACGGAAATAAAACCGGTGGTTTATGGAAGCAATTCCTCAACGCCCTCACCGCCTTTGAAGCGCAGCATGGTCACGGGGATGAAATTATCAGCGGTGCCGATTATGCATTCACTGCGATTTATGATCACCTGAAAAAACATTCCGGCGATGAAGATTAAGGATATTGTTAACCACGACATCGTCAACCTGACCAATTGCGAGCACGAGCCGATACACATTCCGGGCAGCATCCAGCCGCACGGCTTCATGATTGCCTTCGGAACCGACGATTTAAAAATCAATTTTTGCAGTGCCAACGTCAACGAATTCATTGGGATTTCGCATGAGCAATTGCTCGGCAAGGTGTTCCTTGATGTTTTCGGAGCGCAGGCCGATACACAGTTGAAGCGGTACCTTGGGAATTTTGCAGCTACAAAGACCTCCATTTTAAAAATTACGCTTTGCCAACGGGACTTTCAATGCACCTTGCACATCAGCGGCGAGAATTACGTGCTGGAAGCCGAACCGGATACCCACACCCTCAACGATGTTTCTGACGTGTACAACCAGACCGCGTTGTTCTTGTCGTACATGAACAATACGTCCACACTTCGGGAGCTCTGTCAGCTGATTGCACAGGGCACACGCGACATCACAGGTTATGACCGCGTCATGGTGTACCGATTTGATAAGGAATACAACGGCGAAGTTTTCGCAGAGGCCTGCGCTGACAATATCGAACCTTTCCTCGGACTGCATTATCCACACACAGACATCCCGGTGCAGGCGCGCGAACTTTACCTCAAAAACCTGCTGCGGCTCATCGTCGATATCAATTATACGCCGGTACCCATTTTTACCATTGATGAAGGAACAGACAAAAATCTAGACCTGAGCCTGTCGATTTTGCGAAGCACCTCACCGATACATGTGGAATACCTTCAGAATATGGGTGTGGGCGCTACGATGACCATTTCGCTGATTCACCGTGGAAGGCTCTGGGGATTGATCGCTTGCCACCACTATTCACCAAAAAACCTCACGCCTGAAATACGCCTTGCGGCTCAGTTGCAGGGACAATTCATTACGTCACAGATCGATGTACGCCAATCGAACGAAGAATACGACCTGGCACGCCGCACCAATATCGCGCTTGAAAAGCTCAATGCCAGCGAACTGCCGCCATTGATGGAATCTTTTAAGATCATCAGCGTAAATCCGGAATTGCTCCGGCTTTGCAACGCGGCCGGCGTGTCGCTGCTGATCAGCGGGCAGGTTTTCAAGAACGGACTGGCACCTTCGGACGAAAATGTCGTTGTGCTTTCTGAAAAGCTGCGAGCATATAGTAATGATACGACTTTTTACACCGATAAGCTGATAAACTTCGTAGGCGATTCAAAGGAGCTTTGCGAGGACATTTCAGGGGTTATCTACCATTCCTTGGGAAACAACAACAGCATTATCTGGTACCGCCCGGAAACGCTATCTGAAGTGCATTGGGCCGGAAACCCGGACAAGGCCATCATCAAGGACAGCCGTGGGCTGCATCCGCGGAATTCCTTCAACCTCTGGAAGCAAATCATCAAGTGCCGCAGTAATGAATGGCTGCAGCCGGAGTTGAATGCGGCAGCCAACTACGCACACGCACTGCAAAAGCAGATCAGTATGCTGTTGCTGAGCCGCGAGGAAGAAAAATACAGGACGCTTAATGAAACGCTAAAGGAGGCCAATGCCGAACTGGAAAACATCAACTGGATCAGCACACACGATTTGCAGGAACCTTTACGCAAAATCCAGCTGATTTCGTCCAAACTCATGTACGGGGAGCAGGAAGAAATCATTCCGCAGTATGTGATGGATTCGCTACAGCGCATGAATGTCTCTGCAGACCGCATGCAGACGCTGCTGATAGACATCCTGAAATACACCAGGATCAAAAATTCCGCGGACGGTTTTGAGTTGGTCGACCTTAACGAGATCGTCAGTGAGATTGCAGATGAGACGCGTGAGGTTTTCCATGAAAAAAACGGGAAAATTTCCGCCTCGCACCTTCCGTCAATCCATGGGGTGCCGTTCCTGATCAAACAGCTTTTTTCAAATATCATCCTCAATTCGCTGAAATATTCTGACCCGGCACGAAATCCGGAAATCATCATTTCATCTTCGCCAAATCCCGTTAAAAGCGCGGCTTCGAAAAACAAACTGTCATATGCAGTCAGTTTTAAAGATAACGGCATCGGATTTGAACAGCAGTACGCCGAGTCGATATTCAATATCTTCACAAGGCTGCATGGTGTTTCAGAGTACAAAGGCTCGGGAGTCGGTCTCGCATTATGCAGGAAAATCATGCAGACGCATGGCGGAAACATTGTGGCCACGGGAACCCCGGGTGAAGGCAGCACCTTTACGCTGTATTTTCCGGTGGATTAAATGGACGGCTTCTACGAACGCATAGCCCAAAGTACGGCGCACCGCGCAAGCCGGGAAGAAAACGCACGAATTGTCGGAATCCATCCGCCATTGTTACCTGAGCTGTTTGCCATGGCCTACAGCGTCAGCGATAAAAATCACCACAAGGCCTGCTGGGTACTGGAACTGTTCCTGGAAAATGACATACAGTTGATCAGGCCAGAGCTTGATAGTTTTTGCAGGCAACTTTCGAAGTGGAAAGCCGACGGTGCGGTGCGCTCTGTCTCGAAAATAGTGCTGATGGCGGCACAGGATCATAACCGTGAGGCGAATGATGGGCGGGGATTCCTTTCTGAACAACACATCGGCGCCTTTACTGAAAATTGTTTTGACTGGCTTATCGGTGAGGCAAAAGTCGCCTCGAAGGCTTATGCGATGCGCGCTTTACTGGCGTTAGGCAAATCTGAATCCTGGATTTACCATGATTTGAAAAGGATTCTCAGCGACGACTTCCATAAGCATTCCGCGGGCTATCAAAGCGCTGCAAGAGCTGTTTTAAAAAAGATCCGATAAAAGATTAAAATGGTACTTTAGCATAAAGCCCACGGTATGCGAGCCAAAACATCCCTTTTTCCATCGGTCATTTTCAAAAACCTTACGTTCTGGGTACTCATAGCAATTGTGGGCGGGGTACTGCTGGGGCACCTCGCACCTGAAACTGCCCGGGAAATGAAAATCGTTGGAGACACATTCATCAGTATTGTAAAAGTTTTTATCGCGCCGATTATTTTCCTGACCATCGTGCTGGGCATCGCCGGTATGGGTGATTTGCGCAAGGTGGGCCGCATTGGTTTTAAGGCGTTGCTTTATTTTGAAGTCGTGACCACGTTTGCGATCGGCATCGGTGTGGCAGCGGCACTGCTCATCAGGCCGGGGCACATCAGCCGCTCAGGGCTTGCCACCGGCGACGCTTCCGATTATACGTTAAAGGCACAACAGGCCTTCGACTGGTGGGAATTCTTTAAGACCAACCTTACATTACAGGCACTGGCGCTGGCAATCGTTGTGGGTATCGCGCTGAATTATTTCCGCCAAAGGGAGCGCGTCGTAGCGCAACTTTACAAGCTTTCCGGTTTTGTCTTCAAATTACTGAAGGTCGTCATGTGGCTCGCCCCGGCAGGTGCATTCGGCGGAATGGCTTATACGGTAGGGAAATTTGGCCTGCAGTCATTATTACCGTTGGGCAAATTGATGCTGACCATGTACCTGACCATGGCCATCTTTGTTTTTGCGATTTTAGGCAGCATTTTGCGATGCTACAAAATCCGCATTACGGACCTGATACGTTACCTGAAACCGGAGCTGCTGATCGTCCTTGGGACTTCTTCATCCGAACCCGCATTACCCAACCTGATGACCAAGCTCGAACGCCTGGGATGCAGCAAACCCGTGGTGGGACTTGTGGTCCCGACGGGCTATTCATTCAATCTCGACGGCACCTCGATATACCTTGCCATGAGTGTTATTTTCCTGGCGCAGCTGTATGACGTTCACCTTTCATTTACGCAAATACTTACGATCGTCGGACTGCTGATGGTCACCTCAAAAGGCGCAGCGGGTGTTACCGGCAGCGGATTCGTCATACTGGCGTCGACGATGACGGCAATACACAGCATCCCTCTGGAAGGACTGGGGTTTATCATCGGTATTGACAAATTCATGAGTGAGGCGCGTGCGTTGACAAACTTTGTCGGGAACGCCGTGGCTACGATTGTGATTTCGAAAAATGAAGGCGATCTTGTTAACCTCACACTACGTGACACTGAGGGTGAAATTTTCTAAAAATTGACATAATGATACTTTTATAGGGTATTGTGTAATTTTTATGCGAACTATACGCAGAACTTTACCATACCTTAAATCTATTATTATGACAATCAAAAGTACCTTGCTTTGGATCATGGCCATGGCCTGCACGATCGGATCTGCGCAGATTGGTATCGGGACGACAACGCCAGACGCTTCTTCAATTCTCGACATCCAATCTACCACGCAGGGCATGCTGCCGCCGAGAATGACCACGGCGCAACGGACCGCCATTCCGTCACCTGCAAACGCGCTCGTCGTTTTTGATACCACCGTTGGTTCGCTTTACTACTACGACTTGCCCACCACCTCCTGGATCCGGATCAATGGAGAGAAAGAAGGCCGGCTCAAATACAAGCTCATCAAATCGACCGATGTACTGTCTACGGTACTTGCCGCTGAAAAAACCGCAGGCAGCAACACGAAGTACCTGATGGATGTCAATACGCTGTATGAAATCAACGGGACAATCGTTGTAGACCTGCCCATAGAACTCAACAATTGCTACATCATCGGGCAGGATGCCGGCGAAGACAAACTTCTCAGGGCCAGTGGCGATTTATTCACGGGCGCGACAGGAGGCTCGGTAAAAATACTTACGCTCACCGCCACTACCGGAAATGTGTTTAACGTCACGGGCACAGGGTCAATCGGCTCAGGCACCCAAACGCAGAGTTTTATCGTTCGGGATTGCATTATCAATGCGTCGGCTAATGTCGGTAAACTTGAGAATTTTGCACTGGTTTTTGTCAGCATCGTACAATACATTGGCAATACAACCGGGATTGTTTACAAAGACGTAAACAAGTTGCTGCTGAGTAATGCTGCCTGGTTCGGGAACAATTCGGGCACCTATGAAACGTTGCAGGGGACATTCGGGCTCGTTCAGAAGCAAGGCGGATTCAGTGAAGTTATCGGGACCAAAATTGGACTCGATGTGTCCGCGAATCCTGTTATCAATAGTGATGCCGTGATGGATGGCGTCGTGTTTACGGGAACCCTGACCACCGGAAAATACGTTAACGGTTACAATCCGGCTGTCTATACAGGATTTAATTTCAACAACAACTGGTATGTGAACTCACCCGGGATCCCTACCGAAGGTGACGCCCAGGCGACGGGAACGGTGTACCTGAACCAGGCCGGGACGGCACAGGTTGCCACACCGCTTGGCACACAGGGGGTCAATACGAAACTCAATATTACTGCAGGACTTACCGCAAACCTTTTCCGGACGACGGCCACAACCAACAACAGGATTACTTATGTTGGAAAAAAAGGAAGGATTTTTCAGGTAAACTGTGCTGTGGCATTTGATTATGTATCCGGGACGGGAAATACCGAATATGCTTTTTTCGTGATGCGGATTCCGGCAGCGGGCGGAACAGATCCTCAGGTGGCCAGCGAAACGATTATCGACACCAATGCGGGCTACATACAGGCGTTTCCCATACAGGGTGCGGTATACCTGAATTCTGGCGATTCGGTTGAAATCTGGATCAGGCGCGTCAATGCGAACAGTCAGACATTTAAGGTGCGTACGTTCAGTATGACGATGAAATAATACATTATGAAACAATTTACCTCAATCATCCTCCTGCTGGTTTCGATCACCGCATCCGCACAACTGTATGTGGCACCAAATTATTATCTGTACGTCAGGAATGAAGTGCTTTTCGTAAAGCAGGACATCAGCCTGCAGTCAAATGGCAATGTGTTCCTGCGCAACGAAGCCCAACTGCTGCAAGGCACCGCCGGATCGTCTACGAATAAGGGAACCGGCAAATTGTCCGTGTATCAGGAAGGGACGTCGGACAATTTCGAATACAATTACTGGTGCTCACCGGTAGGCATTGCCACCAATACGGCAGGAAATGAAAACTTCGGGATTACAATGCTTGGTCGTCCCGTGACGGCCATTTCAAGCACGCCTGCGGTGATGATCAGCAACGACTCTGACGGCGTCGCCAATCCGCTTGCCATTTCAACGTATTGGATTTACAAATACCTGCCTGCGGTGTCGTCGGCATGGATTCCGGTCGGAAGCGCAACATCAATCGGGCCGGGCGAAGGCTTTACCATGAAAGGGACGGCGGGGACAGACAATAATGTTGTGGAAGGCAACGGCATTCCGAACAATCCCGGCGGGCTGGGCGCCCAACGCTATGATTTTTCGGGCAAGCCCAATGACGGAAATATTACAGTAACAGTGACCAACGGCAAATTCACGCTCACGGGAAATCCTTACCCCTCTGCCTTGCACGTCAACGCCTTCCTGCTCGACGCGGGCAATTCAGCGTGTACAGGCATCGCCTACTATTGGGAGCAGGACAAAACCCTCAACACGCACAATGTTGGTCAATATCGCGGCGGGTATGGCACTTATGCGCCCGTTTCACTGGCTTCTTCTGGGATTTATGTCCCCGCCACTTTCAACACCTATAATGCCGACGGAACCCTAAACACGACGGGTACTTCGTCAGGGCAAACCTATCCGAGGAAATACGCTCCGATCGGGCAGGGATTCCTGGTACAGGGTAACAGCAACGCCACCGTTACATTAAAAAATACGCAGCGTGTGTATTATAAGGAAAGCGGAAGCCTGTCAGATTTTGAAAGAATGGCGGTTTCCGATAGCTTGGCAGGCCAACCTGTTTCCCACCTTAAGCTGAACGCAATGCTCGACAACGGCTTTTCAAGGCAACTCGCGCTGGCCTTTCCACCGGATGCCACCGATGGCGCGGATCGCGGAATCGACGCCCCTTTAGCCGCTGCGCTTCCCGATGATGCGTACTTCCTGATTGACAACAATCCATATGCTATTGATGGCGTTGCTTTCGATGTCAATAAAAGGATCAACATAGGCGTGACCTCGACACACGATGGCACGGTAACATTTTATATCCCGGAAACAGTGGACTTCCCGGACGGGCAGCCTGTCTACATCTATGACGCGTTGGACGATTCGTATCACGACATTCTTAGTGATTTTTACGAAGCAAGCCTCAGTTCAGGAGATTATCATAACCGGTTCCAGGTTACATTCGCTGCCGATAACTTAGGCACTGCCGGCAATGTTCCCGATAAGGCGCTGCTTGTAAGACAGGACAATCAGGCCAGGGTGTTGCGTATCCTGAATCCGAACCGGGTGGCATTTGATGCCGTGACTGTTTTCGATATGAGTGGCCGGGCCGTCAGCAGCGCGCAAGCGTCACAAACAACCATGACTGAAATCCCGACAACTACCTTGAGCAGCGGAGTTTACATCGTCAGGATTACAGAGGCCGGCCAATGGGTTAAAACACAAAAAGTGCTGATTTCCAATTAGCCTATTTGAAATCTTGCAACTATCAGGCCTAAAGCTATAACGTAGACGACTTAAAAAAATCGGAATTTTACCGGACTAAAACCAAAATATTATGAACGTTAAAAGACTCTTCGGCACCATCCTGACGATTCTCGGAATCATCGGACTTATTTACGCGGCAGTCGTTTTTGCCAACACGGGAGGTGGCGTCCGCGACATCAAAGCCCTGACAATTTACGGCATTCTCGGCATAGTGTTTTTCATCGCCGGCATCGGCCTTGTCAAAACCACGAAAGACGAATCCTAAACCAGGACAGCTTAAAATCACAACAAACCATCATGCGGCGCAGGCCAATTGATGGTTTTTAGATTTAAATATTACCGGCACACTTGCAGGCTTTTGGATAATCGGTATCTTTACAGCCGTTTTTTGGCTTATCGCCAAATATAAATCCGAAGAAACAACCGATAATTATGAATTACGCAGAAAATATCCTTGGAACCATTGGAAATACCCCGCTGGTTAAGCTCAATAAGATAACCGCAGAAGTCGACGCACTGGTCCTGGCCAAAGTGGAGACATTCAATCCCGGAAATTCGGTGAAAGACCGTATGGCTGTAAAAATGGTCGAAGATGCCGAAGCGGACGGACGGCTGAAGCCGGGCGGCACCATCATCGAGGGCACCTCGGGGAATACCGGAATGGGACTCGCATTGGCGGCCATCGTCAAAGGATATAAATTAATCTGCGTGATCACCGATAAGCAATCAAAGGAAAAAATGGACATACTCCGTGCCGTGGGTGCCAAGGTCATCGTCTGCCCAACAGATGTGGAACCCTCCGATCCGCGGTCTTATTATTCTGTTTCCAAAAGACTCGGTGAGGAAACCCCGAATTCCTGGTACGTGAACCAATACGACAACCTTTCGAATTCACTCGCGCATTACGAATCTACCGGACCCGAAATCTGGGAGCAAACCGGCGGGAAGATCACGCATTTCGTAGTGGGCGTCGGGACCGGCGGGACCATATCCGGAGTCGCGAAATACCTCAAGGAGAAAAATCCGAATATCAAATGCTGGGGAATCGATACGTACGGCTCAGTATTCAAAAAATATCATGAAACCGGGATTTTTGACGAAAACGAAGTGTACTCGTATATCACAGAAGGCATTGGCGAGGATATCCTGCCAAAGAACGTCGACTTTTCGCTGATCGATGGTTTTACGAAGGTTACCGACAAGGACGCCGCGGTATACCAGCGAAAACTGGCGCTTGAGGAAGGCATCTTCGTGGGCAACTCGGCCGGTTCAGCCGTCAAAGGACTGTTGCAGCTTAAAGAGCATTTTACCCCGGAGGATGTCGTTGTCGTGCTTTTCCACGATTCGGGAAGCCGCTATGTGGGCAAAATGTTCAACGACGACTGGATGCGCGAACGCGGTTTCCTCGATGAGGAAATCACGAAGGCCGAAGATGTGATTAAGGACCATATTGACAAACCGCTCGTGATTGTGCGTACAGAGGAATTGGTGTCGCACGCCATTGAACGGATGCGCAAGTACAAGATTTCGCAGATTCCGGTAATCGACATCAATGGATTCGTGGGTTCTGTCGATGAGACGGATTTGTTCCAAAGCTACATCGCCGACAAGCATGTTGCCGAAAAACCCATCAGGGAAGTGATGGGAAAACCATATCCTATCGTCAAAGCCGGCACGTTGATCGAGGAGGTTTCGAGACTCATCAATAAGGAGAATCAGGCCGTTCTGGTGGAACTGGGCAACGGAAAGCACCACATCATCACCAAATACGATATCATCGGGGCGATAAAATAAAGGGGTATTAACGGACAATGGGCAACCGGTTTTGGGGATGCGAATTGTCCGTTGCCATTTCCTTTTTATTTGTACATTAGCGTAACAGACGCCAAGTACAAATTTATACGCCATCCAAATGAAAGAAGATTTCCTGCACTACGTGTGGAGATATAAAAAATTCCCATTAACGGGCCTAGCCACGACTTCGGGCGAAACCCTTGAAATTTTTAACACCGGTCAATACCTCCGGCGCTCAGGACCGGATTTTTTTAATGCGCAGATCATTATTGGCACCCAGAGATGGGCCGGCAATATTGAAATCCACCTCAAATCCAGCGATTGGTACCTGCACCATCACCATCATGACGCCGCTTACGATGGTGTCATTTTGCACGTTGTATGGCAACACGATGCCGCCATTTTCCGAAAAGACAACACCGAAATCCCCACCCTGGAACTCCGCCATCACATTGCACCCACACTGCTCCGGAATTATGAGTCGCTCATTCACCCTAAATCGTGGATTTATTGCGAAAAAGAGCTGACTTCCATCGATCCGTTTATCTTAGGCAACTGGATGGAACGGCTATTTCTCGAGCGGCTGGAACGAAAATCCGGGGCCATACTGCAATTGCTTGACCGCTACACCGGCGATTGGGAGGCAGTGCTTTTCTGCCTGCTGGCCAAAAACTTCGGACTGAATACGAACGGCGCCGCATTTTTAGAAATGGCAGAATCGATTCCGTTTCCGGTCATAAGGAAGGAACGGTTTGAAATTACCGCACTTGAAGCACTCTTTTTCGGCCGCTGCAACCTGTTGGCCGGCAAAAAACAAGATCAGTATTTTGGCGAATTGCAATCGGTTTTTGACTACCTCTGCGACAAGCACCGATTGGTACCCATTGCCGTCGAGCCGCTCCAGTTCTTCCGTCTGCGACCTGACAATTTTCCGACCATCCGCCTGGCGCAGCTTGCGATGCTTTACCATAAGAAGCCACATCTTTTCACCGATTTGGTGCACGCTGCAGACAGTTCGGCCATATATGATTTGCTTCAAGTCCAGGTGTCCCCGTACTGGCAGGAACATTATCAGTTTGACCGCGAAAGCCCGTTTAAGCGGCGCTACCTATCGCGCTCGTTCATGGATCTGATAATCATAAACACGGTCATCCCTTTCCGATTCGCTTATGCAAAGAAACAGGGAGCAGATGCGCTGGAAATCCTTATGGCACTTTTACAGTCGATGGCACCCGAAAGCAACAGCATCCTGGACCACTTCTCGACCTTCGGCATCAAACCAAAAAATGCTTTTGAATCGCAATCGTTACTGGAACTCAAGCAGGCGTTTTGCGACAAAAGCCGTTGCCTCGAATGTGCCATTGGAACGGCACTGCTGAAATCATAGCTATCATGGGTTCGGATATACCGCAATCTTGTGCGTCCGCAGCAGGTATTTGGAAAATTCAGAATTTTTGTATTGCTGGAAAATAATCGCGCGCGAAGCCTGTTTCGGCATGTGGCATTCGACACAATTGCCTGCGAGACGCTTCAGAGACATGATTTTAGTAGTCTCCGAATTATGCGATGGCGATGTATGGCAACCCACGCACACCGGCGTAAAGTAATCCGGACCCTGTTTCTTCCCATCATGCGGATCATGGCAGGTCGTACAATTCAGGTTGTTGCTGGCTGTAAAGCACTTGCTTTGTGAGAGCAATCCATATTGGTTGCCATGAACCTCCGGATTGTCGGACTGCGGCTTGAGCCAGTAATCTGCAAAGGCATCTCCGAACCTGAAACTGAAAATCGACTTGATTTTCACGCCGCTGACGCCCGAATGGCATATAGCGCAGGCATCAAGCTTCTGCCGGTTCGTTAACGCGCTGTATTTTGTAATGGCGAAGGGTTGTTTCTCGCCCGGAAACTTAAGGTGGTGGGTGACATGCTTTTTCGCCGGACCGTGGCATCTTTCGCAATCAATCCCGAACACGATGGTCTTTGGGTCAATGACGTCTTCTATGTCGCCTGTCATGAAATTGGTCTTTTCAGACGGGCCGCGCCTCACGCTGCTGCTTGCATTCGAGCTGTGACACGCATAACAATCCTTGACGACCTTACGGTCTAATTGCGGCCGCACCGACGAAAATCCCGGGCTGGTTCCCCAATTTTGCACTGACGTATAGTAAGAGACCGGCAATTCGTAGGTGTTTCGGTTTTCCCAATACACCGAGGTCTGTGCATGCCTCGAACCGAATACAATCCCGACAGGAAACACTTTCTGTTCCTTTCCGTTCTCGTACAACACATGGCAGATGCTGTCGCCACGGCGTTCCATGGCTATTTTCGTTCCTCCGTCATACACGAAAGCGTTATGTCCTTCGCTGAAATTCCCCAGCACATTTTCGGGTGTTCCGGGCGCCGTGGCATTATAATGGGCATGGGTCAACTCAGCTTCATGAGTCGGCTTATGACATTGGATACAGCTTTGCGATCCGGCATAATCGGTGCCACGCGGATCGAAATACTCGGCGTCCTTATCGGTGCAGTTGAATAACAGCAGCGAAAAAATATAAAGCAGGAAAAACTTTTTCATCGTCGTAAATGTAAGTTTTTTTTGATACTCAGCGTCACCGGGTTTGTTTATACAACGCGTGTGAAAAATTCCGATAAAAATCTTATTTTTGTTTCAAACCACAGCACATGTCAATCGTCATCAGGCTTAAATATTTCTTCGAAAGGCACGGTTTCAATGCCGCATCACGGCTTGCTGACAAACTGGGTATGCGCGCAAGCAGCGTCCGCCTGTTCTTCATTTACATTTCGTTTGTGACGGCCGGACTCTGGTTCGGCGTCTACCTGACACTCGCATTCTGGATCCGGCTTAAGGATTTGATCCGGGCCAAGCGGACATCTGTTTTCGATCTCTGAAACTTTAAACGCCAAATATCATGTTATCCACGCCATTCAAAAACTTCTTCCACTTCACCGCCGCACAACGTTTTTCACTGATATTCCTGCTTTCGCTGGCCACTGCATTGCAATTGTTCTATGTGCTCGCTGATTTTACGCCGAATGAGACTCCGTCCGCAGACAAGACCAGATGGCTGGCCCTGCAACAGCGTGTCGACTCGCTCAAGGCCATTTCCAAAAATGTGAAACCGGTGATGTATCCTTTCAACCCGAACTTCATCACTGATTTTAAAGGTTACAAACTGGGCATGTCGGTAGCGGAAATTGACCGCTTGCTGGCGTTCAGAAAGAAAAACCTGTATGTGAATTCAGCCGAGGAATTTCAGCAGGTTACCAAAGTGTCCGATGCACTGCTTGCGAAGATAGCCCCTTATTTCAAATTTCCGGATTGGGTTCGAAATAAGAAAAACCTCCCGGATCACCGTCCTTTCAATCCTTCCGAAGCGCACAAGAAGCCGCTCACGATGAAGGACATCAACGAGGCAACGCAGCAGGATTTGATGGAAGTGTATGGCATCGGGCCGGCGCTTTCGGAGCGGATCCTGAAAGAAAAGGAAAAGCTGGGCGGATTCCTCACCATGCAGCAACTCGATTTTATCTGGGGCCTGTCACCGGAAGTGATCGCGCGTGTAAAAACTTCATTCCGGATCGGCACGATGCCCGCGGTGGTTAAAGTTCCCATTAACACGGCTACGATTAAAGAGCTGTCGAAAGTCCCTTATATGAATTACTACACCGCCAGGTCGGTTGTGACCTTCCGCAGCATGAATGGCGAAATCCGCGGCGCTGAGGATTTGGCAAAAATCAAAGATTTTCCTGTTGAAAAATTAGAGATAATTGCCTTATATTTGGAATTCTAAAAAAATCACTACAAAAACCAGTATTTATAATATGAATTCGACATACTTTTCAGAGGAGCATGACCTGTTTAGAAAAAGTTTACAGGACTTTTTGCAAAAGGAAGTGGTTCCACATATTGAAAAATGGGAAGCTACGGGAACTATCGAACGCTTTATCTGGAAGAAATTCGGGGAAATGGGCTTTTTCGGCATCAATTATCCTGAGGCTTACGGCGGCATGAACCTCGACCTGTTCTATACGGTAATTTTTCTCGAAGAACTTCAGAAAATAAGGTCTTCGGGCTTTGCGGCAGCCATGTGGGCGCACGCTTACCTTGCGATGACACACCTGAATGCGGAGGGTGATGAGCGCATCAAACAGCAATACCTCGCACCGAGCATTTCAGGCGATAAGATTGGGGCACTGTGCATCTCGGAACCCTTTGGCGGCAGCGATGTCGCCGGAATGAAGACCACAGCGACAAAAAAAGGCGACACCTATATTATTAACGGTTCGAAAACTTTCATCACCAACGGCGTCTACGCGGATTATTACGTGGTCGCCGCCAAAACAAGCCCTGAACTGGGTAATAAAGGCATCAGTATTTTTGTGATGGACACGAATCTCAAAGGGATTTCGGCAACCAAGCTTGATAAGCTGGGCTGGAGGGCTTCCGATACCGCCGAAATTGCTTTCGACAATGTGGAAATCCCGGCGGAAAACCTGATGGGCGAAGAAGGAAAAGGCTTCCCTTACATGATGCAGCATTTTGCACTCGAACGCCTGATTATGGCAATCAATGCACACGCCCGTGCAGAATATGCGATTGATTATACGATAGGCTATATGTCAGAACGTGAAGCGTTTGGAACGACAATCGACAAATTCCAGGCCTTGAGGCATACCATGGTGGACCACGCGACGGAAGTGGCGCATTGCAAGCTGTTTAACTACGCAACCGTAGCTAGGCTTGACAAAAAAGAATATGTTGTTATGGAAGCCAGTATGGCGAAACTGAAATCCACGAAAGTTGCCGACGACACCATTTACGGTTGCCTGCAGATGCTTGGCGGCTATGGGTATATGGAAGAATATCCGCTGGCACGCCTGTTACGCGACAGCCGATTGGGGCCTATCGGCGGGGGCACGTCTGAAATCATGAGGGAGATTTTGGCGAAAATGATTTTTGACAAGCGACAGTACGAGCCGGCGGTAAAGTAAAACCCGTCATCTGAGGCCGATAATAAAGATTGTCCGAAAAAAGTTATTTTTTGGATTGCGAGTTACAAATTTATGTATACCTTTGCGGCCTTAACGAGAGGAGGTGTCTATATTATGTTGATTATACCAATTAAAGACGGAGAAAATATTGATCGCGCACTGAAGCGCTACAAAAGGAAGTTTGACAAGACCGGAACTGTTCGTCAGTTGCGCGCAAGACAAGCATTCATCAAGCCATCTGTAACGCACAGGATGAAAATCCAGAAAGCAGCTTACATCCAGAACATGAAAGACAGCCTGGAAAGCTAACATTTCGTTTCTGAAAATTATAGTACCGTTAGTCATCAAAGTTTAATACTTTTGGGGCTAACGGTTTTTTTTATGTTGGAAATCAGGAAATCATTTGGCGATTATCTTTCGAAGGAACGCAATTATTCCCCGCACACGTTACTGGCATATGACCGTGATGTGGAAGCTTTTGGCGAATTCCTGCTTGCCAATTTCGGACAGGACAACCTGATAGACGTCAACTACAGCCAGGTGCGCAGCTGGATTGTTTCCCTGGTCGAAGGCGGCATCTCCAACAATTCGGTGAACCGGAAAATTTCCTCGCTCAAGGCTTTTTATAAATTCCTGTTGAAAACGCGGCAGATCGACACGAGTCCGCTACTCAAGCACAAGGCCCTTAAAACCCCGAAAAAGATCCAGATCCCTTTTTCTGAAAAAGAACTGGACGCTGTACTGCACCAGATTCAATATCCTGAAGGATACGAAGGCCTGCGTGACCGGCTGATTATCGACCTTTTCTACACAACCGGAATCCGCCGCACCGAATTGATTACCCTAAAACTCCAGCACCTCGACTTCGCCAACGGCACGCTTAAGGTTTTAGGAAAAAGGAACAAGGAGCGCATCATTCCGGTTTTGCCAATTATTTCCCACCAACTCCACACCTATATAAAGGAACGCGCTAACCTACAGGAAATTAAAGATCCCGAATTTGTTTTCCTGACGTTAAAAGGGGTTAAATTAAGCGATTCACTTGTGTATCGGCTAATAAATGATTACTTTAGTAATGTCTCCGAAAAGGTAAAAAAGAGTCCGCACATCCTTCGACACACGTTTGCGACGCATTTACTGAACAACGGGGCGGATTTAAATTCGGTCAAGGAATTGCTCGGACATTCCAGCCTTGCGTCGACGCAGGTGTACACCCACAACAGTTTGGCAGAACTGAAAAAGGTATACGGGGAAGCCCATCCGAGGAACCGGCGGCAATCCTGACAATGTTTAACAATTAAAATTTAGATTATGAAGGTAAATGTTCATGCAGTTAACTTTACTGTTGACAGAAAGCTGGTGGATTTCATTCAGGAAAGAATGGACAAATTGGAAAAGTATTATGACAAGGTGGTCTCATCCGATGTTTTCCTCAAAGTGGAAAAGACAAGCGACAAGGAAAATAAGATAGCGGAAATTAAGATCCATGTCCCCGGGGATGAATTCCTGGTAAAGAAACAGTGTAAGACATTTGAAGAAGCGGTCGACCTTTCGATAGAGGCTGCGGAGCGGCTACTGGTAAAACGGAAGGAGAAAATCCGAAGCTATAGCTAATCAGAATTTTTTTTTAAAAATGTTTTGATTAACAAACAAAAACATATACATTTGCAGTCCGTTAGAAATAGCGGACTTTTTTTATTGTCAATGCCGGTGTAGCTCAGTTGGCTAGAGCAGCTGATTTGTAATCAGCAGGTCGTGGGTTCGAGTCCCTCTATCGGCTCATAAAAGTTATTTTAAAAGTGGATTCCGTTTGGAGAAACTGAAAATTTAAAATAGCCCAAGTTCTTAAAATATTGGTTAAAAACGGGGAGATACTCAAGCGGCCAACGAGGGCAGACTGTAAATCTGCTGTGAGAACTTCGCAGGTTCGAATCCTGCTCTCCCCACATAATTTTTGTCTTAGATGCCTTTTCGAATCTCAAGTTTCAAAAAACAGCTAATCAAAAATTCGGCGCAGGTTCATCAGCATGGATACCCAACGGAAGTGACGTATACTCCAGATGAATCGACAGCCATATAAAAGGTTTACAAAAAAGTGGGGCGTCAAGCCCGGACTTACGATAAACGGAATCTTCAAAAGCGACTGTTACAAGCCGCCCGCGAAGGTCTCGGAACCTCAAATTTCAAATTCAGGGCAGCTTCCACTGGTCACGGGTTTGAAATTGGGGTTTAACCTTGCCGGTGTAGCTCAGGGGTAGAGTGCTTCCTTGGTAAGGAAGAGGTCACGGGTTCAAATCCCGTCATTGGCTCAATTTAGTACAATTGAACACTAATATTATTATATAACTAAGATTAAAAATTAAGTAAAATGGCAAAAGAGAATTTTAATCGTTCCAAACCGCACTTGAATATCGGTACTATTGGACACGTGGATCACGGAAAAACTACTTTGACCGCTGCTATCACTAAAGTAATGGCTGAAGCTGGTTTCTCTAAAACTGCTGCTAAATCTTTCGACCAGATTGATAACGCACCTGAAGAAAAAGAAAGGGGTATTACCATCAATACTTCACACGTAGAATACGAAACAGCTAACCGTCACTACGCTCACGTTGACTGTCCAGGTCACGCGGATTACGTAAAGAACATGGTTACCGGTGCTGCGCAGATGGACGGTGCTATTCTTGTAGTTGCCGCTACTGACGGACCAATGCCACAAACCCGCGAGCACATCCTTTTAGGACGTCAGGTTGGTATTCCAAGGATCGTTGTATTCATGAACAAAGTGGATATGGTTGACGATGCTGAGCTTTTGGAGCTTGTTGAAATGGAAATCCGTGACCTTTTGTCTTTCTACGAATATGATGGCGACAACGGACCAGTTATCCAGGGATCTGCTTTGGGTGGATTGAACGGAGATGCTACCTGGGTTCCAAAAATCATGGAATTGATGGAAGCGGTTGACAGCTGGATCGAAGAGCCGGTACGTGACGTAGCGAAGCCATTCCTTATGCCTGTTGAAGACGTATTCACCATCACAGGACGTGGAACTGTTGCTACAGGCCGTATCGAAACTGGTGTTGCCAACACAGGTGATGCTGTTGAAATCATCGGTATGGGTGCAGACAAACTGACTTCTACAATCACTGGAGTTGAGATGTTCCGTAAAATCCTTGACCGTGGAGAAGCTGGCGATAACGTAGGTCTTCTTTTGAGGGGTATCGACAAGTCTGATATCAAAAGGGGTATGGTTATCATTAAGCCAGGATCTGTAAAGCCACACGCTAAATTCAAGGCTGAGGTTTACATCCTGAAAAAAGAAGAAGGTGGACGTCACACACCATTCCATAACAACTACCGTCCACAGTTCTATGTACGTACAACTGACGTGACAGGTATCATTTCTTTGCCAGCAGGTGTAGAGATGGTTATGCCAGGTGACAACTTGACAATCGATGTATCTTTGTTGAGCCCAATCGCGATGAGCGTAGGTTTACGTTTCGCTATCCGTGAGGGTGGTAGAACAGTAGGTGCAGGTCAGGTAACTGAAATCGTAGAATAATTTTATTCACAATACCAGGAAAACCAGCAGTGTCCCTTGATGCTGCTGGTTTTTAATACGGGCGTAGTTCAAGGGTAGAATAGCGGTCTCCAAAACCGTTGATGGGGGTTCGAATCCCTCCGCCCGTGCCATTAAAAAACAAATGATAATGAAAGTAGTTAATTATATATCAGAGGCGTTCGAAGAGTTGAAAACCAACGTGACCTGGCCGGAGTGGGCAGAAGTACAACGCCTTACTATTGTAGTTGCTGTTTTTTCAGTGTTGTGTTCACTCGCCACATGGGGCGTGGATCAGGGCTTCACAAAATTACTGAGTGCGTTTTTCAGCGCCGTTAAATAATAAATACTTTGGCGATGTCAGAAAATAATGTGAAAAAATGGTACGTTGTCAGGGCGGTAAGCGGCCAGGAGAATAAAGTAAAGAACTATATCGAGACTGAGATCAACAGGCTGGGTATGGGTGATTACATCTCCCAGGTGTTGGTGCCTACCGAAAAAATAGTACAGGTTAGGGATGGCAAGAAAATCACCAAGGATAAAGTATATTTTCCCGGATACGTGATGATCGAGGCAAACCTTACCGGTGAAATTCCGCACATTATCAAGTCTATAACGAGTGTTATCGGTTTTTTAGGCGAAGTTAAAAACGGCGATCCGGTGCCTTTGAGGATGTCAGAGGTGAACCGCATGCTCGGAAAAGTTGACGAACTGGCTGTTAAGACCGATTCTCACGCGATTCCTTTCAATATGGGTGAAACTGTAAAAGTGATCGATGGCCCATTCAATGGTTTCAATGGAACAGTTGAAAAAATCAACGATGAAAAGCGTAAACTCGAAGTGATGGTGAAAATTTTCGGAAGAAAGACACCTTTGGAACTGAGCTTTATGCAGGTTGAAAAAGTATAATTTGTTACACTATTATAATAACCGCAGGAATCTGCTTCCACAGACAACTGCACATTTTTTAAACAATGGCTAAAGAGATTAGTAAAGTAGTTAAACTACAAGTTAAGGGAGGCGCCGCGAATCCATCGCCGCCGGTTGGACCTGCTCTTGGAGCTGCTGGTGTAAACATCATGGAATTCTGTAAGCAGTTTAATGCGAGGACCCAGGATAAAGCCGGCAAAGTGTGCCCAGTACAAATTACTGTGTACAAGGACAAATCGTTCGATTTCGTCGTAAAGACTCCACCAGCTGCCGTCCAGTTAATGGAAGCTGCAAAGCTTAAGGGAGGTTCGGGAGAACCAAACCGTAAAAAAGTCGCCAGCGTTACCTGGGATCAGATCAAAGCGATCGCAGAGGACAAAATGGCTGATTTGAATGCATTCACTATGGAGTCTGCTATGAGCATGATTGCTGGTACAGCAAGATCAATGGGTATAACTGTATCGGGAGAATCTCCTCTAAACAAAGCTTAAGACATGGCAAAATTGACAAAAAAGCAAAAAGAGGCTGCTTCAAAGATTGAGAAGAACAAAATGTATTCTTTAAAAGATGCTTCTGCATTGGTTAAAGTAATCGCTTCTGCAAAATTTGACGAGTCTGTGGATATCGCCGTAAAATTAGGCGTTGACCCAAGAAAAGCAAACCAAATGGTAAGGGGTGTCGTAACACTTCCGCACGGAACCGGTAAGGACGTAAGGGTTTTGGCCCTTGTAACTCCGGATAAGGAAGCTGAAGCTAAAGCGGCCGGTGCTGACCACGTAGGTTTAGATGACTACCTCCAGAAAATCAAAGACGGCTGGACGGATATCGATGTAATCATCACGATGCCTGCCGTAATGGGTAAATTAGGTCCTTTAGGACGCGTATTGGGTCCACGTGGCCTGATGCCAAACCCAAAAACCGGAACAGTAACCATGGACGTAGCGAAAGCTGTAGCTGAGGTAAAAGCCGGTAAGATTGATTTCAAGGTAGATAAGACTGGTATCGTACACGCCGGTATCGGAAGGGTTTCTTTCGGAGCGGACCAGATCGTGGACAATGCCCATGAAATTATTCAAACATTAATTAAACTGAAGCCAACTGCGGCAAAAGGCCAATACATCAAAAGCATTCACTTGTCAAGCACAATGAGTCCTGCGATTGCCCTGGATCCTAAAGCCGTCTAAGCAGTAAAAGATTTTTAATATGACTAGAGAAGAAAAATCAATCGCAATTGAAAATTTAACTGCACAGTTAGCCGGTAGCAATACCGTGTATATGGCAGATATTTCAGGACTTGACGCTGAAACGACTTCAAATCTGAGAAGGGCTTGCTTTAAAGCAGGCATCAAATTGGAAGTGGTAAAAAACACCTTGCTTGAAAAAGCAATGGAAGCGTCAGACAATAACTATGAGGATTTGTCAACGATTTTAAAAGGAAACACCGCGATCCTGCTTTCAGAGACTGCTAACGCACCTGCAAAGATCATCAAGGAATTCCGTAAAAAATCGGACAAGCCTATCCTTAAGGGAGCTTACATCAATTCCGAAATCTACATCGGTGACAACTTACTCGATTCATTGGCTTCATTGAAATCGAAAGAAGAAGTGATCGGCGAAATCATCGGATTGCTTCAATCGCCTGCCCAAAGAGTTATTTCAGCTCTTAAGAACCAGTTCAAGGACGAAGAGGCAGCTTAATTGGTAAGCACATTCACAAGCGCACAATAATAAATTATATTTTACAAATCATTTTAAACGATAGAAAAAATGGCAGATTTGAAACAATTCGCAGAACAATTAGTTAACCTTACAGTTAAAGAAGTTAACGACTTAGCTACAATATTAAAAGACGAGTACGGAATTGAGCCTGCTGCAGCTGCAGTAGTAATGTCAGCTGGTGGCGGTGATGCCGGTGCTGCTGAAGAAGCTCAGACTGAATTCAACGTAATCCTTAAAGATGCAGGTGCTTCTAAACTGGCTGTTGTGAAATTGGTAAAAGAACTTACCGGTTTAGGTCTTAAAGAAGCTAAAGAAGTAGTGGACAGCGCTCCAAGTTCAGTGAAAGAAGGTGTTTCTAAAGAAGAGGCTGAAGGCCTGAAAAAAGCTTTAGAAGAGGCCGGAGCTGTTGTTGAGCTTAAATAGTACAACTCGGTTTTGAAAACTAGGTTTAGGTCTTGGACACGCTTCCAAAGGCCTAAACCATTTTTCGTATAATAAAATTATATCCTGGATTTTATTATAAATACCACCTCAGGACACCCAAACAACTTTAGCCCATACGAAGAAAGAAGTTTACTAACAGATACTATAGTTTACTTTTAAGAGGTATGGATTATCAAAAAGAAAGTATCAATCAAAACAGTGTTTTTACACAAAAACTACTTTTTTTTAATCAAAATTTTGTCCATTGATGATAACAAATCAGACTGAAAGATTGAATTTTGCCTCGACCAGGAATATCCCCGACTATCCGGATTTCCTAGATATTCAGGTCAAATCCTTCAAGGATTTCTTCCAACTGGAAACCAAATCCGACGAAAGAGGCAACGAAGGGCTCTATAACACCTTCATGGAAAACTTTCCAATCACTGACACCAGAAACCAATTCGTACTGGAGTTCCTTGATTATTTTGTTGATCCGCCACGTTATACCATTCAGGAATGTATTGAGCGAGGATTGACATACAGTGTGCCTTTAAAAGCCAGGCTAAAACTGTATTGTACCGATCCGGAGCATGAGGATTTTGAAACTATTGTACAGGATGTGTACCTCGGTACGATCCCTTATATGACGCCAAGCGGTACGTTTGTCATCAACGGCGCCGAGCGTGTGGTTGTATCTCAATTACACCGTTCACCGGGCGTGTTCTTTGGACAGTCGTTCCACGCCAACGGAACCAAATTATATTCTGCCCGTGTCATTCCGTTCAAAGGATCATGGATTGAATTTGCAACCGATATCAACAGCGTCATGTACGCCTATATCGACCGTAAGAAAAAATTACCTGTAACCACCCTATTCCGCGCCATCGGTTTTGAAAGAGACAAGGATATCCTTGAAATCTTCGACCTTGCTGAGGAAATCAAAGTGTCTAAAACAGGACTGAAGAAATACATCGGACGCAAATTAGCGGCGCGTGTATTGAATACCTGGCACGAGGATTTCGTGGACGAGGATACCGGCGAGGTAGTGTCTATCGAGCGTAACGAGATCATCCTTGACCGTGATACGATTATCGACAAGGATAACGTAGAGGAAATCATCGATGCCAACGTAAAATCGATTCTTTTGCACAAAGAAGATGCAAATCAGGCTGATTATGCCATCATCCACAACACTTTGCAAAAAGACCCGACCAACTCTGAAAAAGAAGCCGTCGAGCACATCTACCGTCAGCTGCGTAATGCAGAACCACCTGATGAGGAAACCGCTCGTGGCATCATCGATAAATTGTTCTTCTCTGACCAGCGCTACAACTTAGGTGAAGTAGGCCGTTACAGGATGAACAAAAAACTGAACCTTGATATCCCAATGGAAAAGCAGGTGCTTACCAAGGAAGATATCATCACTATCGTAAAATACCTGATCGAACTGATCAACTCTAAGGCAGAGATTGATGATATCGATCACTTGTCAAACCGTCGTGTACGTACTGTTGGGGAACAACTTTCTGCACAGTTCGGCGTCGGATTGGCGCGTATGGCACGTACGATCCGTGAAAGGATGAACGTTCGTGATAATGAAGTATTTACACCGATCGATTTGATCAACGCTAAAACTTTATCATCGGTAATCAACTCTTTCTTCGGGACAAACCAGTTGTCTCAGTTTATGGACCAAACCAATCCATTGGCTGAGATCACGCACAAAAGAAGGTTGTCTGCCCTTGGACCTGGTGGTCTTTCGCGTGAAAGGGCCGGATTTGAGGTACGTGACGTTCACTATACACACTACGGCCGTTTATGCCCGATTGAAACACCGGAAGGACCAAACATCGGTTTGATTTCCTCACTTGGAGTTTATGCGAAAGTAAACGGGATGGGCTTCATCGAAACCCCTTACCGTAAAGTGACTGACGGTAAAATCGACATCAATGCCGAACCGGTTTACCTGAGTGCAGAAGAAGAAGAAGGCAAATTGATTTCGCAGGCCAACATCGAAGTGGGCGCTGACGGAACCATCCTTGCCGATAAGGTAATTGCCCGTGAGGAAGGTGACTTTCCGGTTGTCGATCCGCACAGGATTGATTATGCCGATGTGGCGCCAAACCAGATCGCTTCGATCTCGGCTTCCCTGATTCCGTTTTTGGAGCATGATGATGCGAACCGTGCGTTGATGGGATCAAACATGATGCGTCAGGCCGTACCATTGCTGCGTCCTGAAGCCCCGATTGTAGGAACAGGCCTTGAAAGACAGGTGGCTTCTGATTCCCGTGTATTGATTAATGCAGAAGGCCACGGAACCGTAGAATATGTCGATGCCAACATCATCACCATTAAATACGACCGTACGGAAGAAGAAAGAATGGTCAGTTTTGACACGGACGAGAAGACCTACAACCTCATCAAATTCCGTAAAACGAACCAAAGTACTTCGATCAACCTGAAGCCGATTGTAAGAAAAGGCGACAGGGTAATTCCCGGACAAGTACTTTCTGAAGGTTATGCTACCCAAAACGGAGAGCTTGCCTTAGGAAGAAACCTGAAAGTGGCGTTCATGCCATGGAAAGGGTACAACTTCGAGGATGCGATCGTGATTTCTGAGAAAGTAGTTCGCGACGACATCTTTACTTCTATCCACATCGATGATTATTCATTGGATGTTCGTGATACGAAATTGGGTAATGAAGAATTGACCAACGACATCCCGAACGTTTCTGAAGAGGCAACCAAAGACCTTGACGAAAACGGTATGATCCGTATCGGTGCTGAAGTGAAACCCGGTGATATCCTTATCGGAAAGATTACCCCAAAAGGAGAATCAGATCCGACTCCGGAAGAAAAACTGCTTCGTGCGATCTTCGGTGACAAAGCCGGTGACGTGAAAGATGCATCATTGAAAGCTTCTCCTTCTTTACATGGCGTTGTATTAGACAAAAAACTGTTCGCAAGAGC
This sequence comes from Flavobacterium magnum, assembly GCF_003055625.1. NCBI lineage: Bacteria > Pseudomonadati > Bacteroidota > Flavobacteriia > Flavobacteriales > Flavobacteriaceae > Flavobacterium > Flavobacterium magnum. The sequence continues at coordinate 1,549,780 of NZ_CP028811.1, read as the reverse complement.
GGTAAAAGATAAAAGAAAACGTACCAAAGACAAGGACGATTTGGGTTCCCTGGAAATGGAATTCGAAACCAAATTTGTTGAACTGAAAGACAAACTGGTTGACAAATTATTCCTTATTGTTAATGGTAAAACCTCTCAGGGTGTAATGAACGATCTGGGTGAGGAAGTACTGCCAAAAGGCAAGAAATATACCCAGAAAATGCTGAACGCTGTAGAAGACTTCGCTCACTTAAGCAAAGGACAATGGGTTGCAGATGAGGAAACCAATAAAATGGTGAACGACCTGATCCACAACTACAAAATCAAACTGAATGACCTTCAGGGTGCTTTGAGGAGAGAGAAATTCACGATTACCGTAGGAGACGAATTGCCTGCAGGAATCCTGAAACTGGCTAAAGTATACATCGCTAAGAAACGTAAACTGAAAGTGGGTGATAAAATGGCGGGACGTCACGGTAACAAAGGTATTGTGGCCCGTATCGTACGTCACGAAGACATGCCGTTCCTCGAAGACGGAACGCCGGTCGATATCGTATTGAACCCGCTGGGTGTACCTTCGCGTATGAACATCGGTCAGATTTACGAAACGGTATTGGGTTGGGCCGGTATGAACCTTGGCAAGAAATTTGCAACACCGATTTTCGATGGCGCAACGCTTGACCAGATCAACGAACTCACAGACGAAGCCGGAATTCCACGTTTCGGGCATACTTACCTGTATGACGGAGGAACCGGAGAGCGTTTCCACCAACCTGCAACCGTCGGTGTGATCTACATGCTGAAACTGGGGCACATGGTTGATGATAAGATGCACGCCCGTTCAATCGGACCGTACTCACTTATCACGCAGCAGCCTCTTGGAGGTAAGGCACAGTTCGGTGGACAGCGTTTCGGAGAGATGGAGGTTTGGGCACTCGAGGCTTATGGTGCGTCAAGCACGCTTCGTGAAATCCTGACCGTAAAATCAGATGACGTGATCGGAAGGGCAAAAACTTATGAATCGATCGTGAAAGGCGAAACCATGCCGGAACCGGGACTTCCTGAGTCATTTAACGTATTGATGCACGAATTGAAGGGTCTTGGACTTGACATTCGTTTGGAGGAATAAATAAGTTATCAGTTGACGGTTTACAGTCTGCAGACTGTACACTGTGAACCGTAAGCTGTAAACTAAAAATCGTTTTCAATTATCAAAAATATCAATAGTAGAAACTATGATGAATAATAGAAATAATAAAGATAAAAATCAAGTAAAAAGGTTTGACAAGATTTCTATCGGCCTTGCTTCTCCGGAATCCATCCTGGCAGAATCAAGGGGGGAAGTCCTGAAGCCTGAAACCATCAACTACAGGACGCACAAGCCGGAACGCGACGGTCTTTTCTGTGAAAGGATTTTCGGTCCCGTTAAGGATTTCGAATGTGCCTGTGGTAAATATAAAAGGATCCGCTACAAAGGGATCGTATGCGACCGCTGTGGTGTAGAAGTCACTGAGAAAAAAGTACGACGTGACCGTGTCGGACACATCAACCTGGTGGTGCCTATCGCGCACATCTGGTATTTCCGTTCGCTTCCCAACAAAATCGGATACATTCTTGGATTGCCGTCCAAGAAACTGGACATGATCATTTATTATGAAAGGTACGTGGTAATCCAGCCGGGTATTGCAAAAAATGCCGAAGGTGACAACATCCAGAGATTGGACTTCCTGACCGAAGAAGAATACCTGAATATCCTTGACAGCCTGCCGCAGGACAACCAATATCTTGATGACAATGACCCGAATAAATTCATTGCCAAAATGGGTGCTGAATGTATTATGGATCTGTTGGCAAGGATCGACCTTGATGCGCTTTCATATGAATTGCGCCACTCGGCAAATAACGAAACGTCGAAACAACGTAAAACAGAGGCTTTAAAAAGGCTTCAGGTCGTGGAATCTTTCCGCGAATCCAACGAGAACCGCGAAAATCGTCCCGAGTGGATGATCATGAAAGTGGTTCCTGTAATCCCGCCGGAATTGCGCCCATTGGTGCCGCTTGATGGTGGCCGTTTTGCTACGTCGGATTTGAATGACCTTTACCGTCGTGTAATCATCCGCAACAACCGTTTGAAGCGTCTGATGGAGATTAAAGCGCCTGAAGTGATCCTTCGTAACGAAAAACGTATGCTGCAGGAATCTGTAGACTCGTTGTTTGATAACACCAGAAAAGCTTCTGCCGTTAAGACCGAATCAAACCGTCCGCTGAAATCGCTTTCTGATTCCTTAAAAGGAAAACAAGGGCGTTTCCGTCAGAACTTACTTGGAAAACGTGTCGACTATTCTGCACGTTCGGTTATCGTCGTTGGACCGGAATTGAAATTATACGAATGCGGTTTGCCAAAAGACATGGCTGCTGAATTGTACAAACCGTTCGTTATCAGGAAACTGATTGAGCGCGGTATTGTAAAAACAGTGAAATCCGCCAAAAAGATTATAGATAAAAAAGAGCCTGTGGTATGGGATATCCTTGAAAATGTCATCAAGGGACACCCGGTATTGCTGAACCGTGCCCCTACCCTTCACCGTTTGGGTATCCAGGCATTCCAGCCAAAACTGATTGAAGGTAAAGCGATACAGCTGCACCCACTGGTGTGTACGGCGTTCAACGCGGATTTCGATGGTGACCAGATGGCGGTACACCTGCCGCTTGGGCCGGAAGCAATCCTGGAAGCGCAGCTTTTGATGCTGGCGTCACACAACATCCTGAACCCTGCCAATGGCGCACCAATCACGGTACCATCCCAGGACATGGTTTTGGGTCTGTACTACATGACCAAGGAAAGATTATCAACGCCGGAGCATAAGATTTTGGGCGAAGGCCTGACTTTCTATTCTGCGGAAGAAGTAAATATCGCGTTAAACGAAGGCCGTCTGGAACTTAACGCCAGGGTCAAGATCCGTGCAAAGGATTTCAACGAAAACGGTGAATTGGTTTGGAAAATCATCCAGACCACTGCCGGGCGTGTATTGTTTAACGAAGTGGTTCCTGAAGCCGCCGGATACATCAACGACGTCCTGACCAAGAAAAACCTGCGTGACATCATCGGACATATCTTAAGTGTGACTGATGTGCCTACGACCGCAGCATTCCTTGATGAAATGAAGGATATGGGTTACAAGTTCGCTTTCAAAGGCGGACTGTCATTCAGCCTTGGTGATATCAAGATTCCTGAGCAAAAGCAGGACCTGATTACCGACGCCAATGAACAGGTTGATGGCATCCTCATGAACTATAACATGGGTCTTATCACCAACAACGAGCGTTACAACCAGGTTATTGACGTATGGACGTCCACGAACGCGTTACTGACCGAATTGGCCATGAAGAATATCCGCGAAGACCAGCAAGGATTCAACTCGGTATACATGATGCTTGATTCCGGAGCGAGGGGTTCCAAAGAGCAGATCCGTCAGCTTACAGGTATGCGTGGTTTGATGGCCAAGCCAAAAAAATCGACTGCCGGTGGTGGTGAGATTATTGAAAACCCGATCCTTTCCAACTTTAAGGAAGGACTTTCAATCCTTGAATACTTCATCTCTACTCACGGTGCCCGTAAAGGTCTTGCCGATACCGCATTGAAGACTGCGGATGCCGGTTACCTTACCAGGAGGCTTCATGACGTTTCCCAGGATGTAATCGTAAATCTTGATGATTGCGGTACGTTGAGGGGCGTAGAAGTATCCGCTTTGAAAAAGAATGAGGAAGTGGTGGAATCGCTGGGTGAAAGAATCCTTGGCCGTGTGGCTTTGCAGGATGTGATCAATCCGTTGACAAACGACATCCTGGTTCATGCCGGCAAGCAAATCACCGAAAGTGAAATGCGTGCCATCGAGGCGTCGCCAATCGAAAGGGTTGAAGTACGTTCCCCATTGACCTGTGAAGCCATTAAAGGAATCTGTGCGAAATGTTACGGACGAAATCTCGCGACAGGCAAAATGACCCAAAGAGGTGAGGCTGTCGGTGTGATCGCAGCACAGTCCATCGGTGAGCCTGGAACACAGCTGACACTCCGTACCTTCCACGTAGGTGGTGTGGCCGGAGGGATCTCTGAAGAGTCCAGCATCGTGGTACGTTTCAACGGCCGTCTTGAGATCGAAGACCTAAAAACGGTTAAAGGTGAAGACAATGAAGGAAATACAGTTGATATTGTAGTGTCACGTTCTACGGAATTGAAACTGATTGACGAGAAAACCGGCATTGTATTAAATACACACAACATTCCTTACGGATCAAGCATTTTCGTGAAAGACGGACAGTCAGTAGTAAAAGGCGATGTAATCTGTAAATGGGATCCATATAACGGGGTAATCATTTCTGAATTTACCGGAAAAATCGCTTATGAAGACTTAGAGCAGGGACAATCGTTCGTGGTTGAAATCGATGAGCAGACCGGATTCCAGGAAAAGGTAATCTCGGAAGGAAGGAACAAGAAACTGATCCCTACCTTATTAATCTACGGAAAAGACAACGAATTGATCCGTTCTTATAACTTACCGGTGGGTGCCCACCTTATGGTTGAAGATGGCGAGAAAATCAAAGCAGGGAAAATCCTTGTGAAGATTCCGCGCCGTTCGTCAAAAGCAGGCGATATCACCGGAGGTCTGCCAAGGATTACCGAGCTTCTTGAAGCGCGTAACCCTTCAAACCCGGCGGTCGTTTCGGAAATTGACGGTGTCGTTACTTTCGGAAAAATCAAGCGTGGTAACCGTGAGATCATCATCGAATCCAAATTCGGTGAAATCAAGAAATACCTTGTCAAATTGTCAAGCCAGATCCTGGTGCAGGAAAATGACTTCATCCGTGCGGGTGTGCCATTGTCTGACGGAGCCATCACTCCTGAAGATATCCTGAGAATCCAGGGACCAGCTGCGGTACAGCAATATCTTGTGAATGAAATCCAGGAAGTGTACCGTCTGCAAGGGGTAAAAATCAATGACAAGCACTTTGAGGTGGTAATCCGCCAGATGATGCGTAAAGTACAGGTTCAGGATCCGGGAGACACGCTGTTCCTTGAAGACCAATTAATCCACACCAAAGATTTTATCGTTGAAAATGATAAATTGTACGGTATGAAGGTGGTCGAGGATGCCGGCGATTCTGATACGCTGAAACCGGGACAGATTGTGTCACCACGTCAATTGCGGGATGAAAACTCTATACTGAAACGTATGGACAAAAACCTGGTCTCTGCACGTGATGTCATCACTGCAACCGCCACACCTGTACTTCAGGGTATCACAAGGGCATCGCTTCAGACGAAATCATTCATCTCGGCTGCGTCGTTCCAGGAAACCACTAAAGTATTGAACGAAGCTGCCGTAGCCGGAAAAGTAGACTTGCTTGAAGGCCTGAAAGAAAACGTCATCGTGGGCCACAGGATCCCTGCCGGAACCGGTATGAGGGAATACGACCACACGATCGTAGGATCGAAGGAGGACTTCAACGAAATCATGGCCGCGAAAGAAGAATACAATTATTAAGATATGAGCGATAACAATCAACAACCAGGACAGATTAACATCGAACTGGACGAAAAGACTGCAGAAGGAACGTATTCGAACCTGGCAATCATCAATCACTCGGCATCTGAATTTGTACTCGATTTCGTTTGCATCATGCCCGGAACGCCGAAGGCAAAAGTGAAGTCAAGAATCGTTTTGACACCGCAACATGCCAAAAGGCTGCTGAAAGCGATGGGAGAGAACATCCACAGATTTGAATCCGCCCACGGCGAAATCAAGGATACGGAGCAACCGCCCATTCCATTGAACTTTGGCCCGACAGGGCAAGCATAATTCAAAAACCTCCCAATCGGGAGGTTTTTTTGTTTCATTTATATATGAACACATTTATTTCTTCATTTTAACTGAGAAGCCGCACGCAGCAACAGGGCTTTAGTGGCTAAAATCCCGTCAATCTCCCCAAGTCGGCTGCCTTCATATTCCACGCCGATAAATCCCTTACAGCCGGCGGATTTGACAATCTGCAGCATTTTGACATAATCAATGGTGGTTTCATTGCCGTCGGTATCGAAGTCGTAGGATTTGGCACTGACGCCTTTCGCAAACGGCATCAATTCTGAAACGCCTTTGTACTTATCATAGATTTCAATACAAGGGGAAGCCCAACGGTCACCGTCGCGCCTTTTAACGCAGAAGTTTCCGAAATCAGGCAGCGCGCCGCAGTTCTTTAAACCAATTGCTTCGAAGACTTCCGTCAGCTTTGAGATGTCAGAGGAAAGTCCGCCGTGGTTCTCAACGATGACATTGATTTCGGATTGCGCGGCAAAGGCTGCCAACCTCCCTAAACCGTCAATCGAAGTTTCTTTCCAGACTTTAAAATCCTTCTCCGCTCCAGCGCCAAAAAGGTTCACGCGGATCGAGTGGCACCGCATTTCGGCCGCGGCATCAACCCATTTCTTATGATTGTCAATTGCTGTATCTCTTTCTTTTTTATCCAATGCAGCGAGTTCGCCTTCACCATCGACCATAATCAAAACATTGGTCATGTCATTGTCGACGCTGCGCTGCCTGAGTTCCTTCGCCAGTTTGGCAGCGCCCTGAATTTGATTCCCCTGTTCCAAAGTGTAGAGCGCACTCACATATTCCAATCCTTCAAAGCCGAGGGATTTCGCTGTAGAGGCAAAATCAATTGGGTTCAGTGTTTTGGTTTCCATCATTGCCCGATGCAACGACCATTGCGCCAAAGACAATCTGAAAAAAGGCTGCGGGTCTGCCTGCAGGAAATCAATAACCTCACTGTAAATCAGGTTGGCGGCAGAAAGCGCGACGACAAATTGTGCTGAGTTCTTAAGGAAATGACGGCGGTTCATCTGGGATATTTTCCTTAAAGATAGTATTTTTCATTTACGGGATGCGCTAGCCCCGATCGAAGCGGCATCCTTTTACGGCGAAGCCTGCGGAGCCGGAAAAGATACAGCGGAGAGCGGGAAACAGCTCCTGAAAACGATACAGGATGCGAGGTTCAGGTAAATTACTAACGTATCCATCTGCCTTAGATTTACTGCTTGATTACCACAAAAAAGAAGGGGAAGCCTAAGCTGTCCCCTCCTAACCTAACCAATAACCGAATCATCATGAAAATCTTATCACGCGTGATAAAATTTACTTAATTCAGTAAGTGTAAGTTTCTATATCAAAGATACTCCGGCAATCCATGTTTTTGATTACACTATTTCAAACAGTTTTTACAGGATTTACATATTGAAAAAAGGCAGCCTTAAAAAAGACTGCCTTTTGTTGTGCCTCAGACTGGACTCGAACCAGCACACCCGGGGGCGCTGCGACCTGAACACAGTGCGTCTACCAATTTCGCCACTGAGGCATTCAGGGACAGCAAAAGTAACATGTTTTTTCAAATCCGCAAATGTAATGCGCAAATATTTGGTAAAACTTACACTGCATGTGCCAGTTCGCTGATCCGTTGCAAAGCCACTTCCCATGCAGCCGACATGGTATCATAATCACTTTCAGGCATATCGCAGGTAACCGACAACCAGGTATTGCCGTTTTCTTCAGACAGTGAATAAGTTTCCTCACTGCCGTTGAGGGCCTTGGCCATATCACTTTCCCTGTCTTCCACATTATTTTTTACGACACCATCAAACCGGAACGACAATTTCTCATAAGGCTTTTTCTCGGCTATGATACCTGTAATGCCATTGTTTGACCCATCAGTAAAGGTCACGCGGTGTCCTTCAATCCAGTCGGTTTCCGCGGTAATACCCTGACCGAATGACTTGTACCAGTCTTTAATATAAGTTTCCTCCATTAATACCGCCCAGACTTTGTCTTTGGGCGCGGTAATTTCAATTGATTTATGCATTGTCTTCATGGCTGTAATTTTTCAGATAAAGGATAAAATTACAAAATATCGGACTTTGCAAAACTGCCCGAACCGCCGTCAGCCTTCATACCTATCTCTCGGTGGAAGATCACTTCAACGCAAAACCCATCCAAACCGCTGCCGATAAAGGATTTGGGATTAAGAAGACCGTTAAGGCACGCAGATCAAAATGGTAACTTTATAAATATCATCGGAAATATTGAAATCGGAAATACGCCCCGATCAGGAATTTTCGGCAATTCTTAACTATCTTTGCCAAACCTTTTCACAGCCACAACACAACAACATGAACTACTTTTCTTCGGGCTTTAAGTTGGGTATCCTTGGCGGCGGCCAATTGGGCAAGATGCTTTTGGCTGAAACCCGCAAATTTGATATCCAGACGTATGTCCTCGATCCTTCTGCGGAAGCGCCCGGAAGGTTTGCCTGTAATGTATTCCAGCAGGGCAACCTGATGGATTTTGATACCGTTTACCAATTTGGGAAGCAGGTCGACGTGCTGACCTTTGAGATCGAGCTCGTCAATATTCAGGCGCTCGAGAAACTAGAATCAGAAGGGACTACGGTATTCCCATCGCCTAAAACCCTCAAGCGCATCCAGAACAAAGGTATCCAGAAAGATTTCTATGTGGCCCATGGCATCCCTTCAGCAGCGTATTCCCATTTTGACAATGTGACGGCGTTGAAGGAGGCGCTTTCGAAAAATCAGCTGACATTGCCGTTTGTATGGAAGTGCACCGAATTCGGATACGATGGCAATGGCGTGAAAGTGATACGCCGGGCGGCGGATTGTGACGGACTGCCCGATGTGGAATGCATTGCGGAAGACATGATCCCGTTTAAGAACGAACTTGCCGTGATCGTCGCACGCAGCGCAGCCGGCGAAATAAAAACCTATCCTGTTGTAGAGATGGAATTTCACCCCGAAGCCAATCAGGTGGAATACGTTATTTGTCCGGCGCGGATTGATGCGCAGATCGCCCAGAAAGCCAGAGATCTCGCATTGCAGGTTTCCGAAGCCTATGCGCACGTCGGACTGCTCGCTGTTGAAATGTTTCAAACCCATACCGATGAAATCCTTGTGAATGAAGTCGCCCCAAGGCCGCATAACTCAGGCCATTATTCGATTGAAGGCAGCTACACCTCACAATTTGAAAATCATCTGCGCGCGGTTCTCGGCCTGCCTTTAGGAAGTACCGACAGCAAAGTGGCGGGAATCATGGTCAATCTCGTGGGCGAGGAAGGCTTTTCGGGGCCGGTGTTGTATGAGAATATCGAAACGATCCTGGAATGGAGCGGCGTGACGCCACACATTTACGGAAAAACGGAGACACGCCCTTTCCGCAAGATGGGACACGTCACCATCACGAATGAGAACATTTCGGAAGCAAGGAAAATCGCGGAAAAAGTAAAAAATACAATCAGGGTAATCAGTAATAATGTCAATTAGAAATCGCGCCACCAGGAAGTGCTACGTCGAGCGAGTCGCAAAAAAGCTTCCTGACCGGCTGATTTTCTGATTTTCTAAAGTAATCCAATATGAAAATAGCCATCATCATGGGCAGCATTTCGGACCTGCCGGTCATGCAGGACGCAATCGACATCCTGAAGTCATTTGGGATTGAAACCATCACCGACATCGTCTCAGCACACCGCACGCCTGAAAAATTATTTGATTTCAGTAAAAATGCACACTTGAGAGGCATTTCGGTAATCATTGCCGGAGCCGGCGGAGCCGCCCATTTGCCGGGTATGGTCGCCTCAATGTCTCCGCTGCCGGTCATCGGCGTGCCGGTAAAGTCAAGCAACTCCATTGACGGTTGGGACAGCATCCTCTCCATTTTGCAGATGCCGGGCGGCGTTCCGGTGGCAACCGTAGCATTAAATGGCGCCAAAAATGCCGGAATCCTTGCCGCACAAATTGTCGGCGCGCATGACCCTTCGGTATTGGAAAGGATTATCTCGTATAAGGAAAGCCTTAAGGAAGCGGTCAGTAAATCCGCTCTGGGACTGCAATAAAAAAACAGGAAGCCCTCCTCAGGGCTTCCTTAAATTTAAAATCTGAATTACGAAATCTTTTGTAGGTCTTTCTTGATTTGGGGCAAAAAAGGGAAAATTCAGTAATTCGTTTCTGAAAAAAAATAAAATCTACTCGACAAATATACACAAAAATCCGTTGAAATGCATCTTTTTGCATTTTTTAACAAAAAACGCCTGAATTGTTATAAATTAAAATTCTCGCAGCAACAACCAAAAAGCCAAAATGAATAACATACCTTACCCATTTAATACGCCTCACGGAACGGCTCCCTTTTCAACAATTGCTCCTGAACACTTTAAACCAGCCTTTGAAGAAGCCATTACTTTGGCCAAAGCTGAAATAGAGGCCATCGTCAGCAATACCGAGTCACCCACTTTCGCCAACACCATAGAGGCATTGGACTTCTCGGGCGAAGCGCTCGACCGAATCTCCAATATCTTTTTCAACCTGAATTCCGCCGAAACGAACGAACAGATACAGCAAATCGCTCAGGAAATATCCCCAATCCTGACCGCCTTCAGCAACGACATCACGCTGAACGAAACGCTCTTTGCCAAAATCAAGGCCCTGCACGACCGGCGTGACCAACTGAACCTGAGCACCGAACAACTCACGCTCCTCGATAAAAAATTCAAGGGCTTCTCGCGCAATGGTGCCCTGCTGCCGGATGAAAAAAAGAAAAGGCTCCGCGAGATCGACACGGAACTGGCTTCGCTGAAACTTACATTTGGGGAGAATGTGCTCGCTGAAACACAAGACTATGCGCTGCACATTACCAATCCGGCCGAACTCAAAGGATTGCCCGAAGGCGCCATAGAAGCGGCTGCACAACTGGCAGCATCCCGAGGCCATGACGGTTGGATTTTTACTTTGGATGCCCCAAGTTACCTGCCATTCATCACCTATGCCGAGAACAGGCCACTGCGAAAACAACTCGCTATCGCTGCCGGGCAAAAAGCGTTTCGTGACAATGATTTCAACAATACCGGCAACACGCTGAAGATTGCGGCATTACGCCACGAGCGCGCCAAACTATTGGGCTATGAGACGCATGCCCACTTTGTGCTCGAGGAACGGATGGCGCAACAGCCCGAAAAAGTGACGGCATTCCTGAACGAACTTTTAGCCAAAGCCAAACCTGCGGCAGCGCGGGAATTCGCCCAGCTCTCCGCATTCGCGAAAGAACTTGACGGTATCGAAACGCTTGAAAAATGGGACGGATCTTACTATTCCGAAAAACTCAAACAACAACTGTTCAGCCTCGATGACGAAATGCTCAAGCCATATTTTAAACTCGAGAACGTCCTGCACGGCGCCTTCGAAGTGGCTGACAGGTTATTCGGATTGAAATTCAGCGAAGTGTCGCACATCGATAAATACCACGACGACGTACAGACTTTCGAGGTCCACGGTGAAAATGGTGAGTTTATTGCAGTCTTCTACGCCGATTTCTTCCCAAGGAAAGGCAAACGCAATGGCGCGTGGATGACCTCATACAAATCCCAATACGTCAAAAACGGCAACAATGAACGCCCGCACGTATCCATCGTATGCAACTTTACAAAGCCCACGGCGACCAAACCATCGCTGCTGACCTTTAACGAAGTCACAACGCTTTTCCACGAATTCGGCCACGCGCTGCACGGCATGTTAGCCGATACGGTGTATCCAAGCCTATCCGGCACATCCGTTTATTGGGACTTTGTCGAATTGCCAAGCCAGATTATGGAGAACTGGTGCTACGAGCCGCAAGCGCTCGCGCTGTTTGCCAGACATTATGAAACCGGGGAAGTCATCCCACAGCCCTACGTCGACAAAATCCGGGAAAGCGCCAGCTTCCTGGAAGGCATGGCTACGTTACGCCAAATCAGTTTCGGGCTGCTCGACATGGCTTTTCACGGCGCTGACCCCGCGGCAATCAGCGACATAAAATCGTTTGAGAAATCCGTTTTCGACAACACCGCACTGTTTCCGGATGTCGCAGAAAACTGCATGAGCGTGTCGTTCTCGCACATTTTCAATGGCGGCTACTCTTCGGGATATTACAGCTATAAATGGGCAGAAGTCCTCGATGCCGACGCTTTTGCGTATTTCAGCCAGAACGGCATCTTCAACCGCGATATCGCGGCAAAATTCAGGGAACATGTGCTGAGCAAAGGCGGCACCGAGCACCCAATGACCCTGTACAAGCGTTTCCGCGGCCAGGAGCCTACCCCCGACGCGTTGCTCAAACGGGCGGGGCTATTATAAGAAACAATCCGGAGTGCCAGCTTCGGATTTTTTTATGGCGCTGCCTCCGGCCCGGGCTGTACGCTGTATCTTTGCTTCGTGGCACTCCGCAAAGGATGCCGCTGCCATCCCTAGCGCACCGCCGGCCGGACGAACATTAACAGTTGTAACTTTCATTTTTTATTGAAAGTTTAAAAACGTTTGCTACCTTTACGGCATGGAATTCAGGAAAGCTAAAAATAAATTCATCCAAACCTGGGGCGCCCTAGGCTCACAATGGGGCATCAATAAAACCATGGCACAGATCCATGCGCTGCTGATGGTCTCCCCTGAACCGATTTCAATGGAAGAAATTATGGGAGAGTTGCAGATTTCCAGAGGCAACGCGAGCATGAACATCCGCGCGCTCATGGATTGGGGCATCGTTTTCAAAGAATACAGGCAAGGCGAGCGACGCGAGTATTATGTCGCCGAAAAAGACCTCGACGAACTGGCCGTAAAGATTGCACGCGAACGGAGCAAGCGCGAAATCAAGCCCGCGCTTAAAGTCCTCAAGGAAGTTTCTTCACACGAACCCGATTATTCCGCGGCAGAAAAACATTTTGTCGAGCAAACCGGGAAATTGTATGATTTCGTTCTCAAAGCAGACAACATGCTCGATAAGGTCACCGAAATAAAAGACAACTGGCTTGGCCGGCTTGTGTTGAAGTTGATGAAATAACTTTTTTTAATAAGTTTCAACTTTGTTGAAGTTGATGACGCGCTGTCTTGAAATGGTTTGGTTTGTACCTCCCGCGCTGACAGACCGGCGGTCGATCGACTCAGCCGCCCAGCAAGACCGTCAGTCCCCACCATAAGATCGGAATGGATTCCACCCAAAACGCACTGTAATACCTGGACTTGCTTTTGTTGGCGAACACCAGGAACAGCAGCAATACCATTACCATCACCAGATTGACCCAAAGCCTGGCCGCATCGACGCGCTGCTGTAAAAGTTCTAGCAGATAAAACGGGACGAGCAATAGAACCCCAAGTATCTTCGTCCTATTCACCCCAATTTGCTGGGGGACAGTCTGCAGGTGCGGATCGTCTTTGGCCAGGTCAATGATTTCGAAAATCAGAACCAACACAAAGACCAGTACAAAACGCTGTATGAATTTAAGGTATACGTCCCATTCCGCAAAATGATGCGATAATCCGTCGGCGTCCATCACCGGCAAAAGTACGGTCACGCCGGCCCAGCACAGCGAAACGATGTAAATCTTGACGCCCGCCCAGTTTCGGGCATTCTTACGGTTTGGAAAAAATGGCAGGGTATATAAAACCGTTAAGGCCGCAAAAACGAGGCACGCCAGTTGCGTGTCCCTTTCCAACTGCAGGAAAAAATAGCCGGATGCACACAGAGAAGCGGCACTGAGCCCCGCAATGACCTTCACCCGGCGTGTCGGCCTCCGGGCCGCCGTTCTCGCCAAAGCATCGTACTTTACAAAATTGTAACCTGCCACTGTGCCGAAGAAAACAAAATGTGGAATGAATGAACGGCCATCGAGTCCGAACATCTGACGCGTCACGAGGACGAGTGACGTACAGGAAAGGGCCACGTGAAAACTCGCCTGAAGGTAAAAGTCCAAAATTTTCCGAAGAAAGCCCATAAAAACAAATTTAATCAATGTGTTAATAAGAATTGGTTTTGGTTGAAAATTTACCAAAAAGCAGCCTTTGGAATCCCCGTTTATTATATTTAATTTTACCGGCTAAATTACACAACGTAAACAGAAATAATGAGAACAGACGCATTTGCTTTAAGACACATCGGGCCAAGGGAATCACAGCTCCCTGAGATGCTTAAAACCATCAACGCATCCGATTTAGACCAGTTGGTTTATGAGACAATCCCCGATGATATCCGCCTTAAGGCTCCGCTGGATCTCGATCCGGCCATGACCGAATTTGAATTCGCGAACCACATTGCCAAATTGGGCGCGAAAAATAAGGTATACAGCAATTACATCGGTTTGGGTTACCACCCTGCCATCGTCCCCGCAGTAATCCAGCGAAATATTCTCGAGAATCCGGGTTGGTACACCGCATACACCCCTTACCAGGCAGAAATCGCCCAGGGCAGGCTTGAAGCGATCCTGAATTTCCAGACTGTGGTGATCGAGCTTACCGGCATGGAGATTTCGAATGCCTCGCTGCTCGACGAAGGAACTGCCGCCGCAGAAGCCATGGCGCTGCTGTTCGACGTGCGCACGCGCGAGCAGAAAAAAAACAATGCGAATAAATTCTTTGTTTCTGAAGAAATCCTGCCACAAACCTTGTCTGTGCTGCAAACACGTTCCATACCCATCGGCATTGAATTGGTTGTAGGCAACCATGAAACATTTGACTACGCACCGGAATTTTTCGGGGCAATCCTGCAATATCCTGGCAAGCACGGGCAAGTTCATGACTATGCGGGCTTTATCGCCAACGCCAAGGCGAACGACATCAAGACAGTCGTCGCGGCAGACATCCTGAGCCTCGTAAAATTGGTTTCTCCCGGAGAAATGGGTGCCGACGTCGTTGTCGGGACGACACAGCGTTTCGGTATTCCGCTCGGATACGGCGGACCGCACGCGGCTTTTTTCGCGACCAAAGAAGAATACAAACGCAGCATGCCGGGAAGGATTATCGGGGTGACGCAGGATATGAACGGGAATCGCGCGCTGCGTATGGCATTACAGACCAGGGAACAGCACATCAAGCGCGACAAAGCCACATCAAACATCTGTACCGCCCAGGTTTTACTTGCTGTGATGGCCGGAATGTACGCGGTATACCATGGCCCGAAAGGCTTACAGTACATCGCTGAAAAAGTACACGCTTCAGCAGTTACCGTAACGGAAGCCCTGAATAAATTGGGCGTTTATCAATCCAATACCTCATATTTTGATACAATCCTGCTGAAAGCTGACGCCCAAAAAGTGAAAGCCATCGCAGAAAAAAATGAAGTCAATTTCTACTATCCGGATGCCGATTCGGTTCAGGTTGCGTTCAATGAAACCACGTCTACTGATGACATCAACAGGATTATCGCCATTTTTGCAGAGGCGGTCGGGAAAGATGCCACTACGATCGTTGAACTTGATCCGACGAAAAACTACGGCGAGGGCATGGAAAGGGAGTCTCATTTCCTGCAACACGACGTTTTCAACAGCTACCATTCGGAGTCAGCCCTGATGCGTTACATCAAGAAACTCGAACGGAAGGACCTCTCACTGAATCACTCGATGATTTCGCTTGGCTCCTGCACTATGAAACTTAACGCTGCCGCAGAAATGCTGCCGTTAAGTATGCCAAACTGGAACAACATCCATCCATTTGCCCCGCTCGACCAGGTGGAAGGCTATCAGACCATGCTGAAAAAACTGGAAGAACAGCTTAATGTGGTGACCGGTTTTGCAGGCACAACACTGCAACCCAATTCGGGGGCACAAGGCGAATACGCCGGTTTGATGGTGATACGCGCCTACCACCTCTCAAGGGGTGACCACCACAGGAATGTTTGTCTGATTCCGTCGTCAGCGCACGGCACCAATCCGGCCTCGGCGGCCATGGCGGGGATGAAGATCGTTGTGACCAAGACGCTTGAAAACGGCAATATGGATGTAGAGGACCTGCGGGCCAAAGCCATCGAACACAAAGATGATTTATCCTGCCTCATGGTGACATATCCATCCACGCATGGTGTTTACGAAAGCGCCATCCGTGAAATCACGCAGATTATCCACGACAATGGCGGGCAGGTATACATGGACGGGGCTAACATGAATGCACAGGTAGGGCTCACAAATCCCGCTACCATCGGTGCTGATGTGTGCCACCTGAACCTGCACAAGACATTTGCCATCCCGCACGGTGGCGGCGGACCCGGCGTGGGGCCGATTTGTGTAGCCAAACACTTAGTTCCTTTCCTGCCTACGAACCCTGTGATCCCGACCGGTGGCGACACCGCAATCACTGCTATTTCCGCAGCGCCGTGGGGATCTGCATTGGTTTGCCTGATCTCATACGGATACATTTCTATGCTGGGCGCCGAAGGATTGACAAATGCCACGAAATACGCCATACTGAATGCCAACTATATCAAAACAAGGCTCGAAAGCCACTACCCTATCCTGTATACCGGCGAACGCAACAGGGTCGCGCACGAAATGATCCTCGACTGCCGCGCATTCAAACAAAATGGGATTGAGGTAAGCGATATCGCAAAACGTCTAATGGATTACGGGTTCCATGCGCCTACGGTGTCATTCCCTGTTGCCGGGACTTTAATGGTAGAGCCCACCGAAAGTGAGGATTTGTCGGAACTCGACCGTTTTTGCGACGCGATGATATCCATCAGGAAAGAAATTGAGGCCAGCAATGCTGAAGACGGGAACAACGTACTCAAAAATGCACCGCATACCTTGGCGATGTTGACGGCCGACAGTTGGACCATGCCTTACACCCGCGAGCAGGCCGCTTTCCCGCTGGACTATATATCAGACAATAAATTCTGGCCAAGCGTGCGGCGCGTTGACGACGCTTACGGAGACAGGAACCTGATTTGTTCCTGTGCGCCCATCGAAGCTTACATGGAAAATTAAATTTAAGTCCCGTGTCATACGGGACTTTTTTTTATGAGAGATATCGAAACCCGCGCTGACATCGAACAACTGATGGGCCTGTTTTATCAGGCATTGCTGGAAGATCCGGCCATCAGTTACATTTTTACGGAAGTAGCCCGGGTCAACCTGGAAAGACACCTTCCTGTCATTGTCGATTTTTGGCAACAAATACTGGTTCAAACACGCCATTATCAAAACAATGTCTTTGAAATCCATAAGATGCTGCATGGCAAATCGGCTTTGACAAAAGTACATTTTGCAATTTGGCTCAGCCATTTAAATTACGTTGTCGACAGACATTTCCTTGGCCCAAACGCTGAAAAAATAAAAACATCAGCGCTGTCAATAGCCACAATAATGCAATTAAAACTGCTATAAGGAAATATCCGCCAACGAAAACGCGGAAACAATTCATTTTCCATAATATGGAATCGCTGCTTTTTAATCAATACGTTAATTTGCTAAATTAGGAGTGAAAAATCTCAGAACCTGAAAATACATAACAACGATGGCAATACAAATCACGGGTGTCGGGAGCTTCATCCCACAAAACGAAATCACAAACGAAGATTTTGCAAAACGCCAATTCCTGGATGAGGACGGCAGCGCACTACCGCAAGCTAACGACGTCGTGATCGGGAAATTCAGGGACATCACCGGTATTTCGGCAAGGAAATATGCCGACGACAATACGCTGAGTTCTGATATGGCCTTTTTGGCCTCACAAAAAGCCATCGCCAATGCCGGCATCGACACCGAAACTATTGATTATATCATATTGGCGCACAACTTCGGCGACGTAAAAAAAGGCGCCATCCAGTCTGACATCCTACCCAGCCTCGCAAGCCGCGTCAAACACAAACTGGGCATCAGGAACCCCAGATGCGTAGCTTACGATATCCTCTTTGGCTGCCCCGGCTGGGTAGAAGGCGTCATCCAGGCCTATGCTTTCATTAAAGCGGGTATGGCCCAGAAGTGCCTCGTGATAGGAACCGAAACGCTGTCGCGCGTGGTAGACGTGCATGACCGTGACTCGATGATTTATTCCGACGGCGCGGGCGCTACGGTCATTGCCCTGACGAGCGATGAGAACGCAGGAATCCTTGCCCATGACAGCGCCACCTTTGCGTATGAGGAGTCTGCCTACCTGTTCTTCGGAAATTCCTACAATAAAGACCTCGACCCCAACGTGCGATACATCAAGATGTTCGGGCGCAAAATATATGAGTTTGCGCTCAGCCAGGTTCCTAAAGCGATGAAGGAATGCGTTGACAAAAGCGGCATAGCTATTGACGACATCAAAAAAGTGCTGATTCATCAGGCCAATGAGAAAATGGACGAAGCCATCGTACAGCGTTTTTATAAGCTCTACGGCAAAGTCCCGCCCGAAGGCATCATGCCGATGAGCATCCACAAACTCGGGAACAGCAGTGTGGCCACCGTGCCCACGCTTTTTGACCTGCTCACATCAGGCCGCCTTCCGGGACAGCAGCTGCACAAGGGCGACGTGATCATATTCGCCTCGGTTGGCGCAGGAATGAACGTCAATGCGATCGTATACCGCTATTGATTTCAGTTTTTTCAGGAGCTGGTCCGGCTCTGCGCTGTATCTTTTTATTTTTTTCTAAGAAAAATAAAAAGGATGCCGCTGCGATCCGGGCTAAAAATCCGGCGACAAAACAACAATCTTGCTATATTTGCAGCGGCTAATCAGCAAACCTATGTACGAAGCAGTTTTCCCCAACAAACGATTCAAGCACACTTTGGAATTCCTTAGGAAACACATCGACACGTCTGAAACTATTTTGGATCTGGGTGTGGAAAATCCGTTTTCAGACATTATGAAAAAAGAGGGGTTTTCTGTGACCAATACTTCGGGAGAAGACCTGGATCTGAATCAGCAGGCATTACTTCACTCTCAAGCTACAGTTGTTACCGCGTTTGAAATTTTCGAGCATTTACTGAACCCGTTTACCATCCTGAATGCCGTAAAAGCTGATAAGATATTCATCTCCATTCCGATGCGCCTCTGGTTTTCACCCGCCTATCGCAGTAAAACCGATATGTGGGACCGTCATTACCATGAGTTCGAGGATTGGCAGCTGGACTGGCTTTTGGAGAAAACCGGGTGGAAGATTGTGGCCAGGGAAAAATGGACAAATCCGGTGAAGAAATTCGGGATCAGGCCGTTGCTGAGGCGATTTACCGACCGGTACTATATCGTGTACGCCGAAAAGATAAAATAATGGTTTACTACATTGTCATCCCTGCGCACAATGAATCCGCATTCATCAGCCTGACGCTTGATTCCCTGATTACACAAACGATGCTCCCTTCGCGGATTGTTGTGGTGGATGACAATTCTACAGATAACACTGCTGAAATCGTTAAGGGTTATAGTCAAAAATATCCATTTATTACTTTGGTGAATTCCTTGTCAGATCCTGTTCATTTACCGGGCAGCAAAGTCATCCGCGCGTTCGAAAAAGGTTATGCAACGCTTGACGAAGATTATGATGTGATTGTAAAACTGGACGCCGACCTGATCTTGCCCGAAAACTATTTTGAAAAAATTCTTGCTGCTTTTGAGATCGATGCAAAAATCGGGATGGCGGGCGGATTTGCCTATATCGAAAAAAATGGGGAATGGATACTGGAAAACCTCACCGACAAAGATCATATCCGCGGTGCGTTTAAAGCCTACCGCAAGGAATGTTTCCTGCAAATCGGGAAACTGAAGCCTGCGATGGGCTGGGATACGGTGGACGAACTGCTATCAAAATTCTACGGATGGAAAGTCGTCACTGATGAATCACTTAAAGTAAAACACCTGAAACCTACCGGTGCCAATTACAATAAAGCTGCCAGGTATAAACAGGGGGAAGCCTTTTACAGCCTCGGATACGGCTTCATAATTACAGCAATTGCTTCTGCAAAACTGGCGGTGATGAAGAAAAAACCTTCGCTTTTTATTGATTATATGATGGGATTCCTGAAGGCTAAATCGGCACGGAAACCGTTATTGGTGACTAAAGAACAAGCGAAGTTTATCCGCGGATACCGACTGGCGAAGATGAAGGGGAAGTTGTCGGGAAAAGTAAAAATTTGAATTTACAGGATCCCGCGCGAGGGATAGAGGCGGTAGCCCGGAGCGCAGCGAGGACTAAAGCCGAAAGCCCGGACCAGCAGGGGCGCGCCAAAATTTTACAACTAAAAACCGCAAACCGCAAACAGTAACTGGAAACTAATCCTTATTTTCGCATATATTTAAAAATATGATGCTCGTCCGTTATTTATCGCAAATGGGAAGGTATTTCCTGATGATCAAGGAAATCTTCAACAAGCCGACCAAATGGTCTGTTATGAAGGGACTGATCCTTAAGGAAATAGACGACCTGATCATCGGCTCATTGGGCATTGTGATGTTCATATCATTTTTCGTCGGTGGCGTCGTCGCGATACAGACCGCGCTCAACCTGACCAACCCATTGATCCCGAAATACCTGATCGGGTTTGCAACGCGGCAATCAATCATATTGGAATTTGCGCCGACATTCATTTCAATCATCATGGCCGGAAAAGTGGGGTCGTTTATTACTTCGAGCATCGGGACGATGCGCGTGACCGAGCAGATTGATGCGTTGGAAGTGATGGGTGTGAATTCGCTCAACTACCTGGTTTTCCCTAAACTGATTGCGTTGCTGCTTTATCCGTTCGCGATAGGGATAGCCATGTTCCTGGGGATTCTTGGCGGTTTTATCGCCAGCGTCTACGGAGGTTTTGGGAACAGCACCGATTTTGTATCGGGAATCCAGATGGAGTTTATCCCATTCCATATTACCTATGCGTTCATCAAGACGTTTATTTTCGCTTTGCTGCTGGCCACAATCCCGTCCTTTCACGGCTATTACATGAAAGGTGGCGCGCTTGAAGTGGGCAAGGCCAGTACGGTGTCATTCGTATGGACTTCGGTTACGATCATCCTTGTGAACTATATTCTAACCCAATTACTGCTGACCTGATGATTGAAGTAAAAGATGTGAAGAAGTCATTTGGCGAAACCCAGGTTCTTAAAGGGATTTCCACCGTTTTTGAAACCGGGAAGACCAACCTGATTATCGGGCAGAGTGGTTCCGGGAAGACAGTATTGCTAAAATCACTGCTGGGCATCTTTACGCCGGATTCCGGAACGATCTCGTTTGACGGCAGGGTGTATGGCGAACTGACCAAGGATGAGAAAAGGGAATTGCGGACTGAAATCGGGATGGTATTTCAGGGCAGCGCACTTTTCGACTCGATGACGGTGGCTGAAAATGTAGCGTTCCCGCTCCGGATGTTTACAAGAAACTCGCGTGCAAAGATAAAGGAACGCGTCGACTTTGTGCTCGAGCGCGTAAACCTCGTTGATGCGCACAGAAAACTGCCTTCGGAGATTTCGGGCGGGATGCAGAAAAGGGTGGCAATCGCCCGTGCGATCGTGAACAACCCGAAATATTTGTTTTGTGACGAACCGAACTCTGGACTTGACCCCAACACGGCGATCCTGATTGACAACCTGATCCAGGAAATTACAAAAGAATACAATATCACTACCGTAATCAATACCCACGATATGAACTCGGTAATGGAAATTGGCGAAAACATCGTTTTCCTGAAGCATGGACTTAAAGCCTGGCAAGGCACCAAGGAAGAGATTTTCCGCACAGATAATGAGGCCGTGACGGATTTCGTGTATTCGTCAAACCTCTTCAAGAAAGTGCGGGAAGCGTACCTGAAAGGATAAAAAAAACCGATCCCACTTTGCGACGCAGAATGGCATCGGGTTGTATTCAGTTCCGCCCGTTTACTCAGATTTGATGCGGCCCACGATGGCCTTAATATCCTGTTCTTTCCCTTTCGGATAAATCAGCAGGACGTCTTTTCTGTCAACGATGATATAATCATCAAGTCCGTCAATCACAATCAGTTTCTGCGCATCGCTGCGGATGATGTTATTCGAGGCATTTTCCAAAACGACCCTCGCATTGACCACCGCATTATTGAAATCATCTTTCGGCAGTTTTTCGTGCAGCGAACCCCAGGTGCCGAGATCATTCCAATCAAAAGAAGCGGGCAGGACAAAGACATTCTCTGCGTGTTCCATCAGTGCATAATCAATCGAAATGTTTTCTGCGGAAGCGTAATTGTCATTGATAAAATCGACTTCCTTAACCGTATTGTAATCTTCATAACCCTGCATAAACAAGGCGTTCATTGCGGGCTGGAACGCATGGAAGGCTGTCATTACCGACTTGATGCTCCAGATGAAAATGCCACCATTCCAAAGAAAGTTGCCGCTTTCCAAAAAGGATTTTGCTGTTTCATAGTCTGGCTTTTCCCGGAACTGGCTGACCTTTTTTATGGGGTTTATATCCGATTTGTCGTATTCAATATAGCCGTAGCCGGTATTCGGGAAGGTCGGTTTGATACCCAAAGTCATCAGCGCATCGGTGGAATCGCAAAAGTTAAAGCAGGTTTTAAGGTCGTCGATGAAAGCATTTTCATCTTCAATCCAGTGGTCGCTGGGTGCCACCACCACCAGTGCGTCGGGATTTTGCTTACGGATCTTCAGCGACGCATACAGGATGCAGGGCGCTGTGTTGCGCATCGCGGGCTCGAGCAGTACATTTTCCGGCTTCACCATCGGAAGCTGGTCGAGCACGATCTGGTTGTATTTTTCGTTGGTCAGGATCAGGATGTTCTCCGCAGGGATCAATTTGGCAAGACGGCTGAAGGTTTTCTGGATCAGGGTTTCGCCAGATCCGAGCATATCGTGGAATTGCTTAGGGAATTCTGTCGTGCTGACCGGCCAAAAGCGCGAACCCACTCCGCCGGCCATCAATATGGCATAGTAATTTGTATTCATCTTTATGGTAAAATGCTAAGGTAGTAAGAATTTGAAAATGCCTGTTTAGAAAATTTCACTGGTTTATTGTAATTTAACTCAACCGGGCAGCAATTCCACTTCGGCATTCGGGTTGAACAGGTATGTTTTGCCGCTACTGATTTCCAGGCATTCATAGCGCTTGACCCGCAGCGCAATCTTCCTGAAGATTTTGCCGTTGTCGATGCGGAAGAGGCTGCCGTAAGGGATTTCAAACACATAATTTTTATCGTTCTGCGGGTCGAATTGCTTGAGGGCCAATGCCAGGGTCGCATCGGTATCGCTGCTCGCTGAAGGATTTCTGAAATGGCGTGCCAGCAACGGCAGCAATGGCGTGGGGAACACTTCCGGCCGGATAAATGGGACCATCAGCCGCTGGAAAGTAAGCTTCCACTCGGTACCATGCGGTTTTATATGCCTCCCGAATTTTTCGAACGCGACGAGGTGTGCGATTTCGTGTACCAGCGTAATAAGGAATTTATATTTGTTGAGGCTGGCGTTCACGGTAATCTCGTGCTTGCCATTCGGACCTTTGCGGTAATCACCGTGCCGCGTCCGGCGTTCATTAACGATTTTAAGGTGTACCTGGTGAGCGACGACCAGATCGAAAACCGGCCTGACCGCGGCCTCAGGGAGGTATCTGGCTAAAACGTCACTCATGTTAAGGGGTTGTGGAAGAAACCTGCAACACTTTCCCGTTATAGTATTTGTTGCCGTTGAGCGTAAAGTCGTAAATGTAATCAGCCATTTCAGGTGCCGATAGCGGCGCCTTATAGCCAGGGAAAGCTTCCGCGAGCATTTCAGTCTGTACTGAACCAATAGCAAGGGTGTTGAACGAAATCCCGCGTTCTTTAAACTCTTCCGCCAATACCTCGGACAACGTAATCACTGCGCCTTTGCTCGAACTGTAGGCAGAAAGTCCCGGAAATTTTGAACTGCCCTGTATGCCGCCCATGGAACTGATGGTCACCACGTGGCTCCCGCGGTTGAGGAATGGCAACACGTTCTGAGTCAGCATAGCCACCGCGAAAACGTTGATTTTATAAACCTGTTCGAAATCCGCAAGGGTTAAATCCGCGAATGGTTTTGAAACCAAAGCACCTGCATTGTGTACCAACGCATCGACCTGCTTCCATGAGGATGTAAGGAACTCCGAAACCTTTTCAAGTTCTTCCGCTACCGAGAGGTCGGTCTCAAGACAAGTAATTTTCGGGTTGCCAAGCAGCGCCGGGGAAATTTTCCGCGAAAGCGCCAGGACGTTATGCCCGTTAGCGGCAAATTTAAGTGCAAGCTCAAGGCCGATGCCTCGCGAAGTACCTGTAACAATGATATTTTTCAAGAGATGATTTTTGGTAAAAATAAGAAATAAAAATGCATCCCGAAAAACGCCCGTACCTAAATTCAATTTGGGAAGTAGAATCAAAATTTAACAATGGCTGTGGATTTTCCTCAATGAAGTAATCGTCCGTTTTCGTAGGGATACATCCACCCCTTCCCTGAAGGTAAAATACCATTTTTGCGTAACACCGAATTGCGCAAAAACCGCACCAAATGTTAATTGTGAAAAAATGCGGCAAACCTACAAATGGGGCAAAAACAAAAAATCCCGCACTCGGCGGGATTTTGATATTTCTCATTATATCGATTAAGCCAACATGGTTACCGGATTTTCAAGATATTGCCTCAACGTTTGCAGGAACTGTGCGCCGGTAGCGCCATCCACTGTCCTATGGTCACACGCCAAAGTGACCTTCATCGTATTACCGACTACAATCTGGCCGCCTCTTACCACCGGTTTTTCTATAATCGCTCCTACAGACAGGATTGCCGAGTTGGGCTGGTTTATAATTGAGGTAAATTCGGTAATTCCAAACATCCCCAGATTCGAAACAGTAAATGTGCTTCCTTCCATTTCAGCAGGTTGAATCTTCTTATTTTTGGCTTTTCCGGCCAAATCCCTGACGCTTGCCCCAATCTGCGACAGGCTCATCTGGTCTGCAAATTTTAGGACGGGAACCAACAGCCCGTCTTCAACCGCTACCGCCACGCCAACATTGATGTGGTGGTGTATAATAGTCGCCTCTTCCTTCCATTGCGAGTTCACTTTCGGATGCTTCCTGAGTGCCATTGCGCAGGCCTTGATGACCATGTCATTGAAGGACACTTTGGTCTCCGGCAAGCTATTGATCACGCCACGGGATTTCATCGCCTCATCCATCGCCACTTCAATGGTCAGGTAAAATACCGGCGCTGCATGTGCCGACTCTGACAGACGTTTTGCGATGACCTTGCGCATCTGGGAATTCTTAATTTCCTCAGAGGAAGTTTCTCCCGCGGGTACAAAAGGCCGTACAACTGTAGCGCCCTCTTTGGCAGACTCGGACACTGTTGATGGCGCAGCCGATGGTGTAAAATTCTCGACGTCGCTTTTAACAATGCGTCCGTTTTCCCCCGTACCTTTAATTTGCGAAATGTTGATGCCTTTTTCTTCAGCTATTTTTTTGGCCAACGGTGAAATGAAAATCCGCCTGCCGTCTGATACGGTTTCTACTGTTTCTTTGGTTTCGTCAGCCGTTGCGGTGTCCTGTTTTTCAGCTGTGCCGCTGTTCGTATCTGCCTTCGCTTCCGCAGAGGACGCTCCGGCAGCCGCATCAGGAGCCGCACCACCTTTTTTATAATTTTCCGCGATTCCCGAAATGTCAGTCCCTTCCGGACCGATGATTGCCAGAACACTGTCCACCGGAGCCGATTCTCCCTCATTTACACCGATGTACAATAAGGTGCCGGCGCTGAAGGATTCGAATTCCATCGTCGCCTTATCGGTTTCGATTTCTGCCAAGATGTCTCCCTCAGAGACTTTGTCGCCCACTTTCTTAATCCATGTAGCGACGGTTCCGTCAGTCATGGTGTCGCTAAGGCGGGGCATGGTCACCACGACAACGCCTTTCGGCAGTGATGACGAAGCGGCTTTAACGGGCGTTTCATCCGGTTTGCCTTGCTCTTGCTTTTCGGCAGCAGCCGGCTTGTCATCAGACTGGGCTTCTTCCGGTTTTGGGGCAGCTTTCCCCTCCAAAAGGTCAGAGATATCCTCGCCTTCCTTCCCGATAATTGCCAAAAGTGAATCCACCGAAGCCGATTCGCCTTCCTGTATACCAATATGAAGTAAGGTTCCGGAATTGAAGGATTCAAATTCCATGGTGGCCTTGTCCGTTTCAATTTCAGCCAGGATATCGCCTTCATTGATCTTATCGCCTACCTTTTTCAGCCACTTGGCTACGGTTCCTTCGGTCATCGTGTCGCTCAAACGCGGCATTGTGATTACTGTTGCCATACTTCAGTTATAGTTTGTGAGGTAAAAAAGGATAGTTTTCCTGTTCGTAAACGACATCATACAATTGCTGTGGTTGCGGGAATTCTGATTCTTCCGCGAAAGTGGCGCATTCCTCCACCAGATTTTTTACTCTTTCGTCGATGGCCTCAATCTCTGCTTCGGTAGCGTAGTTGTTTTCCTTAATCACATCGAGCACCTGTGTAATCGGGTCGATTTTTTTATATTCTTCCACTTCTTCCTTGCTTCGGTACAACTGCGCATCCGACATGGAGTGCCCTCTGTAACGATACGTTTTCAATTCGAGGAATGTAGGGCCATCCCCACGGCGTGCGCGATCAATCGCTTCATGCATCGCCTCGGCAACCTTAACCGGATTCATGCCGTCTACGGGGCCACATGGCATTTCATAACCGAGCCCCAGTTTCCAGATGTCGGTATGGTTTGCGGTCCTTTCTACGGATGTGCCCATCGCGTAGCCATTATTTTCAACGATAAACACCACAGGAAGTTTCCAAAGCATAGCCATGTTGAAGGCTTCATGCAAAGAACCCTGACGTGCCGCACCATCACCAAAATACGTTAAAGTCACGCCATCACGCCCGAAATATTTATCTGCGAACGCGATACCGGCACCCACCGGGATCTGCGCCCCGACAATACCGTGCCCGCCATAAAAACCGTGCTCTTTTGAGAAAATGTGCATGGAACCGCCCATCCCTTTTGACGTACCGGTGACTTTACCCAGCAATTCCGCCATGACTTTCCTTGGATCCACGCCCATACCGATCGGCTGTACGTGATTCCGGTAGGCCGTGATCATTTTGTCCTTGGACAGATCCATGGCATGCAGTGCGCCGGCCAAAACCGCTTCCTGGCCGTTATACAGGTGAAGAAACCCTCTTACTTTTTGTTGGATATAAAGCGCAGCAAGTTTGTCCTCGAATTTCCTCCAGAACTGCATGTCCTCATACCATTTCAGATAAACGTCTTTTGTAACTTCTTTCATGAGTCTTTTAATTTAATTCTCCGCTTCAGGCGAAACGGATGGGCTAAAGTTATTTGAATAAAGGTTTATGACGCAAAAACAGTTTCCTCACACATCAATTTGCGCTCCGGGCAGCCGGAACGCAAAAATAAGATATTCCGCGTAACGAGAGAAATTTAAAAACGGGATTTTTGCTTTTTTAAAGGAAGTTCTTATCGAACATAAAAGGCAGTAAATTTTTGAGTGAATCGGATTTATAGACGGCCCCGGTCTCGCCCATAAAGTAGATTTCTATCGGTGTTTCCTGGCGAAACTCGTATTCTGCAATCGACTGCCTGCACGCACCGCATGGTGGGATGGGCGCTGTGGTCGGATTGGTATCCGAGGCGGCAGAGATGGCCATTTTTAGGATTTTTGCCCCTGGGTACACTGCGCCGGCCTGGAAAACCGCAACCCTCTCAGCACAAAGCCCTGACGGATACGCCGCATTCTCCTGATTCGAACCGAGCACCGTTTCGCCGTTATCGAGCCAAAGCGCTGCACCGACGCGGAACTGAGAATAAGGCGCGTAGGCATTCTTTCGGGTTTCCACTGCCTTTTGCATCAGCGACTGTATATCGGCCGGCAATTCAGACGCACTTTCGTAAACGGTAAAACGGGTTGTAAAATCGATTTGTTTCATTTGTTTATGAGGGAAAAAAAATCCAAATCTCATTTTACTGAAATTTGGATTCTTAATTAATTTTTACTGATACTAATATTCATCATAGTTGTCCCCAAAATTAAACGTCAGGGAGAACCTTAACGTATTTTCGAGCGGATTCTTCACTTTTGACGCCGAGAACAGATAAGAGACATCCACTTTCACGACATTGTATTTGAAGCCGGCGCCAAGTGAGAAAAACTTTCTCGACCCTTTCTCCGGACTTTCATTGAAATACCCCAGGCGCATTGCAAAAGAGTCCTGGTAAAGGTACTCCGCCCCGACCGAATAGGTAAATTCCTTCAGCTCTTCGCTAAAACCATCAGGCGCATCGCCAAACGACTTAAACATGCCTTCTACCCATCCCGTGGAACGGTATTCGTCAAGATTGGCCGTCCGTTCGTCCTGGCTGATTGTGCCATCGCCATTGATATCTTTAGGATCCTGCGGCGTCGGCACGAGGAGTTTCCCGAATTCAACGCCTACACCTACTTTATTATAATCGTCGAAAATGAAGTCGAACCCGGCACCGAGCCTCATATTGGCAGGAAGGAAATTCGTGCTCACGTCATCGGAGTCGTAACTGATTTTCGGACCCATGTTCTGGAAATTGAAACCCGCGCGCCACCTTCCGTTGAAATCGCTGAAGGCCTGCTCCTCGGATTGGTAGTAACCTGCCACATCCACTGCAAACGAGCTCGCTGCCGAAGCATCAGTCGTCCCGTCGGGAATCCTTAAAGAGGAACGGATGTATCTTCCGCCTACCGCCATGGAGAAACGTTCACTGAGTTTAAGTGAGTACGAGCCATCCAAAGCAAATTCATTCGGGGAAACAATCACCGGGGTCGCCTCAAAACTGTCCCTGAGTTCGATGTCTCCCAAACCGAAATAACGCAGGCTTCCCGCGAATGCGCTACGCTCGCTGATCCTGTTGAAATACGTCACCTGCCCGAGCGAAATGTCATTGACCAGGTCTGTGAGATATGGTGTATAACTGACCGAAAAACCTTGTTTCTCTATGGAAAAAGCATATTTGGCAGGGTTGTATTGCTGAGAATATGCATCAGGCGATGTGGCTACTCCCTGGTCTGCCATCCCCGCTGCCCTTGCATCGGCTGTAACCAGCAGGAAAGGAACGCCGGTTGTGATCACCCTGTTGCCGTCCTGGGCTTTGGTAAACTGAGCCGCAACGAGGCAAATCAGCAGTAACGAGACTTTTTTCATTCTTTCTTTTTCAAAAATTTTATTAAACAGACAAATATAGCACTTTCTTATAGGATTACAAGTTTTTCAAACTTTTCGGTCTTGTTGTTGCTGAGTGTGGATTTCACGGTCAGTTTATACACATAGACTCCTTTTCCTATTTTATCCCCGAAGTCGTCCCTGCCGTCCCACTTTATTTCCCGGGAGAGGAACCCATCGGTGGTAATGGTCTGGTTTTTGGTCCAGACAACTTTTCCCGTAATGGTCATGACCTGCACCTGGACGTCAAGCGGCTCAAACGGACGGTTGTGTTTAAACCAGAACTCCGTGTAGTTTACAAACGGATTCGGATAATTCAGCACGTTTGTCAATGTCAGTGTCTCATCGCCCACGACGATAAACTGAATCTCTGCAGTAATCGGATTGTTGTAAACGTCCCAGGCCGTAAACGTGATGGTATGCAACCCTTTCTCCAGATTTCGGAACGGAAAGCGCAGTTTACCCTTCGTATGATCGTCCGCGACAGCTTCATAATAGTCATTTAGAGTATACGGTTTGCTTTCGTCGCCATCCAGCACGGCAATGATGTCGTGGCCGATGCCGCTTGCCGTGTTGATTCCGTTCTCATCCTCAAGAAATGCAAGCAGTATCGGAGATTCATTCGTAATGCCGCCCGACACGAAACTTTCGTCATTCATATACAATTTTACCCGCGGTGCAATGTTATCTGCGACGGGATTCGGGTTAATCCCGCCCACCTTTATGGTTGTGTCATACCCGGTCTGGTCTACAAGCTGCCCGGTTTTTTTAGCGTAAAAACTAATGCGCCCATTGCCCAGCGGCACACGGATGTCGCGCGGGACGACAAAGTTGAAATCGAAACTGCCGTTGGTCACGGAGGCATTTCCGCGGAAAATGGTCTCGCCGAGGTTGGTAAAATTCATTATGATCAGCTGGCCGTTGCTGTAACGCGTGCCGTCGTTGCCCAGCGTGGACCTTTCAATCGGCTTGTCAAAAACATTGACTGCCAGTTCGCCATTGTAATCCGAAAGGATGTTCGTACCGGTTTCGTCGCGCACCTCACCCGAAACCTTGATGGCACTCAGCGCCTTGAAATCATCGACCGGTCCGGTAATGGGCATGTCATTGACTTTAGTCAGTACGATTTTAGGTTTGGGTATGGCCAGCGTCACAGCGGGGTCACCGATGTAGAAAACCATCTGGGGATTGTATCCAAAATTGGTTTTGGAACGGCGGAGCGCTTCAGCAATGGGGACCAATGTATTGGAATTGAAACCATAAAGGTATCCGGAAAATGCATTATTGATGGCCTGCCCTGTACCGATGGTGATCTGACGGGTTGTGGTCACAAGCGAAATCGCGCCGCCCGCCGGATTCAGGAACATAAACTCGCCCGCGGTCGGCCGGAACGGATTGTCAAACCTTGTAAACTCGCAGGTGATGGTGACAAAGAGCGGATATTTGTACCGGTTTCCGAAATTCTGCACGTCGATTTTCTCGAGGATACGCTCATGCGCGAGACCATCCTCTCCCCCATGCCCGAAATAATTAAAAACCAAAGCACCCTGTTCAAAAGCGCTGATAAAGTCCTCACGTACCTTCGGATACCGGTTCCCACCCGCAGATGCTTCCTGCTCATAAGAATCGGAATGGATTTTCTTCACATTAATAAACGGTTTCTGCGCGAAAATCTGGTCTCCGAGGTCGTCGAGCTCAAACTCCAGGCTCTGCTCCCCTGATTTGTCGACGTCGTCGGAGATCAGGACAAAATTATTCCGCCAGCGCCCAAATGATTTGACATCGTGGTATTCAAGCACCTTATTGACCATCTGGTCGGCTTCGGCAATATTTTTTACCGGCATGCGGCCCACGGCGATGTCCAGCCCGCGCGCCGAAGTGGATTCCATATCCCCCTCATTATCGTCCATTAGCACAAAGAAATCATCCGAAATGTAGGAGGAAGACAACGAAAAACTGGAAAGCGCATGGTAAATCGGGACCAGGTTGGTGTTATTCGAAATACGGTTTTTAAAATCAAATGATGCATCTCCGAAAAGGTTAAGGTATTTTACCCTTTTCGCTGCTGAAGAGGCGTTGTTGTAAACATACTTCACAAAGTTCCTGATGGCGCCAATATCCTGCTTACCCGAAGAAAACTCAGGATAGATCGCTTCGAGGTTCACCACTTTTACGTTCATGCCCTGAAACGAACGGTGAAAACCGGCGAGCTTTTCTGCCGCACTGCTCAGCGATGCGGGCGTAATGATCAGGTAATCTATGTCCTGGAACTGGCCTTGCGCATTGTTGAAAATGGTACCTTTAAGATCCTGGTTTGCCACTTTGGACTTCGAGTCTTTTTTCGGTGCGTAATAATCCTGTCTGTCGACAGCGATATATTTGCGTACCTCACCCAAATCGGCCTGGAATGAAAAATTGGACTGGTTGTCATTCACCACAGCAGTGGCGTTGTAGATATCGGTAATATCCCAAACCTGAGCAATCGTTCCTGAATTGGTAAATCGGAATTCCCCCGAACCGTTCATCACCGCCGCATCATCAACCTGAAAACGGAATTGCTTCCCGTAACCTGCAAGATTTCGTTTGGCTTTTATATTTACGTAATCCAGGAACGCCCTGGCTGTAGGCACCCCATTATTATTATAGGTAAACTTTACACTCACATCCTCTGCAGCGGCGGCAGTGGCTGTAAGCCCCTCGTCATCCCCCAGGTTATCGAGCACCACAATGGAAGTAAAAGGGATTGTTCCTACTGTGGCCCCATTCACGTCGACCTGCATGCTCGTAGCGGTATTGGCGACCGCTGCCGCAGAAACAGAGACCGTCATCGTCGAGCCGGCAACGACATTTGGGAACTTGAAATCGAAACTGTATTCGTTGTTTACGCTGAAATCCTCACCGAACCATTTGCGACCCAGTCTCGCAATGTTGGTTTCATCAATTTCATGAAACTGGAAATCGTCAAAAGCGGTAATGGGCGTAATAGCGCCGGTTGCAGCGGGCATGGGCGAGATCCTCTTTCCGTCACTGCCCTTCACGGTTACATAGTAATAGGACTTATCCTCGTAAAGATTGTTATTGGTCTGGTTTTCAGGACTCCAGTTGTCCACCCCTTCCGCATAAAACAAAATGTAATCCTGGTTATCGAATACGCCATCGGCCTCGCCATCGAAATAAAGCGCATTCTCGGCAAGGTCGGCGGGATAATCCACCGAATTTTTCATTGGTACCATACGTCCCCCGTTGCCGTAAATCGCAATTTTCCTGGGATCAACGTTACCGAGCTTCATACCGAGGCTTTGCAGGAAGGATTTGGAAATACGATACACGCCGGATTTCTCTACATAAAACCGATACCAGTCGCCCGTAGAAAGTACCGAATGTGAGATATTGTCAAACCCATCGCGCGCAACCGGATTCCGATTGGCACTCCGGCTTATATTATAGGTGAAAGATTTTAATCGTTTGAGCGTACCTTTTTCGTTGATAATCGGAGATAAAACCAATGAAACGCTGCGCTCTTCACGCGCAATCACATTGGTTACCGAAACATTCCACGATGACGGCAGGTTTTTTTGCGACAGCGCACCCAACTGCGAAGCGGTGATGGTCTCATAAACGGTATTGGAAATACTGACGCTGTTTTCATCTACGGCAGTATTGGACGGGATATTAAGAGCAAGCAATACAGTCTTGTTAACGTCGTTAAACTGAAAATTCTCGAGTTGGAATTGCGGCATGATGTAGTTTGACAAATCGGTCGAAACGTTTACATTGTCTTTCCAGTCTAATGTAAATGAACCGGTTAGCTGCGCGTAGAACGCCAAGGGAAAACATAAAAGAAACGTCAGTACTGCTTTTTTCATCCAATGATAAACGTTTGTGAACTACAATTATTACGAGTGGTAAAAATATTTATTTTAGGCGGTAACGGGAATAATAATCAGACTTAATTTGCGTTCTTTTCCTGAATCCGGCGCGACAAACCGGATTTTTGTGAATATTTAAAAAAAGTTGTTGCAATCTAATGGTTAATTATTATATTGCGCCACGAAATTTTTACCTACTTAAAGTATGAAAGTAAACAAAATTATTGCAATTAAACTGATGCTGTCATTGGCATTGGTATTTGGATTTGCCAGTTGCAGCAAGAGCTCAAGCTCTAAAGGCGGTTCTGCAGCAACCGGATGGAAAATCAACGACAAAAAAGGTGGTTTCCAATTGAATACCAAATACAAAAAACAGGCACCAGCCCCGGGACTTGTTTTGGTTGAAGGTGGTACCTTTACTATGGGTAAAGTACAGGATGATGTAATGCATGATTGGAACAACTCGCCAAACCAACAGCACGTTCAGTCCTTTTACATGGATGAAACTGAGGTGACGAATGCCATGTATGCTGAATACCTTTATTGGATAAAAACAGTTTTCCCACCGACAGAGGAAAACTACAAAAACATTTACGAAGGCGCGCTGCTTGATACTTTGGTTTGGAGGAATAGGTTGGGTTACAATGAGACCATGACCAACAACTACCTGAGGCATCCGGCTTATGCAAACTACCCTGTTGTAGGTGTGAACTGGATCCAGGCTACGGAATTTGCGAAATGGAGGACGGACCGTGTAAACGAGGCCATCCTCGAAAAGCAGGGTTACCTTAAAAAAGACGCTAAAATCAATGACGTAAGCGCAGAATCTACTTTCAGCACAGAGACGTACCTTAATGCGCCTACCCAGACTTTCGGCGGAAACGAAGACATCGTTTTGAAAGGAAAGAACGGTAAAGCAAAACCAATCAAGACCAAAGGCTCGAAAGGACAGCCTGGTACTACCAAAGAGCCGACCAACATCTATGCCCAAAGAAGCTCCGGGCTTATCAGTCCTGAGTACAGGCTTCCAACCGAAGCGGAGTGGGAATATGCTGCAGCGTCTGACGTGGGCAACAGGGAATACAACAACTACAAAGGACAGAAAAAATATCCTTGGAAAGGTCAATATACACGCTCCGGTAAAAGACAGGTCAGGGGTGATCAATTGGCTAACTTCAAACAAGGAAAAGGAGATTACGGCGGAATTGCAGGCTGGTCTGACGACGGTGCTGATATCACGAATGCTGTAAAATCTTATCCTCCAAACGATTTCGGTTTGTATGATATGGCCGGAAACGTAGCAGAATGGGTTGCTGACGTATACCGTCCGATCGTGGATGATGAAGCCAATGACTTCAACTACTACAGGGGTAACGTGTACACCAAAAACAAGATTGGTGAAGACGGAAAAATCGAATTGGTAAAAAGCGACAACATCAAGTATGATACCGTAAGCAACGGAAGGATCATGGCAAGGAACTTCCCGGGCCAGATTGCACAGGTGCCGGTGGATGAAAAAGAAACGTATCTGAGACAAAACTTCTCTACAAGCGACAACAGGAACTACCGTGATGGTGACAAACAATCTACAAGGTATTTTGACTTTGGTGCTGAAGAGGATGAAACTGCTGCCAAGAAAGCGGATGACGGCAAGAGGATGTATGACTCTCCTAAAAACAATGTGAGTACTGACAGTTTAGGAACGATGGTCCGTAAATTTGACAAGTCGAACAAAAGGACTACGTTGGTAAACGACGACGCGAGGGTTTACAAGGGAGGTTCCTGGAGAGACAGGGCCTACTGGCTTGATCCTGCACAAAGAAGGTACTATCCACAGGATTTGGCTACGGATTACATCGGTTTCAGGTGTGCCATGTCAAGAGTCGGTCCTAAATCTGACAAAAAGAAAAGAGCGAGGAATTAAATGCCCGCCACAAAAATCTGAAAGCCCTTTTTTAAGGGCTTTTTTTTTAAATTTACGTTATGGACATCCAGGACATTCACCAACTCTTTTTGCAATGCAATTCGCTTTCGATAGACACTAGGAAAATCGGACACAATTGTTTTTTCGTCGCCCTGAAAGGAGACCGTTTTGACGCCAACACATTTAGCGCCGAAGCCCTTGAAAAAGGCGCGCTGTATGTATTGATTGACAACAAGGATTACTACGTAAATGACCGGACCATCCTTGTAAATGACACGTTGTCCGTACTTCAGGAACTCGCCAGGTTCCACAGGAAGTTCCTGGGCATCCCAATCGTTGCGCTAACAGGAAGCAACGGCAAGACCACAACCAAGGAACTCATCAATGCGGTGCTTTTAAAGCGCTTCAATACGAAAGCGACTGCAGGCAACCTGAACAACCACATCGGCGTTCCGCTCACGTTGCTCTCCTTCGACGAAAATACCGAAATGGGCATTGTTGAAATGGGCGCCAACCACCAGAAAGAAATTGCTTTCCTGTGTTCCATCGCCACACCTGATTATGGATACATTACCAATTTCGGAAAGGCTCACCTCGACGGCTTCGGCGGTTTTGAAGGCGTTATCAAAGGTAAAAGCGAGATGTATGACTATTTGGTTGAAAATAAAAAAACGGCCTTCATCAATCTTGACGATCCGCTGCAGCTTAAGCGAAGTGCAGGAGCCACGGCAATTACATTTGGGGTGAACCATCCCGAAGCGTTTCTGAATATCGCGAAAGTCACGGCCAACCCGCTGGTCAGCATTCAATATGATGCCACAGAAATCCAATCCCACCTGATTGGACTCTACAATGCAAATAACCTGTATGCGGCTATTGCCATCGGGAAATATTTTGGCGTCAGCGATTCAGAAATACGCGAAGCGATTGAAAATTACATTCCGCAGAACAACCGATCCCAGATCATCATCAAAGGGTCCAACGAGATCATTCTCGATGCCTACAATGCCAATCCGAGCAGCATGAAGGTCGCTATCGAAAATTTCGTACAGCTGGATAAAACCCAAAAAATCATGTTCCTTGGCGACATGTTTGAACTTGGCGCTGAAAGCCCCGCAGAACACCAGGCCATCGTTTCCATGCTTGAGGGACAGGCAGACGCAGAATGTTACTTTATCGGGAAAGAATTCTACATGCATAAGACGGAGTCGCCGAATTTTCATTTTTTCGAGACCTTTGATGCCTTATCTACGCGCAGAAACCTTCGTAAAATTCACGATAGCCTGATCCTCATTAAAGGATCACGAGGGATGGCATTAGAACGTGTGCTTGAGCTGCTGCCCAATTAAATGCTCATCAGGAAGCCAATAAGATTTTCCTTTTTGTTGAGACCTAACTTTTTACGGAGGCGGTAACGGGCAAGCTCTACACCACCGCCTGAAATGTTCATGATCTCCGCAATCTCCTTGGTAGACATGTTCATAAGCAAGTAGGTGGAAAGGTCCATTTCACGCGGAGAAATCGTCGGGTATTTTTCCTTAAGCCGCTTGAGGAAGTCAAAATGAACGTTTTTGATGTGTTTTTCAAGGTCCTTCCAACTCTTGTCGGTATTAACCTCCTTGATGATGCTCTTGTTGAGCTTGTTAAACTGGAACTTGACGGAATCGTCTAAGGTCTCCGCATCAATGTCCTTGAGCTTGTTGATGATGCCGTTGAGTATCTTGTTCTTCTTGACGACCTGAAGTGAATTGTTGACCAGTTCCTTATCTTTAGCCAGAATCTTGATTTGCAATTTGTCATTTTTGAGTTTCTCAATCTCCTTCTCCAGTTCATATTGCTCCTGGCGTATCTTGGCCTCACGCTCCAGGTAAAGCCTCCGCTGTTCGATGGTTTCGTAATATTTGTTCTTGCGGATTTTCATTCTAATGCGTTGCCTGATCAGGTACACCGTAACGGCAATCAGTAACACATAGAAAATGTACGCCGCAGGATGCCTGTACCACGGTGGCGACACGGTAAAAGCAAATACTGCCGCCTCAGACTCCACGCCATAACTGTTCCTGACTTTTACCTTCATAAGATAATCATCTTCATGCAGGTTCGTATATTCCTTCATTGAAACCGTCGACCATGGGCTCCAGCCCTCATCAAACCCTTCAAGCTGGTAGCTGTACTCTACATGCTCCAGATTTTCATACGTGGGCGATGAGAAGCTGAATTTCACGTTATTGGCACTGTACTGTACATTACAACTGTGGCGGCGTGCGATTCCATTTCCGATGAAAAGCGTGTCGCCTGGAAAAGAAAAACTCCTGATAAATGCTTTGGGTTTCGAACTGAAGTCGGTTTTCATGCTCAGGTCGTAATGGGCAAGCCCGTCTGTCAGTCCGATGAAGATGTTGTTTGGATTGACCGTGTTTACCGATGGAAAATCATTGACCAGATTCCCTGTCAGATTCGAAAACGGTGCGATGGTGTTCGTGAACCTGCCGTCGGGCTGCTTCATCAACGCCCCGATGGATTCATTAAAGGTGTACCAAAGATTCCCGCGACTGTCTTCGATGAGGTAGCGGAATTTCGGGACGTGGGCAAAAGTCCGGCTCATTGCCAGATCCTCGTAAAAAAGAGATTGGTCGTACGAATATCTGAAAAAGCGGTTCTGTGTCTGGAAATACACTTTGCCCTGAATGGACTGTATGCTGCCAATGCCTTTAAGTGATGGCTTCAGGCTATTGTACTTCTTTACGCTGCCGAATTTTTGCAGGTCAGCCGACAACGTCAATTGGTACACATCATTGTCCTTCTTCAGCCAAACGGTGCGGTCATCGACCTGAAATGTACTTGAAGAGGTCTCAATTCCCGACAGGACATTCCTGAATATCCAGCCTGAAGCGCGTTTTTCGAAAACACCAAATCCATTGTAATTCGACCCAATGAGAAAATTCGGTTTCCCCGGAATCTTCCGGAAGCCCCAATATCCATCCGAATGCAGGATACGGGACAACTTTCCATTATTGATGAGCATGGCGCCACGGTTATGCCCGCAGAACAGCTGGCCATCAATCACCTGGATATTCCAAGCCTGGCCTGTAGTACCTTCCACCAACGTAAACGTATCCTCCCTGAAAGCGCCGCCCAAAGCATGATAAAACAGGCCGCGGTTGGTCGCGACATAAAGGTAACCCCCGTAAAAAACGGAAGCGTAGACCGTACTCAGCTCATAACTGAAGCCGAAGTACGTAAAGGGGGCGTTCTCGTTCACAAATGTTATACCATTATCCAGCCCAAGCCACGCGTTGCTTTTACTGTCAATAAATGAGGACAGCACCGTATTGTTCTGCATGCCTTTTTTTCGGTTCAGGTGCTGTACGATATTTCCCGATTTGTCACAAATGATGATGCCGTCCAGTACAGAGTTAATTAGGATAAATCTGTCCTGAATCAACGTACAACCCAGCGAACTGTTCTTAAGCACAAAATTATTGGCCTGATTCTGCCACGGCCTTACCGTTCCATTTGCGTAAAGAAAAAGCCCCTTGTCGAGAGTAGCGATAAGAAGATTTCCATTCGCCATCGACACCATACCCCAAATCTCTGTATCGTTAAAAGTTGATGTGTCAGGCAACGCGATGAGCTGCCCTTCGCGGTACATCATGAGGCCATTGGCCCGATCCTGTAAATAAAGGACATTGTCAACCGTGAATGAAAATTGAAAACGCGAAGGCGCCTCTATGACCCTGAGTTTGCCGGTGTGGTACACATACAGCCTACCAAAAGACTGGAAAAAAACCTCGTCGTTGATGACATGCAATTTCCAGATGAAATCAATCAGCGGGATTTTTTTGCGATCAACGAGACGTGAAACGGAATGGTACGTCAATTTTCCGGTTTCATTTGGCATAAAATACCCGAACTCGTTGTACCCCCCGACATACACCTTGCCATCACTCGCAATCTTAATCGTCCGGATGAGTGACTGATTAGGCATTGTGAATTTCCGCCATGTTGTCCCGTCAAACTGGAGCAACCCATTATTGTTCGCAAAGTACAGGTTGCCATTCCGGTCCTCATCTATCGCCCAGTTCTGCGTTCCACCTTTATACTCACCTTTTTTGAAGTTACGCAATTCCGGAAGTCCGACGCTCTTCACCTGAGCAGAAGAGATATTAAAATGAATTGCCATAAACAAAAGTGACAAACAACGAAAAACCCGCATACATTTTAGAATTTATGATTTGACTGTAGTAATGATGAGTGATAAAAATTGGAGAAACGTTGCAAAAATACCACACGTCATAAATGTAGTGTTTGTTTTTTAAAGTTAACGTTTTCGTAACAGTTAAAATAAATTTCTAAAAACTTGTTTAATAAATGATTAAAAATAATTTGATGGGTTTTTGTCTAATAATTATTTCAGCAATGATGGGTTTTTGTAATGACATAAAATTACTGATACTTTAAAAATAGATTTAATATTGTCTCGAATCAATAATTAACTAACCAAAATTTTCACAAGTATGAAATTTACAAAACTACGATTCCTCTGTTTTTTGTCAATTCTATTCTCGATGGCCCTTCACGCTCAGGAGGTGACCATTTCGGGAAAAGTGTATGATGAAAGTGGCCTGCCAATGCCGGGCGTCACCGTCTTAGATCAACAAAGCTCACGCACAGTCGCGACTGACATGGATGGTAAATACCAGATCAAAGCCGATTCCCGCGGTACATTGGTCTTTACATTTATAAGTTATCGCACCGTTACCGAATCCATCACCGGTCGCAGCACGGTTGATGTAAAAATGGAACCCGAAGCGCAAAGTTTAAACGAAGTTGTTGTGGTGGGTTACGGCACTCAGAAAAAGAGTGTTGTCACTGGTGCGATCTCGAGTGTCAAAGCAAAAGACATCGAAAATCTTCCTATCACGCGCGTGGAGCAATCGTTACAAGGACGCGTAGCGGGAGTAAATATCGCGATGAACGGAGGTCAACCCGGAACGGCTTCAACTGTACGAATTCGTGGGATCACTACGCTAAACGGCGGTAACGAGCCTTTATATGTTGTCGACGGCGTCGTACTCGGCCCAGCGGCTATTGGTTATCTTAACCAGTCAGATATCGAGTCTATTGAAGTGTTGAAAGATGCTGCATCGGCTGCAATTTACGGAACGAGGGGCGCGTCAGGCGTGATTCTGATAACCACGAAGAAAGGAAAGGAAGGTAAACTTACTGTGCGCTATAATGGCTACACAGGCACATCAAAGCCAGAAAGAAAACTGGACTTATTGAATGCAACACAATATGCTACATTAATAAACGAAGCGCAGGTTGCCGGAAATAATCCGGTAAGGTATCCGGATCCGGCAGCTTTAGGAAATGGCACCGACTGGCAAAGCGTTATTTTTAATGACAATGCGCAAAAATCAGCTCACGAACTC
Organism: Flavobacterium magnum; assembly: GCF_003055625.1. Classification (NCBI taxonomy): domain Bacteria; kingdom Pseudomonadati; phylum Bacteroidota; class Flavobacteriia; order Flavobacteriales; family Flavobacteriaceae; genus Flavobacterium; species Flavobacterium magnum. The sequence goes on along the minus strand of NZ_CP028811.1, from coordinate 1,509,538 downwards.
AGCCTGAGCGGCGGCAACGACAAATCGAATTTTTATTTTTCATTTGGCTTACGCGATGAGCAAGGTATTGTTATGAGTGACATTTCAAATTATAATCGAAAAAATTTAAGATTAAACTCAACCCACAAATTTGCAAAGTGGTTCACTTTAGGTGAAAATATTGGTGTGTCTCATGAGAAATCAGTAGGATTGGGCAACCAGAACAGTGAATTTGGAGGCCCTCTCGCGTCTGCAATAAACCTTGACCCTGTAACACCTGTGATTGAAACTGATCCGGGCAAAATAGCGTTCTATGATAATTCCACTTATACGGAAGTAAAAGACGCTAACGGCAATTATTACGGGATTTCTGACTATGTTGGAAATGAAATCACAAACCCTTTAGCGTACGCACAAACCCGAATGGGTAACTACAGCTGGGCGGATAATGTAGTTGGAAATATCTTTGTGGAAGTTGAACCAATTTCCGGATTAAAATTTAAAACCAATTATACTTACAAGAAGGCATACTATGGTGATTATAGTTTTACACCAAAATTCTATTTAAGTGCAGTGCAGCTGACTACCAGAAACAGTTTGTTTAAATCCACTAACATTACAGAAGACTGGCAGATTGAAAATACCGTGTCATATTCAAATAATCTTAAAGGACACAATTTTACTGTCTTACTTGGGCAGGGTGCTTATGAATATGGCAAAGGTGGTGGACAGGGAATCACTTACTACAATCAACCTGTAACGCGTTGGCAGGATGCGTCATTTGGATGGGACACAGCTCCAGCTGACAAAATCGGCTATGCGTACACCAACACAACACATAACATCGCTTCCCTTTTCGCAAGAGCGAATTACGACTACAATGAGAAATATTTGTTCACCGCATTAATTAGACGAGACGGGTCAAGCAGATTTGGCGCAAACAACAAATACGGCAACTTCCCATCTGCCTCAGTGGGATGGGTTCCAACGAAAGAGTCTTTCTGGAAGGAGAACAAAGTAATCAGCCAATTAAAGTTACGCGCAAGCTGGGGTATTACCGGAACAGATGAACTTCCAGACTTTCGCTATCTGCCTCTGGTATCAGGAGGTTATAATTATTATTTAGGTACGCCGCTTGATGCTGCATTGGGAAGTGCCCCAAATACCTTGGCCAATCCTGACCTTCAATGGGAACAAACAACGCAAACTGATATCGGGTTGGATCTGACACTCTTTAAAAATTTTAATCTGACTTTTGACTATTTCTATAAAAAAACCACAGATATTCTGAGAGATATCCTTATCCCTGGATATGTGGGTGTTAGCGTAAATCCATCAGGCAACGTCGGTGCGATGAAAAATAGCGGAATCGAGCTTGAGATGTCATGGCGGAAGCAAATGGGAGACTTTAATATTAACGTAAGCGGAAACGTGGCAACAGTCAAGAATGAAGTGACGGCCATCAGTCCGGGTATCGATTTTTACACAGGACCTTCTATTCAGTCCTCTGAATTCCCGATTACGAGGACGGAAGTAGGACACCCTTATATGTCATTTTATGGTTTCAAGACAAACGGTGTTTTCCAAAACCAGGCAGAAATTGACAATTACGTAAACTCAGCAGGTGATGTAATTCAACCCAATGCAGTACCCGGTGACTTCAAATGGAAAGATCTCAACGATGACGGTCAGATCAATTCAGACGACAGGACATTCATTGGCAGTGCGCTCCCAAAAGTCACTTATGGGATTTCGTTAAACCTGTCCTACAAGAATTTTGACCTTATGATGATGGGACAGGGTGTTGGAGGAAACCAGATCTATCAAGGTCTACGCAGGCTGGACTTGGGTGTAGCGCCTAACTTTCAGACAGAAGCGCTTGGAAGATGGACAGGCGAAGGCAGTACAAACTCTTACCCAAGACTGACGAGCAACGACAGTAATAAGAATTTTAGCTATCCTTCCGATTTTTACATTAAGGATGCCGATTATTTCAGGCTTAAGGTTTTACAAATTGGCTATTCGCTACCTGTCGGCGTAAGTGGTAAAGCCGGATTGCAAAAAGTAAGATTTTACGTAACAGGCGAAAATCTCTTCACATTCACCAAATATCCTGGCTACGACCCCGAAATTGGTGGTGGCGACAATTCAGGCATCGACCGTGGATACTATCCTCAGGCAAAATCATATATGTTCGGAATTAACTTACAATTCTAATAAATTAATTTATAATGAAAACGAAGAAAATCAAATACGCACTAGCATTCTCTGCGTTGATAGGTATTGCCCTATCGTGTAACGATGACTTTATCGACCTCGACCCTAAAGGCACTAACCTCGAAGGAAATTATTACAAAGATGAAGCACAGGCCTTTTCAGGATTGGTTGCCGTTTATGACGTCATGAAAAAGCACACCGGCGGTTTCGAAAACATGGTTACCTTCCTCAATGCGGGATCCGATGATTTTTACGCAGGCGGCGGAGGCGCAGCCGACGGAGCAGGTATCCAATCATTCTCAAACTACAGCCTTTCAGAGTCAACTATGCCGGCAAGTTACTGGAATGATCATTTTCAGGGAATTTTCAGGGCAAATCTGTTGCTGTCGAAATTACCTAACGTGCCCATGGACGCTGCGAAAAAAGCCCGGTTTGAAGCAGAAGCCAAAGCGCTCAGGGCATATTACTATTTCGAGTTGGTGAGAACTTTCAGGAACGTCCCGTTGTTCACCGGCCTCTTGGCTACCAGTGAGATCTATAACGTGACTCAGGCAACTCCCGAAGAAGTATACGCACAGATAGAAACCGATCTTACAGAAGCCTTAGCAGTTTTACCCCCTACTGTCGACAGAGCAACCGAGGCAGGGCGTTTCAGTAAAGGCGCTGTTCAGGCGTTGCTTGGGAAAGTATATTTGTATGAAGGCAAAAACGCTCTGGCCGCAGAACAGTTTGCGGTAGTAAACGGCAACCCCGGCGGTACCAGTGTATACGGATACCGCCTCCTTGACAACTATGCTGACCTATGGATTCCTGCGAACAAATACAACTCTGAATCAATTCTCGAATCCTCGCATAACAGCACAAGCCTGGCAAGCTGGAACAACTGGGGTTCGGGTTCAGATGAAGGAAACTCAATGTCACAAATGATCGGACCACGTGGATACCAAAGAGTTAATAACTCGGCACCTGATTTGGCAGGAGGATGGAGTTTCAACACGGTTACGCCTAGTCTACATGACGCTATGGTGGGTGATCCAAGATTCAATTCAACTATACTGGATATGGCTACATTGCAAGCCAATGGGTCTGCAAATTATTCTCCGGGATACATGGATACCGGATGGTTCCTTAAAAAATACCTTCCTTTAACTTCCGACCGTACAACATCTGGCGGCGTAATCGAGTTGAATTACGGCATCAACTCATATGTTATACGGCTTGCGGACACGTATCTGATGGAAGCCGAGGCGCTCGGTGCTTCCGGACCACGCGCACAGGCTTTGCTAGATGCGGTGAGGGCCAGAGTAGGCTTGCCGTCAGTTCCAGTATCAATGGCTTCTATTATGAATGAAAGAAGGCTGGAATTAGCGGGTGAGGGACATCGTTGGTTTGACCTTGTAAGGACTGGTCAGGCTGCCACAGTACTTGCCCCAAAAGGTTTCACACCAAACAAAAATGAAATATGGCCAATTCCTCTCAATGAACTTGGCAATACCAAAATCGTTCAAAACCCAAACTATTAATCGTTAATAATATTTTATTATGAAGATCAATTTTGTAAAAACATCATACGTGCTACTGGCATCCGTAGTGATCGGATCTTTCTCAGCCTGTTCCCCTGATGAAACGGGTGGCAACGGAAACGGATTAGCTGATCCGAATGCAGATGCAACATTTACAGTTACACCTGAAAACGGCTCCGCCAACAGGATGGTTTTAAAGGCAAATGGTGTTAACGTTACGGGACATCGTTGGGAAATTGGCGACGGTTCTCCTGAGTTTTCCGGAGCAGACCAGGAATTCATTTTCCTTCCTGATGCTGACACATATACCATTACCCACAAGGCAATAGGGCGTGGAGGTCTGGTCACAACCAGTACAAAAACCATCACAATTGCCACGTCAGATCTCGCCGCTGGAAACCTCATCAAAGGAGGTAAATTAAAAAATGCAGATGACATCGCGCAGTGGACGGTACTTAACATTAGTGCTTCCGGAGCTAGTGTAACGCTTACTCCCGGGACTGATGGAGGCTCTGGGAAAGCAACTTTCGTTGGTAGCGGGTATCAGCAAAAAGGCATTTACCAGAAAGTTACCCTGGAGGCTGATAAGGAATACAAATTGGACATGGTCGTAAGCAGCACCGCAGGTATTAACGAAACCTGGTTTGAAATATACTTATTGAATGCGCAACCTGTCGATGGTAATGATTACGGTGGGGATAAGATTCTGCGACTTAACAGCTGGGATTGTGGAAGCAATGTACCTTTCAGTGGTCTTCTGTCTGATTTGAATTGCGATACGGCTACTGGAACAGCGACAAAGAAAGGAATTGTTAAGGTAGATACTGCCGGAGATTACTACTTGCTTATCAAATCAGGTGGCAATCAAAACTCGGTTATCTCTGCCACAAATTTCAGTTTGCGCGGTAGTGCAAACTAGTTAAAATTAAGTTTGAGTTAGTTTAAAATAGCCTGTAACCTTTCCGGGTTACGGGCTGTTTTTAAAAATGACCCGCAATAAGGTCAACAACACATGCATCAATCATCTTCTAAAGAATATCATCAACAAAAACGAATGAGAAAAGACCATATCAAAATATTCTGCCTTCTATTTTCGGCAATGGTTTTTGCCCAGCCAAAGAAAAACGACCCCAATACACTATCTGAAGCCGGCAAGAGCATCAACGTATACACCACCGCCGAAAAATCGGATTTAAAACTTTCAAAAACCCAAACGCTGGAATTTACAAAAGCCGGACAGCCCGTGGAAAAAGACATTTCCGTTTTTGTGGAGCCGAAAAAGCAGTTTCAGACATTTATGGGAATTGGCGGCGCCATCACCGACGCCAGTGCGGAAGTTTTCGCCAAACTATCCAAAGAAAAGCAGCAGGAATTCCTCAATGCCTACTATTCCAAGGACAAAGGCATCGGCTACTCACTGATGCGCACCACCATCCACAGCTCTGATTTCAGCAGCGGGAGTTACACTTATGTAAAGGAAGGTGACAAGGATTTAAAAACTTTTAATATCGATCACGACAGACAGTTCCGCATACCCCTGATCAAAAGGGCCACAGAGACTGCCGGCGGAAAATTATTGCTTTATGCGAGTCCGTGGAGTCCACCCGCGTTCATGAAAAGCAACAACAGCATGCTGCATGGCGGCACCTTGCTGCCGGAATACGGACAGGCCTGGGCCAACTATTTCATTAAATTCATCAAGGCCTATGAAAAAGAAGGCATGCCGGTCTGGGGCATCTCAGTGCAAAACGAGCCCATGGCGACCCAAATCTGGGAATCCTGCATCTTTACGGCTGAGGGCGAACGTGATTTCCTGAAAAATTATCTCGGACCCACGATGGCAAAAGCGGGATTTGGCGACAAAAAAATCATTGTTTGGGACCATAACCGTGACCTGATGAACCAGCGTGCCAATGTAATCTTCTCTGATCCCGAAGCATCCAAGTACGCGTGGGGCATGGGATTCCACTGGTACGAAACCTGGGCAGGCGGCGAACCCATGTATGACAACGTCGGTAAAGTACAGGAGGCCTATCCTGACAAAAACCTGATTTTCACTGAAGGCTGCGTTGAAAAGTTCGATGTCTCAAAATACCAGATCTGGGCAAATGGCGAACGCTATGGCGCCTCGATAATCCATGATTTTAACAACGGAACGGTCGGATGGACGGATTGGAATATATTGCTCGACCAGACCGGCGGGCCAAATCACGTCGGGAACTTCTGCCTCGCCCCTATCCACGCCGATACGACGACGGGCGAACTGATTTACACACCTTCGTATTATTACATCGGACATTTCTCGAAATTCATCAGGCCTGACGCCAGAAGGGTCAGCACCGTGCCCAGCCGCAGCCAGCTCCTGAGCACCTCGTTCCTGAACACCGACGGAAAAATGGTTACCGTAGTCATGAACCAAAGCGGCGCTGAAGTGACTTACAACCTGATGGTCGACAACCAGACCGCAGCGGTGACAATCCCGGCGCACGCCATCCAGACCTTGGTATACCAGCTACTCTAAACCACTTTTATGAAAAAGCTATTTGCATTAATTTTTATTTCGATTACGTCGCTGTCCTTTGGGCAATTCCTGCACCGCGACGGGCAGAATATCGTCAACGGAAACGGACAGAACGTCATCCTGCGCGGCCTCGGACTGGGCGGCTGGATGGTCCAGGAGGGGTACATGCTGCAAACCGATGCCTTTGCCGGATCACAGCATAAGATAAAGCAGAAAATCACGGACCTCATCGGGGCGACCAACACCGAAGAATTTTATCAGGCCTACCGCGCCAACGGCATTACCAGACGCGACATTGACTCGCTGGCGGCCTGGGGCTTCAACTCCATCCGCCTGCCGATGCATTACAACCTCTATACCCTGCCGATCGAACAGGAACCCGTAGCAGGCCAGAATACCTGGCTCGACGAAGGATTCACGATGACAGACAACCTGCTGCAATGGTGTGCCGCCAATAATATGTACCTGATCCTCGATATGCACGCCGCACCCGGCGGACAGGGCCACGACGCCAATATTTCTGATTATGATGACACTAAGCCTTCGCTGTGGGAAAGCCAGGCCAACCGTGACAAAATGGTTGCCTTGTGGCAAAAACTGGCATTGCGTTATAAGGACAATCCGTGGATTGGGGCGTACGATATCATCAATGAACCAAACTGGAATTTTGAAGGAAGTAACCCCAACGGCTGTTCGGAAAACAATAACATCCCGCTCAAGAATCTTATGGTCGCCATCACACAGGCCATCCGTCAGGTTGATACAAACCACCTGATTTTCATCGAGGGCAATTGTTGGGGAAACAACTACAACGGCATCCTCAGCAGCGGGTTATGGGACAGCAACATGGCCCTGAGCTTTCACAAATACTGGAGCTACAACACCCAGGCATCAATTCAGGGTATGCTCAACTACAGGACGCAGCTCAACGTCCCGATATGGCTTGGCGAAAGCGGCGAAAACTCAAATGTCTGGTTTAAGGACGCGATTGCACTGATGGAAGCCAACAACATCGGTTGGGCCTGGTGGCCGATGAAAAAAATCGACAACATTGCAGGCCCGGCGTCGGTTACAAAAACGCCGGAATACAGTGTGTTGCTGAATTACTGGCAGAACGGCGGCACAGCACCAACGGTCACCTATGCCAAAAACGCATTGATGCAGATGGCAGAAAACTACAAGATGCAGAACGTAACGCTGCGCCGCGACGTTATCGATGCGATGTTCCGCCAGGTACAAACCACCGCCACAAAAAAATACCGCAACCATCCGATTCCCGGAAAGGTCTTTGCCACGGAATTTGACATGGGTCACAACGGTGTCGCTTATTTCGACAAGGATGTGGCCAATTACCGAACCGATACCGGCACCTTCACCGCCTGGAACCAGGGCTGGAGCATGCGCAACGATGCGGTCGACATCCAGCCGTGCACTGACAGCCCCACCAACGGCTACCAGATTGGATTCACCGAAGCTGATGAATGGGTATTGTATACACTGGATGCTCCGGCCGATACCGCATACGATATCGACATCAGGTACGCCTCTGTGGCCAGCGGAAAAATCTATCTGGAGGATGCGGCAGGACGTATTTCTGAAACCATTACCCTTACCGGGACCGGCAGTTATACAAACTGGAATACGGTAACGCTTGCTGATGTAATCCTTAAAGCAGGAGCCAATAAAGTCAAAGTCTATTTTGAAGCCGGGAATTTTAACCTGAATTACCTTGAATTTAAGAATCCGCGCAGTCCTTCGACTATTGCGATGAAAGCCATCAGTGCCGCTACAACTATTTTAGGAGACAAAATCAATGTCGTTTTTAACAAAAGCCTGGTTTCCGGGATTGATTTCTCCCAGAGCAACTTCCAATTGAAAGTAAATGGTAACAATGTCTCGCTGACATCCATCAGCCTTGAACCGGGCAGCACCAATGCCATTGGCATGAAACCTGCCGCGGCCGTCAATGCATCCGATGCCATCACACTGTCATACAACGGCGTCAACATCCTGGCCACTGATGGGTCGGTACAGGCCACCTTTACAAACAAAACCGTGAAGAATAATGTGGGCAACATCATCGGTATTTCAGGAAAAATCGAAGCGGAGAATTTTTTTTCAAACAGCGGCCTCACCATTGAAACCACTACAGATACGGGCGGCGGTTCGGATATGGGATACACCGATAGCGGCGACTACCTCGAATACCTCGTGAATATCGGCGAAGCGGGCAACTATAAAATCGAATACCGCACCTCAGGCGAGTCCGCTACGGGAAAAATAAAACTGCAGCTGATCAACGGCACTACGACAGACATACAGACGGTTTCCCTCCCTCCGACCGGCGGATGGCAAACCTGGAACACGGTGAACTCTCAGGCCGCATTGCCCGCCGGGCGCTACTTTGCGCGTTTTACGGTGGTCGACCCGGGATTCAATTTCAACTGGGTTAACCTGACGCTGATCCCGGCCGATGATGATAACGACAATGTGTCCAACAGCAACGACAACTGCCCCGGCACGCCAGCCGGCGACGTAGTGGATTTCAACGGCTGTACGATTTTCAGCCTGCCGTTTGATAATTTTATGATAAGGAGCACCGCTGAAACCTGCCGCAGTGCAAACAACGGAAGCATCGACATTACGTCAGCAGCAAATCAGGCATTTCTGGCCACACTCAGCGGACCGGTAAACAGTACGATGAATTTCACCTCAGCCACCGCATTTGAAAATCTGGCATCGGGAACCTATACACTCTGCATCACCATACCGTCCATCCCGACGTTTAAAAGATGCTACGCTGTTGCCGTTCAGGAACCTACGGATTTAGCCGTGCTTTCGAGACCTTCGGCAGATCGGTACCAGGAAACGCTGGACCTGTCCGGGGGCACATCCTACCGCATCAACCTCAACGGTACAGTGCATACCACTAACCAAGGCACCATTACACTAGAGCTTAAACCCGGGAGAAACACTTTGGAAGTGAAAACCGACAGGGATTGCCAGGGTGTTTACCGCAAGGAATGGCTTGTTGACGACAGCCTTTTGGTATACCCGAATCCGGCGAAAGACGGTACATTGTACTTCTCCGTTCCTCCGCAGCAAAATACGGAAGTCTCGCTGCACGTGTATTCAATGATCGGGAAATGTGTCATCGACAGCACGTTTCCATCCGGCGACACGCAGTATGCTGCAAACATCTCAGCGTTGGCCGCAGGGACCTACATGATAAAAGTGATTTCCGGCAATTCGATTTACAATTCAAAATTCATCAGGCAATGAAAATAATATCAAAATACATACTTGCAGCCATTTGTTTTTTAATGCTAAGTTGCGGCGGTGGCGGTGAAAGCACTTCCGAAAACCCTTCGGCTGCAGTACTGATTGCCCCGGTTAACAATTCGGAATGTCTTTCAGGACAGGACGTGTCTGAAACGCAAAGTAAGGTGACCTTTGAATGGAACCCTGCTGATTTTACCGATGCGTATACGGTGTACATCAAAAACCTCAATACGCAGATCACCACGCAATATGAAGCGGGAGCGGCTACTTCGCTCGAAGTTACGTTGGCCAAAAGTACGCCCTTCTCATGGTGGGTGATTTCAAAGGCCAGCGGCAGTACACAAACCGCCACCAGCGAAAAACGGAAATTTTACAACGCGGGCAATGGCGTGGTCAACTACGCGCCTTTTCCCGCCGAAGCCATTGCGCCGGGAAACAGCAGTTCCGTACCCGGTCCTACAGTGAATTTCAGCTGGAGCGGGAGCGATGTCGACAACGATATTGTACAATACGAACTGTACATGGATACCAACAGCAATCCTTCCACATTGAAAGGTTCGACGCCATCTGAAAACCTGAACGGGATTCCGGTGTCGGCAAATACAACGTATTACTGGAAAGTGGTCAGTAAGGACCAGTCAGGCAACACCTCTGATTCCCCTATATACCAGTTTAAGAGTTTATAATTCAGATTTTATTTTTTTGTTTTGGAGCCCTGTGAAAGCGGGGCTTTTTTTATCGGATGGCATCGGAATCGGGCATAAAGCTACACAAATTGCTGCCGATACCATTGATGTTCCTACTTCACGGCTTCTTTGTATCTTTACGATATGACTAACGACCATTTCTATTCTGCGCTGCCACTGCATCAGGGTTCTGTATCTGAATTATTGGGAAAGGAACACTGTTTCGCTAAGGTCCCCGACGACTGGCATGTGGTCATTACCGACATCAGGGGCAGCACGGCGGCTGTCCTGGAGGGCCGCCACGAACAGGTCAACTTCGTCGCTACAGGGAGCATCGTTGCAGTACTCAATATTGCATTCAGCCTGAATATTACCGTCCCGTTTTTCTTCGGGGGCGACGGCGCCACCTTCATCATCCCGAATACCTTGCTGGAGCGGGTGATGAATGCGTTGACGTCCTATAAAGCCCGTACGCTCGAAAACTTCAACCTGGAATTGCGGGCCTGCAGTGTTCCGGTGCGCAAACTGCACGGCGATGGACAGGAGATCCGGATTGCCCGGTTCAGCAGTTCGGCAAATTTTATAATCCCAGTTGTTTTGGGCAACGGACTCGATCATGCGGAACAGCTTATCAAAGGAGAACTTCACGTCCCGGCTGATACCGCAACCGAAACTGAGGCACCCGACCTGGCCGGCATGCAATGCCGATGGGACAAAATTCCGGCGCCTATAGACAAGGAGGAAATTGTGACGCTGCTGGTTATCGCCCGCGACGTCGCATCCCAGGGTAGCGCTTTCAGGAAAATCCTCGGTAAAATAGACACGCTTTATGGTGCCCCGGAAAAAAGGCAGCCCATCTCCATAGCACGTCTCAGGCTGAAGACCACTTTCAATCGGCTGGGCGTCGAAATGAAACTCAGGCTGGGCCACGTTAAATTCATTGAACTGATCCGGAAATGGCTTTTCACAAGCTTCATCTATCTTTATTTTAAAACCCGAAATGGCAAGAAATATTTGGAAAACCTCGTAGCAATGTCTGACACGCTCGTGCTCGACGGCAAGATCAACACGGTAATTTCAGGAACTGTCCGGCAAAGGCAGGCACTCCTTGAACTGTTGGACCGGATGGAAGCCGATGCTGAAATCGTGTACGGCATGCACCTCAGCAATGCCTCGATTATGTCATGCTATGTACGTGACGTTAAGGATGATCACATCCATTTCGTTGACGGATCGGACGGCGGCTACACCCAGGCAGCCGGCATGTTGAAAAGAAAACTCAGGACGTATGCAACGCGCGACAATTGAAAAGAGTGTAATGCGCGACTGAAAAGTCTCCATCCGTTTTCCGCTGTCTTATAGTCCGCCTGATTCCAGACGTCAAAAAAAAGCCCCGTCTTTCAACGGGGCCAAACCAAAAACACAAATCACAATCATTGCCAGCCGCCGCCAAGGGCGCGGTAAAGCCCCACATTGGCCGACAATCTTTCTTTGCGGATCATGGCCAGTTCAAGCTCTGCCTGCAGCAGGTTGTTTTGTGCCAGGATCACTTCCAGGTAGTTCGCCATCCCATTCTTAAAAAGCAGGTTGGCATTGGTGATTGCTTTTTTGAGTGTTGCCACACGTTCAGTGGCGATGGCATATTCTTTGGCAAGTTGGTCGATCCCCGCCAGCGCATCTGATACTTCACCGACAGCTACGATGACCGCCTGCCTGAATTGCAGGACCGCCTGTTCGCGTTCGGCTTTGGCCACTTGGTATTGCGTCCGTAACTTCTTACCGTTGAGTAGTGGTGCGGTGAGGCCGCCCGCAACGGTACCAAACAATGAGGCCGGGATGTTAAACCAGTTGTTGATTTCGAATGAATTTACACCTGCTGCAGCGGTGATGTTGAGGGAAGGAAACAGGCTGGCTTTCGCTGCCCCGACCCTTGCATTGGCGATATCCAGCGCAAGTTCAGCACTTTTTACGTCGGGTCGTTTGCTGAGCAGCTGCGCAGGGATGCCCGCAGACAGGTTTTCAGGGATCCCAACACTGTTAAGCAGGCTGCTGCGCTGCTGCGCCTCAGGGAAATTGCCCGTGAGCACGCTGAGCGCATTTTCCTGAAGCTGTATCTGCTGCTCGATTTGCGGGATGAGCTGCGCCGCTACAAGGCGCTGGGCTTCCGTCTGTTGTTTGGCCAGAAGCGTGGCCTGTCCTGCATCGTATTGCAGGTTGACAACAAAGACGGTGCTGTCGCTGAGGACAAGCGTTTTCTTCGCAATCTCGAGTTGTGCATCAAGCATCAGCAGGTCATAGAAACCGTTTGACACGTTGGCTACGACTGCGGTTTGCAGTGCCTTTTTCGCTTCCTTGGTCTGCAGGTAAGCCGCCAGTGCCGCTTTTTTACGGTTCCTGATTTTACCCCATATATCCGCTTCCCACGACAAATTTAATCCGGCATTGTAATCTTCGATATGTTTTCTGCCAAGTAAAAGGTTCGCGCTACGGCCATTGAGGCTGTTGTCTGAAAGACGGTTTGACGAGGCAGTCACGGCCGCATTGATTTGTGGCACGTTACCCAGTTTCGCCTGGCTGTAATACAGATTGGCGATCTCGATGTTCTTCTCCGCAAGCAACAGGTCGTTATTGCGGACCAGCGCGACATCAATCAGGCTTGTCAGGTCATTTTCCGGGAAAAAGTCCTTCCATTTGATGTCGGCAATGTTTGTCGTATCTGCGGAAGCGTAATTCCTGAAAGCATCCGGGACGGCAACCGTATTGTCTTGTCCGTGGGCATTTCCGGCGCCAATCAGCAGCAACAGGAAAGCGGCCCTTTTGATATAATTATTGAAATTCAGGTCCATGTTTTTGGTTTAATTTGGTGATTGTTTTTCATTGTTTAATACAGCCAACGGCACGCCGGTCACTTTTTCCTGCAAATACTGGAATATGATGAACAATACCGGGATGATGAATATACCCAGGACTACGCCCGAAACCATGCCGCCTGCCGCGCCGATACTGATGGAATGGTTCCCCAGTGCCGATGGTCCGGTGGCGCGCATCATCGGAGTAAGCCCGACAACAAACGCGAAGGAAGTCATGATGATCGGGCGAAGACGGAGTTTGGCCGCTTCGAGTGCAGCCGCGAGCAGCGACTTGCCAGCCTTCCTGCGTTGTACGGCGTATTCGACAATCAGGATGGCATTTTTTGCCAGCAATCCGATGAGCATGATCAAGGCCACCTGGACATATATATTATTTTCGATGCCGGTCAGCCCTATGGCTGCAAACACACCAAAGATGCCTGTCGGGATTGACAGCAGTACCGCCAGCGGCAGGATGTAGCTTTCATACTGCGCGGCCAACAGGAAGAATACGAACAGCAGACTTAGCCCGAAAATGACGGCCGACTGTCCTGAAGAGGTGATTTCCTCATTGGTCAAACCTGAAAATTCAATGGTGTAGCCTTTCGGCAATTTGGTTTCGGCCACTTCCTGGACGGCCTTGATTGCGGCACCGGAACTGTATCCCGGTTTGGCAATGGCATTAATCCCGATGGAATTGAACAGGTTGTATCGTGAAGCCGTCTCCGGCCCGTTGACATGTTTTAGTGTAACCAACGTGCTCACAGGCACCATCTCGCCCTGCCTGTTCTTGACGAAGATGTGGTTTATCGACTCGGGCGTGGTTCTCGCACCTGCATCAGCCTGTACCATCACCCGGTAATATTTCCCGAAACGGTTGAAATCCGATGCCTGGGCGCTACCATAATAGGTTTGCATGGTTTGCAGGATGTCCCGCACGCTGACGCCGAGCTGCTGCGCCTTCACGTCATCCACCTCCATTTCCAGTTGAGGGAAATCAGCCTTGAAACTGGTAAAGGCCACTGCAATTTCAGGACGCTTGAACAATTCCCCGATAAATGCATTACTGACGCCGCTGAATTTACTGATACTGCCTCCGGTTTTGTCCTTCAGCACGATATCAAGCGCATCGACATTGCTGAAACCCGGGACGGTTGGAAAAGTAAATACGAAGAAATTCGCGCCTTTTACTCCGGCCAGCCTGCCGCGCACGTCGTTCATGATGTCGTTGATGTCCTGGTGTTCGCCACGCTCTTTGGCCGGTTTCAGCAGGATAAATGCGACGCCGGCTGAGGCGCTGGTCGACTGTGTGAGCATGTTGAATCCTGAGATGATGTTGAGCACCTTTTTCGACGGCAGGTCGCCCAACGTACCTTCCACCTCTTTCATCACGTTTTTCGTGCGTTCCAGTGAGGCACCGGCAGGCATCGACATCGATATGGCAATGAACCCCTGGTCTTCTGATGGTATAAATCCGGTCGGCGTGGTCTTGACCATATAAACTGTGGCGGCAATCACGACGGCAAGTCCACCGAGACTGATCCAGCGGTTTTTAATCAGGAAACGCAGGCTGTTGATGTATTTGTTGGTGAGCTTGGTAAAACCGCTGTTAAACCCGGCGAAGAATTTTTCCTTAAACGTTTTAGGCTGCGACGGCATTTCATGATGTTCGTCGTGCGGCACGTCTTTTAGGAAGAGTGCGGCCAGCGCCGGACTTAGTGTCAACGCGTTTACGGCGGAAATCACAATCGCAATCGCCAATGTAAATGCGAACTGGCGGTAAAATACACCCGTGGAGCCTTCCATAAAACCAACGGGAAGAAACACCGCCGACATGACCAGCGTAATCGAAATGATTGCACCGGTAATTTCGCTCATGGCAGAAGTGGTCGCCGCTTTTGCAGACAGTTTCCTGCTGTGCATTTTCTCATGTACCGCCTCGACGACCACGATCGCATCGTCGACCACAATACCGATAGCCAATACGAGGGCGAAAAGCGTGAGGAGGTTCACAGAAAACCCGAAAACCTGCATGAAGAAAAACGTACCCAGGATAGAAACCGGAACTGCAATGGCCGGAATCAGCGTGGCCCTGAAATCCTGCAGGAATAGGAATACGACAAGGAACACGAGGATAAAAGCCTCAATTAACGTAGACTTGACCTGTGCGATAGACATATCCAGCGAATCCTTTGTATTGTAAAGAATCAGGTGTTTGACGTCTTTCGGGAAATCTTTTGACGCTTTCTCCATCATCTCCCTGATTGCAATCTGTACGTCGCTTGAATTGGAGCCGGGCAGCTGGAAAATTCCGATGTTGAGTCCCTGCTTGCCGTCTATGCGTGTACCGCTGCCGTAAGAATAAGAGCCGAATTCGATCCGAGCCACATCTTTAAGCCGCAACACCGAGCCGTCCGCATCGGAACGGATGACGATATTTTCATATTCACCCGGATTGTTCAGCTTCCCTTTGTATTTAATCACATATTCGAATGCCTGGCTGCTGCTTTCGCCAAAACGACCCGGTGCCGCTTCCAGGTTCTTGTCCTGGATGGCTGCAAGGACTTCCTGTGCGCTCAGCCTGTAATTCGCCATTTTGGACGGATTAAGCCAAACACGCATCGAATAATCCTTATTACCCCCGAAAATCACTGCCTGCCCCACACCAGGAATCCTCTTAATGTCCGGAATGATGTTGATCTGCGCATAATTGTTCAGGAAAGTCTGGTCGTATTGCGCCTCATTATCCGAGTATAAATCGACGACCATCAAGAGACTGTTTTGTTTTTTGGTTGTCTGGATACCCGCCTGCACCACTTCCGCGGGCAACTGGCTCGTGGCCTGTGACACGCGGTTTTGCACGTTTACCGCAGCCTGGTCGGGATCGGTGCCCAGTTTAAAGTTGACCGTGATGACCAATGAGCCGTCATTGCTCGCGGTCGAATTCATGTAGGTCATATTCTCAACCCCGTTGATGGCTTCTTCCAGCGAAGGCGCTACGGCACGCAATACCGTCTCGGCATTGGCTCCCGGATACAAGGCCACCACCTGCACTGCCGGCGGCGCAATGTCTGGGAATTGTTGCAGGGGGAGCGTGGTGAGCCCTATGGTTCCCAGGATCACTATAAGAATAGCGATGACTGTCGACAGTACGGGCCTGTCAATAAATTTTTGTAACATGTGTATGGTTTTTAGGAGGTTAGCTTATATTTTGGATGCTACTTTTTTCGGACTTTCCGGATTGATGACGGCGCCGTCAGGCAGGTTTTCGAAACCTTTGAGCACAATCCTGTCGCCGGTCTTGATGCCATCTTTTACAAGGTAATTGGTGCCGCTTTTCCCTGAAATGCTGATGGGCTGCCGCGCCACCGCATTCTTCTTATCGACGACGAATACGTAGAGCTTGTCCTGGATCTCCACCGTAGCATCCTGAGGAATTACGATTGAGCTGTCATGTGCCAGGCTGATCCTCACCTTACCGGTGTTTCCGGACCGCAGCAGCCCGCCGGCATTGGGAAATTTGGCCCGCAAAGTAATGGCACCGGTAGTCTTATCAAACTGTCCGTCGACCATGTCTATTTTTCCAGTCTGCGGATACACCGACTCATCGGACAGCACCAGCGAGACCGGCGGCAGGCTTTTCAATTTTTCATTAAGGGTCGCCCCCCCATAGGTGGATTTAAAATTGATAAACTCATTTTCACCCAACGAGAAATACGCATACACTTCTTTTGTATCCGAAAGCCTTGTCAGCGCCTCAGGATCGGCGGTACTGATCAGGCTTCCCTGTTTCTTGGGCAACCGCCCGATGTATCCGCTCACCGGTGCCTTGACCAGCGTATAATCGAGATTGATCTGCGCTGCGGCGACGGCGGCCCTTCCTGCGGCCACGTTGGCTTTGGCAATGCCTACATTGGCTTTGGCCGTTTTAAGCTGGTACTCAGACACTACCTTGTTTTGCGTGAGCGGCGTGAGCTTTTCCACTTCAAGCTGGGCATTGACCAAGGCGGCTTCGGCAGCATTCAGTCCTGCGACCGCGTTGTTGAGTTGCTGGCGGTAGGTGTTGTCGTTGATTTTGAACAGCGCGGCACCCTGGTTCACGTAAGCGCCTTCATCTACGTAAATCCTGTCGAGCGTGCCGTTGACCTGCGGACGGATTTCGACATCGTTCTTGCCCTGTATGGCTACAGGAAACTCCGTTTCAGTCGAAGCCGACTGGTAGGCTACGTCCATCACGGGCAGGTTCGCCGGAGGGGCGGTTGGGGCGCCTTCGTTTTTATTGGCACACCCCATCAGGATTAAAGCCATCAGGCTAAAAGAAATCACTACTTTCATATGGTTATTGATTTTTGGTTTAAAATTATTATTCTGGAATGATTGTTTCAAAATTGTAGCTGATTCTCAGCAGTTTATCCTTAATCCATAGCCTTAATTTTGAAACGAATGTTCCAAAAAAACTGCCGTTTTTATCTTGATCCCCCTGATGATTTTCTGAAATAAACGTTCCAGAAAATTGGCAAAAAAAATTTATTTCGTAATGCTTTTTATCAGGAACTCCGACATCTTCCTGATGGCAATCGGGTTGCGATGCAGTATGTATGCCTGCTTCCATCCGGTAAAAGTCGTCAGGATGTATTCCGCCACGATGGCCGCATCTTCAGACCGGTCGAGCTCCCCGTCATCAATCGCCCTTTGCACGAGTTCGGTCAGGAACTCAAGATACATCTCGTTATTCTTATTCAACAGGTTACGCACCTGCGCATCTTCGGGCGCTATCTCGAAAATCGTCTTGACACCCAGACAGCCTTTCTCACAATCGACCACCCAGGCAGCCTTATCGCGGATGATGTTGATCAGGGCCTGAAGTGCCGAGGTCTCACGCGCCACTTTCGCTTTCACTTCCGCCATGCCCGCCTCAGCATACGTACTGATGCATTTCAGGAACAGGCAATGCTTGTCACCAATTGTGTTGTACAAACTGCTGCGATTGATCTGCATCGCCTCCACCAGATCCTGCATCGACGTGCCATGATAGCCTTTCTCCCAGAAGACGTTCATCGCCTTCTCGATCGTTTCAGCTTCATTAAATTCTACACTGCGTGCCATGTTGTGGAAATTTCTTGGGCAAAGATAAAAACTATTTTGGAACAAGCATTCCAAAATTAAAAATATTTTTATTTTTTTTGTATTGGCGTGTCGGCAGCGGGGTTTCATCTGTACAGATATCACGCACTCAGGGCCGCTGCCGCCGGGCTATCCGCTGCAAGTCCTCACTCGTTCCTCGCTGTGGGCTTTCCGCTGCTATCCCTCACGCGGCGCAAATTGACAGTATCGCAGATCCGCGATAATCGTGGCGCAGCCGGACTTTGGATGAACGAATATGATTACAATAAATTAACGCTGCGCAACCATAAAATCATTAAATTTACAAGTCAGCCGATCCTTCAAAACACAACTGTCGGCTGCTCATTTGATACACCACTCAAGTAATTATGGAAACAAAAAACACAAAAGCCTTTGGCACTGACGCACCCGACGCCGATTTAAAACCGTTAACCATCCAACGACGCGTGCCAACACCGACTGACGTCGAGATCGAAATCCTCTACTGCGGGGTCTGCCACTCTGATTTGCACACCGCCCGCAACGATTGGGGCTGGACAACCTATCCTGTGGTTCCCGGTCATGAGATCGTGGGACGCGTAACGAGTGTCGGCGGTGAAGTCACAAAATTTAAAGTCGGCGACCTCGCCGGCGTAGGCTGCCTCGTCGACTCTTGCCGCACCTGTAGCAGCTGCCGTCAGGATCTAGAACAATATTGCCAGAACGGTTGGGTAGGCACCTATGGCGGGAATGATAAATACCTGGACCAGCCTACGCACGGTGGATATTCGGAAAGCATTACCGTCACTGAGGAATTCGTACTGAAAATTCCCGAAAACCTCAACCTCGCGGCCGTGGCGCCGTTGCTTTGCGCAGGCATTACCACCTGGTCTCCATTGCGTCACTGGAATGTGGGCAAAGGCAGTAAAGTCGCTGTCGTCGGATTGGGCGGCTTAGGGCATATGGCAATCAAGCTGGCCAAAGGCCTCGGCGCATCAGTTACACTGTTTTCCAGGACTCCGGGCAAGATAGACGAAGCCAGGTCTTTGGGCGCAGATGAAATCATCATCTCAACGGACGATGCGCAGATGGAATCGGTGGCAGGTAAATTCGACGTAATCATCGACACCGTGCCGTATGTGCATGACGTAAACCCTTATGTAGCCACGCTGAACATCAACGGAACATTGGTACTGGTAGGTTACCTGGGCGGACTGGAACCCATCCTGAATTCGGTGCCGATGATCCTTGGAAGAAAATCGGTAGCGGGCTCGTTGATTGGCGGCATCAAGGAAACACAGGAAATGCTCGACTTCTGCGGCGAGCACAACATCGTCTCTGAAATTGAGATGATCAACATGCAGGATATCAACCACGCGTACGAGCGCCTGCTAAAAGCCGATGTAAAGTATCGATTTGTGATTGACATGGCTTCGTTGAAAAGCTAGCCGTTTACTCCAAAAGCTATGTTAGACCTCGTCATTGAATCCCGTACCGCAGCCATCAGCGAGTCCATGAAAGTGCAGCGCATCCTGCCGTTTCGCCAACGGAGGATGGTTGGGCCTTTCATCTTCATGGACCACGCAGGGCCGGTTACAAATCTGCCAGCTAATCCGCAGTCACTCGACGTATTGCCGCACCCGCATATCGGGTTATCAACCGTGAGTTACCTTTTTGGCGGACAGGTAACCCATCGCGACAGCCTTGGCGTACAGCAAATCATCAGGCCCGGCGAAGTCAACTGGATGACCGCCGGCAGCGGCATTTCGCACTCAGAACGCTTTGAAGATCCCGCAGCCCTGACAGGCGGACTGGAAATGATACAAACCTGGGTAGCATTGCCTGAAAAAGACGAAGAATCGAGTCCGGAATTCGACAACTACAGCGCAGACCGGCTTCCGGTTTTTACGGACAAGGGAATCTGGATGCGCCTCATTGCCGGCGAGGCGTATGGATTGCGCAATGACGTAAAAACAAAGTCACCGCTGTTTTACCTTCACGTCCTGCTGGAGCAAGGCGCGCGGTTCGGGCTGCCAAAAGAACATTCCGAAAGGGCTTTCTATATTGTGAATGGCAGTGTCGAAGTGTCGGGCGTAAAATACAGTAAAGGGCAGATGCTGGTTTTTACCAAGGGCGTCGACCCGTTGATCACCGCGCTCGAGACTTCCACGCTGATGCTTTTGGGTGGTGAACCCCTGGGAGACCGTTACATCTGGTGGAACTTTGTATCGTCAAGGAAGGAACGCATCGAACAGGCCAAAGAAGACTGGAAACAGGGGCGTATCATACTGCCCCCGAATGACAATCATGAATTCGTACCTTTACCCGACGACAGTTCGAAACCGGCCGGGGGTCCGCCGCGACCCGAGCCGCTTTCGTAACTACTCAGTTTAATTAAACACAATCCCAAAAGCAGCATCTTTTGGGATTTTTTATTGAGTTTGGAATGCGGCCAGGACTGAAGCCCTACAGTGTGGTGTTTTTGATGAAGCATCGTGATGCTCACTCATTGGTTATTTTTTTTCTGTGCTCAATTCCCCATGCCGTCAGGTTCCTAATGATCGTCTGCAATGTTTTCCCATGGTCGGTAAGTTCGTATTGTACCGTTATCGGTTGGGTCTCGAGGACTGTTCTCTTGATCAGTTTATTAATTTCCAACTCTTTCAATTCCTTACTCAACATCTTGTTCGAAATGCCGGGAATGTCGTTAAGTACGTCTGAGAAGCGTCTCCTGCTGTAATAACAAATGGATGAGATAATAGAAATTTTCCATTTTCCGCTTAAGACGTCCATGGAGTCCTGAACCGCCATCATTTCTTTCTTATGCTGGTCTGTAGTGAATTCACTGCATTTCATGTTAAATCTTGTTACGTTAAGGTTACCGGGTTACTTCGATGATATTGTAACTTTTGGTAACAAAGTTACTAAAATAAATAAGCGTGTTTTAATTTTGCTTCATAATTTAAAAAATATAATATGAGCAAATTAAAAAATAAGGTGGCAATTGTTACCGGCGCTTCAAAAGGAATAGGTGCTTCAATAGCAAAACATTTTGCCGCAGAAGGGGCAAAAGTGGTTGTAAACTATTCTTCCAATAAACAAGATGCTGAAAAAGTGGTGCAATCGATTATTGAAAAGGGAGGTAATGCCGTTGCCGTTCAAGGCGATATATCAAAATCATCTGATATAACCAGACTTTTCGAAGAAACCAAAAATACTTTTGGCACACTAGACATTTTAGTAAACAATGCCGGTATTTATCCTGCGGCATTTATTGAAGATGTTACTGAGGATTCTTTCCACAAGCTTTTTGATGTAAACGTTTTGGGTCCTTTGCTGACCATCAAAGAAGCTGTAAAACTATTTAGTACCGGCGGCGTAATTATCAATATCAGCTCAGGAGTAAGTACTACGCCTCTGGCCATGATGGCTGAATATTCGGCGACAAAAGCGGCATTAGATGCGATTACCGTTGCCCTTTCAAAAGAGTTTAGCGGCAGGAATATCCGAATCAATTCTATCCTTCCCGGAGGTGTTGAAACCGAAGGTACACGGACAGCAGGAATCACTGGTAGTGAACTGGAAAAGACCATCATTGAAAAGACGCCTCTTGGTCGTATAGGCCATCCTGACGACATTGCGAAAGTGGCCGTTTTTTTAGCCTCTAACGATTCAGGTTGGATTACCGGTGAGAAAATAACCGTTGCCGGCGGACTTTACGGATTGTAAAACCATTAAGAGGACCATTAAATGAAAAGCCAAGTCGTGAGACCTGGCTTTTCATTATTATAATGCCAACCCACGATAAGACTATGGTATTTACTTCAGAGGTTACTTTTTTAGGATTAAGATGTTTGGAATACAATCAATCTACAAATTAAGGCTACAACTTTCTATAATTTGACTACAGCGTATACCTTACAACTACGGAACTTTGTACCCTAATTTTTAAATAATGAAATGATGTCAACAAAAGGTAAAATAGCATTAGTGACAGGCGGAAGCCGTGGATTAGGCAGGGATATGGTCCTTAATTTGGCTAAAAACGGAAACAACATCGTATTCACGTATAACACTAATACGGTTGAAGCAGATAAGGTGGTAGCGGAAGTATCTGCAATGGGGCAGAAAGCGGTAGCTTATTCATTAGATGTGGGCAATGTTAAATCTTTCGACGAATTTGTGAATCAGTTAAGTCAGCACTTACAGGAACACGAGGGTTCACCTCATTTTGATTTTTTAATCAATAATGCCGGAGCCGGTGTATATGGCTCCGTAAATGAGACCACAGAGGAGGCATTTGACCTGATGATGAATGTCCATTTCAAAGGCGTTTATTTCTTGACTCAAAAACTGCTGCCGCTACTAAATGACGGCGGAAGGATTGTGAATATCTCTTCAGGGCTAACGAGGATCTCCTTTCCTAATGTGTCTGCCTATGCCAGTATGAAAGGCGCTGTCGAAACCTACACCAAATGCCTGGCCAAAGAATTGGGCGGTAGGCAAATTACAGCCAACGTCATTGCACCAGGAGCAATTGCCACTGATTTTGGCGGTGGTTCAAACAAATCCGATGAAAATAAGCGCAATGCCATAGCATCAATTACAGCGTTGGGACGTGTTGGCGAACCTGGAGACATTGGCGGTGTTGTCGCTTTTTTATGTACACCGGCAGCAGCTTGGATGAATGGACAACGGATTGAATTGTCCGGGGGAATGATGGTATGACAACTAATTTGTAATTTTGAAGTATGAATCAAAATCAGGTACATAGGGTAAAATCCATTGCCGAGTTTCACAAAATGAAAGGATTGCCTTCACCGCAACATCCATTGATCAGCCTATTTGATTATGGCGCCTTTGAATGTTCAAAAGAAATTCATCATAAGAATTTTGTATTTGACTTTTATCATATATCCATCAAACGAAGCATTGGGGCAAAATTTAAATACGGTCAAAATCATTATGATTTCGATGATGGTGTCATGTTCTTTATTGCCCCGAATCAGGTTTTCGGTATCGAGACCATTGCAGAAATGGCCACGCCCAAAAGTGGCTGGGTATTGATGATACATCCTGACTTTTTATGGAATACCCCCTTGGCAACAAGCATAAAACAATATGAATTCTTTGATTATGCCGTAAACGAAGCGTTGTTTCTTTCTGAAAAGGAGGAAGCAACGCTTAATGCCATTGTAAAAAATGTCGAACAGGAGTATACCGGTACTATGGACCAGTTCAGCCAAAGTATCATTATTTCCCAAATTGAAACGTTACTTAATTACTCCGACCGTTTTTACCAACGGCAATTTTTAACCCGTAAGGTTGCTAATCACAAGATTTTGCAAAAGGTAGAACGGATTATTGATGACTATTTCAATGATGGCAGCACAACAGGACTGCCCACCGTGCAGCATGTTGCCCAATCACTGAACCTGTCTCCAATGTATTTGAGTAGCTTGCTAAAATCAATAACAGGACAAACCACGCAACAGCATATTCACGAAAAATTAATAGCGAAGGCCAAAGAAAAACTGTCCACCTCCGAACTGACAGTTTCAGAAATAGCCTTTGATTTAGGTTTCGAGCATAGTCAGAGTTTTTCTAAATTGTTCAAGGTTAAAACGAATTTGTCTCCATTGGAATTTCGAAGTTCTTTCAATTGATCAAGGTCAAAACTGATAGAACTATTGCAAAATTATTTAGAATGATTTGGAGGGTGTATAAAGCAACGCGGAATTGCTATTTTTGAATTTTAATTCCAGCTGATCATGAATCCATTCATTCTGGGCCTACAGGCACGTAACCTTACGGTTGAAATTCATCATCATGCTGCCTATCAGATTGTAGTTTCTAATGACACACCGTTCAACTCAACCATTAATGGCGAAATGCACGAACGCATTCACGGCTTTCTTATTAAACCCCACGTCAGGCATTTATGTATGGCTGAAAAAGGGACATTGAATGTGCTGAATATAGAGCCCTATTCTACTATTGGATTGGAATTGTCGGCCCGATTTAAGGAAAATGAAGATTGTGTTGTATTTGGGTCACCCTCTGAAACCAATGCGTTTTTTCAAACGGCTAAAGAAAGTATGAACGCCCCTGACCTGATTGACGCGCTGCTGTCTAAAACACCGGCAGTCAATTACGATGAAAGGGTTACCAAAATCGTGGAGTACATTAGGGAAAACTATTTTCGATCAGATATTACCCCGCAAACCTTTGCAGATAGGGTGTACTTGTCACCATCGCGCTTGGCGTCATTATTCAAACAACAAACGGGAAGCAGTTTGTCAAAATACCTACTTTGGACACGTTTGCGGCAGGCCATCTACATCACATTAACCGACAAAGAAAGAAGCCTTACCGATATCGCTTACGACACTGGTTTTTATGACCTGCCCCAGCTCAATAAATATATGTATGAAATGTTCGGGATGCCACCAAAGGCATTGAAATACAGCAGCGACTTAATACAGATTTACTGAAAATTTGTCGTTACTCTCCTTCTAAAAGGGTATCAGCTTTTAAAGTTGGTAGCCTTTTCTTTTTACAATTACCCATGATGCACTTCAAGCTACTATAGTGATTTGATACAAGTTTACCAGGCAGGTTATCTGCAATTTTGCCATATCAGATAATCACGTTTAAAATTCACAATTATGAAAGCAATAGCCTATAAAAAGTTTGGAAACACAGAAGTTTTGCAAACTATTGAACAACCAATGCCAACCATTAGGCCTGACCAGGTATTGGTAAAAGTAAAAGCCTTTTCCGTAAATCCGATGGATTGGAAAATCAGAAACGGAGCAATGAAATTAATGTCAGGGTCCAAATTCCCAAAGCATACAGGCGTAGATTTTTCGGGCATTGTTTCCGATGCAGGATCTGCTGTAAGCGGCTTCAAAATTGGTGACGAGGTGTTTGGAGTGGTTAACAACATGATGAAGGAAGGTGCATCGGCAGAATATGTTGCGGTACCGGCAGCATTGGTATGGAAAAAACCCGACAACATCAGTTATGCGCAGGCAGCCGCTATCCCGGTGGTGGGCACGGCAGCTGTAACCGCAATAGGGAAAATGGGTAAGATTAATTCAAAAACGCGCATCTTGGTAAATGGTGCTACCGGTGGTTTCGGTATGGTTTTGCTGCAACTGTTAAAACAACATGGGGCCCATATAACAGCCGTTACCAGTAGTAAAGGGGTTGCCTACGCTAAAAAATGGGGTGCCGATACAGTCATTGATTACACCAGTCAAAATGTGCTATCCCAAAAAGCGATGTGTGATGTTGTTATCGATTTATCGGGCAAAATGGGTTACAAAAATGCAAGAGCAATCATGTTGCCAAAATCCATTTTTCTTAATGTAACGCCGCAGCCCATTGAAATTCTTTTTTCAATGGTAAACAACCTGTTTACAGCAAAGAAACATGTCGTTGTCCTTTCCAATCCGGGAATCAAATACACCAATATCCTCTTAGGTGCATTAATGAACGGATTGGAAATTGAAATCAACAAAACTTTTCCATTTGAGCAGACAAAAGAAGCCTATCAATATGCTGAAAAAGGCGGATTTACCGGCAAAGTCGTTGTGGAGGTAAACTAATTGAATGGTAAGGTCATGATAACTAAAATTGACAATACCATCAAGTATGGTAAACAGCATGGCGGTTTTGGAATACAGATATTATATCCCGGACTAATCCGGCCTCAACTGCATGACACTGGTTTTTCTACGATTGGCAGGATTGACCACGCGTACATCACCCCCGGAACAGTCATTCCGATGCATCCGCATAAAGAGGATGAAATACTGACCTATCTCAGAAGCGGTAAGGTAAACCACCTCGATTCTGAAGGACATACAGCCATATTATCCAATCAAAAACTGATGATGATGAACGCGGGTTCAAAATTCAGTCATGAAGAGCGGGTTTTAGAAGAAGGTGGCATTTTACAAGGAATGCAAATATTTATCCGTCCGGAAGTAAGCAACCTTCCGCCACAAGTTCAGTTTTACGATTTACCGGAAATATACAGCGTTAATCAATGGCGTAAAATCGCTGGTAGCGGAGCAGATTACCCACTACAAATAAGAAGCAGTACCTGGTTGCTGGATTTGCGGTTGGAAGCGGGCAAAGAAATTCATCTTCCGCAGTCACCATGTGAAAATGTGGTATTCCTTTTCTACGTATTCGATGGAAAAGTAACCATTGAAGACCATCTCATACTGAACTCAGGAGAAAGCGCACTGATTGAAGAGGACAGTCCAACATTTCGGGCAACTGAAACCACTGACATCGTTTTGTTTAGCACCAAAACCGATGCGCTTCATTTTGACGGCGGTATGTATATTGGTAATCTACAATAACGAAACCCATCCAGAACAGTGATTTGATACAAGTTTTGTACGCGCAATCACAACATCTTTGTACTGTAATTAAACATTAAAATTTAAACGAAAATGAAAAGAAAAATAGTAATACTCGGAGCAACAGGAACTGTTGGAAGCAAAATTTCTGAGAATCTTTTAAACGATGGCCATCAGGTAACCTTGATAGCAAGACACACAGAAAAACTAGAAAAATTTCGCGGTTCGGGTGCAGAAATCATCGCAGCTGATATAACTGATGTTGAAGTCTTAACCAAAGCCTTCAAAAATGCCGACAGCGCATTTGTATTATTGCCTGACAATGTAAAAGCAGAAAACACAAGGCTTTATCAAAGAAATGTAACAGGAAGAATTATTGAAGCTATCGACAAATCAGGCATCAAGTACATTGTAAATATGAGCAGTGTTGGTTCTCACATGCACGAAGGTAACGGAATGATGGCAGGAACTGCCGAGCAGGAAGTAAGATTAAATCAGTTGCAGGATGTAAATGTATTGCATATCCGCTCTGCCTATTTCATGGAGAACTTTCTAAGAACAATTCATGTGGTTAAAAGAATGGGATTCAACAGTACAACTGCAGACGGTGACACATCAATCCCAATGGTTGCCACTAAGGATGTTGCCAAAATAGCCGCCGGCCATTTAGCAAATCTTGATTTCACAGGTAAAACTATTCAGGCTGTGATGGGACCCAAAAATTACACTATGAGTGAGTTTACTGCCATCATTGGGCAAGCAATTGGAAATCCTGATTTAGCATTCGTCCAATTACCGGTCAACCAGGCAAAGCAAGCATTTTTGGGTAATGGCTTTTCCGAAGATTTTGTTGACAACCTTTTAGAAATGGGAACGGCAATCAAAACCGGCTTCATGAACTTCCAAAAGAGAGATGCGTCAACTACTACCCCAACAACTGCTGAAGAATTTGCAGCTGAAATCTACGCACCACTTTACGCTAATTAACAATTTAAAAAAATCAAAATGAAACTACTTCAGAAAACAACGTTAGGAAAGCTAACCTTGAAAAACAAAATGGTAATGTCGGCCATGACAAGAAGCCGTGCCGATAGCAACGGCATCGTTGGTGAATCAACAGTAAAATACTATACACAAAGAGTAAGCGCCGGGCTCCTATTTACTGAAGCCATCAGAATCAGTGAAGAAGCGACCGGCAGCCCATTTACACCGGGAATCTTTACACAGGAACAAATTGAAGCCTGGAAAAAAGTAACCCAAGCAGTGCACGACAATGGCGGCATCATCATAGCCCAATTATGGCACACCGGCCGCGCCGGGCACTCTACCGATAGAAATGGCAAAAAACCACTAGCTCCTTCACCACTTCCTATTCAGGGAATGCAACATTTCACTTCGCAGGGAATGAAGGATTACGAAATTCCACAGGAAATGACCGTTGCAGAAATTAAACAAACCGTACAGGATTTCGGCCAGGCCGCTAAAAATGCTATTGAGGCGGGCTTTGATGGCGTGGAACTTCACGCGGCAAATGGCTACCTGCCCAATCAGTTTTTGGCAGAAAGTGCCAACCAGAGAACAGATGAATATGGTGGCAGCATTCCAAACAAGGCGCGCTTTGTATTGGAGGTGATGCAGGAATTGATCCATGCAGTGGGTGGTGATAAAGTAGGTATCAAACTGTCACCGTTTCATCCCTATGGCGATATGGTTTTGGATAACCCGGTTGCTACCTATAATTACCTGATAGAAAAACTAAACCAATTAGATTTCACTTATGTAGAACTGATGAGGCGTAGTCCATATTTCCCGCCCGCATCGCATTATCCGGCTGATGACGAAATTGAGCTGTTCGGAAAGATGATTAATAAAGTGGTAATAGCCAACACCGCTTATGACAAGCATTCAGCCGAAGCGGAAATTGACAAAGGGATTGCCAAACTGGTTTCATTCGGTACACTGTTCTTAGCCAACCCCGACTTACCCACCCGATTTGAATTGGATGCACCACTTAACGAGCCTGATCGCGCAACAATGTTTGGCGGCGGCGACCAGGGTTACATAGATTATCCATTCTTAAACGCATAAAATAACAACACAAATAAAAATCACTTAAAAATTAGAAAAAATGAAAAACACATTCAAAATCGTACTTATGTTGATGTTATTTCAACTAACTACGACAAGTTCAAATGCACAAACTATCGCAGATAGCACTATGCAGAAAATCAAACGGTTCAGAGGATTCTATGAATCATTGGGAAAAACCTACCCACCCGACAACAGTGTTAGCGTTAGCGAAGAAACATTAGCTGGTGTAAAAACGTTTTGGTTTAATAAAAACCTGTTACCACAAAAGCAAATTATTATGTACCTGCACGGTGGACTGTATACTTATGGAAGTATAAACGCTTATCGGGCTATGCTGACCCATGTGGCTGCAACTTTAAATGCTCCAGTACTTTACATTGAATATTCGTTATCTCCTGAGCATCCGTACCCTACGGCAAACAATGAAGTCTTCGGCGTTTATAAAGAACTTGTCAAAAAATATCCGGGCTACAAAGTTTCAGTGATGGGAGACAGCGCCGGCGGGGGAATGGCAATATACTTGGTGAATGATGCGCAAAAAGCCCATCTTCCGCTGCCGTCCTCATTGGCTTTACTTTCCCCATGGATTGATTTAAAGTGCAACAATAAATCTTATACAACCAAACAGGCAGTTGACCCCATTTTAAAGAAAGATTTTTTATACAGCCACGCACAAATGTACGCAGGGGGTAAAAAGGAAGCCGATCCGAGTGAAATCAAATTCAAAAAATTCCCTCCTGTATTCTTATTAGTTGGTACGGATGAAGTGCTGAACGACGATGCTAAGAACTTCTATTCTTATATTAAACCAGTACAGAACCAATCAGAAATCAAGGAGTTTGAAGGGCAAAAGCATGTCTGGCTGTTTTCGCACATCGATTCAGAAGCATCTGTTGAAGCCATACGTAATATCAAGGATTTTTTGGCAACCCACTAAATATTTTCGAAACCAATCTGGCCGTGTAAAAATGCCAAGAACAGCTGTACTCAAATGCCTAAAAGCAAAAATCCGATACATCATATGACGTATCGGATTTTGAAACCATTTGTTTTTAAACTTGTGGGCGATGAGGGATTCGAACCCCCGACCCTCTGGGTGTAAACCAGATGCTCTGAACCAACTGAGCTAATCGCCCCGTTACGACACGTATTCCTGATTGTAGCGGAGTCCGTGAACGCTTTTGCGAGTGCAAATATAGGCTGTTTTTCCATACCTGCAAATAAATATGGCTTTTTTTACAAAATTTCCGCCACAACAAAAGTGCTGCCTCCTACATAGATAAAATCTTCGGGTGCGGCGCTGTGTCGAGCAGCTCCGTAAGCCGCTTGTACAGAATCGTATACATTGCCCGTAAGGCCAAATTGCGCTGCGGCGGCCTGAAGATTGGCTGCCGGGAGCCCGCGCGGGATATCGGGTTTTGCAAAATAGTATATTGCCTTTTTAGGAAATAAAGGCAGTACGGCATCCAAATCTTTGTCATTGACGACGCCCATCACTATGTGCAATCGCTGGTATTGTTGTTTCATGATTTGCGGCATGACGGCTTCCAATCCGTGGGGATTGTGCGCAGTATCGGCAATGATAAGCGGCCTGTGCCCAAGTTGCTGCCACCGGCCCTGCAATCCGGTATTGGCTACCACATTCAGGAATCCCTTTCGGATATCCTGATCTGAAATCCGGAAAACGCCTTGGCTGTTAATCACTTCCAATGCCTGCAGCACCGTTTTTTTATTGTGCCTCTGGTAGTCGCCAATCAGCGCCGAGGGATAATCCTCGTTTTCCAAATCAGCAGCAAAATAAATATCCGAACGCATTTCTTTGGCTTTGTCCAGAAAAACCGGGTAGCTTTCTCGGGTATGTTCACCAATGACCACCGGGATGATCTCCTTGATGATCCCTGCTTTTTCCGAAGCAATTTCAGGAATCGTGTCGCCTAAGAATTGGGTGTGGTCCAGGCCGATGTTGGTAATGACCGAAACCAAAGGTGTGATGATATTTGTCGCATCCAGCCTGCCGCCCATTCCGACTTCAATAATCGCGACGTCGGTTTGTTCGCTCCTGAAGTAATCCAACGCGAGACCCACCGTCATTTCGAAGAAACTCAGCGCATGCGATTCAAAAAAAGATTTGTTTTCGCTGATGAATTTGACAACGAAAGCCTCCGGAATTTCGGCGCCATTTACTTTTATCCGCTCACGGAAATCCTTTAAGTGTGGCGAAGTATACAACCCGGTCCGGTAGCCCGCTTCCTGGAACACGGAGGCCAGCAAATGCGATGTGGATCCTTTGCCATTGGTACCGGCGACATGAATGCATTTCAGGCCCTTTTCAGGAAAACCGAGGTGCTCTGAGAGCAGTAAGATATTGGTGAGATCGGCTTTGTAAGCTGACGCGCCCTGATGCTGGTACATCGGGAGCTGATTAAACATCCAGCCGACCGTTTGACGGTAATCCATTAACTTTGTTTGAAGTTGACGACGATGGTCCCCACCTGTTTGTCAGGCGCGTCTTCTTTCGGAAGCCATTTATAGGTACGCGCGGTTTTGTATGCGGGCTGTATCAGGCACGGATCCGTGTTGGTCGTCCCTTTGATGTATTTACAGCCTATTACGTTGCCTTGTTTGTTGACCGTAACTTCCACGACCACTGTGCCGTATTCATTGCAATCCTGAGTAATTTTTCCGCTGCTGCTGAGTTTGCGGCCGGCGAGTTTCCAGCTTCCGTTCCCGTTTCCGACACCACTGCCGACACCGCCGCCTGAGCCTGAACCTGAACCCGGACCGTATCCTGAGCCGTTGCCTATGCCCTCTCCACTGCCGTTACCACCGCCGGTTCCTGTACCACTACCACCTGAGCCGCTATAGCCACGTGAATCGGTTGTACCGTTACTGCTGCCTTTATTTCCACCCGATTTGTCATCGCCGTCGCCTCCTTTGCTGTTTCCGTTCAACAAGTTCGACAACGCGTCGTTTGTCGCTTTGGATGGTTTTGGCTTGGGCGTTTCAACGGGTTTGGAATCCGGCTTTTTGGGTTCGTCTTTTGGCTTTTTTACGGTGACTACGGCAGGAACATCGTTTTGTGTATCATCAGTGATGATTTCCTCCTGCGTAGCTACCTCAGACTTGACAGGTTTCGAAGCAGGCAAATCGAGATCCTTCGATTCGAAATTGTCACCTGCGCCCACATCGCTGTTCCCGAAATTGACGGCCACTTCACCGCCACCACCGCCACCGCCGCCTTCCAGCTGCTGCATTTCAGTAGCGGTCATATGCAGAAAAAAAAGCAGCAGGAATAACGCAGCAAACAGCATCCCGGTCAGGATTAAGGATTTCTTCTTTTCCGACTGATTGGAATCCAACGTCATATGGGTTGGGGCTGCGCCGCTGCGTGTCATGTTCATCTGAAGCCTGTTTTTAATTCACTAAAACGCTTAAAGGTATAAAAAATTGTCGTTTTTAAAGCAACTGCGACAATGCAATCTCGTAAGCTGCCGCACTGATATTGGTTTTATACGGGTTTTTCGCATGGACATCAGCGATGGCTTTCCTGATTGTTTCAGCCGTATCACTGAAAATGGCTTCATCAGTCATCTGGACTTTCTTCTCCATAAAATATGCGAATACCCTCGCCATTCCGCAATTGGAAATAAAATCAGGGATCAGGCTCACCTTGCTGTCAACGTGTTGCATAATCGGTCCGAAGAAAATCTCCTTGTCTGCAAACGGCACATTGGCGCCACAGGAAATGACTTCGAGTGCCGAAGCCGTCATTTGATCAACCTGATCCTGCGTCACAAGCCTTGAAGCCGCACAGGGCGCAAAAATCTCCGCTCCCACCTTCCATATCTGTGTATTGATTTCTTCCGGTGAAATCATATTGCCGGCCACCAGTTTATTCCCGTCCTTATTCAGGAACATCGTCCTGATTTCTTCAAACGAAAAGCCATCATGGTTGATGATGCCGCCGTCGCGGTCGATGATCCCGACAATCTTTACGTTCATCGCAGCCAGATAGAATGCTGCTGCGGAACCTACGTTTCCAAAGCCCTGGATAATGGCTTTTTTCCCTTCAATATTGCCCCCGAAAATCTCGTAATAATGACGTACCGCCTGCGCAACACCATAACCGGTAATCATGTCGGCAACCGTGTATTTTCGCGCTACATCCGGCGAGAAGGCAGGATTTTCAATGACCTTCACGACACCCTGACGCAATTGTCCGATGCGGTTGATCTTATCGGCTTCCGTTGGTTTGAAGTGGCCATTAAACACCCCTTCCTGCGGGTGCCACACCCCACATTCTTCGGTCATCGGGATCACTTCGTGGATTTCATCGACATTCAAATCACCGCCCGTCCCATAATAGCTTTTCAGCAACGGGGAAACGGCTTTGTACCAGCGTTGCAACACACCCTCTTTCCGCGGGTCGTTCGGATCAAAATTGATGCCGCTTTTCGCCCCGCCGATGGCAGGCCCTGAGACCGAAAATTTGATCTCCATCGTTTTGGCCAGCGATAAAACCTCATTCATATCGAGGCCTTTGCGCATTCTTGTCCCGCCGCCGGCTGCCCCGCCGCGCAGCGAGTTAATCACTGTCCAGCCTTCAGCTTCTGTTTCAGGATCTTTCCAGTTGAACACGATTTCAGGCGATTTATCTTCAAATTTCTTTATTAAGTCTGTCATGTCGAAAATTTAGTTTGTGGCGCAAAGATAAATCCATTATAGCAAAATTCAGCAGCTCGCGTGAAATTCTGAATCCGGCTGCGTTACCCCTTTGAGAGCGGGCACCGTTACGAGGCTGCAAACAGTAAAGATCAGCCGTAAACCATCCCGGCACTGTGGTCCTTCGGCGCCCCGGTGACACTGGAAAGCACGTTGGTTTCCCCGCGCAACTTGAGCACGCCGAGCAACGCAAAAATCAATGCTTCTTTAAATTCGAGTGTTTTCCTGTCGGGGATGATGACCTGCATGTCGGGCAGGAATTCCCGGATGCGGTGCATAAGGAACGTATTGTAAGCACCACCTCCGGTAACCAGCATTTTTCCGCGTTTTTGCGGAAGCGCCAATGCGATCTGTACTGCAATGTGCTCTGTGAACGTCCGCATCTTATTGGCATCGGGGATGGCAAAACGCTCCATTAAAGGCACTACGGTTTGCCTGACATACTCAAATCCGAGCGACTTCGGGTAAGGTTCTTTGTAAAACCCGAGGCTGTCCAAAGTCTGGAGTAATGCCTGATCAACAACACCCGAGGCCGCAATGTGGCCCTGGTCGTCATAAGCTTTCCCGAAACGGTCCGCGTAAAAATTCAGGACGGTATTTACCGGGGAAATATCAAATGCAATCCGCTTGCCGTTTTCCTCAAACGACACATTGGAAAATCCGCCGAGGTTCAGGCAATAGTCGTTTTCAGCAAATAATATGCGGTCACCTATTGGCACCAATGGCGCGCCCTGGCCGCCCATGGCAACATCCTGTACGCGGAAATCACAAACCACTTTTTGATTGCAGATTTGCGCTATCTGAGACAGGTTCCCAATCTGAAGCGTGATGCCTTGGCGGGGCTGGTGCAGGATGGTATGCCCATGCGAGCACACCGCGTCTGGCGTGAGTTTGTGCTTGGTGATGAACGCGGAGATGGTCTTTCCGAGCAGGTCGGTGTAATCCGCGTTGAGCTCTTCCAATTCAGGTGCGGTGAAATCAACGGCTGACCTGAGCCTGGAAACCCAAGCGTCGGCGTATGGGATGGTCTCGCATTCCAGAATTTGAAAACGCCATTTTCCACTTTCGGTTTCAAAAAATACATGGGCCAGATCGATGCCATCCAATGACGTTCCTGACATCACTCCGATAACGTTATAGTTTTCTTTTTCCATTAGGCCAAAAATACGGTTTTGGTGTTAAAGATTTCCTAAGAAATGGTTACATTTGGGCGCTGACAGAACAAAAAAGACAACATTATTTACAAACGATATGGATTTTAATCTTACAGAAGAGCATTTGATGATACAGCAGGCGGCCAGGGATTTTGCGCAAAACGAACTCCTTCCCGGCGTCATTGAAAGAGACGAGCATTCTAAATTTCCGACGGAACAAATCAAGATGATGGCCGAACTCGGATTTATGGGCATGATGGTGGATCCGAAATATGGCGGTTCAGGCCTTGACAGTGTATCGTATGTATTGGCGATGACCGAAATCGCAAAGGTCGACGCCTCGGCTGCGGTCGTGATGTCGGTGAACAATTCGCTGGTTTGTGCAGGCATGGAAAAATATTGCAACGAAGAGCAAAAGATGAAATACCTGGTACCCTTGGCTAAAGGCGAGGTTATCGGCGCGTTTTGCCTTTCGGAGCCTGAGGCCGGGTCCGATGCCACGTCCCAGAAAACGACAGCCATCGACAAAGGCGACCATTATTTGCTGAACGGTACCAAGAACTGGATTACAAACGGCGCCACGGCGTCAACCTATCTTGTAATGGCGCAAACCGATATCGAAAAAGGACACAAAGGCATCAACGCCTTTATCGTTGAAAAAGGCTGGCCGGGATTCGATATTGGTCCGAAGGAAAAGAAAATGGGTATCCGAGGATCAGACACCCACTCGCTGATGTTTACAGACGTGAAAATCCCAAAGGAAAACCGTATTGGTGCAGAGGGATTCGGGTTCAATTTCGCCATGTCGGTGTTAAACGGCGGTCGTATCGGGATTGCATCACAGGCGCTGGGCATCGCGACGGGTGCCTATGAGCTGGCTTTAAAATATTCGAAGGAACGCAAGGCCTTCGGAAAGGAAATCTCGAAGCATCAGGCCATCGCGTTCAAACTGGCAGATATGCACGTGAACATCATGGCATCCAGGTTATTGTGCCTTAAGGCGGCATCGGAAAAAGACCAGGGAATGGACATCTCCGAGTCAGGCGCCATGGCAAAATTATACGCCTCGCAAGTGGCGATGGATACGACAATCGAGGCAGTCCAGATCCACGGTGGAAACGGCTATGTAGCGGAATACCACGTAGAGCGCATGATGCGCGATGCGAAAATCACCCAAATCTATGAAGGCACCTCCGAAATCCAGAAAATTGTGATTTCGCGCAGCATCCTCAAGGATTAAGGCAGCGTAAGATGATAACATAAGATTTTCAGGCCCGGTACATTTCCGGGCTTTTTTTATTACATTTATTCCGCTTAAGCCATTGCTTTTTTTGCCAATGGCCGGACTTGCAGCCATAAAATTTTTCAGCCTAAACGCAGCCCATGTACGACGACCTTAAATACTGGTATTTACGCGATCACAAATTGTTCCGGATCCTGAGTTTCAGCCAGATCCGGCAGCTGTGCATCATCACCGGGTTTAAAAAAGCAGCCAAAGGCGACATCATTTACTTTTCGTCCTCCGATGTGCCGCGGATTTTCCTGCTTAAACGAGGCGCCATCAAGATTGTTTCGATTGATGAGAATGGCGACGAAACCATCAAAGACATCATCCAGAAAGGTGACCTTTTCGGGGAGCTCACGCTGGAAACCGACAAACAGCTCAACGAATATGCAAAAGTGCTTTCTGACGAAGTCTCAATCTGCAGTTTCCTGATGTCTGATTTTGAGAACCTGCTGCTAAAGAACCCCGGACTGGCGTTGTCCTACACCAAATTCGTCGGGCTCAAAATGAAACGGATCCGTAACAATTACAGCAACCTAATTTCCAAAGATGCCAAAACGAGGTTGTACCAGTTCTTAAAAGACTGGGCGGAGCGCGAAGGTGTCGCTGACGGCCTGAAAGTCAGCATTGAAAACTACCTGACCCAACACGATATCGGGCAGATTATCTGCACCTCAAGGCAGACGGCCACGCAGTTACTGAATGAAATGGAAGCGGACGGGAAAATCATCTACGGGCGAAAGGAAATCATTATCCCGGACGTTACAGCGCTTTCGGTATCTAATTAACACCGAGTGTCGGGCATCCGACAAAGTGGACGTTCCGGTCGATTTACATTTGCTGCATCAATTTAAATATAAAATTATGACAACAATGATTTTCAGACAAAGGAAACCCGCTACGTTAAAAAACCGTATCTTGATGATAGCGTTGCTGCTGCTCAGCGGTTTTGGTTTTGCGCAAAGCGAAAGTAAAAGATCGGTACACTTTAACCTCGAGCAAAAGCTTGCCATCCAGGGTTATGATCCGGTAGCGTATTTTAAACAGAACAAGGCGCTCAAAGGCAAAAAAGAGTTGTCCGTTTCGCACCAGGGTGTGGTGTACAATTTTTCATCGGCGGCCAATAAGGAGGCATTCCTCAAGTCACCCGCCGCGTATGAACCGCAGTACGGCGGATGGTGTGCTTTTGCGATGGGCGATTACGGAAAGAAGGTGGAGATTGATCCGGAAACATTTAAGATTGTTGACGGCAAATTGTATCTTTTTTATAACGCCTATTTCAACAATACGCTGAAAAGCTGGAACAAGGACGAAGACCGCCTCAAGAAAAAGGCGGATGCAAACTGGAACAAAATTATAAATTAGTGATCATGGGAAAGACGATTTTCAGCTGGACACTCAGGATCATAACGGCAGCCATACTGCTGCAGACATTGTTTTTTAAATTTACCGCTGCCGATGAAAGTGTGTACATATTCACCAGGCTGGGCATGGAGCCCTACGGAAGGATCGGTTCAGGGATCGCAGAACTTTTCGCGGCAATCCTGATTTTGATCCCTTCGACATCACTCATTGGCGCATTGCTTTCCGCAGCGGTGATTGCGGGAGCACTGCTTTCACACCTGTTTATTTTGGGAATCGAGGTGAAAAATGATGGCGGGGAACTTTTTATTCTGGCAGTAATAACCTTTATTTGCAGTACGATATTAATTTATTTGGACCGGCAGAAAATTCCCGGACTATTACGATTTAAAACATAAACATGCTCATACCGTCAATACATCATAGCCTTAATGAAATGATTGGATTGCTGCGGCAGCTTTCCGACAGGGATTACACGAACCAATGCAAAGCGCTGAGTCATGCCACCATCGGGGAGCACACCAGGCACATCATTGAAATGTTCCAATGCCTCGAAAATAATTATGAGTCAGGGCTGGTGAATTATGACAAAAGAGCAAGAAATATCCTGATCCAGACCAGCACCGCCTTTGCGATTGAATCATTGCTCGCCATCCGGAAAAATCTCGATAAAGAGAACAAACCCTTGCGCCTGCAACAAATTGTCGACGGTGAAGAAATCCTTATCGACAGCAATTACTTCCGTGAATTGCTGTACAATCTGGAACATTGCATCCACCACCAGGCACTGATCAAGGTCGCGATACACGATTGTGAAACGGTGACTATTGACGCCAATTTCGGGGTAGCGCGCTCGACTATTGAATACCGCAATCAATGTGCACAGTAAGTTTTGTCAATGCCAACGGCCGGATCATCATCACTTCAAACCGTGACGAGCAGGTTGTAAGGCCGGCTATTCCACCCGCAGCATATTCCGTCAACGGCCATGATCTCGTGTTTCCAAAGGACCCTAAGGCGGGCGGAACGTGGTTTGCGACAGATCAAAATGCAAACGTCCTCGTGCTGCTGAACGGTGCCGTGGAAAAACACCAATACCTGCCACCCTACCGCCGGAGCCGCGGTTTGATTGTACTTGACATCTTAGGTAGTGGTTCACCCCTGAAAAGCTGGGAGTCCATCGATTTGGATCGGGTCGAGCCATTTACACTTGTGCTTTTTTACCACTCGGAATTGCATCAACTGCGTTGGGATGGTGTGAGAAAGGATTCGCTCCACCTGGACAGTTCTAAAAATCACATCTGGTCATCTTCAACGCTTTATCCTAAGGAAATCCGGGAAACCAGGGCTGCCTGGTTTTATAATTTTCTTAATATAACGCCTGAAATCACCGCTTCAGATATGTTGCATTTCCATCGGTATACAGAGCGTGGCAATGCGGAGCACGGGCTCGTAATCAATCGCGAGGGCAAACTTAAGACGTTGAGCATTACGCAGGCCGTAGTGGAGAACCAACAATTGTCGCTGACATACACCGACCTGATTGACGAAAGTACGTTTGACAGGCTCATCACCCGCTAAATCCTGACTATTGAGGCTGTTATTGCACAAAATACTGCACTGGGAATATTGGCCGTTTTATATCGTCTACATTCCGATTTACTTTTTATGGGCCTATTATGCGCTGCGCCAACGCAGCATTTTTTTCTTCAACGCGGCAAATCCCACAATTACTAACGGTGGGTTTATGATGGAATCCAAAAAAGAAATTTATGACCTGATTCCGCAGCAATACTATCCAAAGACCATTCTGGCCAAAGCCGGGATGCCGCTGGCCGACACCATCATGCAAACTGAAAAGCACGGCATTCAGTATCCGCTGATCATAAAGCCCGACATCGGTTTGCGCGGATCAGCTGTAAAGAAGATTGACAATCCGGGCGAACTCGAATCATATCTTCACAAAGCCGATTTTGACTGTATCGTACAGGACCTGATTCCGTATGAAAATGAAATCGGAATCTTTTATGTTCGTTATCCGCATGAAAAAAAAGGCAGGATTACCGGTATTGTCGCGAAGGAATTCCTCATTGTAACTGGCGATGGAAGATCGACGCTGGAAGAATTGGTTAAGCAGAATCCACGCTATGAACTCCAGTTGAAATCGCTTCGCAGGGAATACGGCGGCAAGCTTGATGAGGTTCCGCCGGCCGGCGAAAAAGTGAATCTCGTACCTTACGGAAACCACGCGCGAGGCGCCAAATTTATTGACCGGACGATCTGGGCGACACCTGCATTGAATCAGGTCATGAACGAGATTTGCCTGCAGATTAACGGATTTTACTTTGGGCGTATCGACCTGATGTATGACTCCCTCGAAGCATTGGAGCGAGGCGAGAAATTTTCAATTGTCGAATTGAACGGCGCCGCAAGCGAACCCACCCATATCTATGATCCCGGGCATTCGCTGTTCTTCGCCTGGAAAGAACTCAGCAGGCACATCCGGTATATGTATGAAATCAGCGTTGAAAACCACCGCAAAGGCGTACCGTATCTGACCCACAAGAAAGGCATGGCCGAGTACCGCCTGCATAACCTGCATAGTAAAAAAATCGTCAATTTCTAACCGATGAAAGCGCTGAAAAACATCATTGCCGGTTTTTTAGTGAGCTTCATCGGATCGATTCCATTGGGTTATCTCAATGTCATTGGTTACGATGTACATCAAAAATCAGGCATTGAAAGCGTCTGCGTTTACCTGCTTGGTGTTATCATTATCGAAGCCGTCGTGATTTATGCCACTTTGGTTTTCGCAGACAGGCTGATGCACAATAAAAAACTGATTAAGTACATTGAACTGTTTTCAATATTTTTCATGTTCCTGCTGGCGTGGTCGTTTTATGCCGCGCACAAGGACAGCGGCGCTTCAGCAGCTGTGTTCCGGCTCGCCGATGATTATTCCCCGTTCTGGACCGGCGTCAAATACAGCAGCCTCAATTTTATCCAGATACCGTTTTGGACCGCGTGGAACCTGTACCTGATCAATGCCCGATACATCTCTGTACAACAGTCGGGCCGATATGTTTACCTCACCGGTACACTGGCTGGCACTTTTTCAGGGATGCTTACGCTGATACTCTGCCTGGACTGGCTGACTAAAAAAAATGATTTTGTTTCCGACTACCTGATGTCTGGCGTGATCCCATTGCTGTTCCTTGGCATGGGCCTGCTGCAGGCGTATAAGTTCTGGAAAAAATACCTCCGGAAAAAGCCGTTACGCGATTAACGCTTCATAGAGAAATGCCCGCGATGGACTTTACCGTCAAGCCGCTCCACCATAAACCAATAGTCGGTTGACGGCAACGGACGGCCATTATACGTACCATCCCACCCGGGGCTGTCATATTCCAACCCGGTGATGAGTTTACCGTATCGGTCAAAGATGTAGGTCTTCATTCCGGGTTCAAACACGGAATTTTTAATCTTCCAGGTATCATTATGGCCATCGCCATTTGGCGTGAAGAATTTTGGGTAATTCAGGATCAGCACGTCCTTGCGCACACCCGGACAGCCGTGAAGGTCTTTCACGTCAACCGTGTAAACGCCGGGCTCAAGTCCGGTGAACGTGGGATCGGCCTGATAATTTCGCCCGTCAATCGAGTACACATAATCGCCGTCACCACTCACATGCATCGTAAAGCCGTTATCCTCATCGGTCCAGTCCCGGATGTCGATAGCATCAATATGGGCACTTTCGGTATTGGAAACCGTAATGTTCTGCGTGGCTGAACATACCGAACTGCCGTAAACGTTCTTTACGGTTACGGTGTAAGTTCCTGGCGTATCGACGTCGAGGTAGCGTGTCGTGGCGCCGGTTGACCATTCATAGGCGTCGTAACCGTCATCGGCGAAAACCCGTTGTTCGTCACCTTCACAAAGGTAAATGTCAGGGAGGATCGTAAGGATGGGCTGTGTACCCACGACCAGCCTGAACGAGGTGTAGTCATAGCAGAGCGAAATGTTATTCTGTACTACACGAGCCCAGATCGTCTGCGGATTTGAGGTGTTTTCATACTGGGTTGGATCAGTAGTAATGCGGTTATCGCCGCTACGCGCATCGGCTTCAGATACGTGGTAGGTAATCGTGTACAAATCTGCGGGCTGGTTCCCGAGGATTTCCGTATTAAACGCGGTCAGGTCAAAGATGTGCTTGGTCTCATTGGTGTCGCTACAATATGACAGCTCACCGGGTCCACCATTGGTTCCGGGGGGCGTAGCGTGAACCAGCGGCTGCAGGGTGGCAACGTTGATTGTCGTAGTTTCAAGGCGCCCGCATGAATCTTCTACTTCGAATTTATACAATGCAGGCTCCAATCCCTGGAAAATGGCGTCCGTGCCATTCTCAAGAACGAACGCCTGCCCGTTTTTTTCCTTTATCCTGTAGATGTATGGCGGCACCCCAACCACATCGATGAATACGCTTCCGGGTCCGTTGCCGTCTTCACAATCCAGCGAATACGATTCCAAAATTTCGAGTTCACCGGAAAACACAAAATCGGGGTAATAATCAAAGCAGACGACACTGCCGTTTGCACCGAAAGACTGATATACTTTTGCAATACGGAAAGTCCCTGTATTGTCGATGTCGAACATGGTGGTATTATTGTTCAGCTGAATCGAATTGTCAGCGGTTGGCACCGTCAAATCGGGATAAACGACGCCGGTAACAGGGTGCTCGTACAGTCCGGTCGTCGGATTCTTTTTCTGGAGAAAATAGCTGCCGGTTATGTTGCTATTGTCGTGAAGGCTGAGGCTGAATGTGCCGCAATTTGGGTCTACGGTAAAGTTATCGGTTCCGGAATCGTAACCTTCAACCTGCACCGGATTGGCCAGCGTGAGGGTAGCCCCGCAGGCATCCACCCCTACAAAATCGTATTCCCCTGCGGGAATCGATGGGTTGAAATAAACTCCTGTCGGTGATAGGAAACCCGTGAGGTCAAACGGCATGGCCTGGCCAAATGCATCAGGGGCGGAAATCATGGTCAACGTCACTAAGCCCCCACCGTTTGGCGAGCGTACCCGCAATGATCCTCCGGCATCGCAGCTGGGGCGAGGGTTGACCAGCAGGCGGGCGTCGCCTCCCGTAAACGAATTGACATCTGCGGAAGCGGTATATGGAAAGTCACATACGTCGACCAGACTAAATTCGTAATGGCCGGGTGAAGCGTTAAACACAAATGTGTTTTCCTGAGGCACCGCCGGCGAGACGTTAAAAGGCAGCGGATGCGTCGCGACATAGTCAGGGGGTGCGACGGTGACTGAGGCTGTCTTGATTTTTCGTCCCGGCTCTATGCGCAGTTCGATTTTCGCGGGTGTGTTGCAGGTTGCATCCACAACATTAGCCACCGCCTGATATTCATCTTTCTTCACTTCCTTGCCGAACTCGCCCGTCCTGCCACAAGCGTCTGAAATAGTCACATGGTAATTTCCAAAAGGCACTGGATTGGTGTCACTGCCAAATGTCAATGACAGTGTATTGCCATCTAAAGGACTGAGGTAGGCAGGATTTAATGCCCCCGCATCAAAACCGGTGGGGAAGACATCAAAATTCATGGTGTAAGGAGGCATCACATTGGAAACAGCCACGGTAATGTATTTTTCACCACATTCATTTGGCGTTTCATTGATGGTAACGTTTGGGTTTGGGTTGATTTCATTGCCCGGACTTGAAAATACATGCCCGCAGTCATCCGAAATTACCAAATCATAGGTATAGGGAATGTTTCCCACAGGCACGGTTAGCGTCAACGGCAGCGAATCCGGGGCTCCCGTCGGAAACACTTGTTCGACCACCTGCGTCCCTGATGGGTAGTATACGGTGTACGTCGCTTTCACAGGATAGTAAATGTCGCCCGAAGAAGGCGTCACTTCGTTATTGATCACCATAGTGGTGCAGGATGTGGCAATCGGAGGGACCACCGTACTGCCGATGGACAGGTCATTTGACGTTAAGATTATTGTGATGGTTTTTACTTTGCCGTTTCCGCATACATCGATAACGCGTATGTTATGCTCACCTGCGGGCAGTTGGAGCAGGTTGGAGGTTTGGGGTGTGCTTGGTACGCCATTGGTGATGGCCTGGTAAAAAAAAGGGCCTGACCCCTGCGATACGGTAACTTCTGCGGTTCCAAACGCATCACAGGCCCCGACAGGCAATTGAC
The DNA here is from genome assembly GCF_003055625.1 of Flavobacterium magnum. NCBI lineage: Bacteria > Pseudomonadati > Bacteroidota > Flavobacteriia > Flavobacteriales > Flavobacteriaceae > Flavobacterium > Flavobacterium magnum. The sequence continues at coordinate 1,466,165 of NZ_CP028811.1, read as the reverse complement.
TGACACTGATTACGGTTTCTTCAAAAACATTGCTGATCGCAAAGGGTATTTCAATTATGGGCGACACATCGGTGCCTAAAACCTGCTGTGCCTTCACTTTGTAATTCCCGACGCCCAGACCAATATAATTGTTGTTGTTGAACGTCGCGACAGGCGTGTTCTCGTTGGGTAACAGGTAGATGTTGTAAGTCAATATTGCCAGCGGAGTGAGGTTGCCCGGGGTCAGGTTTACCCCGCCATTGTTGTCACAGGTCATGTTGACAGGTTCAACCTGCAAAGTAAACGCAGGCAATTGTGCGTAACCTGCCATTGCCATGAAGAAGACAATATAGAGTATCCTGAATTTCATATGTAGGTCCTTGGGGATGGCTTTAATCTCTGGGGAATAGAGGCTAAAACCATTAAGCTATCAGGCAAATATACTATTTTAAATTATTCAGCGCGATAAATTGCTGGCAATCAAAATAGTTTCTCCGACAAGCTCATGTATTTTTATTGATAATTGCTTTTATTCTTTTCCTCAATCCAGCGTGACAGGTATTTAGTGGCCAAAAAGGCGTTATATGATAACACCGATCCGATAAAATTATTGCGCCGATGCTTTTTTATACCGCTGATTACAAGCGATATATGATTTATAAAGCGACTTTCATACAGTGCCCTATCAAACTTTGCTGCCAGGATGAACGCTCCCTGACTTTGTGCTGCGGTCCATAGCAGGGTATCGTTGTAAAGCTGTACGGCGGCATTGGCGATTTGTTCGGGATTGTCATCCGCAACCAGGCCATTCCACAGGCATTCATGCTGCATTCCTTCAGCTCCGACGCTTGTTGTTACCGTCGGCGTACCATAAAGCATCGCCTCAAGCAACTTCCCTTTCAATCCTGCGCCGAAACGCAGTGGGGCCAGCATTACCTTCGCCGACTTTATTGCTGCTTCTGCCGAGGCGACCCGACCCATGATAAGAAATCCCGAGTCAGGCTGGTGCATCTGTTGTATCATTGCAGGCACGTATGCACCATATATCGATATAACAGCTTCCGGCATTTTTACCCTAATTTGTGGCCAAACCTGTTCTTTGAGATACCTGACTGCATCTTTGTTCGGCTCATGGTAAAAATTCCCTATAAACATAAATCCCGATCGCTGCTCATAGGCAGGCCACGTTTTAAATAGATCGCCCTTTCGCAGATCCTGCAGGAAAGGCAGATAAAACAACAGTGCGGGATCAATTTTGAAAACCTCCGTTAAGATTTTCATTTCATATTCCGAAATGATCAGCGACAAATCACAACGCAAAATTGCAGAGATTTCCCTTTTTGCCGTGTCCGAAAACAAATCGTCTTCGGTGAACATGCGTTGCTGTTTTACGGCATGCTGCCTTGCCAGCCGAAGGCAATGCAAATCTTCGGTATCTAACACGCGTAAGGCATCCGGACACTGCGCTGCGACACGCCAGCCGAATTGCTCTTCGCTCACGAATCGGTCGAACAAAACCATATCCGGGTTATATGCGGTGACGAAGTCATCAAAACTACTGTCGTTGAGCTGCAACTGGCGCGTAGTCAGGCCGGGCAGTTCGAGCCAATCGGAAAATTCACCCTGCTGAGCCGCACTTCCAAAAACGATTTGCATGCCATGGTCCAGGAACAGCCGAACCAGTTGCATCATTCGGCTTCCGGCTGCAGACGAATTGGATTCAGGCCATACCAGACCGATGATGAGCAATTTTTTCGGCATTGTATCCATCAGCGTTTACTGTATCTCGGATTCATCCAAAACCACTTCGGCGACGGTGTGGCCTGCATTGGCATATTTAAACCTGATCCTCCTGATGCCATAGCCTTTGCCCATCTGCAGGAAACCCCTGAGTTGCGGATTGCGGCCGATCTCTTTTTTCATCACGGCCAGCGCGCCAGGATCTTTTAAGGCCAGTCTCAATTCGTTATCGATGTCTACGAAATAAACGAGTTCCTGCCCTACGATATCTATTTTTGTTACCGTGGTTCCGGCTTTCTCATCCCGGATGGGTAATGTCTTGTTGACTAACGCCAGCATTTCCTGTGCCTCGCGGTTTGTGGTGCCGTAACCGCCCGTCGACGCCTTTTCGCTTTTAGCTTTTATGTTCTGAACCGAAGCTGAATCCAGTACCGTAGCCGCCAGCACTGAATTGTCGTTAGCACGGTATTCTACTTTAAATGTAACACCTTCCGCTATCAACTCATTAAACGTACTGATCCTGCCAAGGACTTCCGTCATGATTGCAGGCATAGCCTGTTGCATGGTAGCCCTCGCATCTTCGTTTTGGGCCATATCCGACACCATGACGATGCGTATACTATTGTCAGGACGCAACTCGGCTATTGTCGATTGCAGGTTCTGCGTCGCCATTTTCGGCGCCAAAGCGTTGTAATCGTCTACAAAATCCCTGGCCTTATCATGCGTGTCCTGGCAGCCTGTGAACAGCAGAAGAAAAAATGACAGTCTCAGGAACAGCAGGTTTATGCTAATTTTGTGCATCATGTTCATAAAAGATTTTGCGGGCAATATAGAGAAATTTTGCCTGCAGGCAAGCACAAGATCTAAGTTTAAGAAAGGCATTTTTTATGGCGTGCCGCCGCCTGTGTGGCTGGCGTTTGTTGCGGTTCTGTGAGCGCGGCGTCGGGCTCCCGGCACTCGCTGTTTGCTGCGCAGGCTGCGCAAACGAGCTCAGGCAAAGCCGGGATCCCTCACGCGGCGCCGTATCCGCGGATGTTTCGGCCTAAAAGGGCGGGAAGTTATTTTGGGAGTGGCTAAGGCCGTCCGGTGCAGGCGGGATTCCGGCTAAACCAAAAAAAAAGCCCATCGGTAATGACTGGATTTCTGGATATTAGTAAAAAAAATATGGGTCTCAAGCTGGGGTCTCAAAAAACCCGAGGCTTTAGCCGAACCGGGCGAAGCTAAAGGCGACGACGCGGGGCTTTGCCCGAACTGCGTCGCATCCCTAAAAAAAAGAACCCCAACCTGTATAGGTTGGGGTTCCATAAATAAAGGCGACGACATACTCTCCCACAAAACTGCAGTACCATCTGCGCAGGCGGGCTTAACTTCGCTGTTCGGATAATATTTACCGTCATTTTTTTAAAAATGGCATAAAACAAAAAACCCCTCATCGAATGATGAGGGGTTTTTAAAAGAAAGGCGACGACATACTCTCCCACAAAACTGCAGTACCATCTGCGCAGGCGGGCTTAACTTCTCTGTTCGGGATGGGAAGAGGTGAGCCCCGCCGCAATAACCACCTTAAGTCGTTACGCGATCGGTGTTCCGATCACATTATATTATTAACACATTGGGACAAAAATTTACATGCAAAAAGTGTCCCGGGCCCGAAGGCCCGGAAGGCGTACATAAGCTTACGGGTTATTAGTACTACTCGGCTATGACATTACTGCCTTTACACCTGTAGCCTATCGACGTAGTCATCTCCTACGACCCTTAAAAGAAATCTCATCTTGTGGTGGGTTTCGCGCTTATATGCTTTCAGCGCTTATCCCTTCCCGACGTAGCTACTCTGCGGTGCCCCTGGCGGGACAACAGATACACCAGCGGTCGGTCCAATTCGGTCCTCTCGTACTAGAATCAGATCCACTCAAATTTCTAACGCCCGCAGTAGATAGAGACCGAACTGTCTCACGACGTTCTGAACCCAGCTCGCGTGCCACTTTAATGGGCGAACAGCCCAACCCTTGGGACCTTCTCCAGCCCCAGGATGTGACGAGCCGACATCGAGGTGCCAAACCCCCCCGTCGATATGAGCTCTTGGGGGAGATCAGCCTGTTATCCCCGGCGTACCTTTTATCCTTTGAGCGATGGCCCTTCCATGCGGAACCACCGGATCACTATGCTCTACTTTCGTACCTGATCGACCTGTATGTCTCTCAGTCAAGCTCCCTTATGCCATTGCACTCTACGCACGGTTACCAAGCGTGCTGAGGGAACCTTTAGAAGCCTCCGTTACTCTTTTGGAGGCGACCACCCCAGTCAAACTACCCACCAAGCACTGTCCCCCACATTATGGGGTTAGGCTTCAGATAAGCAAAGGGTGGTATTTCAACAATGACTAACCTACGCCTGGCGACGCAGGATCGAAGTCTCCCACCTATCCTACACATCACTTATCCAAAGTCAATACTAAGCTATAGTAAAGGTGCACAGGGTCTTTTCGTCCCACTGCGGGTAAACGGCATCTTCACCGTTACTACAATTTCACCGAGCTCATGGCTGAGACAGTGTCCAGATCGTTACACCATTCGTGCAGGTCGGAACTTACCCGACAAGGAATTTCGCTACCTTAGGACCGTTATAGTTACGGCCGCCGTTTACTGGGGCTTCAATTCAATGCTTCTCCGAAGATAACATCTCCTCTTAACCTTCCAGCACCGGGCAGGTGTCAGGCCCTATACTTCATCTTACGATTTTGCAGAGCCCTGTGTTTTTGATAAACAGTCGCCTGGACCTCTTCACTGCGGCCAGCATTGCTGCTGGCGACCCTTCTCCCGAAGTTACGGGTCTATTTTGCCTAATTCCTTAGCCATGAATCTCTCGAGCACCTTAGGATTCTCTCCTCGACTACCTGTGTCGGTTTACGGTACGGGTTGTATCAATCTGAAGTTTAGAGGTTTTTCTTGGAAGCCCTTAGGTACACTATCTCTTTGTCCGAAGACTCCGAGTACTATCGCATTTCCCCATCGTCTACGCATTTAACTATAAACGATATAGGTAGGTGCTTCAACGCACTATTCCGTCAGTGCGCGGTACTTTCATCACTCCGTCACCCCATCACAATCAATACAAGTACGGGAATATTAACCCGTTGGCCATCGACTGTCCCTTTCGGGTTCGCCTTAGGACCCGACTAACCCTCAGCTGATTAGCATAGCTGAGGAAACCTTAGTCTTTCGGTGTGCGGGTTTCTCGCCCGCATTATCGTTACTTATGCCTACATTTTCTTTTCCAGAAGGTCCAGCATGCCTCACGACACACCTTCAGCCCCGCTGGAATGCTCCCCTACCACTTACAGTAAACTGTAAATCCATAGCTTCGGTACTACACTTATGCCCGATTATTATCCATGCTCGTCCGCTCGACTAGTGAGCTGTTACGCACTCTTTAAATGAATGGCTGCTTCCAAGCCAACATCCTAGCTGTCTGGGCAGACAAACCTCGTTCTTTCAACTTAGTGTAGATTTTGGGACCTTAGCTGATGGTCTGGGTTCTTTCCCTCTCGGACTTGGACCTTAGCACCCAAGCCCTCACTGCTGGTAAACATTATATAGCATTCGGAGTTTGTCAGGAATTGGTAGGCGGTGAAGCCCCCGCATCCAATCAGTAGCTCTACCTCTATATAACTATATCCAGCGCTGCACCTAAATGCATTTCGGGGAGTACGAGCTATTTCCGAGTTTGATTGGCCTTTCACCCCTACCCACAGGTCATCCGAAGTCTTTTCAACGACAACCGGTTCGGACCTCCACTGTGTGTTACCACAGCTTCATCCTGCCCATGGGTAGATCACACGGTTTCGCGTCTAACACTACCGACTAAAGCGCCCTATTCAGACTCGCTTTCGCTACGGATCCACATCTTAAATGCTTATCCTTGCCGGCAACGTTAACTCGTAGGCTCATTATGCAAAAGGCACGCCGTCACCCAACTTGTGGGCTCCGACCGCTTGTAGGCGTATGGTTTCAGGATCTGTTTCACTCCGTTATTCACGGTTCTTTTCACCTTTCCCTCACGGTACTGGTTCACTATCGGTCTCTCAGGAGTATTTAGCCTTAGCGGATGGTCCCGCCAGATTCAGACAGGGTTTCACGTGCCCCGCCCTACTCAGGATACCACTATCCATTACATCCCTTACCCATACGGGGCTATCACCCTCTATGGCAGACCTTTCCAGGTCCTTCCGGTTCAGTTTGCATGAAATGCCGTGGTCCTACAACCCCAGTATTGCCGTAACAACACTGGTTTGGGCTAATCCGCGTTCGCTCGCCACTACTTACGGAATCACTTTTGTTTTCTTCTCCTCCGCCTACTTAGATGTTTCAGTTCAGCGGGTTTGCCCTCCTATCGGAGTAATACATCTTCAATGTATTGGGTTGCCCCATTCAGGTATCGCCGGATCAATTCGTGTGTGCCGATCCCCGGCGCTTTTCGCAGCTTATCACGCCTTTCTTCGCCTCTGAGAGCCTAGGCATCCCCCATACGCCCTTATTTTGCTTATTGTACTTTTGAGTTTACGGTTGACAGTTAACAGTTAACAGTTTGCACTGTAAACCGTAAGCTGTACACTGTAAACTTTGTGTTCTTTCTACTTTTTGTATTTTCTTATCCCAATATGTCAATGAACTTTTTCAATCCGATGGATTGATCGTGGAGAATATCGGAGTCGAACCGATGACCTCCTGCGTGCAAGGCAGGCGCTCTAGCCAGCTGAGCTAATCCCCCGTTTTTAGTGTACGGTCAACCTTTACAGTTAACAGTTGCTTGAACGGTTCACCAGTAAGTGTAACTCAACTTCTAAAATTTCCTTTACCCAAACAAAAAACAAAGTAGTAGTCCCGGGCAGACTCGAACTGCCGACCCCTACATTATCAGTGTAGTACTCTAACCAGCTGAGCTACGAGACTCTGTTTGTTTTTCTTGGATTGTTTTTTTGAACCAACAGCGAGAGTAATGAAAACCATCAGAGATCCTAATGGTAATATGCTAAAATGTCGCCTTTCTCTAGAAAGGAGGTGTTCCAGCCGCACCTTCCGGTACGGCTACCTTGTTACGACTTAGCCCTAGTTACCGGTTTTACCCTAGGCAGCTCCTTGCGGTCACCGACTTCAGGCACCCCCAGCTTCCATGGCTTGACGGGCGGTGTGTACAAGGCCCGGGAACGTATTCACCGGATCATGGCTGATATCCGATTACTAGCGATTCCAGCTTCACGGAGTCGAGTTGCAGACTCCGATCCGAACTGTGACCGGCTTTATAGATTCGCTCCCACTCGCGTGGTGGCTGCTCTCTGTACCGGCCATTGTAGCACGTGTGTAGCCCAAGGCGTAAGGGCCGTGATGATTTGACGTCATCCCCACCTTCCTCACAGTTTGCACTGGCAGTCTTGCTAGAGTTCCCGACTTGACTCGCTGGCAACTAACAACAGGGGTTGCGCTCGTTATAGGACTTAACCTGACACCTCACGGCACGAGCTGACGACAACCATGCAGCACCTTGTAAATTGTCCGAAGAAAAGTCTGTTTCCAAACCTGTCAATCTACATTTAAGCCTTGGTAAGGTTCCTCGCGTATCATCGAATTAAACCACATGCTCCACCGCTTGTGCGGGCCCCCGTCAATTCCTTTGAGTTTCAGGCTTGCGCCCGTACTCCCCAGGTGGGATACTTATCACTTTCGCTTAGCCACTGAAGTTGCCCCCAACAGCTAGTATCCATCGTTTACGGCGTGGACTACCAGGGTATCTAATCCTGTTCGCTACCCACGCTTTCGTCCATCAGCGTCAATCCACCGGTAGTAACCTGCCTTCGCAATCGGTATTCCATGTAATATCTAAGCATTTCACCGCTACACTACATATTCTAGTTACTTCCCGATAATTCAAGGCCTGCAGTATCAATGGCCGTTCCATCGTTAAGCGATGGGCTTTCACCACTGACTTACAGGCCCGCCTACGGACCCTTTAAACCCAATGATTCCGGATAACGCTTGGATCCTCCGTATTACCGCGGCTGCTGGCACGGAGTTAGCCGATCCTTATTCCTACGGTACCGTCAATCTGCCACACGTGGCAGGGTTTCTTCCCGTATAAAAGCAGTTTACACACCATAGATGCTTCATCCTGCACGCGGCATGGCTGGTTCAGGCTTGCGCCCATTGACCAATATTCCTCACTGCTGCCTCCCGTAGGAGTCTGGTCCGTGTCTCAGTACCAGTGTGGGGGATCTCCCTCTCAGGACCCCTACCCATCGTGGCCATGGTAAGCCGTTACCTTACCATCTAGCTAATGGGACGCATGCCCATCTTGAACCGTTGTGACTTTAATAATAAGATGATGCCATCTCAATATACCATGGGGTATTAATCCAAATTTCTCTGGGCTATCCCCCTGTTCAAGGTAGGTTGCATACGCGTTACGCACCCGTGCGCCGGTCTCAAGAATGCAAGCACTCTCTACCCCTCGACTTGCATGTGTTAAGCCTGCCGCTAGCGTTCATCCTGAGCCAGGATCAAACTCTTCATCGTATATTGTTTGCCAATCGCTTGGCGTATTTTTCAGACGAATTTCTAACGTATTTTTATTCTCTCGAAAATCTTCCGATTTCCCTTACTCTCTGCTTACTTCCGAATCACTCCGGAAGTGCTGTCAATCCAATATATCAATGAACGTGTCAATCTTTCTTATATCGCTTGTGTCTCAAAGCGGGTGCAAAAGTACAACCCTTTTTTACTTTTCCAAGGGTTTTGGTGAAAAAAATTTGTTAATTTATCTTACCCCTTGAAAATCAGCGATTCTTATTTTTTGCAGCCTTTTTTTCAAAAGTCGGACAGCAAAGATATAATCTTTTGGCCACCCTGCAAAATTTTTTGAAACCGCCCCAGTATTTTTATGAACTTCCTTATTGCGGGTGCAAAAGTAAGCCCCTTTTTGGGTTTCGCAAACTTTTTGACGTCTTTTTTTGAGGATTTTTAATCCCATCACCCTAATGCGCTGGGAACGGGAAGGTTGGGCCTGAAAAAAATTTCACCCATGACAGCCCCGCCAACCACGCACAGACCGCGTGAGGGACCGCAGCGGAAAGCCCGCAGCGTAGCGAGGACTTGAAGCGCAGTGCCCGACGGCGGAGCTTGCGGAGCCGGCACGCCAAAATTATTCTGTTACTGGCTTGAAAGGTATTAATCGAAACGGATGGCTTTTACCGGAGAAATCCTCGTAATAATATAGGACGGAATTAAAAGCACTACCAGACAAATCAGTATAGTGCCCAGGTTGAGCAGCACAATGTAATCCCAATTCAGGTAGACCGGCGCCTGCGTAACATAGTAACTGGCGGGGTCGAGTTCAATAATCCCAAAATGCTGCTGCACGAGGATCATCCCGATACCAATAACATTGCCCCAGAACAGGCCTCGAAGGATCAGGTAAAAAGCATTGTACAAAAAGATTTTGCGTACAGACCAATTGGCGGCGCCCAGGGCTTTCAAAATGCCGATCATCTGGGTGCGCTCCAGGATGAGAACCAGCAGCGCCACAACCATATTGATTGTGGACACAACAATCATTACCATAAGTATGACGAAAATATTAAAATCGAACAGCTTGAGCCATTCGAATATGTAATAATATTTCTGCACAATCGTTTTGGTATTCAAAGTGGAAGGCGTCTGCTTGTAGACCTCGTCGCCCTTGGTTTCAATCTGGCTAAAGTCGGCCAGGAAGACCTCAAACTGACCGATTTCGTCGGGACGCCACTTGTTGAGCCGTTGAATATGGCGTATGTCACCAATAATATAGCTGGAATCAAATTCCTGAAAGCCCGAATTGTACACACCGGAAATATGGAATACACGCAGGTTGGGCAGGCCATTGCCGCCATCCTTCATGAAATAAGTACTGAATGTGTCGCCGGTTTTCAGGTTGAGGCGTTTGGCAAGGTATTCGGAGATAAGAATGTCATTGTTAAGGGCGCCGGAAAAATCAGGCAGTTTGCCTGAAATGAGGTACTCTTTAAGATTGCTCCAGTCATAATCCTTGCCCACACCTTTCAGGATCACGAAGTCGTACGCGGTGTCGGTCCGGATGATGCCGGCTTTTGAAGCGACGGCCTGGACATGGCGGATGCCGCTGACGTTTTTAAATTTCGGATAGAATTCCTGATTAATCGAAATCGGCTTTACACTGACATCGGAAGTGTTTTCATCATAATTTGAAATAATGATATGCCCGTTGAACGCTGAGACTTTCTCCCGGATTTTTTGCTGCAGTCCCAAACCGGTTGCCACTGAAACAATCATCATAACCATCCCGATGGCGATAGCGGCGATGGCGATTTTTATAATTGGTGCAGATATATTACTTTTACGGCCATCGGCAGTAATCAGCCTTCGGGCGATGAAATATTCGAGGTTCAAAATGGGTCGCAATTTGAGTATGAGCTCCCAAAAGTACTGTTTTTACCAATGAATTTCAGCGATTTTGCCTAATTAATTATCGAGACAGCAGCATTATGGATTACGGCATTTGTTCAAAAAGAGGCGGCTTTTCCCCAGCGGTCCGCAGGCATTCCAGATATTTCATTCCAATATTGTTTTGCGTTTTCCTGTTTTCGTGCAAACCGGCACAGGCGGTTACGCGGCCGTTACCGGTTACGGCCCATCCGATGGAAGGAAAAAAAGCTGCTGCCGGCAAATCGACTGTGATCATGACGCCGAACGCGACATCTTTTTCGACCGGTTCGGGCCTGTTCGGCAGCTATGCGCCTTTGATTACCAATAAACGCGTCGGCATAGTCACCAATCAGAGCGGATTGCTGGGTGACAGTAGCCACGTGGTGGATTTCCTGCTTTCGGAAAAAATGGATGTGGTGAAAATCTTCGCGCCCGAACATGGCTTCCGTGGCACAGCTGATGCAGGCGAAACCATAATTGACGGAAAGGACATCACGACCGGACTGCCCATTGTATCCATCTATGGCGACAACAAAAAACCAACTCCGGCGCAGCTCGAGGGTGTCGACGTCATGCTTTTTGATTTACAGGACGTCGGTGCACGATTTTTTACCTATATCTCCACACTGCATTACGTGATGGAGGCCTGTGCAGAGAACAACATCCAGGTAGTCGTTCTTGACCGCCCGAACCCAAATGGCGGCATCGTCGACGGTCCGGTCCTGGAACCGGAATTTTCCAGTTTTGTCGGAATGCACCCGATTCCGGTCCTGCACGGCATGACCATCGGCGAATACGCGCAGATGATTAATGGTGAAGGATGGCTTAAAAACGGCATACAATGCGACATAAAAATTATTGCGTGCTCAATGTATACGCGCGATATGCCGTACAGTATATCCGTAAAGCCATCACCGAACCTGCCCAACGACATGGCCATTAACCTCTACGCAAGCCTTTGCTTTTTTGAAGGCACAAACGTCAGCGTGGGCCGGGGTACCGATAAACAATTCCAGATATTTGGCTCGCCTTACCTGCCGAATGTTGATTTCTGTTTTGTGCCGCAACCGAATGTCGGCGCCAAAGATCCTTTGTATAACGGCCGCCCTTGCTTTGGTGAAGACCTTTCCGGCATTCCTAAAATCGAACGCCTCGAACTCAAATGGCTGATTAAGGCTTACAATGAAACCCAGGACAAGACGAAGTTCTTCAACTCTTATTTCACGAAACTGGCGGGTACGAAAAAACTGCGCGAACAGATTGAATCCGGAATGACTGCGGCGGAAATCCGTGCAAGCTGGGAAACCGGCCTGATTGAGTTCCGCGAGATGCGCCGGAAATATCTCATTTATCCCGAATAAACCCACACTACAGTTTTTGATTACAAAAAAATAAGAAAAATTTATAACTCGGTTTCCGGCCATATTGCATAGTATTGCGTAAATTAGTGTCAGCAATTTTTCGGCGCAAATCATTAAAACAATTACTATGGAAAGAGCACAGATTTTATTGACAGTGATGGACAGGCTTCAGAAGTTCATGCAGGTCATCAACGAATATATTGAACAAGGGATTGAGATTTTCCTCAAAGTCAGGGATTGGTTCACCAAGATCATAGGTTACATCGAAAAGGGAATTGACAGGCTGATCAGCGCGGTCGGCGGCAGCAAGGAAGATTTTCTGCTGTTTCATGAAGACGACCTTTTCGTTTAAAAATTAAAGCCTCCGCAAAAGGGGGCTTTTTTGATTATAGCGGCATCCGCTTTTTCATTTCCTCCACAATACGATATGCCGCAGGGCAAATGGGAATATTCCTGAGCGTGATATCAGTAATCTGCTGAAACTTCTTGCGGTCGGTGTGCGGGAACTCGCGGCACGCTTTCGGACGCACCTGATAAATCATACAATAATTTTCTGCATCTAAAAAAGTACACGGCAGCTGCTGCAGCACGTAGTCATTGTCTTCGTCGATGCGCAGGTATTTTTCAATAAATTGCTGCGGTTTCTGCCTGAGGTGTTTTGCGATCCGTTCAACGTCCGCGGTGGTAAAAAGCGGCCCGGTCGTTTTACAGCAGTTGGCGCACTGCAGGCAATCGGTACGTTTAAACTCGTTGTCATGCAACTCCTGCATCATGTAATCGAGATTCTTCGGCGGCTTCTTTTTGAGCTTGTCGAAATACTTTTTGTTTTCGATATGCTTATCTTTGGCCAGTAATTTCAGTTCTGATAGTTTCAAAGTCGCAAAGTTTCAAGTTGCAAAGTTACGCAACTTTAGAAACTTTGATGCTTTGCAGCTTTGGCACTTTGCAACTAAAAATACATGAAAGACCTTTTCGGAAAAGCCATCCTCGATTACCAAACCGGCAATGACCCGCAAAACCTGGTGACGGAAACTACGATTTCAGAAGAAGATGAAATGTCAGTCGCTTATCTTTTCCGCTCGTATCGCCAGATGCCGGAAATAGAGCAGCGTGCGCTGCAAATGGCCAACGGAAAAATCCTCGACATAGGCTGCGGAGCGGGCAGCCATAGTTTATACCTTAGCCAAGAGCGGAATTTGGACGTGCATCCGGTGGACATTTCGGAAAATGCCATCAAGGCCTGCCTGCTGCGCGGATTGGACAATGCGCGCGCCGTGGACGTGATGGCTTTGGACAATGAAAAATACGATACGATCCTACTGCTCATGAACGGCGCCGGAATGTGTGGCCGATTGAAACGGATCGCGGCCTTTCTCCAGAAACTGAAATCACTGCTACTTCCAGGGGGGCAGATTCTGCTTGACAGTTCGGACATTATTTACATGTTTGACGAAGACGAGGATGGAGGCAAATGGATCCCGACGGGGATGGAATATTATGGCGAAGTGGTTTTCAGCATCAGATATAAAGGCGAAAAAGAACGTCCGTTCGACTGGATGTACATCGATTACAACACGTTACAAAATGCCGCCGAAGCCAATGGCCTGCGCTGCGAGATGGTCATGGAAGGCAAGCACTATGACTACCTGGCCCGGCTGACTATAAAAGATTAGGTAAATTTTGCAAACGGCAGTACTGCTGCTTTTTGTAATTTTAGGAAAAATCTTAAGATGAAAAAAGTAAAATTACTTTCCATGTTCTTACTGCTCCTGCTTTGGAGCTGCTCCAATGAAGACAACAACTCAGAAGTTGAAAACGGTACGAACCCGGCCCCAAACCTGAAATCGGTCGGCAAGAGTGCCAACGACTTCCTTTCGGATGACAAGTACCAGTCACTGGCCGTCGAGGTTTTCTACGTGGGAAACCTGCAACCCAACGCGCAGACGCTGCAAAATCTTAAGTCATTTATGGAAGCGCGCCTGCACAAGCCGGGCGGGATAACCATAGCCGTGAAGCAGATTGCGAGTCCTGCGGGCACACCGTACACCATCAACGAGGTTGCGGATATTGAAAGTGATATCCGTACAAACTATAACAGAGAGGATACTTTGTCGCTGTTCATCCTGTTTCTGGACGGGAACTTTTCCAGCGATACCGGTACCACGCTTACCCTGGGCGCAGCATACCGAAATACATCCTGTGTACTGTTTGAGAATTCGATCCAGGCACTCAGCAACTCACCGACGGAACCCAGCCGCACCGACCTCGAAACAATTGTCATCGAACATGAATTATGTCACATGCTGGGGCTGGTTGATTTGGGATCGCCAATGCAGACAAACCACCTCGACAGCGCCCATGGCAAACACTGCATCAATCCGGACTGCCTGATGTATTACCAGACCGAAAGCAACATCCAGAACATGATGAATTCCGGAATGCCCACACTTGATGCCAATTGCCTCGCTGACCTACAGGCGAACGGCGGAAAATAACTACTGTAATAAATCGGTTTGGGATAAAATTTCCTGAAGCGCAGCAGCCAACTTATCCAGGTCGGCCTCAGTATTGTATGCATTCAGGGAAATCCTCAGGTAGAAATTTCCATTAAGTTTCATTACCGGAATTTCGATATGGTACCTGTTGTAAAGTAATTCCTTGAGTTCCGTCGGTTGGCCTGTCCTGATCGGGATGCTGCACATCTGTCCCAGAAACTCTGGCGTTACCGGGCAAATTGGCTCGGTTTGGAGCAGATGGCAAAACGCCTTGTAATGCGTCAAAATCAGTCGCTTACTTTGGGCTGCTTTCTCCCGCCAATGGTGCTCAGACAGAAAGCGGATTGCCGCACCCGTAGATAAAAAAGCCGCCATGTCGCGTGTGCCCTGAAATTCGTGGTAATCTAAGAAGCGGCTTTCGCCGGGCATGTCACTTTGGTAACCCCAGCTCACCACCAACGGATCGATCTGGTCCTGGAAATCCTTTTTCACATATAAAAAAGAGGAGCCTTTGGGAGCAAGCATCCACTTGTGAAGGGTTCCGGTATAAAAATCGGGATTCAGCTGCGAAATATCCAGGTCGATGTGACCCGGCACATGAGCACCATCGACAATGGTAACCAATCCAAGCTCCCTGGCCCTGTCACAAATTTCCTTGACCGGAAAAATCAGAGCCGTGGCGCTCGACAACTGGTTCAAAAAAATGACTTTGGTGTTTGCATTGTAGCCCTTCCAGAATTCAGCAATCATTTGCTCTTTTGACACTACGGGCATGGAAATAGGCTGGCGAATGTACCTGGCGCCTGACTTTTTACAAAAGAAATCCCAGGTCCTGTCCATCGCCCCATATTCATTGTCCGATGCCAGGATTTCATCGCCGGGATTCAGGTTTAGGCTACGCATAATCGTGTTGATAGCGGTGGTGGGATTGGGAAGGAAATAAACATCCTGCGGATCGCAATGGACAAATGCTGCCAGTGCTTTCCGGGACTCGCGCATCAGTACCGGCAGTTTTTTAGTAATAAACTGGACCGGCTCTTTTTCGAGTTCCCGTTGCCAATGTTGGTATTCCTCAAAAATCGGTTTGGGACAGGCGCCAAACGAACCATGATTTAGGTAAGTGATTTCAGGGTCGAGCAGGAATAGTTCTTTCATGGTTTTGGTTTGTTTCAAAAAATAATCCCGCAATAGTTACGGGATATTAAGGTATTTGTGGGTTTGTAAAGAAACGCGCCATTTAGGATTCTTCATTACATAGTCTACGATCAGCGGCGTCATTTCTTCCTTCTTACTCCATTCAGGCTGCAGAAACAGGATCGCCTGGTCATTCACCTTCTCTGCCTGTTCTTCCGCAAAAATAAAATCATGCCTGTTATGGATGATCATTTTAAGTTCGTGCGCGTGGTCATAGACCTGCTGAACGGGCAATTTGGTTTTTTTCGGTGACAGGCAAATCCAGTCCCAGATACCCGAGAGTGGATAGGCGCCCGAGGTCTCAATATGAATTTTACGATGGGCCGCTTTCAGCCTGGTCGTCAGTGCTGTCATGTCCCAGGTCAGCGGTTCGCCGCCGGTGACTACGACAGTTTCCGAAAAAAGGCTTGCATGTGCTACAATTTCGTCTACATGTGTTGGCGGATGCAGATCCGCGTTCCAGCTTTCTTTCACATCACACCAATGGCAGCCCACATCACAACCGCCTACACGTATAAAATAGGCCGCTGTTCCTGTGTGATACCCTTCTCCCTGAATGGTGTAAAACTCTTCCATGAGCGGAAGCATTATCCCCTTCTCCACCTCCGATTGTATTTCTTTAGAAAGCATGCTGATTAAATAAGGTGCAAAGATAGTGATTTGGAACCGAGATTAAAACGACGGCAATGGAAAGAAAAAAACCGGCAACTTTGGGTTACCGGTTTTTATATTATCCTTTGATGAGCTTTTGCGTGCTCAGCGCTGTCTCATCCGCGGGCTCTATTGCAAGTGCTTTTTCTACGTTTTCCTTGGCTTTGATCTTATCGCCAAGTTTCGCATAATGGATGGCGATGTTATTGTAAGCCTCGACAAACTTGGTCTTATTTGCAGGTTTTGACAATTCCGATTCGCCTTTTTCCGTTACCACCCGGATGTATTCTTCATAGTATTTCGCCATTTCAGCCCTTGCGGTCATGTCATCCATTAGCAGGCTGTTCAAACGTGCTTTGTAAATGTAAGCGTCCTGGGTCGTCGGCGACGCCTTGATTACCGCGTCAAATGCCGCGTTTGCTTTCTGAACATCGGCTACATTCGGCTTTTCCGCTTTGGCATTATCGAAATACAGGGCGTAACCAAGATAGAAGTTATCATACAGGAAGTTCCTGGAGTTAGGATTTGTGACCGCGATTTCATAAATGGCCGATGCCTGCTTGTATAGTTTCAGGTCGAAAAATTTCTTACCGAAATCATTAAGTTCATTAGCCATGCCGGGATCCAGTTCAACGCCTTTCCTGATATCAGCAATACCACTGTCGAATAAAGTGCTGTCTACCGTGCCTGTTGGCTTTCCTTCTGCGTCGGCACCCATCGTCAGTGCCTTTTGGGTTTTAGCCAATCCCAAATAGAGGTAATCGCGCCCAATGAGATTCACATTCGGTTTTGCAATAAATTCATTCAACGCATTGATGGCAGCATCCGAATTACCGTTCTGGTAAGCCGAATATCCGAGGTATCGCAGAATCCTTGGGTTCACCTTATCGAGTTTCTGCATGGCGGTAGCCTCTGCTTCAAGCGCCTTGTAGTCCTTTGTCAACACGAGGAAGTCAGCGTGCCGCATACGTGAATCCAATGAATAATCCGTCATAGCCATGTATTTCTCATAATACTGGATAGCAGTGTTATTGTATTCAGTGTATTTTGCCTTGTCATTCAGGCCCCATACGTAATAGGTTTCAGCGAGTTCCCTGTACGCCGGGCCGTAATTGGGATTCGCGGCCAGGATTTTGTCAAAAATGGCTTTGGCTTCCGTGAATGCTTTGGCACTTTTGGTAATGGCACCCTGCTGCAGCGATGCGCGAAGGAGGTTTTTATCCGCGTCGGCGGCATTCCTGTAGGCGGAGTACGCTTCATTAACATTTTTGTCTCCGTAGTAGGCATCACCCAGATACAGTGAAATTTCAGCATTCGCCGGCTGTATGGCTTTGGCTCTATT
The DNA here is from genome assembly GCF_003055625.1 of Flavobacterium magnum. Taxonomy (NCBI): domain Bacteria; kingdom Pseudomonadati; phylum Bacteroidota; class Flavobacteriia; order Flavobacteriales; family Flavobacteriaceae; genus Flavobacterium; species Flavobacterium magnum. The sequence continues at coordinate 1,448,911 of NZ_CP028811.1, read as the reverse complement.
CAAATAGTCAAGTGCTTTTTTGTAATCAGGTTTGGCAGGGTTCAGATAAGCTTTACCGATGTACATCAGTTCTTCAAAATCCTTTTTCTTGACATTTGCTAACGCCTTGTCAAAATTTGAAGCCGCACTGGCCGCATTGCCGTTTTCGAGGTCAATCTGGCCAAGTCCGATATAATTGAAATTCGCCTCAGTTTTTGCGGCCGTTCCTTTTTGGTAAGTTACTGCTGCCGAATCCTTGAGTTTTTGGGTGAGATACAAATTCCCTAAGAAAAAATAGTTTTTTCCGCTTTCAGGTTTTGTGGCTACAAGTCCTTTTAAAATTTTCTTAGCCTTTTCGTATTGTTCTGCATCAATAGCCTTTTTAGCCTGATCGAGATCCTGCGCATATGTGGCAGTCCCAAAAACAAATAAGGCAATACTGAAGATTTTTAGCTTTTTCATAAATGTTTATTTAGTATTTATATCCTTACGGATGGTAATATTTCTCGACGGAATCCGCACTGGAAGTAACCCTGACTTTAGGATAATCCGCTGACCCCTTTCACCGGCGATAAAAGAAGCAAATCCCATGCCTAAGCCTGCTGCGCCCTGAAAATTTAACATCTGCAGGTCGCGCCGCAGCGGATACAATCCCAACGCCAGGTTAGATTGATTGGGCTTATAATGATTAAGGTCGTTCTTCGCATTTTTAACATTCCTGACAGCCATCACTTTCACACTGCCAACCAACTCCTGCCATTGTGATTCCGGCTCCAGCAGTATATTCAAACCCACAACGCCCACCGCATCCGGATTTTTAGCAACGTAATCTATTACCTCGAGCGCCGAGTGCATGGAGTAAATGCCGTCATGTTTTGTCTTGTTGTCCGTTTTAGCTAAAGCATTCATCGTGTTCACCGTTCCTGAGTTCGGATTTTCAAAAACAAGTTGCTTAATCTTTGACGCTTTGCCCTGCATCAGATTCACCGCCTCCTGCAAATCGAGTAACGTATCTTTCGATTTTGTATTGGTAATGAAGGCGACCGCGTCCACGGCAAACGGAGTGATTTTGGGCGTTATTTGCCTTTTGGCGAGAGTTTGCTTTTCCGATACTGAAAGACTTCTTGACAATATCACCACTGCTGTTTTATCACTTAAAAGTGCGTTGACCACTTCAGACTCGGGTTTCGCAACAAGGTTTATCCTGCCCCTGTAATCTGACTGGAACACGGCCAGCTCATCCTCGATAATTGGCAAAATGGACTCGTCAACATAGAAAGTGGCTTTCCCTTCCAAAATAGTTTCTGCGTCCTCGCCTGACTTTTTACAACATATCAAGACCGTAACAATAATCAGAAAAACGCCGGCAACCTTGAGCAATCTGTAATTTGATAATTTTTTCATTTTCTCTGTAATAGTCTGATGAAACGCAGGAACGCATATACAATCAATATAATACCCAGAAACAGTCGGTAGTTATCAGGTAAATTGAAAGGAAGCCGCTTCTCAAAGATAATGAGAAGGCCCAAAATCAGGTATGCAAGGAAAAACAGTATTCCTATAAAGAGCAGAAATCGCCCTTTAAGCGATTTCTGTATTCTTTGGTTGGTATCGTGCTTCCGCATTAATCTCCTGATGAAACAATTTTAATCGGGAGCGAAAACCTCGCCCTCACCGAACGCCCGTTCTGTACGCCGGCCTTCCACCTTGGAGATGCCTTCAGCAGCCTCTCCGCTTCTTTTCCGGTTCCGTATCCAAGGTCACGACCAACTTTAATGTCGGTCAGTGATCCGTCTTTTTCCACTACGAACGTCACGTAAATATTTCCGTTGAGTGCTTCTCCTTCCGGTACGCGGAATTTATCCTGTACGTATTTGTAAAAAGCCTTCATACCGCCGGGGAATTCCGGCTGCACCTCTACGCTGTTGTAGATTTGGTTGTCCTCGATAATTTTGGTTTCAGGTGGCCCGTCGCCTGATGGTTCATCGACCACAATTTTCCCGTCTTCCTGCCCTTTGATATCTTTGGCGCCGACATTCTTGTCTTTAAGCTCTTCGATCGTCTTGATTTCCTCGACTACCTCTTCCTTTTTTACCACCTTAGGAGGAACGAACTTTACCTCGTCAATCTTTGGAGCCGGTGGCGGCGGTGGCGGTGGCGGGATTAGAGGCTTATCCGGTGGTGGTGGTGTTAGGATCTTTGCCATATCGACCATCTTCACCTTTTCCTGATCGTCGTCTTTACCTTTACCCCAATCGATTAGCGGAAGCGCTAGAAGACTGCTGAAGATAAAAGCACCGATAATCAGCGCAATCAGCGTGGTTTTAGGATTTTTTTTACGCAATTCGTAGGCTCCGTAACTTTTGTTACGGCCTTCGAAGACCATATCAATCCATTTCTGTTTAAATAAATCCAGTTTCATATGTTGTATGTTGTTATTGTTTTAAAGCAACAATTACTTTTCAAACAGATTTTCTTCTTCTTTGGTAATATCCACAATGGCGTAAGTAGGTACTTTACATATAGCCACTTCATCTAAAATATCCACCAAATTTTTATAGGTCGATTTCTTGCTTGCTTTGATCAGCATGATCAACCCCTTTTTGGGATCCTGCATCACCTGAGGCACAGATACTTTTTTCTCCAGGATTTTTTTCCTGATGCCTTTGCCTCCGTACACCATATCAGTCGGACCTTCCAGCGGACTGGCAAATTGGCCCATGTAATATTTCAGTTTATTGTCAGGTCCGATAAGCACGGTAAGTGTCCTGGCATCCGCAATGAGGATGGGCGGAATCTCGGTATCCTTATCAGGCATCGGCAAGTCCATCGATTGTGGCTTTGACAATGAGGTTGTAAGCATAAAGAAGGTAATGAGGAGGAACGCGAGATCCACCATAGCCGTAAGATCGACTTTTGCATTCGCCTTCTTACTTCTTACCTTGCCGCCTTTACCACCGCCACTGTCGCCGGTATTTAATTCTGCCATTTCAGTATGTTTTTAAAATTTATCGCTTCTGAGTCCTGTGACCAGAAAGAATTTATTTACTTTTTGTTTTTGCAGGATATCCATCACTTTCTTGATTTGCGGATACTGCTCTTTCGCATCGCCTTTGATAGCGAAGTTAAGCTGCTCATTGTTCACAAACGCGTTGGCATTTCTTGCCTGCAGCACCCATTCCGACAACTCATTATTGATGGAGTCATGCGGGATACCGATTTGTTGCCCTTTTACATTACGTTGTGTCGATGTCATGCTGATTAATGCCTTGACTTGCGCAAATGGCACCCCAAATTCATCGATAAGCCCGAATTTAGTGATTTCGTCATCAGTGAAGTTGATTTTCTTTTCGGTGGCCATATACTGCAGCGTCTGCTTCCTCACTGGAATTTCCTTAATCCCCAAAAACACTTTTCCGCTGTCGCCGATGGTAATAATAGCGAGGTTTTTTTCAGGAAGCTTGTCCTGTACAGTTGAGTTAGGCGTATCCACAGGCAACGGCTCGGGTTGCTTCGCTGTTGCCGTCAATATGAAGAAAGTCAGCAGCAGGAACGCAACATCACACATCGCCGTCATGTCGATGGACGTGGCCTTTTTAGACATTTTTACTTTTGCCATTTTATATTTTTTTACGGAATCGCTCCCGATGAATTATTATCCTCTCAAGCTACCCCTTAAACGTCTGTAAGTACCAACAATGGTAGACCCGGCCTCATCGATAGAATAAGTAAGTGTATCGATTTTAGAAGTAAAGTAGTTGTACATGATAATGGCCAGCGCAGAAGTAGAGATACCTGTTGCGGTATTGATAAGCGCCTCAGAGATACCGTTTGCAAGTGCAGCCTGATCAGGAGTTCCTGAAGTCGCCAATGCACCGAACGCTGTAATCATACCGGTTACTGTTCCCAAAAGACCTGCAAGTGTACCCAAAGAAACCAAAGTCGATATGATGGTAAGGTTCTTCTCAAGCATTGGCATTTCAAGTGAAGTCGCTTCTTCGATTTCCTTTTGGATCGTATCGGCAGCCGCTTCGCTGTCAAACCCTTCTTTTTTCACTTCCTTATATTTCACAAGTGCCGCTTTGATCGCGTTGGCTACTGAACCTTCTTGCTTATCACAGTCAGCGATCGCAGCATCGATGTTATCCGACTTGATGTTTGCCTGTACGTTTTTCATGAATTTATCCAAGCTTCCTTTTCCGGCAGCTTTAGAGATCACGAAGAAGCGCTCGATTGAAAACACAACCACCATCAGCAACAATCCCATAAGCACAGGAACGATTTTTCCTCCTTTGTACACCATCGCCAGATAGTTTCCTGGTTTAGGATGTCCTGCCTCAGCACCTGAACTGATCATTTCCTTTTCATTTTCGAAATTCCCCGGGGCACCCATCACGAATTTCCAGATTATTATACCGATAACGATACAAGCTACAATTACGATTCCGGTAAATAAGTTTCCGCCGTTTGATCCGGTTTCTTTCTTAGCTGCTACATTTGGTGTTGCCATTTTTTAAAATTTTAGTTTTTGAAAATTTAATAGATTTAATACTTAATAGATCTGAATCTGTTTTTATAAGAACGACAAATTTATATTTTTAGTGGAGAAAAAAAAATATATTTTAACTTTTTGTCCTTTATTAACAGTAATTTTTGTTGGTGTTAAATCCCAGTAAAATAAGGCAAAACCAGCGTTTTTTTGTAAATATACCCTTCATAAAGACAAATTGCCGAATTATCGGTAATGCATTTTTAAATATTGAGATTTTTATTGCTAATATGATAACGCAAGCCTCCTGTGGATTTCACCAATGCTTTCCTGTTAATTTTTCTGCGGCTTAACCTTAACTTTACATTGGCGGCAGGAGGGTTGGCTTCGATTTTTTATTTTTACAGGAAAAACACATGCAAATGAAGAGTTATCTCACAATCGGATTGTTGGTGCTGTCCAATATTTTTATGACATTGGCCTGGTATGGCCATTTGAAGTTTAAAGAGCTGCGGTGGTTTGAAAACGCTGGACTCATCTCCATCGTTTTAATCAGCTGGGGGTTGGCTTTTTTTGAATATTGCTTCCAGGTACCCGCAAATAAGATCGGGTTTGAAGGCAATGGTGGCCCGTTTTCCCTACTACAGCTCAAGGTGATCCAGGAAGTTATTACGCTGGTAGTCTTCGTCATTTTTTCGATGCTGTTTTTTAAGACCGAGAGCTTTCGGTGGAATCATGCCATCGGCTTCCTGTTCCTGATACTTTCCGTATATTTCATTTTCAAAAAATAAGTCCATGAAAAAATATTTTGTCCAGAAATCCCCGTTTGTTGTCCCTACTGATGACGGCAAACTAATTGAGGAGCACCACGGCATGGCTTCCACGCAGAATGCCAATGTTTCCATTGCTCATATGATTGCGCCGCCGCACTGGAGCGAACCGTTCCAAACGCCTGAATTCGATGAGTACACCTACATTATAAAGGGAAAAAAGCAATTCATTATTGAAGGGGAAGCAATCATCCTTGAAAGCGGGCAGTCGATACACATCCTGAAAAACACAAGGGTGCAGTATTCCAATCCTTTTGAAGAACCCTGCGAATACCTGGCTGTATGCCTTCCTGCATTCGACTTTAACAAGGTGCATCGCGAGGCGTAATCAGGATTTTAAAAGCGATAGGATTTCGTTTTCAACAGTTGCTGAATCCCAGATGCGTTCGATGTCCGGAAGCTGCATGACTTTATCCATGATGGCTTTCTGCCGGTCTCCAAGTGCCAGCGCTTCAGTGTAGGGCCTGTGACTGAAGGTCACGCGACTGTACAACGGCAGCCATTTGTCCGGGTATTTTTCTGAGAAGCGTTTTTCGATTTTTTTCTGAAGCAGAAAACGCTCGTCAGCGGTTTTGGAACTCATTTCCATAAAATTGCGGTACGACAACTCCGCTATCGCATCGGCATTTGGTTTGCGCGATTTCTGGTATTCTGCAAATACCTTTTTCCAGTCATCGCCGTATGCCTGCATCATTTCATACAACACCGAAATATCTTCAAAACCCGCATTCATGCCCTGCCCATAAAACGGCACAATCGCGTGGCACGCATCTCCGACGAGCGCAATCTTGTCGTCATACGTCCAGGGATAACACTTCATTGTTACCAGGGTACTCGTGGGGTTTTTGAAAAAGTCTTCAGCAAGTTCAGGAATCACGTCAATCGAATCCGGGAAGTTTTTCTCGAAGAATGCAACGACCTCAGCATGGGAAGTCAGCTTTTCAAAGGAGTTTTCACCTTCAAACGGCATGAACAGCGTGCAGGTAAAGCTGCCGTCGAGGTTAGGCAACGCGATGAGCATGTACTCGCCCCTTGGCCAGATGTGAAAAGAATTTTTATCAAGTTTATGGGAGCCATCGGCGTTCGCCGGAATATTGAGCTCCTTATAACCGGTATTGAGGAATTCCTGCGAGTAGTTGAACATGCTCTGGCGCTGCATCCTATGGCGTATCCTTGAAAAAGCACCGTCGGCACCGAAAACCATGTCGTATTTCAGGTCCTTCCATTCGCCCCGTTCCGTCTCTCCAATGTGCAGCGTGGCGTCAGACAAAGTGACATCCCAGATGCGCTGCTCAAAGAAAAATTCGGCTCCGGCACGTTCGGCAAGGTCAATCATTTTCCTGTTCAGCGTTCCCCGGGAAATAGAATAGATGCTTTCTCCTTCTCGTCCGTAATTTTGGAAGCTGATCCTGTCCTTGACGTGTATGGCGCGCTTGTCCATAGGAATTGAAATCTGCCGGACTTCGTCACCAATACCCACAGTATCCAGTGCCTTCCATCCGCGGTGTGACATGGCCAGGTTAATTGACCGACCTGAAAACTGGATTTTCCGGATGTCCGGGCTGCGGTCAAAAACATGCACGGTATGCCCCTCCTTCCTGAGATAAATTGCCAAAAGCGACCCCACGAGTCCGGAGCCTACAACAGCAATTTTAAGGGGATTCTGCATCAGGAATTGGTAAAATACATTACAAAATTACATAATAATGACCACAAACAGCGTGAAAAATCTTTCAATTATTACTGCTCAGTTAGTTTAGCATGAAAGCCATTTACCTACAATGGTGAAATTTCGCTACCTAGCTGACACTGAAAACAGCAATTTTGTTAAATCTGTAATCTTTTTCCGCTTATTTATTAAAAAAATCCAGATTTTAAAATTGTATTATAAAATGGATTATTTTTAAAAGCGAAAGAATGTAACCAACCTAAATGATTCAAAATGAAAAAACAATTACTCTTTTTACTATTGATTCCGTTATCCGGCCTGTATGCCCAGGATTACACCCCGTTGCAGGTAAGTTCGGGATTTACTGCCGATGTCATCGCTGATGGACTGAACCCGTCGGCAGTGTCAACCAGCATCGCCGTGGATGCAGCCGATTTTAATTTTATGAGTGCCGATTTTCAGGCCAACGACGGCGACACGCCCCCGGCATACGCCTTGCCGGTTTCGGGACTCATCGAAAGCACTACGATATCCGGATTGACATACCAACTTGCGCCTTACTATGAAAACAACTCCTTAAGGATTGAGAGCCAGGATGAAGTCGGTTCGCTGACGTTTTCGAATCCCGTGATGGCGACCACACTCTATATTATGGCCTGTACCGGCAGCGGACAGGGAACCATTATCGGGAACATCTACTTCTCTGACGGAACCTCCCAGGAAATCACGCCTGTAGTCGTCCCTGACTGGTTTTACAGCAATGCATTGCCCGTCATCACATCCGGATTTGGCCGTGTGAACCGTGTTAACGATGTTATAGAAAACCCTGCGGGAAACCCAAGACTGTATCAGGTCGAGGTTGCCATATTGCCCGAAAACCAAGGCAAACTGATAAGCAGCATGGATTTTACCAAAACCTCATCAGCACAGGGGATCGTAAACATTTTTGCTGTGAGCGCCCATGTGCTCGGCAGCTGCCCCAGCCCGACCGAGTTTTTTGTTTCGAGCACCGCTGACGGCGCAGGCATTTCGTGGACGCCGTCTCCAATCGCGCCGGCATCCGGATATGATTATTATTATTCAACTGACCCTACTGAGCCTTCCGACATGCAGAACCCCAGCGGCAACGTAAATGCATCGACGACCTACGTATCCTTATCGGGGCTTGGCATCGGGCAGCATTATTATTTCTGGGTCCGTGCCAATTGCAGCGCTTCAGATAAAGGAACATGGCAATTGGTTGAGTTTACTACGGGACAACAGGAAACCACCAATCCTAATGGCGATATCAACACATCGTACATCGATGCGGCCAGTATCACGACCGAATCTGAAAATACCTGCCCCGGTCTATTGTCTGTAGAGGTGCCTGCCGGTTACAAAATTACGTCAACCGCGGTGGCCTACGATATGGAAACGGCCAGCAACGGATGGAAATCAGAGCAGCGTTCTATACTGGTCTGCAACACCAGCGGCCTGAAGGAAGACAGTATTTCGCAAGGAACCGGCAGTTCCGGCGGAATCCAGGAGTATTTCAGGGATGGACTCAGCATCGCCAATGACCTGACCGGGACAGTCGAATTCGAATTGCGTGCCTGGAGAACCTATGGCGGGACCGACTGCAACCCAACGTGGAACCGCGTTGTTGGCGACACTTTTAAAGTGACCATCACGTACGAGCCGCTTCTGAATACTGAGACCGCGGATGTTGATGTATTTTCCGCGTACCCTAATCCTGTGCAAAATGTATTGACCGTTTCCGCTAAAGAAGCCTTATCCGAAGTAATGCTGTATAACATGCTCGGTCAGGAAATCAAGCATAAGCCCGGAACAGGGGCCAAAGAAATAACATTGGACACTTCAAATCTTGCCAAAGGCACCTACATTGTCAAAGCTCAAACCGCATCCGGCGTGAAGTCATTGAATGTAATCAAGAACTAACACAACCGCGTTAAAAATGAAAAGCCTGAATTACTTCAGGCTTTTTTATTTTCAAATAGATTATCCGAGAATCCCTTTCTTCAGTATCTGGCCAAAATCGTACATGTCTTCGTAGGAACAATACAAAGGCACTGGTGCCAGGCGAATGACGTTCGGCTCGCGCCAATCCGTAATCACACCGTTTTTCATCAGGTAATCGAATAACGGGCGACCCTCGCCGTGAAGGAATACCGAAAGCTGGGATGCCCTTTCGGAAGGATTTGATGGCGTAATGATCTCAAAAGTGCTTTCCACTTCTTTGTCGATTTCTGACAGGATAAACTCAAGGTAGCCCGTGATGTTATCGCGTTTTCCTATAAGTGCTTCCATCCCAACTTCTGCAAACATCTCAACTGATGCAAGGTACGGCGCCAGTGACAATATCGGAAGGTTGCTCACCTGCCAGCCGTCAGCACCCTGTACCGGATCGAAATCAGGCTCCATCTTAAAACGCCTTTCCTTATTGTGTCCCCACCAGCCTGCAAAACGATTCAGCTTTTTGTCGGAATGGTGCTTTTCATGGATGAAACAGCCGGATGCATTTCCAGGCCCGGAATTCATATACTTGTAACTGCACCATGCGGCAAAATCGACATTCCAGTCGTGCAATTCAAGTTTGATGTTGCCGGCGGCATGCGCGAGGTCCCAACCCACAACCGCTCCGGCGCGGTGTCCCGCTTCAGTGATTTTTTTGATATCGAAAACCTGTCCGGTGTAATAGTTTACACCACCAATCAGCACGAGCGCCAGTTCATCACCGACTTCTTCGATTTTTGAAAGGATGTCCTCAAGGCGGATGTTGTGTTCGCCTTCGCGGCGGTGGATTTCTACAATGGCATCATTTGGATCATAACCATGGAACTTCACCTGGCTCTGGATCATGTACTGGTCGCTCGGAAAAGCCTTGGCTTCACAGAGTATCTTGCACCTTTTAACTTCAGGCTTATAGAACGAAACCATCAGCAGGTGCAGGTTGACCGTCAGCGTATTCATGACCGTGACTTCAGTTGGCTTGGCGCCGACAATCTTACCCAACGGCCCGGCAAAACGTTCGTGGTAATCCCACCATGGCTTTTCGGCATAAAAATGACCTTCAACGGCAAGGTTTGCCCAATCGTTCATGACTTCGTCCACGTATGCCTTTGTCCGTTTCGGCTGCAGTCCGAGGGAGTTCCCGGTAAAATAAATGACCTGTCTGCCATTAACTTTCGGGAAGATAAACTCGTCACGGTATTTTGCTAAAGGATCATCGGCATCGAGCTGCCGTGCGAATTCGCGGGTGTTCTGGAAGGTCATGGTGTTTTTGTTTGAGGCGTAAATTTAATCGATAATTGATAATTGGCAAGGGATAATTTCCGATTGTCGCAGAAATTAATCAGTAACCCGGATCACATAAAGATCCAAACCGGCATCGTTAGTCTTGCGTCAATCCATGTCCGGACCTCAGGCAGCTGTCCTGAAAACAGCACGGCAAAAAAAATCCCGATCTTTCGAACGGGATATTTTCTTCTTCACTTTTATGTTACAGGATCAGCATCGCATCACCGTAAGAGTAAAATTTATATTCCTCCTTTATCGCCTCTTCATACGCTTTTTTCATCAGGTCGTGACCTGTAAATGCGGAAATCATCATTAGTAAGGTAGATTTTGGCGTATGGAAATTGGTCACCATGCAATCGGCAATACTGAAATCGTGCGGCGGGAAAATGAACTTATTGGTCCACCCGTCGTAAGGATTCAACATTTTCGCTGACGAAACCGAACTTTCAATGGCACGCATTGAAGTGGTTCCGATGGCGCACACGCGCTTCCTGTTGGCTTTCGCCTCGTTGACGATATCACAGGCTTCCTGCGTGATTTTCAACTCTTCGGAGTCCATTTTGTGTTTTGACAGGTCCTCTACTTCCACGGGGTTAAATGTGCCAAGGCCCACGTGAAGCGTCACTTCGGCAAAATTAACGCCTTTAATTTCAAGCCTTTTCAGCAGATGCTTAGAAAAATGCAGGCCGGCTGTAGGCGCTGCCACGGCACCTTCTTCCTTGGCGTAAATGGTCTGGTAGCGCTCCGCATCTTCCGGAACAACCTCTCGGTTGATGTATTTCGGGATTGGGGTTTCGCCAAGTTCGGTCAGCTTGTTGCGGAATTCCTCATAAGAGCCGTCATAAAGGAAACGCAGGGTACGGCCTCTCGACGTGGTATTGTCAATAACCTCAGCCACGAGAGAATCATCGTCACCGAAATATAACTTATTCCCGATACGGATTTTTCTTGCAGGGTCCACCAGCACGTCCCACAGACGCTGCTCGGCATTGAGTTCGCGCAGCAAAAATACCTCGATGCGCGCACCGGTTTTCTCCTTATTGCCATAAAGGCGGGCCGGAAAAACTTTGGTATTGTTCAGGATCATCACATCCCCTTCATCAAAGTAATCGATGATGTCCTTAAACATCTTATGCTCAATGGTCTTATCTTTACGGTTCACCACCATCAGGCGGGATTCGTCACGGTTTTCGGCTGGAAATTCTGCTAATAGCTCTTTGGGTAAGTTGAAGTTGAAGTGCGATAATTTCATTCGGGCTTTTTATTTAGTCCGCAAATATACGATTGCCGGACAGGCGTTGTCAAGTCTTTTGGCGTTTATTTGGCTGCAAAGTGGTAAACCGCAAACCGTATGAAGCCGGAACGCCCGTGAACATTGCATTTTACAATCGGGCGACATGAAAACCCAGCCGCTCCAGATCGTCCCAAAACCCCGGATACGACTTGGAAACCACCCCAGCATCTTGAATAGTGATCGGAACTTTTACCGCCAGTGGCGCAAAGGCCATCGCCATACGGTGGTCGCTGTAGGTGTTGATTATCACATTGTCCCGTAGGATTTCGGCGGCTTTCAAACTCAGGCTGTCACTGGTGACGGAAACGGCTGCGCCCAATTTGCCGAGTTCATTTTCCAGTGCCTGCAACCGGTCCGTTTCTTTTATCTTAAGGGTATGCAGCCCGGTGAGTTCACAAGGGATTCTGAGGCCGAAACAGCTGACGGCAATCGTCTGGGCAAGGTCTGGCGTATCGGCGAGATTCAGGCGCAACAGTGTCAAATCCGATTGCCTTTTTTGCAGCGTGATGGTGTTACCCGAATATATGGTGTCGACACCCAACAGGCTGTAAATTGCTGCGAGCGCCGCGTCGCCCTGCAGGCTGTTTTGCCTGTAGGCAGACAGCGATACCGAAGTCCCGGCCGATGCCAGCGCGATGATTGAATAAAAATAGGAAGCAGAAGACCAGTCCGATTCGACGGCAAGGGTTCCCGCAATAGACTCTCCCGCATGCGGAAATACTTGGATAACATGACCTGTAAATGAGGTTTTCACCCCGATACGCTCCAATAAGGCAAGTGTCATTTTAATATAAGGCATTGAAGTGATCTCGCCGTGCAATTTGATCGTGATACCCTGTTCCAGTTTCGGGGCAATGAGCAGTAAGGCCGAAATATACTGGCTGCTTACATTTCCATGCATAGATACCGCACCGCCGCTGAGTGTCTTCCCTTTGATCAGCAACGGCGGAAAGCCTTCGTTTGATTGGTAAGTGATGTCAGCGCCAATTGACCTGAGTGCTTCGACCAGGATGCTGATCGGGCGTTCCTGCATACGTGAAGATCCTGTAACGGTAACTGTCGCGCCTTCTTTGGCAGCAAAAAAAGCCGTAAGGAAACGCATTGCGGTGCCGGCATGATGCACGTCGATTGTGGATGCCGTTTGCGAAAGTGCTTTGATCATTACCGCCGAATCATCGGAATCTGAGGCATTGTCAAGTTGGATGCCCGGAAACAGCGCCTGCAACAGCAGCAACCGATTCGTCTCCGATTTGCTGCCCGTGAGCTTAAAGTGCAATCCGTCGAAAATAACCTGCGGGCGAAGCGCGATGTCCATATCTTACCGCCCTGACGGGCATTATTTCAGTTTATCGTTATTGTGATGGCGGTCATGGTCGCGGCGCGACTTGAGGTCCATTTTCTTATCGAAAGCTGCCTGAAGGTCAATACCGGTTTGATTTGCCAGACACAAAACTACGAAAACCACGTCAGCCAGTTCTTCACCCAGGTCTTTATTTTTATCACTTTCCTTCTCAGATTGTTCTCCGTAGCGTCGGGCGATGATGCGGGCCACCTCGCCCACTTCTTCAGTCAGCTGGGCCATATTGGTCAATTCGTTAAAATAACGGACACCGTGTTCCTTAATCCAGTTGTCGACGTCGAGTTGGGCATTCTTGAGATTCATATTACAGCTTTTTTAAAACCAATTTTTCGTTGCGTTTGTCGGTCAGCTTTTGGAAAAAATCCTTCAGCACCGGATAAAAATCCTGGGAGACCAGCATCTTATTGACTTCGCTGCTGATGGAAACCTGGATTTTATTCCCCAATGATTTGACTTCGTAACGGAAGGCGGCTACATTTTCAGGCGTTGCCACAGACATCGGCAAAGGTATCGATTCTACACTATATCCTTTGGGAATTTCTAAGGTGACTACAATTTTAGATTGTTTCGGGTAGCCAAAAAACACGGGCAGCTGACGCTCATCGCCGGTAAAGATATTTTTGGGTTGCTGTAAAAATAAGGAAGGGCTCAGGTACATCCGATCCCCGATGATTTCCGCCAGGCCGTCTGAGGTAAAATCGAAAGCTTCCTTAATAGGCTCCGTGAGGTCTTCCGTATTTTCAACCGAATAGTGGCTTATAGCAATCTTGTTCAGGTCATTTTCAAGACGTTCCAGATACTGGTCCTGGTTCATTCCGCCAAATTGCTGTCGGTAACCAAATGCTTCGTAATCGGTTTTGTACACACGGACCTGCCCTTTGAGGTGGCCGGTGTCATCCAGTGTCGCCACAATCGAAGTATTGTTTTTCGAAGAGGCCTGCGGCTGCATATTTATTTCCTCCGAATTCCCATCCCTGGCGATAAGCCTCCCGTTCCAGTTCAAGGCATACAGCGGCAGGATTCCCGGTGGCGCTTTCCTTGTACAGGCGTCCAGCAGCGTTTGCTTTCCATTAAAATTGCAGGCCGTCAAAACATAATTGAATCCTGTCTGGTTCGGGTACACCGGAATGCCATGCCCCACGGTGCTGACCAAAACCGGATAGGCGGTGACCCCGGCGGCATTGAGCATCGCGGTGAGGATAAAGTTCAATTCCGCACTGTTGCCCGTCCTGTCAACCCATGCTTTCTGTACGCCTTTATCAGTCAGATAACCAAATTCCCCGTTCCAGTTCATTTTCGCCTTCACATAGCCGAAAATGGCCTTGACGCGTTCATCGTTGCCTTCCACTCCGTTGAGCAATTGCCGCAATTCTCCGTCGAAATAGTCGTTGCGTTCCAACTGTTTCCCAAACTCCGCCCTTTTGTAAATCTTGCGCGCGACGCCCTCCCAGGTCTTCGAAAAATCCTGGTTGTTGCGTTCATCACGCTCACGGATGACCTCGAGCTCATGGTCGATGGCGCTGCGATAATTTTCGACATTGTCCACCAACGGCTCTGGCCTGAGGGCCGCGATGCTCTTGCCGATGTAGGTTGTCGTGACCTGGTTGAATTCGAGATAGTCCGTTCGTGTCGTGGTCGCGTTGCGGAAACCGATGGAATTTGACTCAACAGCGCTCTTATATTCGATGCCTTTAAAAAGTCCTTTAATGACCGGTTTGTACCCGTACGTTACCGGGATCTCCGTCCGGTATTCTACATAATCGACGGGAATATCCCGTTGAAACACGAATGTCGGGAAACTCATCAAGTCTTCACTCTTGAGGGTGTAGCGGAATTCGATAATCGATCCGACTTTCACATTTGGCAACGTAATGGTCACCGTTTTCCAGTTCTTATTGACTTTCTCAGTGAATTTTCCTTCGCTGCCGATTTTTGTTTTTTCGACCTTGCCGTTTACGATATTATAGGTCACGGCATCGGTCACATTGAGCACATCCGGATTGAGGTTTTCGTAACCGATATAATACGGCACTTCATAATTGGCGTATTGAAGGCCTTCCTTCTTATAAATCTTGATGCGCATTTCGAAAATGTGTTCCGCCGTAAATCCTTTTTCCGCGCTGTAATTGAATTTGGTAACGCCTTTGTTGTAAAGTACTGCCGCCGCCGCGGTACTGTCTGCCGGATGCCGCCTCATCTCGAGGTCTTTGATGGTGACCTTCGCCGATTCCGATTTCTGGCCGTTGCATAAGGCCACCAACAATAACAAAAACGGCACTAGTCCTGAACGCATGTCTTAGATTTTTTTAAACACTATTTTTTCATTCTGCTTGTCAATCACTTTCTGGAAAAAATCCCTGAGTACGGGATACTCGTCCGAGGCGACAATTGAGGCAAGGACATCAAGGGTGATGACGGCCTGGACCTTATTTCCCGATTGGGCTATAAGGTATTTGAAAGAACCAAACTTGCTTTCAGTGGCGAAGTTTACATTCTGGGGCAGGGATTCCACGGTGTAGCCTTCCGGAACATCAATGGTGACACTGTATTTCTTTTCAAACGGAAAAGTAAAATCGACCGGGTATTCGCGCGTTTCCTGACGGAATGGATTTAACTTGACGTTCATAAAAAGCAATGGGGTGATGTAGATCCTGTCGCCGATGATTTCAGTGTCATTGCTGTCGCTGACTGAATACGTTTCAGTCAATGGCTTCGAAAGCTCATATTCATTCTCTCTTTTATACTCCGATACGGCTATGTTATTGTTGTTGTTCTCAAGCCGCTCGAGATAGTCGTCCTCTTTCATCCCGGCGTATCTCTGACGGAATGACAAGGCATTGTAATCTGTCATGACGTTTCGCACCTTTCCGGTGATCGTGCCCGTCGCATCCATACCCGCGATGATGCTGACCGTTTCCTTCGACAAGATTGACGGCATCAGGTCGATTTCCGTAGATGTCCCATCCTTCCGGATAAGCCGCCCGAGCCAGTTCAGGTCGCGCGTGGGTAAAAGTCCGGGTAGTGCAAATTTCTCGGTCGCATCAAGCAAAATTGTCTTCCCATTGTACTCAATGGCGGCAATCACATAATTGAAAGCGGCCCTGGACGGGAAAAACGATATGCCATGGGACCGCGTGCTGACCAGGACGGGATTGGCATTGAAGCCGGCCTCACGCAGCATGGCGGTGAGCATCAGGTTGATTTCGGCTACATTTCCGGTTTTATCCTTAAATGCCTGACGAACACCGTCATTACAGGAATATCCGTAAAAGCCATTCCATTTTACATGCTGCTTTACGTAATTATAAATTGCGCCAATTTTCTCCTCGATCACAGTCGTGCCGGCGGTGAGTGCCTTGAGATCATCTTCGAAGTAACCGGATTTGTTCAGCTCCGCGCCGAAATCGTCATTTTCATAAATATTCTTGGCCACAGAAACCCAATCGGTTGAAAGAAATTTCATCGGACTGTTCGGATACTTGATCACCGACAATTCATGGGAAACACCGGCGGTATAATTGTGGATGTTGTTTACAAAATCTTCATCCTTAAGGGCCTTGAGATTCTCAGCAATGTAGGTGGTTTTGGTCGCTTCGTAATCGATCTTATCCTGAGTGAAAGTGGTTTTAACGGTAGAGAAACCTTCACCACCGGTTCGTTCTTTTCCGGTGATTAAGAAAGATTTCATCGCTTTGTCGGTGGTGACTTTCGGAAAAACAAATCCCCTTTGGTTGGTCTTGTACACAAAATATTCCGGAAACTCGGTCTTGTACTCCGAGTAGTTCACCGGAATCGAAGTCTGGAAATCCCAATCGTCGAGTTTGGTCAGATTCGGCGAAGTGACGCTGTATTCGTATTCTATCACTGATCCTTCACGGACATTCGGCATCGTTATTTTCTTCCTGCCCCAGAATTTGTTAACCTGTTCATCAAATTCACCATCACTTTTAAGTTTTGACTTAACGATCTTGCCATTCTCGAGGTTGTAGGTAACAGCATCTGAGAACGACACCCGCTCACGCGAGTTGTTATTTTCTTTATAATAATCCTGGGCGAAATTAGCCCAGTCATAACCTTCTTTCTTGTAAATCTTGATTCGGGTCCTGACCTTCGTGGTCATTAAAAATCCCTGTTCGGGGCTGTAGTCGAACGTCGTTTCTCCTTTTTTGAATAGGATGGCCGCTTCCGCAGAAGAATCTGCGGGGTGTGATCGCTGCTGAAGCTCTTCCACAGACACTTTCCCCATTTCAAATTTTTGCGCCACAGCCGAAGAAACGGCGAACAGGCAAAGCATCAGGAATTTGAAATTTCGGCTCATATTTATTGTTTTTTGGTTAATACAATTTTTGAATTGTCATATTTCGACATCTGCTCACGGAACAGCCGGTATGGCTCGTAATCCGCCTTATCATACTGCCCCTTGTTGATGACTACGGATCGGGTGTACCTTATACTGCCATCTTTTTCCTTAGTTACGTTGGCCTGGTACTCCCCGAACTTGCTCTTCAAAACCGCATCCTCAGGCAGGAATTCCACTTCAAAACCTTCGGGTATTGCAATCGTAACCTCATCGTAGTCGTAATATCCCCTTAGCACCTCAAAGGGATTCTCGCGGTTTCGATAGCGCTTCGGCGTATTCGGATTTACATTGAAGACGTTTGGGGCAAAGATCATCTTCCCGCTTGAAACACTCGTGTATCCCTTCGCCGAAAGTTGCAAGTCCTGACTGAAAGCGATGGCTTTCCGGTCATTCTTAAAACTCGCTTTCTCCAGTTTGAGGTTATTGAGCGTAAAAAAATAGTCTTTGTAAAATTTATCCAGGTCCGTCGCCGATAGCGCCTCATGCTGATACACATTGTCGTATTGTGTACCTTTGGAAATGATCTCGACGTTTGCCCTGAGATCGCCTTCTGCGGAAATGCTGTAAGCGCCTTTGCTGATCTGGCTGTTGTCTCTGGCAGCTGTCGCCGGGGTCGTGACGATACGGCCACCCTCGGGCGTTACGACGAGCGCCTCCCGGCCATCGGTAAAAGTACCCTGATATCCAAAGGGTGCGGTCTGGCTTGTACACTCAAGCCATATGAAACGATCGCCATCGGGAATGCATAAAATCATGTGGTTGCCTTGCAGTGCTGGAAAATCAGGCTGGAAACTACGCACACTCCGATCGCCATAAATCAATACATTATATGCCGGGACACCGACGGCACTTAGCAGCGACCGGGTGTAATTGGACAATGCCTTGCAATCGCCATAGCCCAGCTTGTCAACATCGTACGCGGGCATGGGCTTGTAACCGCCTATACCTACCTGTATGCTAACATAGCGTGTCTTGTTCTGCACATAGTTGTACACGATCCGTGCGATTTCAAGCGGGTCCTTTTCATTCCCTACGAGCTGCTTGATTTTAGTGCGTGTGGCCTCGGGCAGCGCGTCGGTTCCGGTCAGGAGGCTGTCATAATACCATCGCCCGTAGTCATCCCAGGTTTTTGCCGAACCATCAACGCCTTCCAGATTGAATTTTTCAACTTTCATGTACACTACCGGAACGATGTCAGTGAATTTTGGGCTGGCGTCTTCGCCTTTGAGCGCGTGCAGGTTCTCTGCGACATAGATAACATCTCCGGGGTTGTCAGTACGTTTTACTGAAAATTTCGGGGAAAAATTGGTTTCCTTATATTTAAAGCCCAACGCTTCCGGATAGGTTACATGCATCACCGACTTCTCGGTGCTGATGTAATAGCCCTCAAGCGGCGCCCACGAAGGCACGAAGGCTGTGTTTGACGTTTCCACTTCACTCTCGAACACAAACGTAAACGGGTATTGCACAGGCGTATAGTCGAGATGGAGCAGCCTGTTGTCCTGAAATACTGAGAAGCCGTCCGCAGCGCTGAAATCCTTAAAATCCTTGCGCTTGTACGCTTTCATTTCCTTTCCGGAGGCGTCGTATACGGTCGCCTGGATTTTTGTAATTTTTCTTCGGGAATCGTAATATTCGGTTGCATTGATGTCGTCGAGCCCCGACTCGTTCAATACGGTTACCGCCCTTTTTTCAGACACTGTCATGCTGCGCTGCGAATTGATTGCGACCTCTGTCAGCGCACTCCGGACGACGGCATTCGCATTTTCCCTTAATCCTTCAGGAATCAGCGAAACGGCATAATTTTCTTTTTGGCAATGGCCGGAGAATGACAGGAGTAACAAAAAAGCGCACGAGAAATACACTTTCATTTTGGTTACATTTTCTCCAAATGTAAACTTTTTTTAAGAAATCTTTAACTTTATTCTTTATTTTTTGAATCGATGATGATCGTCACCGGGCCGTCGTTAACTAAGGCCACCTTCATATCGGCAGCAAAAACACCGGTACGTATCTTACCGGGAAGCATCGACCCTAACGCTGCCACGAACGCCTCGTACAATGGCACTGACGTTTCAGGCCTTGCTGCCTTTATATAAGAGGGGCGGTTGCCTTTTTTGGTCATGGCATGCAGGGTAAACTGGCTCACGATAAGTACTTCGCCACCTACATCCTTTACCGAAAGGTTCATCACGCCAGAATCATCCGCGAAAATCCGGAGGTTGGCAATCTTGCCCACAAGCCATTCAATATCCTCAGCAGTGTCCGATTCTTCGATACCTACGAGTACGAGCAACCCCTGTCCTATCGCCGCGGCAACCTGTCCGCCAATGGTTACTGATGCCGACAGCGTCCTCTGTATCACCACCCTCATGACTTGCGTGTTTCATCACTCGCCATACGGTCGTCGTTGTAAATATCGGTGCGGTAATGTTCGTCATCCCCTTCAAGGATCTGCAGGTAGCTTTTGTAGCGTGACCAGGCGATGCGATCGTCTTCCAATGCGGCCTTTATCGCACAATGCGGCTCATCCTTATGCAGGCAGTTGTTGAATTTACACTGGTCCTTGAGCTTAAAGAATTCCGGAAAATAATCGCTGATCTCGTCCTTTTCCATGTCAACGATGCCGAAGCCTTTGATGCCCGGCGTGTCAATAATTTTGGCATTAAATGTCAGATCATACATTTCTGCAAAAGTCGTTGTATGCTGACCTTGTTTGCTTTGCTCCGAAATCTCAGTGGTCTTAAGCCTCAGTTTCGGCTCGATGGCGTTGACCAAAGTCGACTTGCCCACGCCCGAGTGGCCGGAAAACATGCTTACCTTGCCCAACATCATATCGCGTACTTTTTCAATCCCTTTCTTTTCGGTTGATGAAATACGAAGGCAGCGGTAGCCGATGTCCTGATAAATATGCTGTAGGTACAGTTGCTCGTCGAGCGTCTGCTCATTAAGCGTATCGATCTTATTGAATACCAGCACCGCTTCAATATCGTACGCCTCAGCAGTCACGAGGAAGCGGTCGATAAATGTGGTCGTGGTAGGCGGGTTATCGATCGTGATGAGCAGGAACACCTGATCGATATTGGCCGCGATGATATGCACCTGTTTAGACAGGTTGACAGATTTGCGGATGATGTAATTCTTACGGTCATGGATGTAATGAATGACTCCCGTCGTCTTGTCCGATTTCTCATCGAGTTCAAAATCGACGGTATCGCCCACCGCAATAGGATTGGTGCTTTTGATTCCCTGCATCCGGAATTTTCCTTTCATCCTGCATTCGACAAAATCCCCTGCTTCAGACTTTACCGTATACCAGCTCCCTGTCGATTTATAAACCGTTCCTGTCATGCGGCAAAGATAGGAATTTCAGTCGGCAGTTTTCAATTGTGACGGCGCAGTTTTCTGCGCATCCGACGTGCAATACTGTCACTAACTGCAATAAAAAAACCAGCCTAATGTCAGGCTGGCACTTTATGAGAGCGATCTGCTGTCAAATTTTAGTATTTGTAAGCAACACCTTTTTTTATGTTTTGCGAACCGCCCAATCCGTTAGACGTTGCGCCTACTGTAGACTTATCAGCAGTCAGCAAGACAAACGGACAGCCTAACTTGGCAGCATCCATCTTCAGTTTCTTCTCAGCTTTCTTGTCTCCGGTATTGCCGGTTTGGAAGTTAACCAATCCGGTTTTTCCCCTTACTTCGTCCACTTTCTTAAGGCCTGCGATGTATGCCTTGTCTTCGAGGATGACGACTTTTTCCCAGTCTTTCTCGGACGTCACTTCGATTTTGTCAGTGACATTTTCGACGCGGCCGCTTTTACCGTATACGATTTTCTCAATCGCATACTTGCTGATGGTGTTTTCGGCATCCTCACCTTCGTAGAGATAAATAACGGTGTACTCTTCGAGTTTCACCACCTTTCCCTTAATGGTTTCTCCATTGTGTTTTGTAATGACATCGGCCTGCGCATACGACATACCTGCGAACGCGAAGCACGTAAGCAGTACTAAAAATTTTTTCATTTTACTTGTTTTTTATGTTTTGTGTGCGCCAAAAGTAATATTTTTTTTGCTAAAATCAACTGTTGATGATTTTCTCCTGATGGGTGATGCTTTCCTGATGGATCGCCCTGAATATCCGCAGTATAAATTCCTCGCTGAGGCCCTTTTGCCCACCCTCAAGGATCATTTTTTGTTGTATCTCTTTCCAGCGCTGGCTTTGCAATACCGATACATTTTTAGTCTTTTTAAGCGCCCCGATCTGTTCGGAAATCTTCATCCGGTTGCCCAGTATTTCAATGATTTTACTGTCGGCCACATCGATTTGGGCGCGCAGTTTGATCATTTCGGCATTGAAATCATCTTCTTCGGAAGACGCCTTCCTGACCTTGAGCTCCTTGAAAATTTCCTTCAATACTGCCGGCGTCACCTGTTGGGCGGCGTCGCTCCAGGCGTGGTCAGGATCGTCATGCGTCTCGATCATCAGCCCGTCATAATTGAGGTCCAATGCCTGCTGCGACACCTCAGCGATCATGTCACGCCGGCCGGTAATGTGGGAGGGATCACAAATCAATGGCAGGTCCGGAAAACGGTTCTGCAGTTCGATGGCAATCTGCCATTCCGGGATGTTGCGGTATTTGGTCTTTTCATAGGTCGAAAACCCACGGTGGATTACCCCAAGCTTTTGAATACCGGCATTGTAAAGCCGCTCGACGCCGCCAATCCATAATGCAAGGTCAGGATTGACCGGATTTTTGACCAGTACAATTTTGTCAGTTCCTGCGAGGGTCTCCGCAATTTCCTGCACTGCAAAAGGATTGACCGTCGTCCGGGCGCCAATCCAGAACACATCGATACCGTGCTCCAGTGCCAGTTTGACGTGTGTGGCATTCGCCACTTCGACGGCCATGAGCAGGCCCGTTTCCGCTTTGGCGCGCTGAAGCCACTCGAGCCCTATTGCGCCCACACCTTCAAAACCGCCCGGACGTGTCCTGGGTTTCCAGATCCCGGCCCTGAAAATACTGACATCCGAGTCCTTCAAATCATGCGCGATCCGCAGCACCTGTGACTGGGTTTCGGCACTGCATGGACCCGCGATGACCAGTGGATGATCGAGTTTAAATTCGTCAAGCCACTTCCTCATATCCTTGTTGTTCTTCATAACTTTGGCGTGGGTAAAATTCTTTGCAAAGATAAGGCCTTCAATGCCCTTTTGATAAATTGAGAGCACAAAAAAATCCCGGTTCGCTCCGGGATTTATATTAGTCTTGAATTAATAATTTTCAAATAACCGTACAGCAATCTTTCATTGTGACAAACAGATTGGTGTAAAAAGCCCTTAGCAAACAGGGCTTTCTGTTATCAGGGCTAAAATAGAAAATTTTGTTTTCGTTTCAACAAATGAATGCTTTTTTTTGAAAAAATTAACGCGGCATTTATTTACTTTTGCCGAAATACATTTTGTCATGTCAATATCGGTCAGCAATATTTCGAAGCATTACGGAACCCAGAAAGCCCTGGACAATGTAACCTTTACGGTCGACAAGGGAGAAATCGTAGGTTTTTTAGGTCCGAACGGCGCCGGTAAATCCACGCTGATGAAAATCCTGACCACCTACCTCAGCGCTGACGAAGGCACTGCGTCAGTAAACGGGCACGATGTCCGGACAGACCAGAAAGCCGTGCAGCAGTCGGTTGGCTACCTGCCGGAACACAATCCGCTGTACCTCGACCTGTATGTACGCGAATACCTAGCCTTCAATGCCGACGTGTACAAAGTACAAAAGCAAAGGGTTGAGGAAGTCATCACCCTGACCGGCCTGTCACCGGAAAGCCACAAGAAAATCGGGCAACTTTCGAAAGGATACCGCCAGCGCGTAGGATTGGCCAATGCCCTGCTGCACAACCCTGACGTGTTGATTCTCGACGAGCCCACCACCGGACTCGACCCGAACCAATTGGTCGAAATCCGCAACGTCATCCGCAATGTTGGCAAAGACAAAACCGTGTTTCTCTCTACGCACATCATGCAGGAAGTGGAAGCCATCTGCGACCGCGTGATCATCATCAATAAGGGAAAAATCGTCACTGACAAGAAGCTGACCAACCTCAAGGAAAGGGCCGAGCAGATCATTGAGGTCGAATTCGACTTCAAGGTCGAGGAACAGCTCATCGCTGCCATCCCGGAACTGGTCGCCTACAAAAATGTACATGACATGACGTGGGAACTCACATTCCGTTCCGAAGCAGACATGCGTCCGGCAGTTTTTGATTTTGCCAGCGCTAATGGTTTGCGTACGCTTCAGTTGAACCAAAAGAATAAAAACCTAGAGGCGATTTTCAGGGATGTGACTGCAAAGCGCTAATGATCGGAAAAATAAATCCCTAAAAAACCTCTTTGGCAATAGCTCGGATATTCTCGGCTTTTCCCATCGAGTAATAATGCAGCACAGGGATTCCGGCGCTCACCAATTCCTTACTTTGCTCGATACACCATTCAATCCCGATTTGCCTGACCGTATCGTTATCCTTTGCTTTTACGACCGACATGATCAGCTCGTCGGGCAAATCGACCTTAAATCGGTGCGGTATCATATTGAGCTGCTTTTTCGTTGCGATCGGTTTAAGTCCCGGGATAATTGGTACGGTAATGCCTTCAACGCGGCATTTGGCTACAAAATCAAAATACTTCTTGTTGTCGAAAAACATCTGCGTGATGATGTACTGCGCACCATTCTTGATTTTCTGCTTCAGGAAATAAATGTCGCTGTCCGGACTGGGTGCTTCCATATGCTTTTCCGGGTAGCCCGCCACACCGATACAGAAATCCGTCCGTGCTGAATTCTGCAATTCCGGATCCAGGTAAATGCCCTTATTGAGGTTGTCAATCTGCGTCACCAGCTCTGATGCATAATGGTGCCCTTCTTTTTCCGGCCGAAAATAAATCTCGCTCTTGATGGCATCGCCGCGCAGCGCCACAACATTCTGGATCCCCAGGAAATCAATATCAATAAGGAAATTCTCGGTATCTTCCCTGGTAAAACCGCCGCATAAGATGTGCGGAATCGCATCCACCTGGTATTTGTTCTGTATGGCCGCGCAGATGCCTACGGTTCCCGGCCGCTTCTTCACGATCTTTTTTTCGAGCAGCCCGTTGTCGAGCTCCCTGAATTCGAATTCCTCGCGGTGGTAGGTCACATCGATAAACGGCGGATTGAATTCCATGAGCGGATCGATGCTGTCAAAAATAGAGCGGATGTTCTGGCCTTTCAGCGGCGGCAGGATCTCGAAAGAAAAAAGGGTTTTTCCCTGCGCGTTGTCTATATGCTGTGTTACTTTCATAATCAATTTTAAAAATCGGTTAAAACAATTTGCCGGCGTTGCCTGCGGCCCGGGCTTTCGGCTGTAGTCCTCGCCCCGTAAAAAACGGGACTGCGGGCTGCCGCCTCTATCCCTAACGCGGTCGGCGCGTTCAGTCCACGATGTTCGGACTCAGCCATTTCCTTGCTTCATCCACTGCAATCCCGCGACGCTTTGCGTAATCCTGTACCTGGTCGTCAGTAATTTTCCCGAGTCCGAAATACTTGCTTTGCGGATGGGCAAAATAATACCCTGACACCGAAGCGGCGGGCCACATGGCCATACTTTCCGTGAGCGTCACCCCAATATTCTTTTCGACATCGAGCAACTTCCAGATTGTCGGCTTTTCCAGGTGGTCCGGGCACGCGGGATAACCGGGCGCCGGGCGGATGCCCCTGTACTCTTCCTCGATTAATGCCTCTTTGCTAAGGCTTTCACCTGCAGCGTAGCCCCACCATTCGGTCCTGACCTGCTCGTGCAGGTATTCAGCGAAAGCTTCCGCAAGCCGGTCGGCCAGGGCTTTCACCATGATGGCGTTGTAATCGTCGAGATCTCTCTCAAATTCGGCCGCCCATTCGTCGACCCCAAATCCCGTCGTTACGCAAAACGCCCCGATGTAGTCCTTCTTCCCTGAGGCTTTCGGTGCAATGAAATCGGCCAGCGCCAGGTTTGTGGCGCCCTTGGTTTTCTGGGATTGCTGGCGTAAGGTTATAAACCGCTCCAGCACATTTCCGTGTTCGTCACAGACCTGGATGTCGTCATCGTCCACCTGGTTCGCTTCAAAAATACCGAACACCGCTTTGGCCGTAAACCGCTTCTCTTGCAAAATCCGGTGCAGCAGGGTTTTGGCATCCTCAAACAATGCAGTGGCCTGTTCGCCGACGACTGCATCCTCCAGTATCGCGGGGTATTTCCCGAAAAGTTCCCAGGTACGGAAAAAAGGCGTCCAGTCGATGTAGGGCACCAATACCGCGGGATCGACCTCCACGGTTTTTACGCCTGTGACATTCGGGGTGGCAGGATTGAAATTTTCCCAGTCCAATGACCATTTATTCTTTCTGGCATCGCCGATGGTCAGGTATTGCTTGTCCCTGGCACGATTCAGGTAGCCCTCCCTCAAACTGTCATATTCCGAACGCAGCAGCCGCGCGTAGGCGTCCTTTCCGGACGCATTGATCAGATCCCCGGCGACCGTTACCGCGCGCGAAGCGTCGTTCACATGGACCACAGTATGGCTGTATTCCGGGGCAATCTTCACGGCCGTATGGGCGCGCGATGTCGTGGCCCCACCAATCATGACCGGGATTTTGATGTTCCGGCTTTCAAGTTCCTTTGCGAGATAGACCATCTCATCGAGGGACGGCGTAATCAGTCCGCTGAGCCCGATGATGTCGACATTCTCCTTTACTGCGGCTTCGATAATCTTTTCCGGCGGCACCATCACGCCAAGGTCGATGATGTCATAATTGTTGCACGCCAGGACTACCGACACAATGTTTTTCCCAATGTCGTGCACGTCACCCTTAACGGTAGCCATCAGGATTTTGGCATTTGCGCTGCTGGCATTGGCTTTGCCTGCTTCTATAAACGGCAGCAGGTAGGCCACTGCCTTTTTCATTACGCGGGCCGACTTGACTACTTGTGGCAGGAACATCTTCCCGCTTCCGAACAAATCCCCGACGACATTCATCCCGGCCATGAGGTTGACCTCAATCACATGGATGGGTCTTGCAGCCAGAAGACGGGCTTCTTCAACATCTGCCTCGATAAACTCGTCAATACCTTTAACCAGCGCATGGGTAATTCGGTCCTGCAGCGTTCCGGAGCGCCATTCCTGCACCGCCTTTTCCGCTACTTTGCTATCTCCTTTGATGTTTTCGGCGAAATCAAGCAACCGTTCCGTAGCGTCGTCACGCCGGTTCAGTAATACATCTTCTACCCGTTCGAGCAGGTCTTTCGGAATGTCATCGTATATTTCGAGCATCTCAGGATTGACAATGCCCATGGTCATGCCGTGCCGTATGGCGTGGTACAGGAAAGCGGAGTGCATGGCCTCACGGACTTTATCATTACCGCGGAACGAAAATGACACATTGCTCACGCCGCCACTGACATGCGCATAGGGCAGGTTTTGCCTGATCCATTTGGTCGCCTTGAAGAAGTCCAGAGCATTTAACCTGTGCTCCTCCATCCCGGTAGCGACAGGAAAAATATTCGGATCAAAAATGATGTCTTCGGCGGGAAAGTGCACCTGGTTTACCAACAGCTCATATGATCTTTTGCAGATTTCAATGCGTCGCGCATAGGTATCAGCCTGTCCGGTTTCGTCAAAAGCCATAACAATCACTGCGGCGCCATAACGTTTGATCAGTTTGGCCTGGCTGATGAAGCGGTCTTCGCCTTCCTTCAGTGAAATGGAATTGACAATGCTTTTCCCCTGTGTGACCTTGAGGCCTGCTTCGATGATTTCCCACTTTGAGCTGTCGATCATTACCGGCACGCGGGCAATGTCGGGCTCGGAAGCAATGAGATTCAGGAAAACCGTCATCGCATGAACGCCGTCGAGCATGCCTTCATCCATATTTACATCGATGATCTGCGCGCCGCCATCAACCTGTGCACGCGCGATGTCGAGTGCCTCTTCGTAACGTTCCTCCTTGATAAGGCGGAGAAATTTCCGGGAGCCTGTGACGTTGGTACGTTCTCCGATATTGACGAAATTGGTTTCCGGTGTAATGATCAACGGCTCGAGGCCGGACAGTCTTAAATATTTATTTTGAGGCATCAGGCGTTTTCTAAAATAGGTCTTGGCTTACAGGTTGCGGCTGCTTCCGCAATGAGTTTGATATGCGCAGGGGTGGTGCCGCAGCATCCTCCGATAATATTGACCAGATTGTCATTGAGGTATTCCCTGATCAGTGTCTGCATTTCCTCAGGCGTCTGGTCGTATCGTCCGAAGGCGTTTGGCAGCCCCGCGTTAGGATGTGCTGAAATATTCAGGCTTGTATTGCGCGAAAGCCGCTTCAGGTAAGGCTTTAGCTGATCGGCGCCCAGAGCGCAGTTGAACCCTACACTCAACAAAGGGAGGTGTTCAATCGAAATCAGGAAAGCCTCGACGGTTTGTCCTGACAAGGTCCTGCCGGAGGCGTCGGTGATGGTCCCTGACACCATAACCGGAACATCTGAATGACGGGCTTCCTTCACTTCTTCTATGGCGAATAAGGCTGCTTTGGCATTCAGCGTGTCAAAAACGGTTTCCACCAGGATCAGGTCACATCCTCCATCAAGGAGCGCTTCAGCTTGCTGCTTGTAAGCTACTTTGAGTTCGTCGAATGTAATGGCGCGAAAACCGGGATCATTGACATCCGGGGACATGCTGGCGGTCCTGTTGGTCGGGCCGATTGATCCGGCAACAAACCGCGGCTTATCCGGGTTTGATGCCGTAAATTCGTCAGCGACTTCACGGGCGATCCGGGCCGATTCGAAATTAAGTTCATACACGAATTCCTCGAGGTGGTAATCGGCCATACCGATAGCTGTCGACGAAAAAGTATTGGTTTCAATGATATCTGCCCCTGCCTCGAGATACAAACGGTGTACTTCCCTGATCGCCTGTGGCTGCGTTAAGGACAGCAGGTCATTATTTCCTTTCAACGGATATGGAAAATCCCTGAATCGGGTCCCGCGGAAATCCTCTTCTGAGAAATCGTAGCGCTGCAGCATGGTACCCATGGCGCCGTCGAGCACGAGAATCCTTTCACGAATGGTATTCTGGATTGTTTTTGACATACTATAAATTTGCATTTATTGAATGTCATCAGGAAGGTAGTGGATAGAAAAAAATATCTATGTCGTTATCTATCCGGGAACCGGTAGAATGTAGCACCTTCTTTAAGGGTAAAGGGTTGCTAAGGCTTCAACGGGTCTAATCCCTCTGCCTTTCGTGATAACTTTCAATAAGATAATGAACACCGCAAAGTAAACGATTAGAAACTGCATTTGCAAAAAATCGTGAGACTTATTGCGAAAACGTTTTAGTGTAGTCAAATAAAAAAGCCCGCTGTGAAGCGGGCTTTGATATGATGATAAAGAAAATTATTTCTTAATAATTTTCTTTACTACAGTTCCTTTGTCAGAAGTAATGTTCAGCATGTAAACACCTGAAGACAAATCTGAAGTACTGATCTGGATGTTTGAAGCAGCAGCAACGTTGTTGCTTTTCACTGTACGGCCTTTCAGGTCCGTAATAGTCACTTTAGTGATCATCGCATCTAAAGTATTGCTGATGTTCACAACATTAGACGTTGGATTAGGATATACTGAGAACTGCGACGCAAGCACATCTTCAGTACCCAAAACCTGACTAACGCTTACATTGTCAAGGAAAGTCGCCTGGGCCGTTGTGTTAGCTGCGTTTGTAGAATGGAAACCTAAATAGTAAGTTCCGGTTGTAGCAGGAGTAAATGTATAAGTTTTTTGAACATAAGTAACGTCCGATACAGTCTCGGCAGCAACTGGAATTGTCATTCCGGCGATATCCTGGGTCATACCGGCTTTCAGTTCATATGTTGAAGAACCTGTTGCACCTGTACCCAAATAATTTCTGATGTAGTAAGAAACAGTAACAGGAGCATTCGCTGTCAAATCCACCCCTCTTGAAAGCAACCACACGTCGTTATTGCCCTGAGCAACGGTTCCTGCGAAAATCAAAGCCATATTGGCTCCATCCTGAACTAAAGTACTTCCAACGCCTGCAGGATACACACTCCATGTTTCTCCGGCGTAGTTGTCCGGAGCATCCTGAGTCCATCCGATAAATCCGAAATTGGTTTCTTCGAAGCTTGTGTTGTAAGGAGTCGGTGCAGAAGTAAATACGGTAGCAAAAGAAATAGGACCAGCCCAAACGCTGTAATCGCCAAATCCACAATTAGACCTGATGTAGAAATCGTAGATAGAGTTCGGACTCAATGTAGTTAACGCGATGCTTGTATCAGCAGTTGACAACATCGTCCCTGTACCTTGGGTAAATCCTTTAGGACCATACTCAAAATCGTATCCGGAAGGGAACCCCTGTGCAGGTTCTGTCCATCCTAAAGAAACTGAAGTAGTGGTTGGAGGAGCAGTGTAGGTAAAACCTGTTGGCTGGAAACAAGTTTGAGGTGTAAAGGTTACCTCAAATGAAAATCCAGTAGCAGACCACCTGTTATCCCATACGATGTAGTAAGTCGTGTTTGCAGTTACAGTGATATTGTTAAGCACCGAACGATAATCGCCACCGGCTTCATTAATGTCATCGTTGTAATCTACGCAAGTGTAAGCAGCACAAGTACCGCTGTAAATGCTCAAACGCGTGTCTGTCGATGCAACAGGGTTAGCGGCAATTACACTTGTAACTGACAATAATCCGCTCGCAGAAGGCGTAAATTTATACCAAATAGCTTTTGGCGTAGCTGTTCCTGCTATGCACAACCCCGTTCCTGACGGATAGGTACCCGTAATAGCCGGACAAACAAATGTGCCTGAACCACTGATGTTCGTTGCAGTAGCGCACGTAAGCTGGGCATACATGCTCAGGGAGCCCAAAAGGAGACCCGTAAATAGTAATAGTTTTTTCATAATTTTTAATTAATTGATTTAATGAACGGTAAAAGTAATCCTTTTTTGAAATAAAAAAAACTTATTTTCAAATCCATATAAATTTTAAGAAACGGTTTCATACATTTGCGTGCGAAAAATTAAAAAGAGGAGAAATTTGACTGATTGCAACCTCATTAAAAAATGCTAAAGCAAGTTCCCTTCTTTAGTCCCTGCAATCCTTTTTTTTCCGATAACTTTATTAAATCATATTTTATGGCTTATTTGTTTACTTCTGAATCTGTAAGTGAAGGGCATCCGGACAAAGTTGCCGATCAGATATCCGACGCCTTAATCGATAATTTCCTGGCTTTTGATACCGACTCAAAAGTGGCCTGCGAAACGCTCGTAACCACCGGACAGGTCATTCTCGCAGGAGAAGTGAAATCGAAAACCTATCTTGACGTACAGCAAATTGCCAGGGATGTCATCAAAAAAATAGGATACACAAAAAGCGAATACATGTTTGAAGCCAATTCCTGCGGTGTGCTGTCTGCGATTCACGAACAGTCGCAGGACATTAACCAGGGTGTCGATCGTGCCAATAAGGAAGAGCAGGGCGCCGGTGACCAGGGGATGATGTTCGGTTATGCCACCAATGAAACCGCCGATTATATGCCTCTGGCCCTTGACCTGTCGCACAAACTGCTTCAGGAACTTGCGGAAATGCGCCGTGAAAGCACCCAGATTACCTACCTGCGTCCTGATGCAAAGTCTCAGGTCACATTGGAATACGACAACAATAACAAACCGTCCCGTATCGATGCCATCGTAATATCGACACAGCATGATGACTTCGATGAGGAAGCTGCGATGCTCTCCAAAATCAAGAATGACATTATCGAATTGCTGATTCCAAGGATTATTTCCAAATATCCGCAATACGCACACCTTTTCAACGACAAGATTGAATACCATATCAATCCTACAGGCAAGTTTGTGATCGGCGGACCGCATGGCGACACCGGATTGACAGGCCGCAAAATCATTGTAGACACGTACGGCGGAAAAGGCGCCCATGGCGGAGGTGCATTTTCGGGAAAAGACCCAAGTAAAGTAGACCGAAGTGCTGCGTACGCTACAAGGCATATCGCAAAAAACCTTGTTGCCGCAGGCATCGCTGATGAAATACTGGTTCAGGTCTCCTACGCTATCGGCGTGGCCAAGCCAATGGGAATTTACATCAATACATACGGAACGTCGAAAGTAAGCCTGACGGATGGGGAAATCGCTAAAAAGGTGGAAGCCATATTTGACATGCGCCCCTATTTTATCGAACAAAGACTGAAACTGAGAAACCCGATTTACAGTGAAACGGCGGCTTACGGCCACATGGGACGCAAACCGGAAACCGTCACCAAAACTTTCAAAAGCCCTACCGGAGAAACAAAAACTGTAACCGTTGAGTTGTTCACCTGGGAAAAACTCGATTATGTTGACAAGGTAAAGACAGCCTTCGGACTGTAATCATACGCACAATAAACCAGAAGCCCGGCAACAGTCGGGCTTTTTTTTATTAATTTGCAGCATACAAACCGGGTAATGTTCGATAAATTCATACGTCCTTTTCAGTCCAAAACCGCCGCGGGTTTGATTTCGCATCCGGGCTACCTGATGCTACTCGCCTTCTTCAACGGCGCACTGTTGATGAATTTTCACTCGATGTACAGGAAAGATCTTGTCTTTTCACTGGTACTTATTTTCTTTGGAACGGTGTCGATGATACACATCCGGCACTGGTGGGCGGCAGTTGCCAATTGTCTGCTGACGCTGACGTATTTCTGGGGCAAATTCCCACGCATGGCCAACCATTCCAACCTTGAATTTTTCATCGAGATCGTGATCCTGGGATTGCTGTTGGCAAAAGTTTCAAACCGGAATTTTAGAATTCCGGACGGCCTCATCTCAAGGATTTTCAGGTTTTCTCTCGTTACGGTGTATTTTTATACAGGATTTCATAAGCTTAACACCGACTTTTTTAACAGCAGCGTCAGTTGTGTAAACGACATCAACGCCTATGCTTTTTCAATCTTTACAGCAAAACCGGTGACGCTTTCGCCACAACTCTCCTCATTTTTTCAATACGCCACTATTTTTATAGAAATGGTGCTGCCATTTGGGCTGCTCTGGAATAAGACAAGGAAATACAGCGCCATGTTATTGCTATTGTTTCACCTGTATTTGGGCCTGACGGTTTTCGGCGATTTCTCCGCACTTGCGTGTTTCCTGATTTTAGGCTGCCTGATCGATTTCGAAAGACGCTCAATCGATTCCGGTTTGATAAGGCACATACGGGTTTACTTGGCCTTTATCGTCACAGCGAGCATAGCAAAGCCTTTCCTCGACAAATACATTATTGCACAGGAGGTGCCTCACCTGCACGGGGCGCTTTTCAATTTTGGGGCGCTGTGGTTTTTTGCGTACTACCTCAGGCATTACCGCGCTGCAGATACCGGGCCTCGGTTTAGGCAGTATTTGATTCCCGCATGTTGCTGCGTTCTCATCAGCCTGTGGTCGATGAAAACGTACATCGGCCTGGGGAATTCCGCCAATCTGACCATGTTCAGCAATCTGGTGACCGAAAAAAGCAGGAGCAATCATCTGTTGATAGACACCCGGAAAACCAAGATTTTCAAATTTGAAGAAGACAACATCCTCGTCCTTAAACTGGACGAAAGGCTGCAAAAGGAGAAAGCGGAAGGATTTATCTTTCCCGTAACCGAATTCCGTTACCGCGCTTCCAACTGGGTGAAGGCCCACCCCGACTGGGCGATTCATTGTACAATCGTCCATAAAAGTGATACCACTGTCGTGACTGACCTAAGAAAAACCGGTCTGATCCGCACCGAATGGTGGTACCGTTACCTGAACTTCAGGAAAATCCAACCGGACGGCCCTTGTCAATGCCTTTGGTAATCAGTAAGTACCTTTTTTCATTTTCTCAAGAATCTCTTCGTATTGCAGCTTGACGGCCGGGTCATCGAGTCCGGCAGCGGCCGACGCGGCGCGTTCTTCGGTTGCAATTGCCTTCTGCTTCTGCCCGTTGAGATAATACAACTGCGCGAGGGTGTCGAGGAAATAGGCGTTTTTGCTGTCAATCCGATGACTCACCTCTGACCACCTGATTGCCTTTTCAAGATCAGGTTTGCCAAGCTTATGCTCTACGACATACCAGGCCACAGTATTGGCGGAATTGGAAAACTCATACTTAAATCCCTGCCAGTCGGTATGGTCCGAAAACGATTCGCCGAATGCACGGTCGAGGTTTTCAATCACTCCCGACTCAGGCTTGATGACTGAATTGAAAAAATCAGCATACGAATCGAGGTACTCGCGCTCAGTTTTCGGCGACAGCCCGTTCTGTACGAAATAGAAATACGCCTGTAGCAACGCAGGATTTCCACCGGATAACGCAATGTACTTCTTGTAATATGCGCTAATCTTATCCTGCTGCGACTGATCCGCCGTATAAGCATGGTCCCCAAAGAAGGAACCAAGCACGCTGTCAATGTCATTGCGTTCCGCATCTTCGGATTGGTGAGGCGCGGCTTCGGCCTTTTTGATTTCGGGCATCTGTAAAAAAACATAATCCAGAAAATCGAACGTCGCAGCATCGGGTTCTGCGTTATCATTGAAGAGCCTTGAGTTGAATCCGTCACCCAGCAGTTCGCTGAGCCCGGTGTCGATATAATCCTGATTGTACGCGTTTGATTTTTTGTAGAACTGTACGATCTGCAGCCACTTCGCCCGTACTTCCGACGGAGTGGCCTTTAATTTATACAGATGATCACGGTCACGGATCACTGCCGCGCGCGCGTAATCACTGTATGCCGCAGCCACCGTATCAACAGCCGGCACAACTTCCAATTCGGTCTCATAGTCTACGGTAGTGCTGTCTGCAACTGTTGTTTCATATTGGATCCTTTCTGTTTTTGAGATGGCATTAAACGCTTTGACCAGCTCCGGCGCAGCGGCCTTCTTGTTTGAGAGGGTGCGGTCAAATTTCAGGTGCTCATCGGCCTGCTTTAAATCGGCATAAGCAGAATTATAACTCCGGAAATACATAGACTTCTTCAACGTCTCCGACGTATGGTAAATCAAATCGCCGGCAGCGTTGTACACCAGGATTTGCGGCTTTTTTGCATCAAGCCTGTTTTTAGCCAACAAGGCTTTGTCTTTATCTGATGCAAGATAGAAATTGAAATGATCCACAGATTCGACGTATGCCTCTCCCATAGCGTATCCAAGGTCTGTTTCGGCAAGCTTGATGAACGCATCAAAATCCGCCCGACTGCGTTTGTTTTCATAGTCGAAATACACGACGAGGAATTTGTCTTTTGATTTGGCCGTGGTTTTCTGCGCCGCGGCGAATGATTGTTCAATCGCATATTTAAATGCGTATGACGGGGCAGCGTCTTCGATAACGCCTTCAAGAAGCTCGTCCCTGTCAGCAACAATGCCCGCATTTTTGGCAAAATCGGTATCTTCGATAAGTTGTGGCTGCAGTTTGGCGACCGTCGTCCCGTTGCGATCTCCACCTTTAAAAACGAAGGTCAGCGGCGATTTGCCTTCGGTCATCACGAGTTGGCCCTCTTTATCCTGATAAATCCGGAATTTCATGTCCGACATGCGATTGAAATCGAAATCCACGTCCACTTCCGAAACGTCATCAGGGATTTCAAATTTGGAAATTATCGTCGGTTTTGCACTGTTATCTTCGGTGAAATAGTTTTTGTAATTCAACAGGTAGAGGAATTTTGTCTTGTCAATCTTCACCGACACCGGTGTGCTGGCCGTAAACTCATCATCCCTCTCATCGGTACCCTTTATGTAATCGCGTGCGCTTTTGTATTCCGGCGGACGCGAGTCGCTGTGCTGTGTGCCGATGTATACGCTATTGAGAAAATACCTTGAAGTCATGCCCCGGAAAGTAACAGTAAGAGCATTCGCATTTTTGTCGCGTGCTATAGGGGTTACCACAAAATCACCATGGGCCGCTTTGTTTGTGTTGAGATGGAGCGTATCGCCCTGCTTTTCAAAATCACCACGAAGGAAAACCAGTTCGTAAGTCTGGTTGTCGTGGATGCGCAATAAGAAATCAGCGCCCATACTGTGGGATTCGTACTCCCCGGGCCTGATGTCGGAATGCTGGGCAAAGGCACCGCAAAACGGCAGGACTAACAGCAACAGCTTTTTCATATCTTGTCTTTTTTGAAGCAGAAAGATATTGCTTTTTTCATTTGCGAGACATCCTGAGATAAAAAAAATCCGCCTGGCGACGGATTTACTGATCGGGCTACAAATCATACTTTATTCCAAGCAGCAGGTACCTGGGCTGCACGAAATACTGCGACGTCCTGGTCGAA
This sequence comes from Flavobacterium magnum, assembly GCF_003055625.1. Taxonomy (NCBI): domain Bacteria; kingdom Pseudomonadati; phylum Bacteroidota; class Flavobacteriia; order Flavobacteriales; family Flavobacteriaceae; genus Flavobacterium; species Flavobacterium magnum. The sequence continues at coordinate 1,413,269 of NZ_CP028811.1, read as the reverse complement.
AACTGCGTGAAGCCGTCGTCGTTGAGCGAGGTCGTGTTCAGCAGGTTTGTCCCGGAAAGACGGAATTCCCATTTGCTGTTTTCCTTCTGATAGCTCAGGCTGGCCGTCAGGAAATCGTACTCATTACTGACGGTGTTGTCGTCATTGCGGTAGTGGTAAAACTCATACTCTGCAGTGAATGAAAAACGCTTCAGGAAAAAGTAATCCAGGTTTACAAAAGGCCTGTCAGTGATGAAAGTCGAATTGTTGTAATCGTTGATGCTGATGTTGTAGCCCACCTCAATATTGGGCAGGTTCTTGTAAATCGTGGCCGCCTTCAGGGTGTAACTGTGGGTGACACTTTCCGTTTCGCGGAACACACCGTTCTGGATGTTGTTGAACTTCGACCAATTGAAGCTCGCATTCACCGACGCCTTGTAATTCCTGAGGAATGAACGGCCGTAATTCCCGAAAGCTGAAAAATTCTCGTCGGCAAAGTTTGAATTGTACGGGCTTGAAAATTGGTTGATGCCGTCAAAAACCGCATTGGTCTTCACCGCATCGACCTTCCTGGAGTATTGCAGGTAGCCCGTGATATTCTCAAAATTGAACATATTGTATTTGAAATACCGCAGCGAGTGTACCTGCGAGGTCGCATTTTCCAAGGTCCTGTTTCCGCGGAATAAATTGCTGTAAGATGAAAACACATTGCCTTCGATGAGCTGGCTGATGTCGGTAAAATCATTTGAAATAGCGAAATTATATGTAAGTGTCTCAGCTTTCTTAATCTGATACAGTGCAAAGAAATCAGGCAGGATCCTGAAAAAATCCTGCTTGTATTCGGTGCCCTGCTGCACGTTTACCATATCGTAGGAATGGACGCTGAAACCCGGTGTCAATGTGAATTTACCGCTCAATATTTTGTAATGAAACCCGAGGAACGCATCGTTGAATGTGTAGCGTACCCCATTGTTGTTCTCGGGTGCATTGAGGTCATTCCTGTTATTGCCATCGAGGATCTGGAAAATATGGGAATTAAAATTCTGGTGCGAATAGGTATTCCCGAAGGTCAGGTTGATGTTGCTTTTCGGCGTCAGCATGTAATAGTAGTCCAGTTTGGCGTCAATTTTATTGGTCCGGACGAACCGTTGCTGGTTGATGTCGTTGCGCAACTGACCGCGAATGTAGCCGTTTAGCATGAACGGCTGCGTTTGCAGGTTGGCGTTGTAAAACGGATCTTCGTCCTGATACAGGTGCTGTACTTCAAGCGCAAAAACGTTCTTGTCACTTTGGGTATAATACATGCTCAGGTTCTGGTTCACCGAAGTCGGGCTCTGGGCCTTATTCGTAAAAATATCCTCAGAAGTTACTGTGTTGTCTACAATGGCCTGGCGGAAAAGATTATCGGCTTCGCGCTGATCCGACAGTTTCGAAAGCACATCGTAATCCCACTGGAATTTTTCATTAGGCTTGTAACTGGAGCTGAACTTAAATAGTCCCAGCTCGCTTTTTTGCAGGGATTTGTCATCGCTTTTTTGCTGATCGTCTGTCTCAAGTATGACGGTCTGCGAGCGGGTTTCAGTCTCTGTGGTGGAGGACGAAAGGATGACGAAACCGCTGAGCGTCCAGCTTTTGGTGGCGTTATAGGAGAAATTAGTGGCACCGAATCGCGTTTCGATTTCCTTGGCGCGGTTGTTGCGCAGCAGCGAAATCCCAAGATCGTTTGAGGACACGTTGAAACTGCTGCCGCCTTTCTTCATCATGTTGCGGAAACCACCGGAAAATTTAAAATAATCCTGCATCGTGAGCGGCAGCTCGCCAACATTATTGAAATTTGTGATCAGGTTGACGCTGTATTTCGGATTGTAGTAAAAGAGTTTGGGATTCACCAGATAACGCTTATCCGGCCCAGCCGCAGCCGTGAAATCGCCGAACCAGAAATTCTTCTTGCCATCTTTGAGCTTGATGTTCATCGCGACGCTTTCCTCGTTATTTTCAAGACCTTTGAGCGCACCGATTTCATTGTAGTTGCGCAGGACCTGGACCTTGTCGATTGCATCAGCCGGGATATTCTTGACACCGAGTTTCGTATCGCCGTCAAAAAAATCCTTCCCTTCCACCATCAGCTTCTGGACTTTCTTGCCTTCGACTTCCACCTCGCCATCCGCATTCACTTCGACGCCGGGTAATTTTTTCAGCACATCTTCGAGCTTGCGCTCTGTACCGCTGGTAAAGGAATCGGCGTTATAAACAATCGTATCGCCCTTGATTGACACCGGCATCTCATGAACGATTTCCACCTCATCGAGCACCGCGCCTTCCTCAAGCGTAATGTTTTTCACTATGTTTTCAGTAGTTGTATTGATGGCCAGCTCGACGGCCTTAAACCCGATGTAACTGATTTTGATAGTATACGCCGAATTCGGCTTGAGCGCAAGCTGGAATCGTCCCTTGTCATTGGTAATCGAATACGAGTCCATCGCTTTGGTGTCGAGGTTTACCGCCATCACATTGGCCATTTCCATCGGGACAGCGGCGCCGTCGGTGACGAAACCTTCCATTTTTACAGTTTGTGCGTGCGCGCTGAATGAAACCAGCACAAGCAGCAGCAGGAATTTTCTCATGTATTTTGTTTTTGGAGGGAAAGCAATCAATCGCGCATCCTGAATTGCATGCGGTTGCCCGGCCCACCCATGTCTTTGAATTCTTCCATTTTTTTCAGGACGGTTTCGTCATACTCCTTTTGCGAAACTTCCTTGCCGTTCTTCGGTGCCTTTATATCCGCCTTTTCTTTAGGGTTGATGACGATTTTCGAGCAAAGGATAGTCGTTTTACCATCATTGACTTCGAGGATCAGGCCGGGCAATCCCCAGTAATTGTCAGGACCCTGGCTCACCGGGATTTCGGGTGCGTACCAGGCGGTAATCAGGATTTCGGCAGGAATCTCGACATCATCCATGAAATTGGTTTTTTTAGGGGTTTCGGCTTTTTTCGCATCATCTGCGTTTTGATTTTCGTCTTTTTTCTTTAGCCTGTAATTCTTGAAATCGGTTTTGCTGACTGGCATGACGGCCGTAGCCTTGTAACAATTGTAACCGCCGATTTGACGCGTCTCGCTTTCCATCTTCCAGTTCAGTCGTGGCAGGGAATCTTTAACCAGGAATTCCTTGCCCATAAATTCCTTGTCGACCGTATAGGTTTTTTCCCTGATATTTTTGTAATACGTTCCGCCGCCACCCATCATCGAATTCATCATGCGCATACCACCATTCTGGCCCGGCGCGTCAAGTTTTTCCTCTTCTTTGTAAATAGAGGCATTCTTATCGAAATTGAGGATGAAGGTTTTCTCAAACATCGTTTTCATGCGCTCTTCAATCATTTTCTGCATTTCGGGTGTAATGTCCTTGTTTCCACTGATGCGCGATTTAAAGTCGGCCGTACTGGTCTTGGACTCGTATACGGCAATGCCCTGGAAATCTTTTTGGGCAAAAATCGGGCTGCACATAAGGAACATGATGAACGCGAAAACTGGATTCCGTTGATCTATTTTCATGGGGTGAGGGTTTTTCGAATGACTGCAAATATGGCGAATGCAATGGGGATTCGTTACAAATTTTTTGTTAAATAACAGATTATGATTGATTTACTTTTTCGTAATTTGCCACACTATGAACCGACTGTATTTGTGGATGACATTGTTGCTTTTTTGCGTTGCCGGCGCACAGGACAGGTTGGTGGCGCTCCGGCTGGCCAACACGCCGATAGAAGCCGAAAGTGTTGCTGGCTATGACCATCTCGGTGCGGTTTACTACACCCGCGATAACGTGTTTCATAAGGACTTCAGCGGCCAATCGCTGGAATATAAAAATCTTTCGCTGGGCAAAATCAGGCGTATCGACCTGCAAAATCCGTTAAAGATTATGCTTTTTTACGAAGATTTCAATACGGTTATTACGCTCGACAACCAACTTAACGAGACGCTCAAAATCAGTTTTTCAAACATCGCCGAACCGCTCGTGGTGTCAGCTGCAGGTATGGCCTCACAAAACCGTTTCTGGATTTATGACAGCGTCAGGCAGCAGCTTGGGCTGTTCGATTACCTGAAAAACGATGCGGTGTTTATCGCGCCGCCGCTGGCAGGGACAATCAGGGCATACGACACCGGCTTCAACTTTTTTCAATGGATTGACGACCAGGGCAATTGGTACACCTGCGACGTGTATGGCAAGGTGCAGCACCTTGGAAAAGTCCCGGAATCAGACCAGTTTTCATTTGCAGGCCCGCAAACGATCGTCTATGCTGATGGCGGCAGGCTGTACCTGTATGACGCGGGTAAAAGCAAAAAATACCTTATTGAAAATATTGATAAAAGCAGCCAAAGTTTTTTCCTGAAAGACCAAATTTTATCTATTTTTACAGGCTCCGAAATAATCAATTACAAAATCAGTTTACCGTAATGCATATAGCAGTAGCAGGAAATATCGGTGCCGGAAAAACCACGCTTACGCGTTTGCTGGCCAAGCATTTTAAATGGGAACCCCATTATGAGGACGTGGTCGACAATCCGTATCTCGACGATTTTTACCACCAGATGGAGCGTTGGTCTTTCAACCTCCAGATTTATTTCCTGAACAGCCGTTTCCGCCAGATCCTGCAAATACGCGAGAGCGGTAAAAAGATCATACAGGACCGGACGATTTATGAAGATGCGCATATTTTTGCGCCGAACCTGCATGCAATGGGCCTGATGACCAATCGTGATTTCCAGAACTATACGTCGCTTTTTGAGCTGATGGAAAGTTTGGTCAAAGCGCCCGATTTGCTGATTTATTTAAGAAGCTCGATCCCGAACCTTGTCGGGCAGATTCACAAACGCGGCCGCGATTATGAAAATTCGATTTCGATTGACTACCTCAGCAGGCTTAACGAACGTTACGAGGCCTGGATCCAGACGTACAACAAAGGGAAACTGCTCATTATCGATGTCGATAACATTGACTTTGTAAACAATCCTGAAGACCTCGGAAGTATTCTGGATCGAATCAATGCTGAAATCAACGGCTTGTTCTAGTTCGTAAAAGGCAATTTGCAGTAATGGACTCCCCACGTATCGAGCCGCTTTCGGTGTAAAGAAAGCCTTTTGGTAAAATCATTAAACTTTGCCGGATCGGCTGTTCCCCAGAGCACTTCAGCCAGTGCGGTAATGCGCGGAAAAACCATGTATTCGACATGATCTTCATTTAATATATATTCTGTCCAGACATTCGCCTGTGCGCCTAATATATATTTCGATTCCGCTTCAGAGAGCGCCTCGGGGATCGGGTTAAATGAATACACTTTCTCAAGCGTAATGAGTCCGCCTATAGCAATCGGTTGGGTTTGGCTTGCCGGATCTGCCTGATATTGGTCGAAATAGCAGTGAGAACCCGGCGACATCACCACGTTATGGTGTAATTTAGCTGCAGCGGTGCCACCCTCAGTGCCGCGCCAGCTCATCACGGCGGCGTTTGGAGCCAGGCCGCCTTCGAGGATCTCATCCCAGCCTATGATCTTACGCCCTTTGGCATTTACGTATTTTTCAATCCTTGTGATGAAATAACTCTGCAGTTCATGTTCGTCACTGAGACCAAGCTGCCGAATCAGTCCCTGACAGTGTGCACAGCTTTTCCAACGCGTTTTTGGACACTCATCACCGCCTATGTGAATGTATTCGGACGGAAACAATTCGATCACTTCCGATAGCACATTTTCAAGAAACGTAAAGGTCTCTTCTTTAGGGCAAAACACGTCTTCAAATACGCCCCAGCCTTTGGCCGCCTCAAAAGGGCCATCGGTACACGCCAACTCCGGATACGCTGACAGCGCGGCAAGTGCATGACCCGGCATTTCAATTTCAGGGACGACCGTAATGTGCCGTTCCCGCGCGTAAGCAACGACTTCTTTTATTTGTTGCTGTGTGTAAAATCCGCCGTATTTTATAGTATCGTAACGTTGTTCGTTATAATGCCCGACCATCGTGCCGTTGCGCCATGCCCCTACCTGCGTCAGTTTTGGATATTTTTTAATTTCAATACGCCAACCCTGATCGTCGGTGAGGTGCCAGTGAAACGTGTTCATTTTATATGAAGCAAGGTAATCGATGTATCGTTTGACAAAATCGACAGGAAAAAAATGCCTGCTGACATCGAGGTGCATGCCACGCCATTTGAATTTGGGCCGATCAGTGATGCGCAGGCAGGGAATTCTAACCGATTTTGTTTTGTCCGTTGGGAGCAGCTGGATTACGGTTTGTACCGCATAAAACTGTCCCTGGCTTGCCGCAGCAGCAATATTGATCCGCTCCGCCGAAATATCGAGGACATATTGTTCGCTGTCGAAAGCCGTGGTATCGGGAATCTGAAGCTGGAATGCAATGACATGTACGCCTTTTGCAGCCGGGACAGATGTGATCTTTAATCTGAGTCCAAACGTGCTTTCAACATAATCCCGTAGGAATTTTGCTTCGAAAGACCCGCTTTCGGCAACGATCACCGTCTTGCTGTCGAGCGTAAAATTTCCGTTCCCAGGAGTGACTTTTTCGGGTAACGGAATCAGCGGCAATACGGACTGGGCAGCCATTTGCTGTACCAATAAACAAACGAAGAATATCTTTTTGAGCATGATCTTAAGATTTGGCACTAAGGTAAAAAAACATATCCCGATTATTTCATCACGAATGAAATGAATCGGGATAATTTTCCAAATCTAAAGCCCCCTAAGCTCAAGAAAAGTGCAGGACCCATAACCGGCCATCTCAACCAGTTGCACGTAGTTTATCTAATCGTCCCCAAAAAAATAAACTACACGGGAGGTGACGCGGTCACAGCCATTATAGTGGTTTGAACAGTACAAAGATGACGAAGGTATACGATAAAAAAAATACCCACTAGTGGGTATTTTTAAGGCAGTTTTCGGTAAAACTGTAGGTTTTATCTTATATTTTGATTGAGAATCAAATCGAGGAAGAGATTGATCTTGTTTTTCAATTCTTTACGGGGTGTGATAAAATCCAGGAAACCATGCTCGAGGACGAACTCGGCGGTCTGGAAACCTTCAGGCAATTCTTTGCCCGTTGTATCTTTTACCACACGTGGCCCGGCAAACCCGATCAAAGCACCCGGCTCGGAAATGTTGACATCGCCCAACATGGCGTAGGACGCGGTTGTGCCTCCCGTCGTAGGATCGGTGCAAAGTGAAATGTATGGAATTTTAGCGTCCGCCAGTTGCGCCAGCTTTGCCGAAGTCTTGGCGAGCTGCATCAGCGAATAGGCCGCCTCCATCATCCTGGCTCCACCAGATTTGGAAATCATTACGAACGGGACTTTATTTTTAATCGAGTAGTCAATACCGCGTGCGATTTTCTCCCCGACAACGGCACCCATAGAACCGCCAATGAACGCGAAATCCATGCAGCACACAACGAGGTCGCGCCCTTTCGATTTTCCAACTCCGGTACGTACTGCGTCCTTCAGCTTGGTCTTGTCCATGGCATCTTTAAGACGATCGGAATACTTCTTGGTATCCACGAAATGCAAGGGGTCTTTCGACGTCATTTTGGCATCGAGCTCCTTAAATTCGTTATTGTCGAAGATGATCTCAAAATATTCCTTACTGCCGATCCTAACGTGGAAACCGTCCTCGGGTGATACGTAAAGGTTTCGTGCCAATTCATCGGCGTCGATGATCTTACCGGTGGGTGATTTGTACCAGAGTCCCTTAGGCACATCCTTTTTATCTTCCGTAGCGGTTGTAATTCCTTTTTCTGTTCTTTTAAACCAAGCCATATTTAAGTCTATTTGTCTATGATTTTGTTGCCTGCGGTGGGTTTCTAAGGTAAGAAACGATAAACTACAAACGAACAAACTTAATTCAGTTCTACAAAGTATTTACGTTGTTCAAATCGGCAAAAGCCTGTTCCAGCCTCGCGTTGAAAGTCACTTCACCTTCGCGCACCCATTTCCTCGGGTCGTAATGTTTCTTGTTGGGGGCGTCCGATCCTTCTGGATTGCCTATCTGTGTTTTCAGGTAATCGATTTTTCCGGTCATGTAATCGCGTATGCCCTCTGTAAAAGCAAACTGCAGGTCGGTATCAATATTCATCTTGATCACGCCATAACTGATTGCTTCCCTGATTTCTTCCACCGTCGATCCGGAACCGCCGTGGAATACGAAATCAACCGGATTTTTTCCGGTATTGTGCTTCTTTTGGATATACTCCTGCGAATCCCTTAAGATGGTTGGCGTAAGCTTCACATTGCCTGGCTTGTAAACGCCGTGTACATTACCGAAAGCTGCGGCAATGGTGAAACGCGGACTAACCTTCAGCAGTTCTGAATACGCGTAATCCACGTCTTCGGGCGTCGAATACAGCTCGGAATGGTCGACACCAGAATTGTCGACTCCATCTTCCTCTCCACCGGTAATACCAAGCTCGATTTCAAGGGTCATCCCCATTTTGCTCATCCTCTCGAGATATTGCTTACAGATTTCGATATTTTCATGCATCGGCTCCTCAGACAGGTCAAGCATGTGCGAACTGTAAAGCGGCTTGCCTGTTTCGGCAAAGTGTTTTTCGCTGGCTTCAATCAGGCCGTCAACCCATGGGAGCAGTTTTTTTGCACAATGGTCTGTATGCAAAATGACCGTCGCGCCATATGCTTCTGCCAAAGTATGGATGTGTTTCGCTCCGGCAATCGCGCCTAAAATCGCCGATTGCTCAGCGGCGTTTGAAAGCCCCTTGCCTGCATTGAATTGGGCACCACCATTAGAAAACTGGATGATCACGGGCGCTTTCAGCTTTGCAGCGGTCTCCAGGACACCGTTGATGGTACTGGACCCGGTCACATTGACTGCCGGAAGGGCAAAGCCTTTCTCTTTGGCATACCTGAAAATTTCCTGTACCTGATCGCCTGTCGCAACCCCCGGTTTTATATTGTGGCCCATAGTTTGTGTCTGTTTAAAGTTAAGTTTACAAAAATAACAATTCTTATTTTAGAACGGATAATTAATGCCAATATTTAGAACCGAGTTCCCAAAGTTGTACTCGCGGAACCATTTTTTACCCGACGTATCCGCGGGGTTGTATGTCTTGAATCCCATGTCGACGCGGACCACGAAAAAGCTCAGGTCATACCGCAGTCCGAATCCTGAACCTACGGCCACATCCTTCAGCGACCTGATGCCTTCGAAGTTTCCGCCTTCGGCTTCATAGGGCCCGTCGTCGAAGACATTCCAGATGTTCCCGGCATCAACAAATACGGCACCTTTGAAACTGTTGAAAATCTTGAAACGCATTTCCGCGCTCGTCGTCAGCTTGAGGTTGGCCTCGTTAAAGTCGTTGATCGCACCGCTTCGGCCCGGGCCCAGACTGTAGGGCTGCCACGCCCGGATGTCATTGGATCCACCCGCGAAATAACTCCTTGAAAATGGTACGCTCGTCGAATTGCCATACGGAATCGCAATACCAAAAAAACCGCGTATCGCCAGCACTTTTTCCCGATTGAAATCCCAATGCCTGATGTACTCAAGCTCTGTTTTGAAGTACTGGGAATATTCAATACCGAAAACACGCTTCTTCGAAATCCCATTGTCAATGGTTTTGGTGGCGGTGGCGAAAAGCGATAGTACGTTCCCGGCCGATTCTAACTTGGTCCTGAAAATGTAAAAATCATTGTCGGTCAGCGAACTTTTGGTTGTTTTCGAAAAACTGTAGCTCGTTGCGAGGATCAGGTTGTTTTCGGTCAGCCTTTTGCGTCGCTCTTCGATGCTCTTTATCGTCCTGAAATCATCCGAACCCTGCTGCGGCCCGAAGCCGTTCTTAATCACATCATCGGTAAAACCTGTTGTCCCCTCCGGAATCGAAAGTTCGCGTTTGTCCGGATCGACCGTATTGTCCCTGAAATACGCCGGGTTGGCATTGTATGTTTTGGCCAGGTCATTCAGTGCGGTAAATGATGAGCGGTACACTTCAAAATAGTTGCCGATGTTCAGGTTATTGACATACTGGATGTTGAACAGATCAAAACGCGCGCTGTGGTTCCGCTTCGGTGTCCAGTTGTAGGTCATCGATCCCGTGAAATTTTCCTTGTCAAGCCCGATGTTGCGTTGCTTGGCAAATCCAAAATTCAGCGAAGTGGAAGGAATCATTTTTTTCGGGATGATATGCTCTGTATTGAACGGAAGCAGTACGCGTGGAAAATTCAGTTTGGCATCCAGTCCGTATTCGGAAATATTGAAAAAGGTGTTGTCCGGATTTGCCAGGTCTTTGGAAGAACCGATATTGCCCCTGGCGGCAATTTCAAGCGTTTCAGCCCGGTTAAAGACGTTCCGGATCGTCAGCGAGGTGGTGGCCGCAATCCCGAAATCCTGGATGTTTGAATGCGTAAAATCGAGCGACGCCCCGAAACTGTATTTCGGTCGGGGAGTCAGGATGATTGTCGCCACGAGCGCGTTGTCATCGTTTTCATCGACCTTGTACTGCACCAGCGGGTAATTAAAAATTTTCAGGTTGCCCAGGTACCGCACGGTAAGGTTTGTCCGAAAATCGGAATACAGCGTCCCCGGCGCAATAAACACGGCATCGGTAATCGCCTTTGGACGGTATTTGAGTTTTTTGTAACTGTAGAGGTTAAAATTATTGTAGGTGACGCTGTCTGCAATCCTGGTTTTGTCCACGTCGTTGGCATTGTCGGTGATGATGTTCACCTTGCTGATCTTATACAACCTGAATGGTTTGGTATAGCTCGAATCGCCGGCACGCACGCTCTGGTCACTGATCACCATTTCCACATTGGTCTTGCTGGTCGACTTGATCGTATCCAGGTTAAACGTGATGTTGCCCTGCTGGAAATAAAACGCACCGTTGTTCCTGAAATAGGTGTTGAGCCGGTTGCGCTCGGCATCAAAATTTTCGGTCTTGAATTCATCGCCTTTCCTGAGCTGCGACAATTGCTTGGTCGTTTGGTAAAGTGAATCCAGTGCCGGTGTCTGTATTTTTGTCCGGATCGAATCAAGCTTTGACACTTTGCCTTTCGTGAACGCATAATTCACCTTACCTTTTTTGCCTGCAAGGGTATCGATCGTGTAGGTGCCTTCCGCATCATAGTAGCCGTTGTTGAAATAATAGGCCTTCACCCGCGCGATGGATTTCTTGATCTTGGTTTCGTCAATGATCACGGGCGCCTCACCGATCTTCTTGAGGAAATTATGTACACCGAAATACCAGAAAGACTGTCCCTTACGCGCCACCTGCTTGGCTGAAAGCAGCTTCACCTGCCGCGCGTATTTCTTCGGGTGGTTTAAAAATTTCGCCTTGTAGGAGGAATCGGGATTTTTCTTGGCCAGGTTGTATAGGTTCAGGCGAAACCGGTATCCCAGTATCGAACTGTTGGGCTTTTGGTACAGCAGGTCATTCACCACGCCCGATTTGTATTTTTCGCCGTTGACGGTGATGTTGTTGTCAATCAGCAGGCTTTTACCCTTGGGCACCCTTTTGACGGCATCACATCCGGAATAAATCATCCCGAGTATAATAATTAAAGCTATTTTTGCAAATGCGTGTCTCAAGTGGTCGCAGAAATTTATCCAAAAGTACATTTTTTCCATGGTTAGTAAAAACCAAATAAAGTTAATCTCGTCGCTGCACCAAAAAAAGTTCCGCACCGCCCACGGCTTGTTTATAGCCGAAGGCGTCAAGGTGATCGGCGAACTGCTGGCATCCCATTTTGAACTGGAACACCTGTACACCACTGAGAATCTCTTTGCTGAAATCGCGCTTTCAAAAAAAACGATGGTAGGGGAAACGGACCTTAGAAAAATGAGCGCGCTCACAACGGCGAACAATGCGCTGGCGGTTTTCAGGATTCCCGCTTCCGCAGAAATTACGCAGTCGGGCCTCATTGTCGCACTGGACGACATCCGCGATCCGGGAAACCTCGGGACCATCATCCGGCTCTGCGACTGGTTTGGTGTCGGGCAGATCGCCTGCTCGCAGGAAACGGCAGACCTTTACAACCCGAAAGTTGTGCAGTCGACGATGGGTTCGATTGCGCGCGTGAACGTGAGTTATGTCAATCTCGAAGATTTTCTGGTGAACACCAAAATGCCGGTTTTCGGGACCTTCATGGACGGCGAAAACATCTACACAACCCAACTGCCAGCCGAAGGCATTATCATCATGGGCAACGAGGCCAATGGCATTTCCAAAGCGGTTGAAAAGTACGCTACAAAACGGATCGCGATACCGCGGTTCGGGAAACTGCAGCAAACCGAAAGCCTGAACGTAGCCACGGCCACAGCAATCATACTCAGCGAATTCAGGAGAAAGTAACAGGCACGTCTTGCCTGCGGCGTAGCGCTTAGTGAAAAGTGAAATTCACAAATACCGCCCTGGTCGTCATCTTCTCGATGTTGGATGTCCACGGGCTGTTCGGGTCGTTGTCGCGCACCAGCTCATCGTTTAAGCTGAACACGCCACGTATGGATGGCGAGAACTTAAAGTATTCGAAGTAAATATCAATCCCCACGCCCACTTCATAAAAGTTTGTCCATTTGATCATCCTGAAACGGTTGTTGGCGTTGTCATCCTTGGCGGTGGCATTGCTTGAAAGGTTCAGCGCGCTGCCGACGCCCCCAACGACATAGGGTTTGATATTCCCGGTCCGTACTGAAGATATCTTCAGTAAAAGCGGAAAGTGGATGTACGTCGATTTGACTTCGCGCAACCCGTCGAAGGTGTTCGTAAAACCCGGGAAGGTCAGGTTTCGTTGGTTGAAATACAGTCCGGGTTCAAAACGAAGGTCGAAATAGTCATTGAAACGAAGGTTTCCGACCAGTCCCACATTAAAACCGATAGAAGATTCGACCAGGACATCCACGTCCGGTGTGGTCTTATAATCAAATTTGAAATCGTAGGAATTGAATCCGAGAAAATATCCCCAATGCACGCGTTGCTTGTCAAAATTCTCCAGGTTGATGATTGGGTTCTTTGCGAAAAGGCTCCCAAACTGCGCCTGGGCCACCGTGCCGACAAATACCATTATGGAGAAAAAAACCTTTTTCATATTATTTTTTCGATGCTGAATAAATCGTAGCCACGCCGAATGTCTGCGGAAGCGACTGGACTTCTATAAACCCCGTTTTCCGTAAAATATTGTTCAGCGCCTCGCCATAAGGAAAAACCGAAGCGGAATCGGATAAATATTTGTACGCGGCATTGTCTTTTGAGAACATCCTGCCGATCAGCGGCAATATGTTTTTAGAGTAAAAACGGTAAAATTGCTTGTATGGCGACTTTTGGGGCTGCGAGGTCTCAAGAATCACGAAGAGGCCGCCCGGCTTGAGCACACGAAGGATTTCGGCCAGGCCTTTCTCAAGGTTTTCGAAATTACGGACGCCAAAAGCGACGGTAATGGCATCGAACGTATTGTCTGCAAAATCCATTTTCTCCGAATCGCCAATCACCATCTGGATCTTATCGGAAAGTTTCCTGTCGGCAATCTTCATCTTCCCGACCTCGAGCATGCCTGCTGAAATGTCAAGCCCGATAATCTGCCTGGCAGTCGTTGCAGCCATTAAGATTGCAAGGTCGCCGGTGCCGGTAGCAATGTCGAGGATGGTATCCGGACGGGTTGCGGCAACCATATTGAGCACTTTTTTGCGCCATTTGATGTCAATTCCAAATGAGATGACCCGATTCAGTCCGTCATAACTGCCTGATATGGTATCAAACATTTGTGTGACCTGGGCTTTTTTGCCCAATTGCGAATCTTTATACGGTGTGATATGTTCCGGCACGAATTATTTTTTTGCAAAGATAAGTGAGATTTGGGGAAAACCGGCTTTATTTTCTGACGAAAGCCTGAAAACTGAAATCGTAGGAATGTCTGTCATCTTTCGGATGGAACTCATTGGCGGTCATTTTCCATAAATGCGGATTGATCTGCGGAAAAAACGCATCGGCTTCAAAACGTGCGTGTACACGTGTAATATCGAGTTTGTCGGCAAAGGCCATGCCCAATTCATAAATCTGTCCGCCTCCAATAATATATGCGTCTTCGTTGGCCGGAACCCTGGACAGTGCCTCTTCCATACTGCCCACAACGATACAGCCCTCCGGACGATACTCCTTCTGCTTCGTAATGACAATATGGACGCGGTCAGGCAGCGGTTTCGGGAAGCTTTCAAAAGTTTTGCGTCCCATGATGATGTGGTGCCCTGAAGTGTGTTGTTTGAACCTTTTGAAATCGTCGGGCAGGTGCCACAATAAGTCGTTGTCTTTTCCGAGCGCATCGTTTTCTGCGGCAGCGGCAATCATTATAACCATGTGAGTTTCTTAATTTTTTTCGGAATCGATTTTGGCTTCAAGCTGGCGCAGGCGGTTTTGCTGTTTTGCCATCAGGCGGTCGATCTGTTCCCGCTCCCACTGCTTGTTCATGAAGCGGTCGATAACATAGACCTTGATGAAATGCAGGATGATGATGAAAAACCAGACCGTTGATGCCCAAATGTCCCACGCTTCAGGCTCGCCGTATTTCAGCAATTCATTGGCAACAAACATAAACAGGCTGCCAATCAGGAACAACACAAAATGATAGAAAAGGTACTTTTTCTGGCGTAAGCGGTTGCGCGCATATTCGTACTGTTCGTGTGTTTCCTTGTCCATCATCGGGGTTATTTGGCATTTAAAGGTAAAATTATTTTTGAAAAGTAACAATCGGAGGCTGACAATAATTTACCGTGCAAAGGCTTTCGTTTTTAACATATGAAATTTAAACTGCTAAAAATTAAGAATATACCGTATTTATAACATACTTTTTGCCAATGCGACAAATCGTCAGGACTGCTATTGCGCTTTGATCTGAATTCATTTTCTTTGCGCTATAATTCTAAAATAGAATAAGTTATGGGAATCAAGAAACAAGTTATAAAAACAAAACCGGTTGTAAAAGTTACTTTTTCAGTCGAAGCTAAGGAAGCAAATACCGCTGCAGTAATCGGTGATTTCAACAATTGGAATCCTGCTGAAGGTGGGTTAAGCAAGATGAAAAACGGTACGTTCAAAGGTACTTTCGATTTAGGGAAAGACGCGTCTTACGAATTCCGTTACCTTGTTGATGGCACGTTCATCAACGAGACTGAAGCCGATTCTTTTCAGTGGAATGACTTCGCCAATGCTGAAAACAGCGTGTTGGCTTTGTAATCAACAGATTTGAAAAAAACTAAATCCGCCTCAGAGCGGATTTTTTTATGCCGTTATACTGCCACCGCACCTTTAATGTGTGGATGCGGATCGTAATTTTCCAATGTAAAATCCTCAAAAGTAAAATCGAAGATGTTTTTCACTTCCGGATTCAGTTTCATTGTTGGCAAGGGTCTTGGTTCGCGGCTTAACTGCAATTCGAGCTGTTCGATATGATTGTTATAAATATGTGCATCACCAAAAGTGTGGATGAAATCACCCGGTTTCAAATCGCAAACCTGCGCAATCATCATCGTTAAAAGAGCGTAGGAAGCGATATTAAAAGGAACACCTAAAAAGATATCCGCACTCCTCTGATATAATTGACACGAAAGCTTTCCATCAGCTACATAAAACTGAAAAAATGCATGACAGGGCGGTAGAGCCACTTTTCCATTGGCTACATTTTCGGCAAAAGACTTTGAAGTATCCGGCAGCACCGAAGGATTCCAGGCCGAAATCAACATACGGCGGCTGTTTGGGTTGGTTTTGAGCGTGTCGATCAACTCAGAAATCTGATCGATTTCTTCACTGTTCCAATTGCGCCATTGGTGTCCGTAAACCGGTCCGAGGTTACCGTCTTCGTCAGCCCATTCATCCCAGATCTTCACGCCATTTTCATTGAGGTAAGCAATGTTGGTTTCGCCTTTCAAAAACCACAGCAGCTCGTATATGATTGACTTCAAATGGAGTTTCTTCGTCGTTACCATCGGAAAACCCTCTTCAAGGTCAAAGCGCATCTGATACCCGAAAACGCTTTTTGTCCCGGTTCCGGTACGGTCGCCTTTTTGCGTGCCGTTATCCATGACGTGCTTCACCAAATCCAAATACTGCTTCATGTTTCTGTTTAATTTGTTAGTCCGACAATGCCCGTTTGGCGCTTAACTCTCCCGCTTCGAGATTTCGTCGCGTATTTTGGCCGCCTTCTCATAGTCCTCATCGCGCACTGCACCGTCAAGCATGTCATGCAGTTCAGAAAGGCTGTGCTTGGTATACTGCCCTGATTGCTGGGTTTCGCCAAGCCCAAAAGTTTCCGGGGTCGTGAGTACATCGTCCATGTCATGGGACGTCTTTTCATTCTCAAGCGGATTCACCTTAAGGTAAATCCCAGCCTTGTCAAGGATGTTCTTATAGGTAAATATCGGCGCATTGAAACGCAATGCCAATGCGATCGCATCCGAAGTACGTGCATCGATAATCTCCTCAATCTTATCCCTTTCGCAGATGATGCTTGAATAAAAAACGCCGTCGACGAGCTTGTGGATAATAACCTGTTTGACCACGATGTCAAAACGATCGGCAAAATTGCGGAACAGGTCATGGGTCAGCGGACGCGGCGGCTTAATCTCCTTTTCAAGCGCGATGGCAATAGATTGTGCCTCAAATGCACCAATTACAATCGGCAATTTCCTGTCGCCGTCCACCTCATTCAGGATCAACGCATACGCGCCGTTTTGTGTCTGGCTGTATGAAATGCCCTTTATGGTTAATTTTACTAAGCTCATAACTGCAAAAATACAATCTATATGATATAATTTAAAAAAAATAAAGGTATTGTCGGAAAATAGTTTTTCCCGGTGGCACGGAATGCACACCACTGCCGCTTGCCCGATGTAAAGTACAAAAGGTCAGTATTTTGTGGAAACAAACGCCCGTTTGTTGTGCATCCAAACAAAAAAGGCTGCCAGAACAGACAGCCTAAATGGATATGTTTTTGCTTACGAATGCTGTGCCTTGAACGCCTTCAGCTTTTCAGTAAGCTTTGGTACTATTTCGAACGCGTCACCCACCACACCGTAATCGGCTACCTTAAAAAACGGTGCATCGGCATCGCTGTTGATGACGAGCTTCACTTTGGAAGAATTGATCCCCGCTATATGCTGGATCGCGCCCGAAATCCCCACTGCAATATAGAGGTTCGTCGCAACCGGCTTTCCGGTCTGACCCACGTGCTCACTGTGTGGCCTCCAGCCCAAATCCGACACCGGTTTTGAGCAAGCTGTTGCAGCGCCCAGGACGGATGCCATGTCCTCCAGCATACCCCAGTTTTCAGGTCCTTTAAGTCCACGCCCTCCTGAAACCACGATTTCGGCATCGGCGATGGTTACTTTTCCTGATGACTTCTCGGCTGATTCGACCTTGATGCTGAAATCGGCATCATTTAATGTCGGATTGAAATCCTCTTCTGCCAAAGACGACGCATTTTCGTATATGCCATAGGAGTTTTTCGCAAGTCCCAGCACCTTGACGTCTGTCGAGATTTCTGTGATGTTGAAAGCCTTGTTCGAGAAAGCGTTCCTTTTCACCTGGAATGGCGAAGTGGATACCGGCAAGCCAACCACATTCGACGCATAACCCGCTTTTAAGGCTACCGCCACCAGGGGCGCCATATATAAACTGTCAGTGGTTGATGACAACAGCACGAGTTTTACATTTTCTTTGTCTGCTGCCTGCTTCACGACGTCGGCGTAAGCCTTTGCATTGAACGCGGACAATGCAGCGTTATTTACTTTGAGGACTTTGTCGACGCCGTATTTCGATAATTCCGATACATCTCCTGCGTTTACGGTGACTGCCGTGACGGTGGTACCCAAATCCCCGGCTACTTTTTTCGCGTATGACGCCAGCTCAAAAGCTACTTTCTTGAATTTACCCTCGCTGGATTCCGCGTATATTAATATTGACATCTTTTGTTATTTTAAATGATGAATTTTTACATTTTATGTTCGTTCTGAAGCCTTAACGTGATGAAGTCGGTTTTGACTTGCCACACTTTCCTTTCGGCTTAAATAACTTTTGCCTCGTTGTGCAGGGCGTTTACCAGCTCATCCAATTGATCGACGGTATACATTTTCACCGCAGATTTCGGCGCCGGTTTTTCAAACTTCACTGCTTTTGTCTCGCTAGGGGCCGCCACGGGCTCGAGGATGGTCAACGCTTTGGTGCGTGCGGTCATGATGCCACGCATGTTCGGGATGCGCAGGTCTTTCTCTTCCACGAGACCTTTTTGCCCTCCTATAATTAAAGGTAAGGAAGTCGAAACGGTTTCTTTTCCACCGTCAATCTCGCGTGACGCTTTCACGGTGTTGCCGTCAACGGTAATCCCGATGCAGGAATTCAGGAAATTGTAGCCCAGCAGTCCGGCAATCATTCCCGGAACCATCCCGCCATTGTAATCCAAAGACTCTTTTCCTGCGATCACTAAGTCATATCCGCCGTTTTTGATTACTTCGGCCAACTGTGTCGCTACATAAAAACCATCGGTTGGATTGGCGTTCACCCGGATTGCTTCATTCGCACCGATGGCCAGCGCTTTCCTTAAAGTCGGCTCAGTATCAGCACCGCCCACATTCACTACGGTCACATTCGCACCCTGCTGTTCCTGGAACCAGATGGCACGCGTCAACCCGAACTCATCATTGGGATTGATGACAAACTGCACCCCGTTCGTGTCAAATTCAGCATCTCCGTTCGTGAAATTGATTTTCGAAGTAGTATCAGGCACATGGCTGATGCAAACTAATATTTTCATTTTATAAGATTTATTGAATATTTCGAACCGCGAAAATACTAATTTATTTTATAAAATAAACTATGCGCGCATAATAGATTACAGCATTATAACGATTTCGTACGACGTTTTAAGTCGCGGTTGTTTATCAACGGCAAGATACAGGCGACAACGGAATTGGCTCCAACAGAATTAAAGCCCAAATAATGCCTTGAGCGGATAAAAAATTTTTATTTTTGCGTTTCATTTAACAGAAGAAAACAATCCATAACACATGAAAACGATACAATTCAGAGAGGCCATTGCCGAAGCGATGAGCGAAGAAATGCGCCGTGACGAGTCGGTTTACCTGATGGGCGAAGAAGTTGCGGAATACAACGGAGCGTACAAGGCGTCAAAAGGCATGCTCGACGAATTCGGGCCCAAACGCGTCATTGACACGCCGATCGCCGAGCTTGGTTTTGCCGGGATTGCGGTAGGATCTGCGATGAACGGCTGCCGTCCGATTGTAGAGTATATGACTTTCAACTTTTCACTGGTCGGTATCGACCAGATCATCAACAATGCCGCAAAAATGCGCCAGATGTCAGCAGGACAATTCCCCATGCCTATGGTATTCCGCGGGCCTACAGCTTCTGCAGGACAGTTGGGTGCCACGCATTCGCAGGCTTTTGAAAACTGGTTCGCCAATACCCCGGGATTGAAAGTCGTAGTCCCATCGACACCATATGATGCAAAAGGACTTCTAAAATCGGCCATCCGTGACAACGATCCGGTGATTTTCATGGAATCGGAACAAATGTATGGCGATAAGGGCGAAGTGCCGGAAGGCGAATACACCATTCCGTTGGGCGTGGCAGAGGTGAAGCGCGAAGGAAAAGACGTCACCATTGTGTCGTTCGGGAAAATCATCAAGGAAGCATTTGCTGCTGCCGAAACCCTAGAGAAAGACGGCATTTCGTGCGAAATCATCGATTTGCGCACTGTGCGTCCGATGGATCATGAAACCATCTTAAAATCGGTCAGGAAAACCAACCGACTGGTGGTCCTCGAAGAAGCGTGGCCTTTTGCAAGTGTCGCTTCTGAAATCACTTACATCGTGCAGGAAAGGGCGTTTGATTACCTTGATGCGCCCATCCAGAGGATCACTACCGCCGATGCGCCGGCACCGTACTCCCCGACGCTGCTCAAAGAGTGGCTTCCGAATGCCGATGATGTAGTGAAAGCGGTGAAAAAGGTGATGTACAAGAAGTAATCACTTTAGCCATTTGGAAAACAGCTTTTATCCACACAAATATAAAATGAAAGACCTCCTTTGTTGGGAGGTTTTTTTTTCGGCAATCATTCCATAATCAGCAACATGGAACTTGATTTCCACGGCAGGGAAATACGCACTTTGGCTGTGGTGTGCAATTGCTAATTTTTTAAATTTCCAATAACCCAATTATCTAATTAACTATATTTGACCCTCCGTCGCAAACACGGTGACGTTTTTTATGCCCATGAAAAAGAATTTCCTTTCCATTATATTCCTGCTTTTTACGGTTTTATCACTCGCGCAGACCAAAGTCAGCGGCATCGTGCTTGACGAAGACAACAAACCTGTGCCTTATGCCAATGTTGGTTTTCCGGGTACTTCCGAAGGCATCATCACCAACGAAGACGGACGCTTTTATCTGGAATCCAATGAAACCCGTACCTCGCTGCAGATTTCATTTGTTGGATACGACACCGTCAAAATCACGCTGGATAAAGCCGTGACCTACAACATGAAAGTCGTCCTGAAATCAGGGAGGCAGCTTGAGGAAGTCAAGATTTATTCTGGGAAAACTTCGAAGAAGAACAATCCCGCAATTGATATCCTAAGGAAAATCTGGGCGCGGAAACGCAAGAACGGACTCCGCATGTTCAAGCAATACCAGATGGAAAAGTACGAGAAGGTAGAATTTGACATGAACACCATCGACAGTGCCTTCATGAAAAGCCGCATTTTTAAAGGCATGGAGTTTATCTTTAATTCCGTCGACACTTCTGATGTGACCGGAAAAACCTACCTGCCGATTTTCATTAACGAAGCACTTTCGGACGTTTACGGCGACAATGTCAAAAATAAGGTCAAGGAAATACTGAAGGCCAACAAGAACTCCGGCTTCAGCAACAACCAGCAGCTCATTTCATTCATCAAGGATTTGTATGCCGATTACGACATCTATGACAATTACCTGAAGTTTTTTGACAAGGCCTTCACGAGTCCGCTTTCGAGGACAGGTATCGACGTTTACAATTATGTACTGGCTGACAGCGCCTTCATCGATAAAAAATGGTGCTATAATATAGTGTATTATCCGCGGCGTAAAAATGAACTGACCTTCAAGGGGGATTTTTGGGTGAACGACACGACCTGGGCCATCAAGGACATCAATATGGCCGTGACCAAAAGCGCGAACATCAACTGGGTCAAGGAAATTTACATCGCGCAGCAATTTGACGTGCTGAACGATTCGGTTTTCCTGCTCAAGCGCGACTACATGATGACTGATTTTGCGCTCAACAAGAAGGAGAAATCACGCGGTGTCTATGGAAAGCGCACGACATTATACCGTAACCACCAGTTTGATATTGAAAAACCGGACAATTTTTACAAGGAAGACGTCAACCAATTTGACGAGTCGGTGTATACCAAGCCCGATGAATTCTGGGAGGAAAATCGCTTCGAAAACCTGAACAAGGATGAAGTGGGCGTATACAAAATGCTGGATACGCTCAAGACAAACAAAAAATTCCGGCAACTGTACAGCCTCGTCGAAATCATCGGAAGCGGCTATATCCAAAAAGGACATTTCGATTATGGCCCGATTTTTTCCACCTTCGGATACAATGAAGTAGAGGGTTTAAGGATACGCACCGGCGGACGGACCTATTTCGGACAGAATGACCCGTGGCGCATCCAGGGATATGTGGCCTACGGCTTCAAGGATGACAAATTTAAGTACGGACTGACCGGCATGTGGCTGCTGAATCGCAAGAACAGGCTGATCTTATCGGGCGGAAACCGACGGGACATCGAGCAGATCGGCGCGAGTTTAACCACCACCAACGATATTTTAGGGCGCAGTTTTGCCTCGTCGGCTTTGTTTACAAGCGGTAGCAATGGCAAGCTGACGAACATAAACCTCAGTTCCGTCGCTTTGGAAATAGAACCCGTGAAGAACCTGACGTTCCAGGCTGGATTTTCATACCGTACTTTGGCGTCAGCATCGCCCACTTTCAGCCTGGCTTACTATACGGATCTGACACAACAGCACATCAAATCTGACATCACCCAATCAGAACTGAACCTTCAGATTGATTATACGCCACGCAGGAAAACTTCAGGTTATGGTGTGGAAAGGCATACGGTTGACAGTCCTTTCCCACGCGTTTTCCTCAATTACAGCCAGGGACTCAAAGGCGTCCTGAACAGCGATTTCGACTATGAAAGGTTTCAATTGTACTACAAGCAGCCGATGAATATTGGCGGTTTGGGAAGGCTGGACGTTATTACTGAACTCGGTAAGACCTACAGCTACATCCCGCTCGGATTGATGAGCATCGTGCCGGGAAACCAGACCTACTTTTCGATAGAAAACACATTCAACCTTCTGGATTTTTATGAATTTGAAGCCGATACGTACGCGACGATACAGCTGCAGCACAACTTTGGGGGCAGGATTTTCTCGAGGATTCCGTTCTTAAGGAAACTGAACTGGCGCGAAACCATCGGATTCAAAGGGGTTTACGGAACCATCAGCGACAAGAATCGCCTGGTCAACATCCCTTCAGGGCTGACCTATCAGGCGCCCGAGGATTTCTATTGGGAATACAATGCCGGTATCGGGAATATTTTTAAGGTATTCCGGATTGAATTTGCGTGGCGCGGCAGTTACATCGGACCCAATACGAACAATTTTGGGGTAAAAGGGTCTTTCGGATTTTACTTCTGATGCAGGAAGGGTTTGATTTTCTTAGGGAGACAGATGCTGTCTTTGCCAATATCATCGACACCTACGGCCTTCCCGAAATCCCAAAACGTCCGCCAGGATTTGAGACGCTCTCGTTGTTGATTTTAGAGCAGCAGGTTTCTATTGATTCTGCGCGTGCTGTTTTTGGAAAACTTAGAGCCAAAGTCGATACTTTTGAACCAAAATTCCTCGCTGAACTTCCTGACGAAACATATCGCGAAGCTGGGGTAAGCCGACAAAAAACGAATTACATCAAAGGACTGTCGTTAGCGGTTTTAAATAAAGAAATTGATTTAGACAGCCTGCCTTTCAAACCCGCTGATGACATTCGTGCAGAGCTCATCCGTCTTAAAGGCATCGGAAACTGGACCATCGATGTGTATTTACTGTTCTGCCTGGGCGCAGCTGATGTCATCCCGCTTGGGGACATAGCCATTGTCAATACGATCAAAGAACTACATGGCACACATACAAAAGCTGAAATGGAAATCCTGAGCAGCAGCTGGAGCCCGTACAGGTCGGCCGCCACTTTCTTGCTGTGGCATCACTATCTGCGGAAGCGAAACCGCGTATCAGGATATTAAAACCGAAATTCCGTAACGCCCGAAAATGCCTAAGGCGGGCATTGCAGATTCCGTCAAAAGCACGGAAATGCGCTCGATGGCGTCGCGAGTGAACTCCCGCCCGAAACAATCTTCCCCGACCACTTGTTTTTTGTTAATGTTTTGTTACTTTTGCAGGCGATTAAATTAAGAACAAAATTTTTATTTATGGATTCAATGATGATCTATTTGCCAATAGTAATGGCAGTTATTGGTTTACTGTTTATGTGGGCCAAAAGGGCCTGGGTTTTGAAACAGGACGCCGGAGATGGTAAA
The DNA here is from genome assembly GCF_003055625.1 of Flavobacterium magnum. Lineage (NCBI taxonomy): Bacteria > Pseudomonadati > Bacteroidota > Flavobacteriia > Flavobacteriales > Flavobacteriaceae > Flavobacterium > Flavobacterium magnum. The sequence continues at coordinate 1,389,623 of NZ_CP028811.1, read as the reverse complement.
ATGAAAGAAATTTCAGAATACATTTATGAAGGCGCACTCGCTTTCCTGAAAGCTGAATACCGACTCCTTGCCGTTTTCGTGGTGATTGCAAGTGCCGCTCTGGCCGGAATCACTTTCATTGACGGTGTAAAAACACACTTGCTAATCGTTATTGCATTCATTTTCGGTGCCATTTTCTCTGCCCTGGCCGGGAATATGGGTATGAAAATCGCGACCAAAACCAATGTAAGGACCACACAGGCTGCCCGTACAAGCCTTCCACAGGCATTGAAAGTATCTTTCGGCGGCGGAACGGTTATGGGTCTTGGCGTTGCAGGACTTGCTGTTTTGGGACTGACCGGGTTCTTCATCATATTCTACCACCTTTTTATGGGTGGTGTCTGGACTGATACAGAGGGCATGACCGTGGTTTTGGAAACGCTGGCGGGCTTCTCTTTAGGAGCTGAATCCATCGCGTTGTTTGCGCGTGTGGGCGGTGGTATCTATACCAAAGCGGCTGACGTAGGCGCTGACCTTGTCGGAAAAGTAGAAGCCGGAATCCCTGAGGATGATCCGCGTAACCCTGCAACAATTGCAGATAACGTAGGTGATAACGTAGGTGACGTTGCGGGTATGGGTGCCGATTTGTTCGGTTCGTATGTCGCGACAGTTTTGGCTGCGATGGTGCTTGGAAACTATGTAATTAAGGACATGGGCGGAAGCATTACCGATGCATTCGGTGGAATAGGCCCGATCTTGCTGCCTATGGCAATCGCAGGTTTCGGAATCCTTTTCTCTATCGTCGGAACGATGCTCGTAAAAATCAGCAGCAATGACGCAAAAGAAAAACAGGTACAGGGTGCTTTGAACGTCGGAAACTGGGTTTCCATCATTTTGACAGCAGTTTCCTGTTTCTTCCTGGTTAAATATATGCTGCCTGAAACGATGAAAATGACTTTCTTCGGCGAAGGGCTTCAGGATGTTTCCTCGATGAGGGTATTTTACGCGACTATTGTAGGACTGATTGTCGGAGGCACGATCTCTTCCGTAACTGAATATTACACAGGACTGGGTACAAAACCGGTTTTGGCTATTGTACAAAAATCATCAACCGGTGCCGGAACCAACGTAATTGCCGGTTTGGCAACGGGGATGATTTCCACTTTTCCAACGGTACTTTTATTTGCAGGTGCAATCTGGGGATCATATGCTTTGGCAGGTTTCTATGGTGTGGCTTTGGCTGCTTCTGCGATGATGGCGACTACTGCGATGCAGTTGGCTATCGACGCTTTCGGACCAATCTCGGATAACGCGGGTGGTATCGCTGAAATGAGTGAATTGCCGAAAGAAGTACGTACCAGAACAGACATTCTGGATTCGGTTGGAAATACAACTGCAGCGACAGGTAAAGGTTTTGCCATCGCTTCGGCGGCATTGACTTCTTTGGCACTGTTTGCCGCTTACGTAACTTTCACCGGCATTGATGGCATCAACATCTTTAAAGCGCCGGTATTGGCAATGCTTTTCGTGGGAGGTATGATTCCTGTGGTATTCTCTGCCCTGGCAATGAATTCTGTTGGAAAAGCTGCGATGGACATGGTGTATGAAGTACGTCGCCAATTCAAGGAAATCCCTGGTATCATGGCCGGAACCGGAAAACCGGAATACGGCAAATGTGTTGAGATTTCTACCAAAGCGGCACTTCGCGAAATGATGCTGCCTGGTATCCTGACTATTGGTTTCCCGATTGCCATCGTATTGATCGGTAAACTGGTGTACCCTGAGAACAACCAACTGATTGCTGAAATGCTGGGTGGTTATATGGCCGGTGTCACCGTTTCAGGTGTACTTTGGGCTGTATTCCAAAACAATGCGGGTGGTGCATGGGATAACGCTAAGAAATCTTTCGAAGCGGGTGTCATGATCAACGGAGAGATGACTTACAAAGGTTCTGATGCGCACAAAGCGGCCGTTACCGGAGACACTGTCGGCGATCCTTTTAAAGATACTTCTGGTCCTTCGATGAACATCCTGATCAAACTAACCTGTCTTATCGGTTTGGTGATTGCCCCAATCCTGGGTGCCGGAAGCCATACAGCAACGGCAAAAGCCGCATCGTGTTGCGAAGCGTCTTCAGGCAAATGCTTGTCAATGTCTAAAGAAGAATGTATTGCCAAAGGCTGTACGAATCCAAACTGCGAACACATGGCAGCTGCTGCGGCAACCACTGAAATCAAGCATGATGTGAAAAAACAGATTTCAGTCGACAAAAACGCAACCGATGGCGTCGTGAAAGCAACGGTAAGCGTAACGACTGTTACCGATGGCGGTGCTCCGGTTGAGGAGAAAAAAGAATTTAAGGGCACTATGGAAGAGGTCGACGCACAGATCGCCGAATTCAGGAAAGCCAATGAATAAACGAATATTGTATGATAAAAATGCTCCTCAAAAGGGAGCATTTTTTATTTCAGCCGTATAGAGCCATGTTGCGCATCGCAACGTTTGGGAGTTTCCAAAGCAAGTTGGGCGGGCCCGAAACTAGGCGACCTTTAACTGCCGCAATGGCTTTCAGTGACTGGCGGTAACTGGGTTACATCCCGCTCCTGATTGCCTCGACGGGATCCAGGCGCGATGCCGAGATGGCCGGCAACAAACCCGAAATCAATCCGATCCCCACTGCGAGGCTGGTACCGAGCATCACATTTCCAAGTCCGAGCACAAACTCAAAATCCAGCACCCTGGTCAGTATGAGCATGACCACAAATACGAGGCACATCCCGATGATACCGCCAATGACACACAGGATTACGGCTTCGAATAAGAACTGGAACAGGATAAATTTGTTTTTCGCCCCCAAGGATTTCTGGATACCAATGAGATTGGTGCGCTCCTTGACCGAAACAAACATGATGTTCGCTACCCCGAAACCGCCGACCAGCAGCGAAAAGATACTGATGATCCAGCCCGCGATATTCATCTGCCTGATGATGTTGTCGATGAAATTCGTCAGGCCTGAAAAGACATTAATAAAGAAATTGTCCTCATCACCCGCTTTCATTCCGCGGAAATTGCGCAGTTTCTGTGCCAGTTCGGCTTTAAAAGCATCCATGTCGACGCCTTTTACGGGCTTGATCACTACGACGTTCGTGAGCATACGGTTGTTTTCACTATAAATCCGGCGTAAAAAATTCACCGGTATAAATGCCGATATGTCGTTGCTTGGACCCATGCTTTCGCCGGAACCCTGTTTTTTCAACACCCCGATGACCGTGAATCGCTGACCGTACATCCGGATGCCTTTCCCAATGGGGTCAGCATTCCCGAAAAATGTCTGCGCGACCTCATCACCGATCACCACCACGCGCGCACCTGATGTCGACTCAGCCTCGGTGTAGAAACGGCCGCTCTGGAACTCGAGCCCCTGTATGTCGATGAACTCGTATGACACGGGCACAATGTTGATGCCGGACATGGTTTTGGATTCGTATTTAAGCGTCTCGGGTTTTGTGAAAATCTGGTATGCCATCTGGTCCAGCTGCCCCATCGCGCCTTTCAGGTACACGTATTCCTCATAGGTCATGTTCGGGAACTGGTTGCGTTTCCACTGCGGTACATCGGTGGGCGCAAACGAATCGTTGAACAGGTAAATCGTGTTCTTATCCAGGCTGCTTAAATCCTTGGTAATCTTCCGGTCCAGTGAATCTACGGCTGCAAGTACCGCGATAATCGAAAAAATACCGATTGTCACGCCCAGCAGCGAAAGGAAAGTACGGAGCTTGTTATTGCGCAATGCATTCATCGCAAAACTGAAACTCTCACTGAGCAGGCGTAAATAAACAATCATCGGATGTTATTTGAAGTCCTGTAAAAATCTGATTTTTTTCGGCAAAAACCTAATGGTATTTTACCTGATCCGATGACCCGGCCCAACGGCCAAACCGATCCGGAATCATCTTTTGATA